>DATJUZ010000038.1:0-5956 GCA_035502035.1 Thermoplasmata archaeon
GGATCGGGCCGAAGATCGACATCTCCGCCGCCCACCTCGTCGGCGTCTCGTTCTGGCCGTACGTCGGCGTCAACCTCAGCGCCGGCGCCTCCACTAGCCCGGGGACGCCGGCGCCGTGCGGCTCCGACAGCTTCGGCTGGCCCCCGATCGAGCCGTGGGTCGCGGCGTGCGGGCTGCTCGGGGTCGTCGTGAGCGGCAACGTGCTCGACATCTTCGACCTCGGGTCGATCGACTGGACGATCCTCGACCAGCCCCTCGGCAGCTCGGTCGCCGTCTGCGCGGCCGGAGGGTATCCGTGCGCGAGCTCGCTCGACCTCACCCCCGGAGAGGAGGTGAACCTCGAGGCGTACGCCCCGCTCACCGGCGTTTGGTTCAACTGGACGTCGTCGTGCTTCGGGGGCACGGTCGAGGGGGCAAACCTCGCGTTCACCGCCCCGACGACCGTCGGGGCGACCTGCTCGATCGACGTGACGACCGGGCTGCCGCTCGACATCCCGCTCCTCGACCTCTCCGAGGAAACGGTCAGCGTGAAGGTCGTCCCCACGGCGCCCGTCACGTTCAAGGAGGTCGGGCTTCCCGCGTCCGCCTCCTGGTCGGTGACCGCCGGGCCGGCCGGTCAGACGCAGTCGACGACCGGGAAGTCGCTCACGTTCACCGAGCCGGAGGGGACCGTCCTCTACGCCGTCACCGGCCCGAACGGCTACGGGAGCGCGCTCACGAGCCCGGCGACCGCGGGCTCCCCTCTCAACGTCACCGGGCCCACGACGGTCTCCGTGAAGTTCGGCCGCGTGCTCTCGCTGGTCTTCCGTGAGGTCGGACTGCCCGTCGGCGACCGCTGGAACGTCAGCTTCGGCTCCCGCGTGGCGGGCGGGCCCGCGACCGAGTCCGGCTCGACCACGAAGAGCTCGCAGTCGTTCAGCGTCGTCGCCGACCCGTACCGCTGGACCGTGCACTCGGTCTCGAACGAGTACAAGCCGGCGAAGACCCACGGCAACGCCGGGGTCTCGAAGGGCACCAAGACCGTGAAGCTCCGGTTCAAGGAGATCGTCGGCAAGGTGACGTTCGCCGAGAAGGGGCTGAAGGGGCACACGCACTGGTCGGTGTCGATCGGAGGAAGGGCGCCGGTCAACGGGACGCGGAGCTCGATCGCGATCCCCCTGCCGAACGGGACCTACCACTACACCATCGCGAGCTCGAACCTCAACTACACGACCGACCAGCAGACCGGGACGGTCCACGTCGTCGCGCCGGCGAAGGTGAAGATCAGCGTGACGTTCACCGGCCCGGGCGGTGCCGCCCCGGCGGCCCACGGAGCCCGCGGGGCGGCGGGGAGCCCCTGGGCGAGCCTCGCGAGCGTGCTGGAGCGGCTCGGCGAGGGGAGAGGGACCTCCTCACCCTGAGTCACGCCTCGTTCGAGCCGGGGAGGCGCGCGCCCCGGTGGCGGGCGAGGAGGACCGCGCGCCTTCCGCCGGTCCGCAGGCGGGCACCTCCGACCGGCGGCCGAGACGTGAGGACCGACCCGAAGCGGCGCCGAGGAGCTCGGCACCCGTTCCGTTCCGCACGACGGACCGGAGGTCCCGGCGAACGGGAGGTAGATTATCCTCTCGCGAATCCTAATAACGCAACCCGACATTTGCCCGCGTTCCCTGCGGGAGGGATTCCATGACCGAAACCAGAACTTCCAGTGCTGAGCGGCGATCGTCTCGAGCCGTCGTCGTCGCGATGGCTCTGCTGACCTGTGCCGTCCTGATGCTCTCCGGCCTGGCGAGCGCGAGCGATGCGCGTCTGTCGGTCGGGAGCTCAGCCCGGCCCGTGGCCGCGGCGGCAATGACGGCCCCGCGCGTCACGGCGGCCACCTCCGGCACTTCCTCCACCGCGCCTTCTCGATCGGCCTCCCCGTCCCCGAGCGCACCGCAGCCCAAGGCCGGTACCGCTGGCCAGGGTCCGTCGGTCGCGGGGACGCCCTCCCCGCTCGGCGACCCCCTGTGCGTCTCCAACGGCTACCTCGCCGTCGCCATCGTTCCGCCCCCGACCGGTGCGGGCGTCTTCACGTTCGCGGTCGGTGGATGTCCCGTGAACCTCGGCGACTCCTCGTCGCTCATCCTCTACCCGGAGGACAGCTTCTTCTCCGTGCGGGTCGACGACACGAGCGACCTGTACGTCGAAGGCGACTGCTTCGGGATCGTCTACTGCGGCTCGAGCGAGGACGGCTACACGGTGATCAACCTCGACACCCAGACGCCGACCGTCACGCTGAACTCCTCCACCGAGGTCATCATCAGCTGGATCGCCTCCGCCGAGGACCTGCGGATCCTCCAGGACATCCAGGTCGTCGGCTCGAGCCTCGCGGACTCGCAGATCGTCCAGCGCGTCTCGGTGGAGAACCTGGGCGCGACGAGCCACACCGTGCAGATCCGCGTGCTGGAGGACTCGTTCGTCGGAGGGTATGACGGGACGTGGATCCGGACCTACTCGGGGACGACGCCGGGCACGATCTACGGCAACGAGACCGACTTCGACCCGCCCGCGAGCACGTTCACGGCCTACGCGATGAGCGGCTGCGAGGGGGCCCCGCCGTGCACCCCCACGAACTTCGGCTCCGGGACGTTCACGCTCTTCGGGTCGATCTCCTCGCCGGCGGGCGTCACCACCCCGGCGCGGTTCGTCTACGCCTGGTGGGCGGCGACCCACACGACGGCGTTCGACTACACCGCCGACCCGGACCGCGCGATCGGGAGCGGCTCACCGGACGTCGGCGGCTCGTACGACTCCTCCGAGCTCTACTACTCGCCCACGGAGGTCGTCGGCCCGGGGGCGACCGACAACTTCGTCACCGCGGTCGGCACCTCGCCGAACGCCATCGCCGAGAAGTCGGTGACGTTCACCGAGAGCGGGCTGCCGGCCGGACGACAGTGGTCGGTCACGCTCGGCGGGGAGACGCAGAGCTCGACGACGTCCACGATCGTCTTCGGTGAGCCGAACGGCACGTACAACTACGTCGTCGGCGAGGTCCACGGCTACACCGCCTCCCCGTCCACAGGGTCGGTCGGGGTCCTGGGGGCGAACGCGTCGGTCGCCGTCGCGTTCTCCTCCGCCCCGTACACCGTGACGTTCTCGGAGACCGGGCTACCGGCCGGTCACCTCTGGACGGCGGTCCTCGCCGGGGTCCCCGAGACGACCTCGAACGCTTCCCTGAACTTCAGCGTCCAGGACGGGTCGTACGATTTCAGCGTCCCGCCGGTCGCCCACAACACGGCGTCGCCATCGTCCGGTACGCTCGAGGTCGACGGCGCGGACGTGCTCGAGTCCGTCGAGTTCACCGTCACGACCTACACCGTGACGTTCACCGAGACGGGGCTGCCGACCGGGACCGACTGGTCCGTCTGGCTCAACGGAACGACCGAGGCGACCGCCTCCACGAGCCTGCAGTTCTCCGAGCTCAACGGGAGCTACCCGTTCGTCGTCGAGCCCGTCGCCGGCTTCTCGATCGATCCCCGCGCGGGGACCGTCAACGTCTCGGGCGCCGACGTCGGAGTTTCCGTGCGGTTCTATCAGCCGGAGAGCTACACGATCACGTTCGTCGAGAGCGGACTGCCGAGCGGCACCGGCTGGTCGGTATACCTGAACAATACCACCGCCACCTCGACCTCCAACGAGATCGCCCTGTCCGAGCGGAACGGCAGCTACCTGGCGACCTTCGACACCGTGATTCCGGGATGGAGGGCGCTCCCCAACCCGGTCTGGGTCACGGTCAACGGCTCGGCAGTGGTCGTGACGGTCGCCTTCGAGGCGGTCTTCAACGTCGAGTTCGCCGAGAGCGGCCTCCCCGACGGCGTCGAGTGGTACGCCTGCTTCTCGGGCGACAACGTCAGCAGCTGCGTGGGGTACGCCTACGGTGGGCCCGGCTCAGAGCTCGAGACGAACCTCTCGAACGGCAGCTACCTCGCGATGGCCTACACGTTCAACGGGAGCTACGTCCTCAACCCAGCCGAGGTCGCGTTCACCGTCGCCGGCGCCGCGCAGGTCGTCGACCTCCACTTCGAGCGCGTGACCTTCACCGTCACCTTCACCGAGAGCGGGCTCCCCGCGAAGAAGCTCGCGCGGACCGGCTGGACGGTCGTGTGGAACGGTACGCTCTACCACGCCACCACCGACGTGGTCAGCATCGCGGGCGTCGTCGCCGGGAACTACTGGGCGCTCATCACCGGCCCGTCCGGCTATCGTGCGAGCGGCAGCCAGATGTGGAACGTCGTCGGCTCGTCCGACTTCGCGGTCTCGATGACGAAGGGCCGCACCGTGGCCCTCTCGTTCCATGAGAAGGGGCTCCGCGGGGTCCCGTGGTGCACCGTGCTCGACGGCTACGAGGTCTGCACGGCGAAGAAGACGCTGAAGTACACGGACCTCGCGCCGGGCAGCTACGATTACGAGGTCCTGCCGGTGTCCGGCGAGAGCGTCACCGCGAAGCTCGGAGGCAACGCGATCCCGCTCTCCGGGACGCTCACGATCTCCAAGAACACGCCGGTCAAGCTCGACTACACGTCGACCGCAACGCACGGGGCGGTGCGGACGACGGGCGGGCTGGAACCGGCAGCGGTTCGGAAGGTAGACTAGGAGGGCAACGCCCGGGGTGCGCCCGAGGGGCCGGCTTCCCTCGGGGGAGGTGCGAGAGCCCCCCGCCGACGACGGGGGGCCGGTCCCTGCGCGGCCCGTCCCACCCCGAGGGCCCCGGTGAGTAGGAACGCAGTGACCGCGGGGAGCGCTCCGTGCCTCGCGGGGCCCGCCGAGGACCCCGGGTCCGAGACGTACTTGACGAGGACCGACGGGGTACCGTACCAGACGACCTTGACCGACCGGGACTTCGTCACCACGCGGTAGCCCGAGACCGCGCCGGGGTGGTAGACGTGGCGGCCGGCGGGAAGGTGGAAGACGATCGGGTCGGCGGTGAGGTTGGAGAGCGTCCGGCCCGAGATCGTGATCGACCAGTTGTTCCCGGAGCGGTTCGATAGACCGGTCTGGTGGAACGTCACCGGGTACGTCTGGACGAACTTCGCCTTGAGCGTCGCCGAGCCCCCGCTGGCGAGCTCCCCGGTCGCCGGGATCCAGACCGACCGCTGCTTGAGGACGACCCCGAGCCCCGCGACCGGGGACGGCACGGAGTAGCGGTACTTCCCTTCGAAGTCGGCGGCCGGCGTGAGTCCGCCGAACCGGACCGCCTTGGGGACGCGGGAACAGTCGACCTGACCGTCGAGCTCGGCGCACCAGGGGAAGTTGCTCGTCCGGGCGAAGCCGCTCTCCTTGAACGATATCGTCGCCGTCGGCGCGGAGACGAAGACGAGCGAGCCGGCGACGCCCCCGCCCGTCACCGTGAGCGAGCCGCCGGGCGCCAGCGAGCCGCCCGACCACCGGAAGTCCCCGGCCGTGCTGACCAGGTAGCTGTAGGTCCCGTTGGGGAGGCTGGTCGCGAAGCTCGAGCCGTCGCTCGTGACGTTCAGGAGCGGCTCGTAGCTCGAGAGGTTCAGCGGTCCGCTCGAGTTCGTGAGCGCGAGGTGCCACGGGATGCGGGACGGGAGGCCGGAGATGCTCAGGGTCACCGGCTGCAGCGGGTAGCGGACGAGCGGGGCGTAGTCTCCGCCGACGGGGAGGAACGGGGCGGTGACGTTGTCGTCGAACGGGAGGCGGTTGTACGGGTTGGAGGCGATCCCGTAGTCCCACCAGGCGTTCCCGCCCTGGACCGCTCCGCCGAGGACGTTACCGGAGAGCGGGATCGTCGGGAAGGAGGGGGCGTGGTTGACGTCGGAGGCCGGCTCCGGCGTGACGTTCCAGCGGGTGCTGCCGAGCTGGGCGTTCGAGAGGGGGTATTCGGCCGACGTGAAGGCGGTCGCGTCGATCCCTCCGTACGGGTTGTTGCCCCCGTACCGCGCACCGTCGCGGGTGCGCACCTCGAAGTGGTTGTTGT
>DATJUZ010000039.1:0-11629 GCA_035502035.1 Thermoplasmata archaeon
AGCTCGCGCTCGCTTCGGAAACGCTCGAGGTGGGCCTCCTCCTCGGGGCTGAGACGCACCCCGAGGAAGCGGCCGGCCGACGGGTCGTGCGGTTCTGGCACTTCGTTTAACCAAGATTAAACATATATTTAATCATACTGGCAACTTGTTTTACGACAGGGGCGGGGCGTCTCGAGACCGCGCTACCCAGATCGGGCCCGGAGCCTGACCCCTCGCGAGGTCGCCGGCCCTCGTTGGGAGCCGGGGCCGCCGACCGCACCAGAGCGGTAGTCCTCCGAGACCCGCCCCAGACCTCACCGCGCGCGGGACCCCTCCTCTCCTCGTCCTCGAGCACGGCCTCATCACCGAGCCCTGCCCGGGCGGCACGCTACACTGGACCGCCCGCCCCCGGAGGGTTCCGTTCACGAGCGGGCCGATCTGGGGAAGGCGACGGGGCAGGCCGGGGTGAGCTCGTCCGCGCGCTCGGGCCGGGGAGGGGGAGGAGCCGGGCCGGCGGCCCAAGAAAGGGATAACCCGACCCAGTCGATTCCGCTGCTGCCAGACCCCGCGAGACGGGCAGCCCCGCAGGGTAGGAGGGTCGCGGTCGATGCTGCGCGCGGGGAGGGGAGCGGTCGTCGTCGGGATCGTGTCCCTGCTCGTCCTCTCCGCGACGCTCGCCGTGCCGGGACCTCCCGTTCGGCACGGAGAACACGTTCCCACGAGCGATAGTGCCGACAGGGGCCCGGTCAGTCCCGCGACCGGCGACCACCAGGATTCCTCCCGTACTGTCGGGACAAGCGGTCCCGCGAGCCGGCCGCCGAGCGTGGGCCTCCTGCCGCGCGCGGCTCCCCGCGCCTCCGCAGCGTCGCTCAGCGGGCTGTTCTACGCGGGAGCGGTGTACGCCGGGGAACCGGCGAACGCGACCGCCCTCGCGGTCGACCTCCGCGTACCCGACGACCTCCCTCAGAACAGCGACTTCTACTACGTCCTCCTGTCCGTGTGGGACACCGCGGGCTCGTACGATCAGATCGGCTTCGCCAACGACTACGGCGCCTGGGGCCTCGCCTTTTCGACGTCCTCGTATTGCGCAGGGACGTTCTCCTACAGCGCCGATGCCTTCGGCCTCGCGCCCGGCGCCACGTACCGCTTCGGGATGGGGATCTCGAACGGCACGGTGACGTTCGAGCTCCTCTCTTCGACCGGGACCCTGCTGTGGAGCCTGCCTCAGTCCACGGGAGGCCTCGCGTTCGAGGTGGGGAACACCTTCACCTGCAACTCGGTGAGCTACTACGGTTACACCGACTACGAGGAGGTGCACGCGACCTCGGGACCGGCGCCGCCGTACGACTTTTTCTTCCGCTCCAACGCCGCGGACGGGCAGGCGGTCACGGCCTGGACCCCGTTCAACGAGAGCGCACCCCCGCCGGTCGTCTCGGAAGCGGACGGCTCGGCGGTGACGGTCGCGAACGAGCCGTTCTACCTCGCGTTCACCGACGGCGCGAGCGAGCGGACGACGAACTCCAACTATGCCCCGTTCGATTACGAGGACAACGTCTCCGTTCTTGCCCTCGGGGCCGGCACGGCGGTCTCCCTCGCGCCGTACCTCGTCCCGGCGGGGTGGAGCGTCGGGGTCGGGAGGTCTCAGGGGGTCGCCCCGTTCACCTCGGAGTTCAGGTTCAACCTCTCGGCTCGGACCGGACCGGGGCTCTACGAGATCGGGCTCGCGGCCGGCAATGCGGGCGGCGCGCTCTCCCGGATCGCCCTCGAGGTCGTCGTGCCGTCCGACCGGTTCGCCGTGTCGTTCGTCGAGACGGGCCTTCCCCCGAGGACGCTGGCGAAGGACGGGTGGACGGTGGTGCTGAACGGCACGGCCCGCCACGGGACGACCCCGGCAATAGGCTTCGGCGCCCTCGCCAACGCGACCTATCCCCTGCTCGTGACGGGTCCGGGAGGCTGGGTCTCGAGTGCCGGTCGATCGATCGCGCTCTCCGGGCCGGCGACCGAGGTGGTGACGTTCGCGAGGGGCCGGACCGTGGCCCTGACGTTTGGCGAGAAGGGGCTGGCTCGAACCGGCCCGGCGGTCCAGCCGTGGTGCGTCGAAGCGGACGGGTGGGTCCGTTGCTCGACCACCCCCTCGATTCGGTTCCTGAACCTGACGCTCGGGAGCCATACGTTCGCCGTGGCCTCGCCGATCGTGAACCAGACGATCTCGGGGCGCTTCGGGAGGAACACGGTCGTGCTGACGGCCGGGCTCCCCGTGACGGTGCAGCTGAGCCACCGTACGAGGGTCGTGCTGACGTTCTCGCACCCGTATCCGGTATCGTTCACGGAGAGCGGGCTCAGCCAGGGGAATTGGTCCATCACGTTGAAAGGTCAGACGAAGACGGCCAGGTGGGACGAGCCGATCCGATTCAACCTGACGAACGGGACGTACCTCTACCGGGTCGGGAAGGCGGAGGGGTTCGCCGCATCGGGCTCGCCGACGAGGGTCACCGTGGACGGAAGCATGGCCTCGGTGAAGGTCACGTTCGCTCGCAGGTAGGGTCGAGCGCCCCGGGAGGGCAACCCGGCGAGGACGTTCTCCGGCGTGGGTCACGGCGAGCCGCCCGTGGACCAAGCGCGCGGCTCCGGGGTTCGTCGGTCGCGCGCTCAGCGGTCGCCGGCAACCCCGGTTTTCGGTTCCCGGTGAACCCTCGGCCCAGGGTCAGGAAACGGCCGGCGACCTCTTCGTCGTGCGGCGGAGACCAAGGCGCCTCCCCGTCCCACAGACCCTGCAGGTCCGGAAGCAGGGGACGCTCCAGGGCCGCGGTCCGCTCGGGAATGGCCGACGCGTCGGCGTACCGGGGGGTCCGGGGACGGAGGCTCGTCCGTCGACGCCCACGCTAGGCTCCGGCGCCCCGCGGGCCCCGCCCGAGGGAGCGCCGGAGATCGCCCCCGGACGAGCCGCACCGGCTGCGCGGGCTGCCCGGCGTGAAGGGAACCGCCCGCGCTTCCCCCCGGGCTCTTACCGCACTGATCGCCCGCATCGTGCTCAACCCCACTCCACGGACCGACTATACCGGGCGAAGCGTTGACGCAGCCGAGGCGCCCATGCCCCGCAACCGATCGTCCGCTACGCTGCCCCACCTTGCCCGCGAGGAAGCGAACGCCGTACGTCTCTACCTGCAGTACAAAGGCTACCACTGGAACGTCGCAGGGCCTCTGTTCCACGACCTGCACCGCCTGTTCGACGAGCACGCGCAGGAGATCTTCGAGACGATCGACCCCCTCGCCGAGCGTCAGCGCATGCTCGGGCAGCGGGCGCCGTACGCGATGGAGGACCTGGCGGCCGCGGCGACCCTCCCACCCGAGCCCGGCCCGCCGACGAACCTTCGCCAGATGATCGATCGGCTCCTCGACGCCCATCGGCGCGTCATCGAGGGGATGCGCGAGGGGTTCCGCGCCGCCGAGGCGGAAGGGGACCCGGGGACGAGCGACCTGTTTGCCCGGTTCGTCCAGATCCACGAGAAGATGGCCTGGATCCTTCGGGAGCTCACGGTCCCGTCGCCATCCCTCCCCGAACTCGGGGCGCCGATGGTGGTCCTCTCCGGCGGGCTCCCGCCGGGAGTGAGCAGCCACCCGTCCCCACCGTCCTCCGGTCGCTAGGTCCCGCGGTCCGCCGTCGAGCGGCTGAGGGACGCGCCTATCCGACCGGCGCTCCGGGGAGGGCGCGCCGCTGGGTGGGAGGGTCGGCAGAGGCGAGGTCTGCCGGCCCGTCGCGGCGGGCCGGAGGAGGGTCGGTATATAGCGTATCATTTATATAAAACAAGATATATGCTATGCCCATGCCGAGCCTCTCCCTCGCGTTCGAGGTCCTTGCGGACCCGACGCGATTGAGGATCGTCGAGGAGCTCAGGGGAGGGGAGCGATCCGTGGGGTCGCTCGTCTCGACGCTGGGGGTCTGCCAGCCCGGCGTCTCCCGGCATCTGCGCATCCTGCACGAGGCGGGGTTCGTACAGACACGGCCGGACGGCCAGCGTCGGCTCTACTCCCTCCAGCGGAAGCCGTTCCGCGACCTCGACGCCTGGGTCCACCACTACCGGGATCTCGTCGAGGCGCGACTCGACCGGCTCGGCCTACTGGTCGAGGAGTCGGGCCCCCGCTACCGCTCCACAACGCGATATCCGCGGAGGGATTGAACAACGGCGACTCCATGCACGACCGATCGAACCTCTGCGCGACGACCGCCCGCTCTCTCGCCCTCGGGGCCGGGACGTAGGGCATGACGCGATCGCCCTCGAAGCTCGAACGGGCCGCGGCCCGCAACATCGTGACCCGGTGCCTCCAGGCCCGAGCGGGAGAGAACGCGATCGTCGAGTCCTGGGACCATACGATGCCGATGGCCTCGGCGGTGGTCGACGAGCTGCGGCGGGTCGGCGGGAAGGTCCTGCTCGTGCGCGACGACGAGGACTCGTGGTGGCGATCGATCGACCGCAGGCAGGCCCCACTCCTCGGCCAGTCGAGCGCGCCGGAGTGGGCGGCGCTGAGAGCCGCGGATCTCTACGTCAACTTCTGGGGTCCGGCCGACACCGACCGAATGGAGCGGCTCCCCGAGAGCGCCGACGCCGCCTTCGACTACACCCCGGCGTGGTACGAGGCCGCTCGGAAGGTCGGTCTCCGCGGCGTGCGGATGACGACCGGATTCGCTACGGAGCGACGCGCACGGCAGTGGGGCAGGAGCCTCCCGAAGTGGGAGGAGAGCGTGGCGCGGGCCTCCCTCGTCGCACCGGAGGAGCTGGCCCGGAGGGGGGCCCGGCTCTTCCGTGCGCTTTCGCGCGGGAAGATGGTGCGGATCATCCACCCGAACGGGACGGACCTCGAGGTGGCGTTGGCCGGCCTCGCTCCCCGGCTGCAGGACGGAAGGCCTCGTCCGTATCGCGCGGGGGACTCTCCTTCGGGCATGCTGCACCAGATCCCTGCCGGAAGCGTGGACGTCGCGCTCGACTCCCGCACCGTAGAGGGGCGCTTCCGTGCGAACCGCCGGACCAACATCTGGTGGAACTGGCACGCCGGCGGCGACCTCGCCTTCGTGGGCGGGAGGCTGGCCTCGTACTCGTTCGAGGAGGGAGAGGACGGTTTCGTCCGCCAGTACAAGCGCGGCTCGCCGGGCAAGGACCGGACCAGTGTCCTCAAGTTCGGGCTCAACCCGGCCGTCCACGACGTCCCGAACCTGGAGACCGTCGAGGCCGGCGCCGTGGCGCTCCAGATCGGAGGGAACCGGTATCTCAACGGCGGCAACCGGTCGAGCTTCTTCTCTTGGTTCTCGCTCGCCGGCTCGGAGATCGCCGTGGACGGAACGACCGTGGTGCGGGCCGGCAAGCTGCTGTAGGAGCTGTGAGCGAGCGAACGACCCCCCGCGAGCCGACCGTATTCTCCCGGCCCAGCGACCTCGAGAACCAGGTGGTCCGGCTGTTCCGCGCGCCTCCGGAGCGGCTCTTCCAGCTGTTCACCGACCCGAGCACGGTCGCCCTCGTGTTCACGACCGACCCGAGCCGGGCCACGGTCGAACGATACGACTTTCGACCCGGGGGAGGGTATTCGATCGTCGTCCGCGGACAGGACGGCGGGGAGTGCCGCTTCCGGGGGGAGTACCTCGAGATCGTCCCGCCGCGGCGCGTCGTCAACACCTTCGAGGTGAGCGTCTGGCCGGGCGTACGCGCCGTCGAGACCGACGAGTTCGAGCGCGTGGGGGAGTCGACCCGGCTCACGATCCGCTGGAAGTTCTCGAGCCGCGCGGACCGGGACCGCATGAAGGGGGTCGGCGGCGCGGGAGGGATCGCCGAACAGTTCGAGCACCTCGACGACGTGCTCGAGCGGTCCTAGGCGTTCGTCCGACGGCGGGCCAGCGCTCGAAGGCCGCTTGCCGCGCAGCCCCTCCGGCGGAGGGGCTCGCGCGAGCGCGCGCCGGCCGGACCGGAGGGAACGCTCCGACGCCCCCGAACCGGTGAGGCGGCCAACGCGACACGCGTGCCGTCAGGGCTCCGCGGAAGCCCACGGTATTGCGAGGTGGTATCCGACAGACAATAACACATCGGTCATAAACAGGGTCCACGTAAACTCGGCCGTTGCCCATGGCGTCGAACTTGAGTCCTTGGACGAGCCGGTGGCTGCGCGCGATGCCGATCGTCGTGGCCGTGGTCCTGACCGCGATGATGTTGAATCCCGCGGCGGCGGTGGGTTCGCCGGCCAAGCCCGCGGGGACGTCGTCGCCGACCCCGGCGTCGCCGAGCCCCGCGACCGCGACCTCGCCGACCTCCGGGGGAGCGGTGAGCCTCTGCTCGGCGAGCGAGTGCGGTGGCCCGGAGACGACGGTGACGGCGACCGTGCCGTGCAGCGAGAGCGGATGCGGGTCGCTCAATGCCTCCGCCCTTGCTGAGGTGAAGGGCCGGGCGGGGGGCTACTTCGGCACGTTCGACCCGTGCCTGACGGTCCTCAGCATCGGCTCGGAGTCCCACCCGCAGACCGAGAGCACCTCCACCAGCACCACCTCGGGCAGCGCCACGCTCACGGTCGGCGCGGGGGTTGCGTTCTGGGTCTCGGTCAAGGCCTGCGCGACCGCCTCGGTTCACATCAGCTGGTGCTGCATCAGCTGGCACCACCCGTTCGGGCGTCTCATGATCAGCGCCGGCGTGGGGCAGATCCAGCTCATCGAGGACTACGGGTTCGAGCTGCAGGCGACGGCGGCGAACACGGGTTCCGGGGAGTTCAACGTCAACGACTTCGGAGACCCCGATCTGGCGATCGATCTCTTCGACACGCAGGTCCCGCTGCTCGTCATTCTCGGCATCCCGGTCCTGACGCTCGACATCAGCGCGGACATCGCGCTCGAGTACAGTGCGACGCTCGCCGCGGGGGCGAACGGGGCCTGGACGCTCCTCTCTCCGGCCCCCGTCTCCGGGTGCTCAGCGACGCTCGGTTCCTCGTGGACCTCCGGCTCCCCCGATTCTCAGACGCAGACCTGGACGCCGAGCGGCGGCTGGACCTCGTCGTCGTACGCCACCCACTGTGACTCGCTCAGCCTGAACTCGTTCTACGGGTCGCTCGTGGGGCGGATAGGTCCCTACATCTCGGTCGGGGTCGACCTCCTGTGGGGTCTTGCGACCCTCACGGTCTGGGCGTTCCTCTTCGGTCAGGTCAGCCTCTACGGAGGGGGGACCGACCTCACCGTCGGCACGGTCACGAACCTCGCTGCGCCCGCCTGCGACCCGGGCGGGGGCGGCTCTCACTGTAGCTGGATCGGGCCCGGGAGCTGCGGGAGCAACTACGTCGTCGACGGCCTGACGATCCTGCCGATGCTCTACGCGAACGGGTTCCAGCCGTCGCAGTACCTGCCTTCCTCGCAGCCGAACGGGATCCCGTGGGGGGTGGTCTGCGCGGCCCTGGGCCTCGAGATCGGGTTCAACTGGTCGCTCGCGTGGAGCAGCTACAGCGGGACGATATGGTACTTCGACTTCATCTTCCTCGCCCTCCCGCTGGCCTCGACCGCGGTCGTCTGCAACGTCGCGACGCCGAGCTGCACGCCGGCGTTCACCTTCACTACGGTCGCCTACGAGCCCTGGTCGTGGGCGTGGGACCCGGCCCGCCTCGACATCTATCCGGGGGCGGGCATGATCGTCCTCACGCCGATCCTGGAACGCGTGGGCGCTAACTACGAGGAGATCCCGACGACCTGGAGCGCGCCGCCGATCGAGCTCGTGAACAACACCAAGCAGAACACCTCGTGCGGCTACATCACGAGCGGCCAGTCGCTGAGCTACGCCAACACCACGGTCGGCCTCCTTCCGCCCCTCGCTTCGCCCACCGCGGTCATCAGCGCCCAGGTCGAGGACTGGGTCCCGCCCCCGAACCCGCCGAACGGTACGGTCTGCCAGTTCCACGTCGGGCTCAACGGGATGCCGCTGGGCATCACGGGCGTCCAGCTCTCCGAGGTGACGTTCAACGTCCTGCTGACGTACCCGCCTCCCCCCAACGGCGGCGGGACCGGCGCACCGTACGGCGGGGGCACCGCCGGACCGTACGCCTGGTCGTTCGTCGAGACCGGGCTGCCGGCCGGCAAGACGTTCGAGGTGACGGTGAACGGCAACCCGATGTCGCTCAGCACGGACGGCAACGCCGACACCCTGACGTTCACCGAACCGAACGGGACCTACGCCTACGCGACCACGGGCGTCGCCGGCTACTCGACCGCGTGGAGAGGACAGGGGCACGGTTCCGGAACGATCAACGGCGCCGGGATGACGACGCTCATCCAGTTCCGTTCGAGCTCCTACCTGATCACGCTGAACGTCTCCGGCTACCCGGACAACGGCAGCCTGTACGCGACGGTTGGCGGGATCGCCCACAACGGCGTCTTCGTCGGCGGGGTCGGATTCAACCTGATCTGGGGACTGGTCGCCGGCGAGAGCTTCCCCAACGGCACGTACTCCTGGAACGTCACCCCGGTGTCGGGCTACCGCGCGACGTACGCCGGCACGGTGACGGTGAGCGGCGCCGACGTGACGATCTACCTCAAGCTCACGCCGATCAACCGACTGAACTTCACGGAGACCGGACTGCCGCCGGGCGCCGCCTGGACGGCAGCGGTCCTCGAGCCGGATGCGCCGTTCGGGGCGGTCGATCACAACGCGACCGCGACCCTCAGCGTCCCCGTGCCGAACGGAAGCTTCGTCTACCTCGTGGAGGGGCCGTCCGGCTACGTCGTCTCGGGCTCGCCCACGGGGGTCGTGTCGGTCTCCGGCGACAACGTGACCGACACCGTGTCGGTGCACTTCGTCAGCGGTCGCACGATCTCCGTCGGGTTCACCGCGAAGAACCCGCCGGAGTCGGCGGGCTGGTGCGCCGCGATCGTCTGGACGAGCTGCACCGGCGGGAAGTCGCTGTCGTGGACGAACCTCACGCCGGGCAGCTACCCGTACGCGGTCCTGCCGGCGTCGCCGTACGAAGGGTTCACGGAGTCCGTGAAGATCGGCGGCCACACCGCAGCGCACTCCGGAACGGTCGCCCTGAAGGCGAACACGAAGGTCGCGGTGACGTTCCAGCAGGTCGACTACGCCCTGACGATCGCGCAGAGCGGTCTCGCCAAGTCGACCCACTGGTCGGTCTCCCTCACCGGCGCGTTGAACGGGGTGAACCGGACCGAGAGCGCCTCCGGCAAGGGCCCGTCGGTCACGTTCCACGTGCCGAACGGCTCCTACGTCCTGACGTTCAAGCCGGTCCACGGATACGTCGCCCCGGCGACCCTGACGGTGGTCGTCGACGGCAACGCGACGACGGTGGCCGTGACGTACACGCCGTCGGTCTCCGGCGGGACGTCCCGCGGCGTCTCCGATCTTCTCCTGGCGGGAGGGAAGGCGGGCGTCTAGGGACGGCCCCCGCCGGGGGCTCGAGCGCCTGGCACGCGGAGCCCGCAGGGTCGGTCGCACGCCGGGAGGACGGCGTGCGGTCGACGTTCCGCGGCCCGCGCGGTTCGCCGGGACGGCCGTTGCCGAGCCGCTAGAGCGGCCGGGCCGAGGGTCCGCCGCCGAACGCGCGGCCTTCCTCGAGCTTCTCGATGGCGTCCTCGATCGTCCGCTGGACCCCGATCGGGTTGCTGATCGAGAACCACCACTCGGCCCCCTGCTCGTGGGTCCACGGGTCCCGGGGGTCCATGTACGGATCGATCTCGGTCGACGGGCGATCGCTCGCCCCTGTGTTTCCCGAGGCGCCCGCGACGCTCGCCAGCGAGCGGATCTGCAGCGTCCCGGCCCGGATCAGCACGCGGCCGAGGCGGTGCCGGTAGACGTCGACCGAATGGACCTGGCGGAGCGCGATCTCCTTGGTGTCGTGGTAAAGGAATCCGCGCTGCTTGATGAGGCGGTCGTTGGTGACGACGTAGAGCGTCGACGCCCACTTCCGCCAGACGAGGAACAGGTACCAGCTCGCGACGAGGACCGAGGCGAGCAGCACGATCAGCTCGAGCCGCGAGGCGACCAGGTTACCGGCGAGCGGACCGAAGGCGGGGACGACCGTCGCGGCCTGGGTCGTGGTCCTCGGCAGGGGAAGGCTCGCGGCGATGCGCGGGAGGAAGGTCAGCTCGGCGGCGAGCATCACCGCGACCCCGACCGCGGGCCAGGTGAAGAAGAACAGACGGGAGGCGTGCACCTCGGCGAGGACCTGCTCGTCCTGAGCAAGGTAGCGACGCGACAGGTAGCGCGGCGTTCGGGTCGGTGCGGCCATGGCGGTCCCGGCTCCGGCTCGCATTTCCGTGGGGTATTATACGCTTCCGCGACCCGCCTTCTCGCGGGGTCCGCGCCCCCCGGCGGTCCGGAACCCCGAGGACGCGACGCTCCGGCCGACCTCAGGATGCCTTGGCCTGCTCCACCCGCCGGAGCACGCTCAGCGCCTCGACCGTCGCCCAGCGGCTGGGCTCCCGCAACAGCTCCATCGTCATGGGGAAGAACGGGCGATAGAGATTGTCGCCCGGGAAATCCGGTTCGACGTCCGGATGGGTCTCGTCCATCGCCCACGTCCCGTCCCGCGCGCGCTTGCTCGCGAGCCACCGAAGCGCGGGCCCCAGACGACGGTCCCCTCCGTAGCCGAGCCTCGTCAGGGTCCGCAGGCCGACCAGCAGGTCATAGTAGTAGTGGTTCGGGTAGTGGATCCGGAACCACGGCGCATAGCGCGTCCCCTCGTCCATGAGGTGACGATGGAGGAAGAACTCGGCCCCGCGTTCGACCGACCGTTGGACCGCTCGGTCGCGTTCGCTCGGGGGGATCTCGGCGAACGCCGCGAGACCCTCCCATCCATCGAGCGTCCCCTTCTTCGAGGGGAAGCAGTGCCAGCCACCGTCCGCCTTTTGGGTCCTGACGATCCATGCGATCGCCCGCTGCACGACGGGGTGGTCGAGGTAGCCGAAGCGAACGAGGGTGCGCACGGCGTTCCCGGTGACGCAGACCTCGCCGCTCCGCCCCGACAGGTCGTTCCCCCGCGCTCCCCACCGGTCCATGATCAGCTCGGCGGTACGGCGGATCCGCGGGTCGCGCTTCGTCATCCCGAGGTCGGCGAGGACGATCGCGATCCAGTTGGTCACGATGTACTTCGGGATGTAGAGGTCCCGAGCGGTACTGCGCGGGGTCACCCAGTGGCCGTCGGGGAACTGCGGCTCGAGGAGCGACGCGGCCCATCCGGTGCGTCCGATATCCTTCAGCGCGCGCTGGACGCGCGCATCTCCGCGCGGTCGCCCCTCGACGTCGAGCCAGTACCGGGCTCGGACGCTCGGGTCGGATTTCGGTCCGGTGAGCCAGCGCTGTAGGCGAGGGGGGACGCGCATCACCGGGCGGTGAGGCGCGGCGGCTTATCTCGCGTACGCCCCCCTTATCGGGACGGTCGCGACCTCCCCCGGCACCGCTCCATGACGCCCGCGGCCCGCGCAACGGCCTCCGAGGTCCGCTGGACGCCGCTCGACCTCGCGACGCTCGGCGGGGCGCTCCGGAGCGCGGTCCTCTCCGAGCGGTTCGACCCGTTCCTGCCGATGTTCCTCCGAGAGGCGATCCTCCTCGGGGGATTCGCGCGCGCGGGGCAGCGAGAGGACGAGGTCGTCGCGGTCCATTTCGGCGAGCCGGTCGAGGGGACC
>DATJUZ010000040.1:0-14312 GCA_035502035.1 Thermoplasmata archaeon
GTCTTCCCCGCCCCGTTCGGACCGATGACCGCGACGAACTCCCCGGGGTTGATACGGAAGGTCGCATCCTTCCACACGAGCTTGTCACGGTAGCGTACCTCGACCCGCTGCGCCTGGATCGCCGGCGGACCGGAGCCTACCTCGGCCTCCGCCGGCAACTGGTAGACCGGCGGGTGGGAGGGGAGCTCAGCGTCCACGTGCCGTCATCGACCCGGGGTCCCGCGCGAGGGCGAGTTCGAGGAGCGGTCGTACCTCGCGGACCCGCCGGCGCGGAGGCTCGCGCCCGATGAGGAGGGGGGTCCGCTCCCGTGCCCCACGGGTCACGGGGTGGTGCCTCCGAGCGTCCCTGCGTTGAGCGCGTTCGCGAGGCTGTTGTACTGCCCGTACATCCAATCCTGGAAGCTGGTGTCCGGGGGCTGGATGGTCTCGCTCACGAAGGTGACGGTCACGTTGTGCTCTCCCGCGAGCCCCTCGAGCGTGGTCGTGATCGGGGTGACGGTCTGGATGTTGTAGACGAGCACCTTCACGTATCCGCTCTCGAGCTGACACTCAAACTGGGCCACGCTGGCCGCCGGTGGGTCGTTCCCTTCCGCGATAGCCTCCATGAAGGCGGGAGGTGCGACCAGGTCGAGTCCCGTGTAGTTGGCGAGGTAGACGAAGATGCTCTCCGTCGCGTCCACGACCTCGCTGGAGAAGTCCTTCTTGATCTGATTGGCCCGGGCGTAGAGCTCGTCAATCGAGATGTTCCCCGGGGTCCCGGTCGTGTTGAGGGTCGCGAAGTTCGCCTGGAAGGTTGACTTGGACGCCGGCTGCAGGGCGACGAGGTCGTAGTACATCGCCAGCAGGGTGTGGTTCACGTAGAGCGGGTTGTACCACTGGTGGGGGTTGCCCGTGACGATCCCTCCGGTCACCGAGACGCCGTTCAGGACGCCTACGTTCAAGACCTCTTGGCCGGCAGTATCCGACGCGTTGATCAGCTGGTTTCCCCAGTCGTCGTAGCCCACCCCGTTGAGGATCACGAGGTTCGCCGCCCCGATGGCCGCCGCATCCGAGGCGTTCGCCTCGTAGTCGTGCGGGTCCGCATTCGGGTTGCTCACGATGCTCAGAACGTGCGTCAGGCTCCCGCCGAGCTGGGTGGCGAGGCTGCCCCAGAAATTCTCTCCCGCAACGACCTGGATCTTCGTGCCCACGTCTACGGTCTGGAGGGGGCCGTTCGTCAGCGTGGTCGCGGTCGCGAAGTGCGGGGTGGTGTCGCCTGCGACATGGCCGGGGGTGGGGTCGGCCCCGAGTTCCTGCGGGGTAAAGACGGCACAGGGGTTGGCGGGCGACTTGCTCGTCACGAGCTCGTAGGCGGTCGCGCTCCCGACGAGGAGGAGGACCACCACCACGATGACCACGACGGACAGCCTGGAGAGGGACCGCTTGGCGGGACTCCGAGGACTCCCGGCGCCGAGGGTCGCCGGTGACGAAGGGGGGGTCGGCCCCTCAGGAGGGTTGCTTCCGGACATCGTCAATGACCTCCCCGTTCGTTGGAGCACGCCGCGATCGGCTCTCCGTGGGGGCAAACCTTCGGGTGCCCTTCGGCCTCGCAGATCTCCTGGACCGTCTGGTGGCTGAGGGCAAGGTCGACCTCGAGTGCGGCGTGGTGCGTCGCGTCCACCGAAAGCCCGGCGCGAGCGAACAGGCTCTCCGCGACCCGGTGGTGTCGCAGGTACTCGTCCAGGCAGGTCTGCCCCCGCCGGGTCACCTGGCTCTTCCCCCGGAACCGCTGGATGAGCCCCAGCTCCTCGAGCGGCCCCAGATGAGCGAGCGCCGAAGGGGCCCGCACGCCGAGCGCGTGGGCGATATCGTTCAGGGCGATCCCGCGGCCCTGCGAGCCGAACCGGGCGACGCAGCGCAGGGCCTCGAGCTGGCGGCGTGTCAGGCGTTGGAGGGTCTCCATTGACCCCGCCAGCTCGCGGAGCTATTTACGGCGATGGCTAATTTTTAGTGTGCCCAACAGAACCGACCGGCCGGGACGGAGGGGACGCCGTCCGCGCACCCTAAATGGCCGACCTCGATGCTCGGAGGAGGGGGAGCGGATGCCGGAGCCCAAGAAGGTCGGGATCCTGGGGAGCGGGGACGTCGGACGCCAGCTCGGACGCGGGTTCGCGGCCCATGGCTACGCGGTGATGGTCGGGACCCGCCAGCCCGCGAAGATCGAGGCGTGGGCACGCGAGAGCCCGGGGAAGGTCTCCGTCGGGACGTTCGCCCAGGCGGCCGCCTTCGGCCCGATCGCCGTCCTCGCGACGCACGGCGCCGCGACCGAGCAGGTGCTCGACAGCGTCGGTCCGGCCCCGTTCGCCGGCAAGCTCGTGCTCGACGCGACCAACCCGCTCGACCTGGCGCACGGGATGCCGCCGGGCCTACTGTTCGGGCTCAACGACTCGCTCGGGGAGCGGGTCCAGCGCAAGCTCACGGGCGCGAAGGTCGTGAAGTGCTTCAACACGGTCGGCAATGGCCGGATGATCGACCCCCACTTTGCGAGCGGACCGGCCCGGATGTGGATCTGCGGCAACGACCCGGGGGCCAAGCGCACCACGGAGGAGATCCTCCAGGAGCTCGGTTGGGCCGGCGCGCTCGACGTCGGCGGGATCGACGGGGCCCGGTGGCTGGAGGCGCTCGTCCCCCTCTGGGTCCGCGCCGGCCTCGCGCTGAACACGTGGGACCACGCGGTCCAGCCGGTGCGCTGACCGGTTCGGCCGGGGAGAGGACGATGGGGCCGGGGGCGTGCGCGCGCCGAACGGGAGCCGGAGGACGACGCCGGTGAACCCCACCGGGCGCGCCTCCGAGCGTCCCGCGCCGGACCCCGGCTTCTCGGTGCGGTTCATGGACGCGGCGACCCCCGCTTCGCAGGACTTCTACCGGCACGCGACCGGAACCTGGCTTCGGGAGAACCCCGTCCCGGCCGACAAGGCTCGCTGGGGCGCCTTCGACGAGCTGCTCGAGCGGAACTTCCGGCTCATCCACGAGCTGCTCGAGGACGCGGCGACCCACGCGGAGGACGCGGCCGACTCCCCGCGGCGCCAGGTCGGGGTCCTCTACCGCTCGGCGCTCGACCAGGAACGGCGAGAGCGGCTCCGGTACGAGCCGATCGCCCCCGCGCTCGCGCGCGTCGGGGAGCTCCGCTCGGTCGAGGAGCTGAGCGCGGTGCTCGCGGAGTTCCACCGGGAGGGGCTCGGGGGCCCGTTCGAGTCCTACGTCTATCCGGACAAGCGGGCGAGCGAGGTCTACGCGTTCTATGTCGTCCAGGGAGGGCTGTCGTTGCCGGACCGGGAGTACTACCTCGAGCCGGCCTTCGAGTCGGTGCGCTCGGCCTACCGGTCGCACGTCCAGGGCGCGTTCGAGGCCCTCGGGGAACCTCCGGAGCGGGCCGGCGCCACGACCGATGCGATCGTCCAGCTCGAGACGGAGCTGGCCCGCGCCAGCCGCTCCCGCACCGAGCTCCGCGACGAGGAGAAGAACTACCACCGCACGACGGTCGGCGAGCTCGCCGGACGCGAGGCGAACGTCCCGTGGCGGGCCTACCTCGCCGGCCGGGAGCTGGGCGCCCTCCCCCATCTCGTGGTCGGCCAGCCGGAGTTCCTGGACGCGGTCGATCGGTTGCTGGTCGAGCGGAAGCTCCCGGCCTGGAGGGCCTACCTGCGCTGGACGCTGCTGCGCAGCAGTTCCCCGTTCCTGCACGACGCCGCGGAGCAGGCGAGCTTCGCGTTCTTCCATCGGACGCTCCGGGGCCAGCAGGAGCCGGAGCCCCCCTGGAAGCGGGCGGCGCTGGTCGTGGACGCCTGCCTCGGGGAGGCGCTCGGCGAGCTGTACGTCCGGCGCGCGTTCCCCCCGGAGGCGCGGGCGAGGATGGGCGTCCTCATCGACGACCTCCGGCTCGTCTTCCGTGACCGCCTCGCCCGGCTCGACTGGATGAGCGAGCCGACCCGCGAGCGGGCGCTCGCCAAGTTCGCCCGCTTCACCGCGAAGATCGGCCACCCGGACCGCTTCCGGGACTACTCGTCGATCCGCCTGGCGGCGGACGACTACCTCGGCAACGTGCGTCGCTGCCACGCCTTCGAGGTCCACCGGATGGTCGTCCAGGTCGGCGGACCGATCGACCGGAGCGAGTGGGGGATGACGCCGCCGACCGTCAACGCCTACTTCAGCCCCGTGCGCAACGAGATCGTCTTCCCGGCCGGCATCCTCCAGCCCCCGTTCTTCGACGCGGCGATGGACGACGCGGTGAACTACGGCGGGATCGGCGCGGTGATCGGCCACGAGATCACGCACGGCTACGACGACCAGGGCCGGAAGTACGACGCCGAAGGGAACCTCGCCGACTGGTGGACCGAGGCGGATGCCCGCGAGTTCCAGCGTCGCGCCGCCCAGGTCGTCCGGCAGTACGACGGCTACGAGCCGCTCCCCGGGCTCCGCGTCAACGGCCAGCTGACGCTCGGGGAGAACCTCGCCGACCTCGGGGGACTGAGCATCGCGTTCGAGGCGCTCCAGCGACGGCTCGCCGCGGAGCCCGCGCGGCGCCGGACGGTCGACGGGAAGACCGCCGAACAACGGTTCTTCCTGTCCTGGGCCCAGGTCTGGCGGCAGAACTGCTCCGAGGAGGAGCTCCGCCGACGGATCGTCACCGACCCCCACTCCCCCGGCGCCTTCCGGGCCCGGGGCGCCGCCGTCCAGATGGACGCCTTCTTCGACGCGTTCGCGATCCCGGAAGGCAGCCCGATGTGGCGGCCCCGACCGGAGCGCGTAGCTATCTGGTAGCCGGACTGGGGCCCCCGCGATGTCGACCCCTTCCCCCGGTGCGCCCGGCGCGCGCTCGCCGCGGCGCCGCGCGAGCCTGCGGGTCCACGGCGTGCTGATCCTCGTGATCGCGCTCGCCGAGGTCCTCCTCGGCAACGCGCTCGCGAACGACGGGAGTCCCTACCCGGCCTCGACCCTCTACGCCCATGTCGGGATCGCCGTCCTCCTCGTCCTCCTGACGATCGGGGCGCTGGTCGTCGCGGTGCGGGGCCACCCGATGCGCAGCCGCGCCATCGCCCTCGTCACGTTCCTCGCGACGCTCGGCGCGGCCCTGGGGGGGACGATCTTCCTGGACGCCGGCGGATCGAACGTCGCCCTCGACCTGATGGAGGGGCTTCCGGTCCTCACGCTCCTCGGCGCCATCCTGCTGATCGTCTGGGGCGTCCGACCGCTCCCGGACGCGACGAACCCCTCGACCTAGGCCGACCGGTCGCCCCGCGCCGTCCTCGAGCGGCCGGGCCGAGCGGGAAGGCGCAGGAGCCGAGGGAGGGAATCGAACCCCCAGGAAACGGATCTGCAGTCCGTCGCATTAACCATTCTGCCACCTCGGCGCGGGCAGGGCGAGCCGACCCGGAGTTAAAGTCCTCGCGGCGGCGAACCGCGCGACGGCCGCTCCCGAGCCTCGCCCGGTCGTGCCGCGGGCGCCGGGGATCAGAGGGGCCGCAGACCGCGGGCGAGGCGGAGGCGCAGCGATCGGAGCGCCAGCGCGAGGCGCTGGTCGGCGCCCAGCTCGCGGCCGCCGGCGGAGGTCCGTCCCGCGCGCAGCGCCTCCAGCAGCGTCGGTACCGAGGCGACCTCCTCGGGGAACTCGGTCCAGGCCCCTCCGACCTCCGCGACCTGGTGGGCGTCGCTCCCCCCGGTCGATCCCCGCCCGCGCTCGCGCGCGAGCCTCCGGGCCCGGTCGTTGGCGGCCGGTCGGTTGTGCGCGTTGAGGGCCTCGAGCGCGGGCACCGGAACGGCTCCGGCGAGACGGCCCCCGATCCCGTGCACGCGCCGGAACGGATGGGCCGGGACCGCCACCCCCCCGGCGGCGAGGACCCTCGCCACCGTCTCCGCCACGGGCAAACCGGGATCGGGGGGCTGCCGGATCCCGTAGGCGAGGAGGTGCCCGTCCGAGGTCGAGACCTCGACCCCCGGCACGAGGAGCAGCTGCGGGTAGCGGCCCTGCAGCTCAGCGAGCCGGGGATGGCCCGCGACGCTGTTGTGGTCGGTCAGGGCGAGGCCGTCCAGGCCGATCTCGGCGGCGCGCGCGACGAGCTCGTCGACGCTCGCGGTCCCGTCCGGGGAGTACCGGGAGTGGACGTGCAGGTCGACCCGACGCCCGGCGGTCATCGGACGCGCGCGCCGTCCCGGACCGGCTCGGCGGGGGCGGCCGGGCGGCCCTCGCCGAACGTCACGAACGTCCCGTCCGTCGCGTCCCCGCGATCCCGCCGGACGACCCCGACCGTGCCGGCCGGCCACGTGCCCGGCACGACGACGCTCAGCTCCCCGACCGCTACCGCGCTCCGGCCGGCCGGGCCCGGCCCGACGACGCGGCCGACGCCCAGCGAGACGCTGGCGAACTCGTCGTACGTCACCGTGCGCGCCCCGGCCGGCGTCCCGTCGGCGAACGTCCCCGGGGGAACCTCCGACGGCGGGGCGACGACCACCGCCCGCTCCCCCGCGTCGGCGGCGAGCACCATCCCCTCCGACGTGATCCCGCGGAGGGGGCGGGGGGCGAGGTTGGCGACGAGGACGACGCGTTGCCCGGCGAGCGCCTCGGGACGGTAGGAGGCGCGCAGCCCCGCGACGACCGTTCGGCGACCGGCGGGGCCGAGGTCGACCTCGAGCGCGTAGAGCCGGTCGGCGTTCGGATGAGGCTCGACCCGGACGACCTCTCCGGCGACCAGCGCGAGCGGCACGGGTGCCGGGGAGCCCGCCCCGGGCGCCGGCGGCGCCGGCGCTTCGCTCTCCGACTCCGCCCGCGGGAAGAGCGGCCGGACCTCGCCGATGCTCTGCCCGGCCGGCACCGGCTCGAGCGCGCGGTCCCAGTCCCGCGGACCCGGGGGGTCCGCGAAGCCGAGCATCCGGAACACCTCGGCGCTGGAGAACGGCAGCACCGGGGAGAGCCAGGTCGCGACGGCCCGGAGCGTCCACAGCGCCTCGTGGACGACGCGGGCGCGCTCCGCCCCGTCGAGCTGCCACGGCTTCGCCTCGTGGAAGCGGCGGTTCGCCTCCCGGACCTCGGCGAGCGTGAGGTCGAGCGCCTCCTTCAGATGGACCGCCTCGTACTCCGCGGTGATGGCGCGATGGGCGCCGGCGAGCCGCGCGCCGAGGCCCCCGGTCCCTTCGGCGCTCCAGCCGGTCGGGGGCTCCGGAACGCGTCCGGCGTAGCGGTCCCGGGCGAGGACGAGCGTCCGCTGGACAAGGTTCCCGTACTGGTTCGCGAGGACCTCGTCGCGCAGCTGGTCGAACTCGGCCCAGTTCAGCTCGGTGTCGTGGTTCTGGGGGGCGAGGAGCGCCCCGTAGAACCGGATCACGTCCGGGGGGTACCGGGCGAGGAGGGACGGAACGAACGGGTCCCCGGCCCGGGTCCTCGACTTGGAGATCTTCTCCCCCTCGACCAGGAGCCACTCGTTCGCGGGGACGTCGAACGGGAGCTTCAGCCCCCCGACGCCGAGGAGGACCGCGGGCCAGATGATCGTGTGATGGAACTTGTTGTCCTTCCCGACGAAGTAGTAGGCCCGGACCGGCTCGCGTTCGTCCCAGTACCGGTGCCACGCCGCCGGGCGACCGGCCCGCACGGCCCACTCCTCGCTCGCGGAGAGGTAGCCGATGAGCGCCTCGAACCACACGTAGAACCGCTTCGTGGCGAACCCGTCGAGCGGGATCGGCACCCCCCATTCGAGGTCGCGGGTGATCGCGGTCGGGTGCAGGCCCGCGTTCAGGAACGTCTCGGCGACCCGGCGCGTGCCGGGCCTCCAGTGGCTCTGCCCGGCGATGTACGCGCGCAGGGGTTCGGCGAGCCGGTCGAGCTCCAGGTAGAAGTGCTCGGTCGGCCGACGCTCGGCCGGCGTCCCGCAGAGCGCGCAGCGCGCAGCCCCGAGCCGATCGGCCTCGAGCGGCTGCCCGCATCGGTCGCACTCGTCGCCCCGGGCCTGCTCGAAGCCGCAGTTCGGGCAGGTGCCGACCAGGTACCGGTCCGGAAGGAACCGCGCGTGCTTCGGACAGTACGGCGCCTCCTCCGTGCGGCGAGCCAGGTAGCCCCGCTCCAGCAGGGCGAGGAACAGCCGCTGGACCGTCCGTGCGTGGACCGGGGTCCGGGTCGTGGTGAAGACGTCGAAGGTGAAGCCGAGCCGGTCGAAGGCGTCGCGGTTGATCGCGTGGAACCGCTCTGCCACGGCCGCGGGGCTCGAGCCCTCCTGCTCGGCCCGCACGAGGATCGGCGTCCCGTGCATGTCGGAACCGGAGACGAAGAGCACCTCGTCGCCCCGGAGCCGGTGGAACCGGGCGAAGATGTCGCCCGGCAGGTAGGCGCCGGCGAGGTGGCCGAGGTGGAACGGGCCGTTGGCGTACGGCCAGGCCGTCGCGACCAGGATGCGGGCCATCGGAGCGCTCCCCCCGGGCGAACCGAGACGGTCGCTCCCGTAAGCGTTTCGCGGGGAGCGGCGGGGCACGACGAGCGGCCTTTAACCCGGAACCGCGCTACGTCCGGGCATGGTGGACGCCGACCCGCCGATGGTCCGCCCGTCGGTGCCGGAGGCGGACCGCGAGATCGGGCTGCGGCACCCGGTGCTCGGGCACGGGTTCGTCGCGCTCGTCGACTACATGGGGGACGACGCGGCGATCGTCCAGGCGGCGCGCGTCTCCTACGGCCGGGGGACGAGGTCGGTCCGCGACGACCGGGGGCTCGTCCGCTACCTGCTCCGCCACCGGCACACGACCCCGTTCGAGATGGTCGAGATGAAGTTCCTCGTCCGACTCCCGATCTTCGTCGCGCGGCAATGGATCCGCCATCGCGCGAGCTCGGTGAACGAGTACTCGGCCCGCTACTCGATCGTGCCGGACGAGTTCGAGGTCCCGCCGGCCGACGAAGTGCGCCACCAGTCGACCCGCAACCGCCAGGGGAGGGGGGAGTCGCTGCCGGCGCCGGTCGTCGAGCGGTTCCGCACCGACCTCGAGCGCGTCGCGCGGGAGGCGTACGAGGCCTACTCGCGGGCGCTGGAGGCCGGCGTCGCCCGGGAGACCGCCCGGCTCCTGCTGCCGGTCGCCTACTACACCCAGTGGTACTGGAAGTCGAACCTCTGGAACCTGTTCCACTTCCTTTCGCTCCGGCTCGACCCCCACGCCCAGGAGGAGATCCGCCTCTACGCGGCGCAGCTCGACCGGCTCGGCCGTCTCGTCTGTCCGGTCGCCTTCGAGGCGTTCGACGAGTTCGTCCGGGAGGGGGTGACGCTCGGACGGCGGGAACAGGTGGCGCTCCGTCACGTCCTCGCGGGGACGACCCCGGAGGTCGCCTGCCATCGCGCCGGGCTCCCGCTCAAGCGGGAGGACGGCAAGCCGATGACGACCGGCGAGGGCGTCGAGTTCCTCGAGAAGCTCGAGCGGCTGCGCGCCGGTGCCGCGGCGGCCGACCCCGGCTAGCCCGCGGCCGCTCAGAACGGCGCGTCCGGCCCGCCCTGGAGCGTGAACCCCGGCTTCGGCGCGAACGGGACCGCCGGGCCGGAGAACCGCCCGGGGTCGACCGGGGCGAGCCGCGGACCGGCCTCCGTGCCTCCCGCGGCGACGACCTCGGCGAGCCGCCGCGCGGCGCCGGCCGCGCGCATCACGCCGAAGCCGTTGAACCCGGTGATCACGTAGAGCCCCTCGGCCGAAGGGACCGGGCCGACGAGCGGACGCCGGTCGGGGGTCGCCGTGCAGACCCCGGCCCAGGCGCGGACGACGGTCGTCTCGCTCCACCCCGGGAACCGGTGCTCGAAGCACTCCGCGAGGTGGGCGACGAACGCGTCGTCCCCGGTCGGCACGTAGGTCTCCGGGTCGGTCTCGTGCCGCTCGGTCCCGTCGCCGGCGAGGAGCCGGCCGTTCTCCTCGGGACGGCCGTAGACGTCGGTGTCGAGGTCGTGGAACGACGGCAGCGAGGCCGGGAACCCTTCCGGGCGACGGAGCACGGCCGCCTGGGTCCGGTACGGGGCGAGCGGCAGGGGGAGGCCGGAAGCGGCGAGCAGCCGCTTCGTCCAGGCGCCCGCCGCGACGACGACCGCGGGGGCGTTATACGTCACGCCGCGGACGGTCACGCTCCAGGCCCGGGGTCCTCCCTCGAGCCGGGAGATCGGCGAGGCGAGCCGCCAGCCGACCCCGAGGGCGCGGCCCTCGGCGCCGTACGCCTCGGCGAGCGTGCTGGGGGCGATGACGGCGTCGCCGGGGGCGTACGACCCCGCCCGCAGATCGTCGGCCCGGAGCCCGGGCACGAGGTCGCCGACCGCCCCGCCGTCCACGTCCCGCGCATCGACCCCCCACGAGCGCAGCTCGGCGCTCCGGGCGCGGAGCGCCGCCGCGATCCCCTCGTGGGCGGTCCACCGCACGAACCCGTTCACGCGGTAGGCCCCCGGCACGACGCGGCGGGCGAGGTCGGCGTACTCCTCCCGGGACTCGCGGACGACCTCGACGTCCCACCGGTCCCAGAGCTGCTCGCTCACGATGCCCGCGGCGCGACCGGTCGCCCCCGCGGCCGGGGTGCTCGCCTCGAACGCGACGATCGGGCCGACGTGGCGGGCGGCGAGGTGGTAGGCGACCGCGACGCCGGCGAGGCCCGCGCCGATCACGAGGACGTCGGCGCGCTCGGTCGTCACGGCGGCCGCCACCGCTGCCGGGTTAATACTGCGGCTTCGCCCGCTGGTAGGCGTCGCGCAGCGCCTGGGTGTCGACGTGCGTGTAGATCTGGGTCGTGGCGACCGACGCGTGCCCGAGGAGCTTCTGGATGTAGCGGATGTCGCAGCCGCGCGACAGCAGCGTCGTCGCGAGGGTGTGCCGCAGCATGTGCGGCGTCACCCGCCGCGGGATCCCCGCCGTCGCGGCGGCGCGCCGGACGATCCGCTCGACCGTGACCGAACCGACCGGGAAGAGCCGGGGCGACGGGGTGCCGGCGGCGAGCCGCTCGCTGACGTAGCGGTCGATCGCCGCCCGGCTGCGATCCTCCAGGACGACCTCCCGGTCCTTGTCGCCCTTGCCGCTGCGGACGTGCAGGATGTTCCGTTCGAACTCGATGTCCTCGGCCTTCAGGTGGCAGAGCTCGCCGACGCGCAGGCCGCCGAAGGCGAGGACGTGGACGATCGCGCTGTCGCGGGCGGAGCCGGCGACCGCGCCGAGCAGCCGGTGGACCTCCTCCTCGGTGAGGTAGCGGGGCAGCCGCTCCGGCCTCCGGGGCGGCTCGAGGCTGTCGGCGGTGGCGAGGCCGTAGCTGCGGAACAGGCAGGCGAGGCCGCGGATCGTCGTGTAGAGCGAGTTCTTCGCGTAGTGCCGCTGGAGGACGAGGTACTCGCGGTAGGACTCGAGGTCGTGCGACGTCACCTCCTCGAGCGGCTTCTGGGCGAAGGCGAGGAACGTCCGCGCGATGTGCCCGTACTGCTTGACGGTGCACGGGCTCCGCTCCTCGGCCTGGAGCTTGCGCTGGAACCGCTCGACCATGTCGGTGACGCTGAAGCCGGTCCCCCCGATCGGCCGCACGCGAGGGCCCCGGGGCCGCCGGCCGAACTCGGAGGGGCGCGGTGCGCTCGCCGAGGAAGCCATCGGCGCTCGCTGGCCGGCGTTTGGTTCATAATCGTATGCGCGCAGAGGAACGCGCGGGCGCTCCCGACGCTCAAATAGCGAGGCCGGCTCGGCGGGGCGTGCGCTGTTCGGCGTGCCCCCGGCCGCCGGTCGTCGACGCGCCGTACCGGGGCGGCCACCTCTGTGCGGACCACCTCCGGGCGTCCGTCGAGGAGCGGTTCCGCTCCGAGATGCACCGCCAGCTCCCACGGTTCGCCGGGGGAACGGTCGCGGTCGCGCTCTCCGGGGGGAAGGACTCCTCGGTGGCGCTCGCGCTGAGCCACCGCTACTTCGCGCGGCGGCCGAACGCCCGGCTCGTCGCGGTGAGCGTCGACGAGGGGATCGACGCCTACCGGCCCGCGACGCTCGCCGCCGCCGCCCGCCTGACGGAGCAGCTCGGGGTCGAGCACCGCATCGTCCGGACGGAGGAGGAGCTGGGGACCCGGACCGAGGAGGTCGCGCGGACGCTCCCCGGGACCCCGCCGTGCTCGTACTGCGGGGTTTGGCGCCGGCGCCTGCTGAACCGGGCCGCCCGGGAGCTCGGGGCGAGGGTGCTGGTCCTCGGCTTCAACCTCGACGACCTGGCCCAGACGGTCCTGATGAACCTCGTCCACGGCGACCTCGACCGTCTCGTGCGGATGGCGCCCCATCGGACCCGCCAGCCGGGGCTCGTCCCCCGGATCGCGCCGCTCGCGCTCGTGCCGGAGCGCGAGGTGTTCCTCTACGCGCGCGAGCGCGGCCTCCCGTTCGACCACGGCGAGTGCCCGCACGCCGCCCGGGCGCAGCGGAACCTGTTCCGCCGGGTCGTCTGGGAGCTCGAGGAGGCCCAGCCGGGGACCCGCCAGGCCCTCCTGCGGACCCACGAGGCGCTCGTCGGGCGCTGGCTCGCGAGCGGGGAAGGGGCCGGTCCCGCCCGCTGCCGCGGCTGCGGGGAGCCGGCGAGCGGCGACCTCTGCCGGGCCTGCGCCTACCTGCGGCTCGCCCGCCCGGACGGAGCGGTCGCCGCATGAGCGCCGCCGGGCCGCCGTCCGAGCGTGTCCTGGTGGTCGGGGCCGGTCTGATGGGCTCCGGCATCGCCGCGCAGGCGGCGCTCGCCGGCTTCCCGGTCACGCTCGAGGACCTCACGGCGGAGCTCGTCGAGCGCGGCCTCGGCCGGGCCCGCCGGGCGCTCGACCACGCCGTGACGCGCGGCGAGGTGACCGCGGCGAGCCGGGACGCGGCGGCCGGCCGGATCGCCGGCGCGGTCGGGCTCGCGGCCGCCGCCGACGCCGACGTCGTCATCGAGGCGGCCCCGGAGGAGCTCGGCCTCAAGCGAGGGGTCTTCGCCGAGCTGGAGCGGCAGGCCCCGCCGACCGCCCTGCTCGCCTCGAACACCTCCTCGCTGCCGATCGGGGAGATCGGACGGGGCCTCGGCCGGCCGGAGCGGCTGGTCGGCCTGCATTTCTTCAACCCGGTCCTCCAGATGCCGCTGGTCGAGCTGATCGCCGGTCCGGCGAGCCCGCCGGAGTCGCTCGAGCGCGCGGCGCGGTTCGCGGAGCGGCTCGGCAAGACGGTCGTCCGCAGCGCGGACACCCCCGGCTTCGTCACGTCGCGGGCGCTCGCGGTGCTCGTCAACGAGGCGGCGCGCATGCTCGAGAGCGGGGTCGCCGACCGGGACGACATCGACGCGGCCTACCGCCTCGGCTTCCGCCACCCGATGGGGCCGTTCGAGCTGGTCGACCTCGTCGGCATCGACACGGCCGTCGCGATCCTCGACATCCTCCACGCGGGGCTGCACGACGAGCGGTACCGCGCGGCCGAGGTGCTCCGCCGGAAGGTCGCCGAGGGGAAGCTCGGCCGCAAGTCCGGGGAGGGATTCTACCCGTACCCGCCCCGAGCCGGGAAGGCCCCGTGAGCGCCGTCGTCGCGGCCGAGGAGCTGGTCGTCCTCGCCGCGCTGGCGCTCGCGCCGGCGCTGCTCTACCTCGCCGTCGTCCGGAAGAGCGAGCGGTACCGGGCGGAGGGGTGGGGAACCCTGCTCGGCGGGTTCGTCTACGGGGCGCTGTTCGCGACGATCGCGGCGGGGGTGCTCGAGCTGCTGATCGTCGCCCTCGGTACGAGCGTCAGCCAGCGGTACCCCGGTCCGGAGTTCCTCTTCCTCAACGGCAACTCCCCCGCCGGCTCGTTCTTCCTCGTCCTCGTCGTCGCGCCGTTCATCGAGGAGGCGCTGAAGGCCTCCGGGGTCGTCGGGCGCCGGGCGAGGATCGGGCGGCTCGCCGACGGGCCGGTGATCGGCGCGTCGGTCGGCCTCGGCTTCGGCTTCTTCGAGACGTTCCTCTACGGGGTCGGGGCGTACGTCGTCGGCGGCCTCGCCGCGGGGATCTTCCTGATCGCCGTGCGCAGCGTCTCGAGCGTGCTCCTGCACGGCAGCTCGACCGGGATGTTCGGCTACGGCTACGCCCGCGGCCGCCTGGGCGTGCCGGGGCCGGGGAGCGGCAGCTACTACCTCCTCGCGGTCGGGATGCACGCGGGGTTCAACGCGCTCGCCTCGGCGGGCGTCCTCCTCGCGGTCGTCGGCGTCGGCGGGCTCGCGGCGAACGTCGCCTCGTTCGTCGCGCTGTTCGGCGCGATCGGCTTTGCCATCGGCGCGATCGAGCATGTCCGCGCGGTCACCCAGACCGCCGACTACCCGGCGCTTGGGGCGCGGCGGCC
>DATJUZ010000041.1:0-23779 GCA_035502035.1 Thermoplasmata archaeon
CGGCGGCGCTCGGGAAGGAGCGAGTAGGGAGAGACCCGGGGGAGGGCCTCGGGCGGAAGGGGGATCGACCCCTTCCGTTCGAGGCCGGTCGGCGGGACGGTCGGTCGATCGATCGATCACCCCGCCGGCCGAGCGGCCGGGGGGGAGTTCGGGGCGCGCTCCACGTGCCACTCGGGCGGTGCGGTCGTAACGATAACGCAGTAACGGTCCGGGTGCGGTCCCCGGGGCGGCCCGGCCGCGACGGCGTCGTAGGGGTTTAACTATCCGTTCGAGCATCCCCGCCGGACCGCGGAAGCGGCCGAACGAGCACCGGGGGAGAACAGATGCAGTTGATGAGCGGACGCAAGGTCGTACTCGCCGTTGCGCTGATCGGGGTCATGCTGCTCGCGGGCCTGAACGTCGCCGTCTCGACGGCGCCGAGGACCGCGGCGCCGTCGTCCACCGCGGCGGTCGCCGCCGCGCCGTCGAACGCTGTCGTTGCCGGCTCGGCCCAGACGACGTCGAGCGGGAGTCTCGGGATCTCCGCGTCGCGCCTCGCGACGGTCGAGGCCGACAAGGCCTCCCTACTCGCCAGCGGCGGCAACCTCTCGACGTTCCTTCCGCCGAACCTTCACCAGGCGCCCCCGCTGTCGCGGACCGGCGGCCACGTCACGCCCCTGTATTCGGTCGCGCCCGCGCCGATGGGCGTCGCCTACTACGGGCTGAACAACACGAGCGGCTCGATCGAGTCGACGATCGCCAACACGACCTCCCTCCAGGGGTTCTTCACGACGAGCGACACGCTCGGGGTCCAGACGGAGGAGTTCGACTTCGGCACCCAGACGGCCTACGGCTCCCAGCTGAACGCCGTCCTGACGAACGTCACGATTCACGGCCAGAACGGCTTCGGACCGAACATCAACGCTCCCAGCGGCTGCAGCGGCTACTTCTCCGGGGCCGAGAGCAACTGGTGCCCGAACCAGTTCTGGCTCCAGAACGTCATCAACTACAACACCGTCACCCACTCGCTGACCTTCGAGAACAACATCTGGAACTTCTCGAACCCGACCGCGGCCTGGGCGACCACGAACGGCGTCACCCTTCGCGGAGGAAGCAACCCGAGCGGCGGCTACTACGCGGTCAGCGGCCCGTCGATCACGATCTCCTACCCGTTCACGGTCGTCCTCTACCTCAACACGACCGTCGGCAAGTGCGTCGTGGGCGGCACGGGGGTCGTCGGGGCGGCGAGCTGCGCGAACATCCAGACGACCGGGCCGGTCAACCAGGTGTTCTTCAACTATACCGTCTACAACTCGCTCGGGCACGTCGTCTGTCCGACGACCGAGCGGACGCGACAGGTCTGCGGGGAGTATGACGACGTCTTCTTCAACTCGATCTCGCCGACCGTCAACCCCTCGGGGGTCAGCTTCGGCAGCGCCCAGATCACGGCGGACGGCCAGCAGTACGACCCGCTCGGCCTGACCAACGACTGGGAGATGGACTGGGGGATCGGCACGAGCAGCGGGGCGACGACCGTCGTCTACTACGCCGATGCGACCGTCGGGATCAACTACTGCCCGGCGGCGAAGACCAACACGCATACCGGCAAGTGTTCGGCCTACGCGGCACCCCCGGCCGCCTACGACTACGGCGGGGAGACCGGCGAGACGAACATCGGAGCGGTCGGCTACTGGTCGACCGAGAGCGCCGGGGCCCCGAACCCGTCCTACCTCACGGGCAACGGCCAGCCGGTCGCGCACTTCGTCAACGGGCCTTCGCTCCTGATCGGCCTGTGGAACACCTCCACGCCGACCGGTACCTACGCGCTCAACTACCACGCGATCACCCCGGCGAACGCCTGGGTCGGGATCGCGCCGGGGGCGGGCGTGACGAACCAGTCGAAGTTCCAGGTCGCCTCCACGTTCGGCTGGTTCTCCGCGCGCTCCGGTTCGGGAGGCTCGAAGAAGGCGACGACCAACGGCGCGAACCTGTACCTGCCGCCCGGCATGTACACGGTCGAGGTGCTCCTGAGCGGCTACGACCCGAGCATCCAGACGGTCGACCTGAGGAGCTCGAGCGCCGCGCCGACGATCGCGCTGACGCCGGACGCAACCACGGGGGTCTACACGCCGATGTGGGCGTACAGCTCGAGCGATCTCGCGAACCTCTCCGTCTCGGGGGCCGGGACGGCGGGCCACCCGTACGTGATGGTCAGCGGGACGGGCACGGTCGGCGCGCCGTACGGCGAGACCGGCTCGCTCTCCTGGCTGTTCTCGAACCTGAACGACTATCTGTTCACGCTCTGGATCGGGGCCTACCTGAACTCCACGACGGCCTACGTCGCGTTCAACCACGCGGCGGAGTTCCTGATCGACTACCCGACCTGGCAGTGGGGCGCCCTCGCCCAGTTCGACGTCCCCCGCTACGACGGGCTGCAGTACTACCTGTTCCACGCGCAGAACGTGACGGTCGCCAACGCGACGAACCTCTACACGTGGGCGAACAGCGAGGCGACCAGCGTCACGACGGCGGTCTGCAACGTCTGCCTCAACGACCTGTTCGCGAACGACCGGTTCAACGTCTCCGACATCGGGATCTCGTTCACGGGCAGCACCGGCGCGCTCGCGCACAACACGCTCGCGCACGTGCGGAACATGCTCTGGGGCAACACGTTCGTCGCCTCGAGCCAGCCGACGTACACGGGCCTCATCGCCCCGAGCCGGTTCGTGACGGAGTCCGACAGCTTCGACCGGATCTACAACAACGCGTTCGACGCGAACCTGACGATCTCCGAGACGTCGACGACGAACATCAACTACTGGAACGTCACCTGTCAGGCCGGCTACGCGCCGCTCTCGAGCGGCTACTATCCCGGCCCGACGGTCTGCCAGCCGGCGTCGTACAGCCAGTCGATGAACGGCTACGCGCTCTCCGGCAGCATCCTCGGCACGGCCTACCAGGGGGGCAACTACTGGTTCAACTACGGCGGCTACGCGAACCCGTACGCGAACCTCCCCTACGTCGGCCGCACGACCGCCTACAACTCGGGCGGGATCGGCCAGCCGAGCGGCAAGCACGCGGGCGACTTCGCCCCGCTGATCGGCCTGAGGGTCTACAAGGTGCCGTTCACCGAGAGCGGGCTCGCGAGCTCGACGAGCACCACCGCGTTCACGATGGTGCTCAAGGGGACGCACAACAACAAGAACTCGAGCGCGACCAGCGCCGTGCCGGCCGGCTGCTCCGTCTCGGTCTGCGTGAACTTCTACGAGCCGAACGGCTCCTACACGTTCACGGCGTCCAGCAGCCTCTCGGGGATCTCGGCGAACCCGGCGAGCGGGACGTTCTCGGTCGCGGGCGCGGCGCTCGGGGCGACGAACATCAACTTCGGCACCGGCTACGCCGTGACGTTCACGGAGTCCGGCCTGCCGAACGGGGTGACGTGGTACGCGAACGTCTCCGGCCAGTCCTCGAAGTCGACGACGACCTCCGGCGGGGGCGGGACGACGCTGAGCGTGACGGTCCCGAACGGCGTCTACAGCTACCGGATCGCGAGCGCGAACAAGGTCTGGGCGCCGAGCTACAGCTCGCCGTTCACGGTCTCGGGCGCGACGCTCGGGGTCCCCGTCAGCTTCAGCGAGCTCACCTACACGGCGACGTTCACCGAGAGCGGCCTGCCCGGCGGAACGGCGTGGTGGGTCAATGTGAGCGGCCAGCCGTCGCAGATGGGGACCGGCACGCAGCTCAGCCTCGCGCTCCCCAACGGCAGCTACACCTACACGGTCGCCTCGGCGGACAAGCAGTACAGCGCCTCCGGCGGCGGCTTCGCGGTCGCGGGCAGCGGCCCGAGCGTCCTCGTCACCTTCAGCCAGGTGACCTACGCGGTGAGCGTGAGCGAATCCGGCCTCCCCGGCGGGACGCTCTGGTACGTCAACGTGAGCGGCGGCGGCTCGTTCAGCTCGACCGGCACGACGATCGCCTTCGCCGAGCCGAACGGGAGCTACACGTTCACCGTCGCGACGACCGACAAGACCTACAGCGCCTCCGGCGGCTCGTTCTCGATCGCCGGCGCGGGGGCCTCCGCGTCGGTGACGTTCGCCGCCGTGACGTTCTCCGCGGAGTTCGACGAGAGCGGACTCCCCGGGGGTACGACCTGGTACGTGAACATCTCCGGCGGCCCGTCCCTCAGCGGCTCGTCGAGCTCGCTCGAGACGTCGCTGACGAACGGCAGCTACACGTTCACGGTCGCGACCGCCGACAAGCAGTATAGCGCGGTGGGCGGCGGCTTCTCGATTTCCGGAGCGGGGGTCGTCGAGCCGGTGACGTTCGGGCTCGAGGTGTTCGGGGTGACGTTCGCACAAAGCGGCCTTCCGGGCGGAACGAGCTGGTACGTCAACATCACCGCGACCGCCTCGCTCACCTCGATGGGGAGCTCCGCGTCGGTCAATCTGCCGAACGGCAGCTACACCTACACGGTGGCGAGCGCCGACAAGCACTACAGCGCCCCCGGCGGCGCGTTCGAGGTCGCCGGGAGCATGCAGACGGTCGACGTGACGTTCTCCTCGGTGACGTTCTCGGTGACGTTCAGCGAGAGCGGCCTTCCGCTCGGCACCGAGTGGTTCGTCAACACGACCGGCGAGACCCCGCTGAGCGGCACGACCAGCTTGCTCGGCCCGCTCGCCCTCGTCAACGGGACGTACAGCTACCACGTCGCGACCGTCAACAAGGTCTACAGCGCCCACGGCGGCATGGTGACGGTCTCCGGCGCGTCGCGCGTCGTCTCGGTGACGTTCGCGAAGGAGAGCTACACCCTGTCGTTCACGGAGTCGGGGCTGCCGGCGAAGAAGCTCGCGAAGGCCGGCTGGACGGTCGTGCTCAACGGCACGAGCGCCCACGCGACGACCGCGACGATCAGCTTCCCGGCGGTCGCGAACGGGACGTACCCGGTGCTCGTCACCGGTCCGTCCGGCTACCAGGCGAGCGGCAGCGGCACCGTCCACGTGCACGGCGCGACGACCGTCTCGGTGACGATGTCGAAGGGCAAGACCGTCACGCTGACGTTCGCGGAGAAGGGGCTCGTCAAGGGGACGAGCTGGTGCGCGACGGTCGACGCCTCGACCGTTTGCTCGACCAAGGCGAGCATCAAGTTCGCCGACCTCGTGCCGGGAACGTACAGCTACGGGATCGGCTCGATCGCGGGCAAGACGGCGACCGCGAAGGTCGGCAAGAACTCGGTGGCGCTCTCCGGCTCGATCACCCTCGCGAAGAGCACGAAGGTCGCGGTGAAGTACGTCGCCTCCGGCGGCGGCGGGGTGCCGGCCCGCGGGCCGGTGGCGTCGGTGGAGGGCGCGGTCCTCGCCCGGCCCGAGACGGCCCTCGCCGCCCCCGCCCTCGTCGTGCTCGAAGCGACCGTCCTGGGCCTACTCGGCGCGGCGTGGGCGCTTGTGAGCGCACGCCGCCGGGGCGAGGACCCGCGCTAAGGTCGGCGAACCCCCTTCGAGCCGACGGTCCCGGGCGCCCTCCGCCCGGGACCCTACCCTTTCCCCGCGACGTACGTGCGGCTCAGTACGTCGGAAGCGAGGGGTCGACGCGCTCGGCCCAGGCGTTGATCCCGCCCCGGAGGCTGCGGACGTTCTGGAAGCCGAGGTCGAGGAGCGTCTTCGCCGCGTCCGCGGAACGTCCCCCGGAGCGGCAGAACAGCACGACCGAGCGCGCCCGGGTGAGCTCGTCGACCCGCTCGGGGATCTCCCCCTTCGGGATCAGCAGCGCCCCCTCGATCTTCGAGATCTCGAGCTCCTCGGGCTCGCGGACGTCCACGAGCAGCGGCGGGTCGGGGGCGGCGAGCTCGGCCCGAAGCTCCTCGGGAGAGACCTCCGGGACGCCGAGCGCCGGGGCGCTCGCCGCCACGCCGCAGAACGCAGGGTAGTCGATCAGCGCGTGCTGGGTCGCCTTCGGCGAGCAAAGGACGCACTCCGGGTTCTTCTCGAGGCGGAGCGTGCGGAACGTCATCGCGCCCGCGTCGTACAGCAGGAGCCGGCCGATCAGCGGCTCGCCGACGCCGACCAGGAGCTTGATCGCCTCCGTCGCCTGGAGCGCCCCGACAACGCCGGGGAGGACGCCGAGCACGCCGGCCTCCGCGCACGACGGCACGAGGTCGGCCGGCGGCGGCTCCGGATAGAGGCATCGGTAGCACGGCCCCCGCCGGGCGTCGAAGACGCTCACCTGGCCCTCGAACCGGTAGATCGACCCATAGACGTTCGGCTTGCCGAGGAGGACGCAGGCGTCGTTGACGAGGTAGCGCGTCGGGAAGTTGTCGGTCCCGTCCAGGACGACGTCGTAGCCGCCCAGCACCTCGAGCGCGTTCGCGCTGTCCAGGTGGCCGTCGTGGGGGACGATCTCGATCGTCGGGTTGAGCCCCTCGAGGCGGGCGCGGGCCGCCGCGAGCTTCGGGCGCCCCACGTCTTCGGTGGAGTAGAGGACCTGGCGCTGCAGGTTCGACAGCTCGACGGCGTCGAAGTCGACCAGGCCGAGCGTCCCGACCCCGGCGGCGGCCAGGTAGAGCGCGGCGGGAGCACCGAGCCCGCCGGTCCCGACGACCAGGACCTTCGCTCGACGGAGGGCGCGCTGGCCGGCGACCCCGACCTCGGGGAGCAGGAGATGACGGCTGTAGCGGCGGAGCTCCTCCGGGGAGAACGGCCGCTCGGTGCCGAGGGAGATCGGTCGGGAGGGGGCGGCGCCGCGGCTCGGCCGCGCCTCGGCCGGTCCGCCGCCGGCGATCGCCGGGACGATCGAGACGACGTCTCCGTCCGCGACGGGGGTCGCCTCCCGCTGGAGCCCCCGGATGTCCCGGTCGTTGACGTAGACGGAGACGAAGTTGCGGAGCCCGCCGTCCGCCGTCAGCAGGTGCCGGCGCAGGCCGGGGTGCTCGTCGGTGAGGTGGCGGATCGCCGCCCCGACCGTCTCGGCGTCGAGGACGACCTGCGTCTGCCCGCCCGCGAACCCGCGGAGCGGGGTCGGGATCTTCACGGTCGCCTGCCCCATCGTTCTCCTCCCTACCCCGTGCTCGTCGGTCCGGCGAGCTCGCTCGTGCCATCGACCCGCGGGGTATAGAGCTCGAGCGTCCGCGGGAGGAACCTGAGGGCCTCGGCGTCGAGCTCGAACGCGGCCGCAGAGCAGAGCCCCCGACGGTCGACCGCGACGACGAGGTAGGCGTACCACGGCCAGGCGTGCTCCGTGTCGAACGCCGACGGCAGCGCCGGGTGGTCCGGGTGGGAGTGGTAGAAGCCGCTGACGAGCTCGCCCCGAGCCCCGGCGCGGACTTCGGCCGCGGCGAGCTCCTCCGGGGTGATCACGAACCGCCGCCGGCGCTCGCCCGCATAGGCGTTCGCCGCCGTCTCGACCGTGGTGATCCGACGGGACGGCGCGTCCGCCGCGTCGGCCTCGGAGCAGAGGAACCCGCACGCCTCGTCCGGGTAGGCGTGGCGCGCATCGTGCTCGATCGCCTCCAGGCTGTCGCGCCGGAGCAGCAGGCTCCTCACCGGACCGCTCCCTCCGCCGCGTCCCCGGCGTCCGGGACGATCACGACCAGGACGCTGCCGGGAGAACCGGCGCCGACCCGCAACGCCGCGGCGAGCGCGGCCCCGCCCGACCGCCCGACCGTGAGCTGTTCCTCACGCGCGACGCGGTCGGCGACGGCGATCGCCTCCTCGGTCTCGACCCGCACCGTCTCGTCGGCGATGCCGGGGTCGTACGTCCCCGGCCGCTCGGCGGTCGGCAGATGCTTCAGCCCTTCCAGGCCGTGCATCGGTCCGGTCGGCTCGACGGCGACCACGCGGAGCGCCGGGAGTCGTTCCTTCAGGTATCGGCCGGCGCCGGAGATCGTCCCCCCGGTCCCGACGCCCGCGACGAGGTGGGTGAGCCGGCCGCCGCTCTGGCGCCAGATCTCCGGCCCGGTCCCTGCGTAGTGGGCCCCCGGGTTCTCCGGGTTGTTGTACTGGTCGGCGAACCACCGCTCCGCCGGAAGCTCCTCGGCCCAGCGGCGCGCCTCGCGCCGGGCGCCTTCGGTCCCCTCGGCCGGGTCGGTCAGGACGACCTCCGCCCCGAGGGCGCGGAGGCGGTCGAGGCGGTGCGGGTTGGCGTTGCGCGGGAGAAACAGGCGGACGGAGAAGCCGAGCTGGGCGGCGAGCCGAGCGTAGGCGACCGCGGTGTTGCCGCTCGAGGCATCGACGAGCGTGCGGCCCGGCACGAGGCGCCGGTCGGCGATCGCCGCGCGGACGATCGCCGTCGCCGCGCGGTCCTTCACCGAGCCGCTCGGGTTCGCCGCCTCGATCTTCGCCCAGAGCTCGACGTCGACGCCGGCGACGACGCGGCGCAGCCGGACGAGGGGGGTCTCGCCGACCGGCTCCGGCAGCGGGAGCGAGGCGCCCGGAGCGGGTCCCGGCGGCAGCGGGGCGAGCCGGCGCGCTACGGGAGCTGGATCAGATGCGAACACCGGAGACCTCCGCGGCCGATCGAATCCTCGAGGTCGATGCCGACCTCGCCGAGCAGCGCTTCGGTCAGGTGCTTGTCGAAGACATCGCAGAGGAGGAACGGGTGCGCGAGCGCGCTCGTGCGGAAGACGCAGTTCGTCCGGACGATACGGATCCGCCCGTCCGGCGCCTGCTCGACGTGCGAGCGGAAGCCGAGACGGTTCAGCAGCGTGACGAGATGGCGCGCCTTCTCCTCCGGGGTCTTGCCGCGGACGAGGTCCTTCGCGACCAGGCGCGCGACGCGCTCGCCGGCCTCGGCGAGGACGGCGCTGACGTACCCCTCCCCCTCGTGGGCGAGCAGCCCGTCGACGATCGCGTCGACCATGAGGTCGTACTTCTTCGGCAGCTGGTCCTGGCCGGCGGCGGTCAGGGCGTAGCGCTTGCGCGGGCGCCCCACCCCCTCGCGACGGAACGTCGGGACAACCCAACCCCGCTCCTCGAGGCGGTCGAGATGTCCGCGGGCGGCGCTCTCCTGGATGCCGAGGTGCTCGGCGAGGTCGCGAGCGGTCTTCGGTCCGGCGGCGAGCTCGTCCAGCACCTTGCCGCGGGTGCCGTCCGACGCGCCGGAAGCGTCCGTCGGCGGCTCGAGCTTGCTCTCCATCGTTGCGACGGGGGACGGGATTTACTCACCGCGCCATGTTTAAATAACGGTATCGGCTCCAAAATCCCGTCATGGTGGCGATGCCGCTGGCCAGCCCGCACTCGCTCGTGGTCGAGGACCTGCATGCCGAGGTCGCCGGCAAGGAGATCCTCCGCGGGGTGAACCTCACGCTGAAGAGCGGCGAGCTGACGGCGCTGATGGGGCCGAACGGCTCCGGCAAAAGCACGCTCGCCTACGCGCTGATGGGCCACCCGAAGTACAAGGTGACGAAGGGGCGCGCCGTGCTGGACGGCAAGGACCTCCTCACGATGCCGGTGGAGCAGCGCTCGCGCGCCGGCCTGTTCCTCGGCTTCCAGTACCCCCAGGAGGTCTCCGGGCTGTCGCTCGCGAAGTTCCTGTGGACGGCGTACATGCAGCGGCACACCTCCGAGAACGCCGACACCGCCGGCTTCGACCGCGACCTCAAGACGCATCTCAGCTTCCTCGGCATGGACGACGCGCTGCTCAAGCGCTCGCTGAACGAGGGGTTCAGCGGCGGAGAGAAGAAGCGCGTCGAGGTGCTCCAGATGGCGACCCTGCGGCCGGTCTTCGCGATCCTGGACGAGCCGGACTCCGGCCTCGACATCGACGCGGTGAAGTCGGTCGGGGAGACCGTCGCCAAGCTCCATCGGCCGGACGCCGGCATCCTCGTGATCACCCACTACCAGCGGATCCTCAAGTACCTCAAGCCGGACCGCGTCCACGTGATGGTCGACGGGGTCGTCGCCCTCTCGGGGGACCGCAAGCTCGCCGAGGAGCTCGAGGCGAAGGGGTACGACTGGGTGCGCGTCGGGACTCCGGGGACCTCGGCGTAGGCCCCCCTCGGAGGGCGCGGGGGGCGCATGGACGTCGAGCGCCTGCGCGCCGACTTCCCGATCCTCGGCCGGGACGTCGGGGGGAAGCCGCTCGTCTACCTCGACTCGGCCGCGACCTCGCAGAAGCCGACCTCGGTGATCGCCGCCGAGGAGGGATTCTACCGGCACGCGAACGCCAACGTCCACCGCGGGATCTACGCGCTGAGCGTCGAAGCGACCGAAGCCTACGAGGCCGCGCGGAGCCGCGTCGCCCGGTTCCTCGGCGCGAGCGCCCCGGAGGAGGTCGTCTTCGTCCGCGGGACGACCGAGGCGATCAACCTGCTCGCCACGAGCCTCGGCCGCTCGACCCTGCGGCGCGGGGACCACGTCGTCACGACGGTGATGGAGCACCACTCCAACATCGTCCCCTGGCACATGCTCCGCGAGTACCAGGGGATCGCCCTCGACTTCGTCGACGTCGACGACGACGGCCGGCTGCGGCTCGAGCAGCTCGACCGCCTCCTCTCCTCCGCGCCGGTGAAGGTGGTCACGCTGACGCACGTCTCCAACGTCCTGGGGACGGTCAACCCGGTCCGCGCGATCGCCGAGAAGGCCCACGACCACGGTGCGGTCGTCGTCCTGGACGCGGCGCAGTCCGCGCCCCACCGGCGGCTGGACGTACGAGAGCTCGGGGTCGACTACGTCGCCTTCTCCGGCCACAAGATGCTCGGCCCGATGGGCGTCGGCGTCCTGTGGGGACGCGCCGACCGCCTCGAGGCGCTGCCACCGTGCATGGGCGGCGGGGAGATGATCCGCGAGGTCCACACCGACCGGGTCGCCTACCAGGACGCCCCGGCCCGCTTCGAGGCCGGCACGCCGAACGCGGGAGGCGCGGTCGCGCTCGCGGCGGCGATCGACTACCTCGAGCGCGTCGGGTTCGACGAGCTCCGGGCGCACGAGCGGCGCCTCCTCGAGCGCCTGCTGCGGATGGGACCGGAGCGGCTCGGCGGACGCTGGAGGGTCTTCGGTCCCCCGGGGACGGAGGACCGCGAGGCGGTCGTCTCGTTCGCGCTCGACGGCGTGCACCCGCACGACGTCGCGAGCCTGCTGGACGCGGACGGCATCTGCGTCCGGGCCGGCCATCACTGCGCGCAGCCGTTGATGGATCGGCTGAAGGTCCCCGCCCTCACCCGGGCGAGCCCGTACCTCTACAACACCGAGGCCGAGGTCGACCGGCTCGGCGAGGGCCTCGCGAAGGTCGCCGCGCTGTTCGCGGGGACCGCCGGACGACGCGCCGCGGCGGGCTGAGCCGTCCGCCCGCCGGCCGTTCCGGGGAACGCATCGGGACCTGATCCGACCGTGCGCGGGCCCCCGGCCGGGGCCGTTCGCCCGGTCAACCGCTCCGGACGAACGTCACGGCGACCGAGGCTGGCCCGCCGCTGACCGCGACGGGGCTCGGGGAGCCGCTGGCGCTGTAGCCGCGCACGGCCTTGATCTGGTAGGAGTAGGTCCCGTTGGGGAGCTGCACCGTGATCGGGCTCCCTGCGGCCGCCTTGTACGTCTTCCCGTCGACCTTGACCGACCAGTGGCCTCCGGCGAGTCCGGTCTCGGTGAACGTCACCGCGTAGGTCACGGGCGCGAACTTGACGTGGACCGTGACGCCGTGACCGGAGACGGTCAGCGTACCCGACGCCGGGGTCGCGACCAGTCCCCCGGACGGGGAGACCTCGTAAGGATACGTCCCGTCCGGCAGCGAGAGGACCAGCTTGTGCGAAAGGGAGGCGACGGACTCGTTGCCGACCGTCACGTTCCAATAGGTGGCGTTCTTGGGCAGCCCCTTCTCGGTGAACGTCACGGCGTAGTACGGCTTCGGCCCCGGCTTGTACTTCACGCGCACCGTCTCCGGCTGGCCGGCGACGGTGAACTTCCCGTGCGCGGGGACGCTCGCCTTCCAGCCCCCGACGGGTCCGGGGTTGACCGTGCCGGTCGCGTTCGGTTCCATCGCGAAGGCGAACGCGCCCGGACCGTCCACCGTCGTCGAGAGGGTGTGGCCCAGGACGGTCGCGTTGAACGTCGTGCCGATCGGCAGCCCGAACTCGTAGACGGCGAACGGGTACTCGATCGGGGAGAAGTAGACGACCGCGGAGACACCGCCGGTGCCGTTCAGGTTGACGTTCCCGGAGGTCGTCTCGAAGTAGCCGGGGACCGGCTTCACCGTGAACGGATAGGTGCCGTTCGGAAGGACGAAAGAAACCGAGGTCGAGGTCGTGGTGGCGGTCGCCGGCCCGACGGTCGGGGACCAGGACGTGCCGTTCGGCAGCCCGACCTCGGAGACGATGACCGGGAAGAGGACCGGTACGAACGCGACCGGTACCACCGTCGGACCGTTGACGGTCACCTCGCCGGAGTGTAGGGCGGGACGGTAGCCGGCCGGACCGTACACGGTGTAGTTGTAGGCGCCGTTCGGCACGTCCAGCGCGGGCGCGGGGCCCGTCAGCGACACGCCCGGGGCGAGGAAGACCGTCCAGCCCTGGCCGGCCAATCCGGTCGGCGCGAACGTGAGGGGCGAGGTCGGCGGCGGGGGGTTCGGCTGGATCGCCCGCGTGGTGAACGTGATCGGGACGACCACGTCCGCGCTCCCCACGACGACCGTGCTCACGTTGGTCGGGGTGACGTAATAGCCGGGGACGTTGCCGACGACGTAGCCCAGCGTGCCGTTGGCGCCGAGGAACGTGACGTTCGGCGTCCCGGAGGACTGGCTCTCGCCGTCGACCGCGACCGACCACGGGGTCCCCGCCGGCAGCCCCGTCTCGCTGAACGTGAGGGTCAGCGGCACCAGGTCGATGTGGAGATAGGCGTCACCGCCCACGATCCGCACGACGCCCCGCGTCCCGTTCTTCCCGGTCATCCCCGGGGGCGGTGACAGCACGTAGGTGTAGGTGCCGTTCGTCAGGTTCGCGATCGTCAGCGAGCCGCCCTTGCCGCTCGCCGAGTACTTCTGGCCGTTCGGCCCGGTCAGCAGGAGCCCGACCGACTTCGCGGGCACGGCGGCGAGCCGGCACGGCAGGTAGTCGGGGTGGAAGTAGCAGAACGAGAAGTGACCCGTGTAGCTGACCGAGAAGCCGGTGCCGAGGATGCGGACGTCGAACGTCACGCCGTTGACCTGGACGGCCGGGATGGAGAGGCCGGAGAGCAGCACCGTGGTGTAGCTCAGCCGGCAGGTCGCGGTCCCGAGCGGTCCGCCGAGGGTCGGGGCCTGGTAGTCCATCAGCACGCCCGCCTCGTACGGGGAGCTCGGAACGGCGCTGAGCGTCCCGCACGACGGCGGGGTCCAGGACCCCCCGATCCAGCTCGAGTCCGCGGTGGAGTAGAGCGGCGTGATCACCTCGAGCTCGTTCGTCTCGCCGGAGGACATCGAGAACGACGGATCCGGCGAGACCGGGTTCGAGAACGTCAGCGACGGGGTGCAGATGTGCACGTTGAGGTCGCAGATGTCGACGGTCGTCGCGAGCGGTCCGGCGAGGAGGGTGTACGACGGGCTGGTGTAGATCCCTCCGCCGAAGACGCCGCCGAGCGCCGAGTAGGTCGCGCCCCACTGGACCCCGAGGGCCCAGCAGACGACGAGCCAGGGGAGCGACGAGCTGGGGACCCCCCAGGACGCCTGCATCCCCTGGACCGCGTAGTCGGAGCCGCACTGGCCTCCGCTCAGGTCCTGGTCGGACGGCAGCGGGACGTTGCCGACCCCGTAGTACAGGCTCAGCTCGACGTACAGGAATCCCCAGGCCGTGATCGACGCGAGGCTGCTGGTCCCCGAGCCGAGGAGCGCGAGCGTCGCGCTGAGCTCGGGACCGAGGCGGAGGACCGCCGAACCGGAGAACGGGTTGGAGGTCGTGATGGCGATGCAGCCGTTCGAGAGGCTCTCGGTCGGGCTCAGGCATGCCGTCGGGACGTCGGTGTCGGTCCAGCCGGGGGAGTCCCACGAGTAGTTCTGGTTCGCGCTCCCGTCGCTGCCCTGGGTGAGCGTGATCGACGAGCTCGCCCCGAGCGTGAGATTGTACTCGGCTGAGAGATGGAGATCGATGGAGACGGTGACGAGGCCGAAGAAGCTCCACTCCGCGATGGTGCCACCGGCGATCTGCGCGGGGTCGCTGTTGAAGTCGCTCTCCACGAACCCGCTCGGACCGGCCGTGAGGGTCGCCGACAGCGACTCGGTGTAGTACTCGTTGAAGTCGAGCCAGTGGGAGTTGACCGGGAAGCCGAGGAAGTCGGTGTAGTCCCAGCAGAAGCCGACCCCGGCCGAGACCGAGACGCTGGCCGAGAGCGTGGCGCTCCCGGACGTCCCGGTGAACGACGCCGAGTAGCTGAACGAGGCGGAGCCCGAGAGGCTGGCGCACGTCCTTCCGTCCGGCAGCAGCGGGTCGTCCGCCGCCGTGACGGACGCGGGCGCCGGACCGGGCTGGGGAATCGCGCTCGACGCCGGAACGTACGGACACGCCGAGGGGTCGGCGGCGCAGAACTCGGCGAGACGGGCCGCCTCACCGCCCGGCAGGGCAGCGCCGTTCGCCGGGCCCGGAACGGAGGCAGGACCGGCGGAGGGAAGCGAGGCACCGACGAACCCGGAGCGGAGCGCCGGCATCTGGGGGCTCGCAAGGGGAGCTGAGGGAGTAGTCACCAGCTTCGACGGCGCGGGCGCCGCGGCGGGAGCAGCCGAGGCGGAGGGGCCGCGAGGCGCGAGCTCGAACGCTCCGAGAAAGCCGACCGGACTGACGAGCAGGGCGGCGGCCACGAGGACGAGAACGGCCGAGCCGGCCTTCGGCGACCGTCCCGACACCGTGCCGGTGCGAGCGGGGGGTCGAGCCTGCGGCGGGGCGACGGCGTACGGGCGGTGTGGACCAGCGTTCGCGACCGCCAACCTTCCTGCTCTTCCGTCAGAAAACACGAGGGCACCCGGGAGGGGCGAGCGTCTCCGAGGGTTTAGAACAGCGCTCATCCGGGGTGACCAAAAGGGACATGGACCGGAAGCCTGATGCCGGTCGAAGGCCGTGCCAACGGACGGGCTGGACATCCGGATCCTTCGCGAGCTGACCCAGGCCCAGACGGTCCTGCCCGCGACGCCGGGCCTGCGCGCGTCGCTGCGGACGATCGCAGCGACCCTCGGGGTCGCTCCGGGGACCGTGCGCAACCGACTGGGCCGGATGTACACGACCGGCGTCCTGAGAGGATCGTCGGTCTACGCGAACCCTTCCCTCCTCGGCCTGCGCGCCGCGGCGTTCGCGCTCGAGGTCGCCTCCCGGAAGCACAAAGACGAGGTCGTCGCGCGGCTTCTGGCGATCCCGGGAGCGTTCTTCCTGCAGAACTTCCGGGGCCCCCTCGTGGGGATCGCCGTCGTCCACGAGGACGACCGTGCTCTCGAGTCGTTGCTCCAAGAGATCCGCCGGATCGCGGGCGCCCGACCGGTGCTCCGGACGAGCGTTCCGTACCCTCCGTGCACGGCCTCGCTCGGTCGGACCGACTGGAGGCTGCTGCTCCGTCTGACCGAGGGCAGCTTCGCCTCCTACCAGGAGCTCGCCCGGGAGCTCAGGGTCAGCGTCCGCACGCTGAAGCGCTCGATCGCACGGCTGACGACCGGGGGAGCGATCTTCTCCGTCCCGACGATGGACTATCGCGCCCTGACCGGCTGTGTTCCCGCCGACCTCTTGGCGACGTACACCTCCGGGACCGCCCGGGCGGAGGCCGAACGGGAGATCCTCGCAACGGTGGATGCCTGGCTGGTCTACGCCGGGGTCTGGCCGGAGTTCGGTCTGTACAGCCTGATCCTTCCGCGCGTCAGCTCCGCGAGCGACGTAGCCGACGCCGTTCGGCGGCTCCCCGGAGTCCGGTCGGCCCGGATGGAGTTCGTGGAGGACCACATCGACCGGGCGGCCGCGCTGGCGGACCATGTCCGCCGACGAGCGGAGGTGGAGCTTGGCCGGCCCGTCGGTGCGGGCGCGCGCCTTCCCCGCCCGGGCGCCGCCGCTCCCTCCTGAGGAGCACCGAGCGAACCGAGCCTCACGTTGCCGTCCCCCCTGTCGCGCCGGGCGGCCCGTGGGGGGTTACCGCGGCAGCCGGTCCCGTACGGGGGTCCGCCTTCGTCCGCCGGTGTGGGGGAGAAGGCATTGCCGCTCCCGCCGCTACAGTAGACAGCTCGTTCGAGGAGAGAGGCGTGTCGCGACCGGGGCGACCTTCAATTTAAATACGCTCTGGTGCTGGAATTCGACGAGGAGCCCATGGCGCAGACGTCCCAAGAGATCACTCCGCTCGATTACACTCGCTACGACTTCAAGGACCCGGAGACGTATCGGGTGCGTCTCGCGAAGGGTCTCACGCGCGAGATCGTCCACAAGATCAGCGAGCTCAAGCACGAGCCGGAGTGGATGCTCGAGTACCGGCTCCGCGCCTACGAGCATTTCGTCCAGCGACCGATGCCCGACTGGGGCCCGAGCCTTTCCGACATCGACTTCGACTCCTACACCTACTACGCGGACCCGCTCGGCGACCAGAAGCCGAAGCGGAGCTGGGACGACCTACCGGCCGACATCAAGAACACGTTCGAGCGGCTCGGCATCCCGAAGGCGGAGCGCGAGTTCTTCGGAGGGGTCGGGGCGCAGTACGACAGCGGAACGGTCTACCACAAGATCCGGGAGGACCTCTCCGCGAAGGGCGTCCTGTTCACCGACACCGACACGGCGGTCCGCGAGCACTCGGAGATCGTCCGGAAGTACTTCGGTAAGGTGATCCCGTACAACGACAACAAGTTCGCAGCGCTCAACAGCGCCGTCTGGAGCGGGGGCAGCTTCGTCTACGTCCCGCCCGGGGTCGACGCGGGGATCCCGCTGCAGGCCTACTTCCGCATCAACGCCCAGAACGTCGGCCAGTTCGAGCGGACGCTGATCATCGCCGACCGCGGCGCGAAGGTCCACTACATCGAGGGGTGCACCGCCCCGGTCTACTCGACCGACTCCCTGCATGCCGCGGTCGTGGAGGTCGTCGGCGAGCCGCACGCGAAGGTCCGCTACACGACGGTGCAGAACTGGTCGAAGAACGTCTACAACCTGGTGACGAAGCGGGCCGTCGCCTACGAGGAGGCGCTCGTCGAATGGGTCGACGGGAACATGGGCTCGAAGATCACGATGAAGTACCCGTCCGTCTACCTCAAGGGACGGGGGGCCCGGGCCGACATCCTCTCGGTCGCGTTCGCGAGCGAGGGTCAGATCATCGACTCCGGCGCGAAGGCGGTCCACTCCGCCCCCGATACCTCGAGCAAGATCGTCGCCAAGTCGATCGCGATCCGCGGGGGCCAGACGAGCTACCGGGGGCTGCTGCACGTGGCGCCGGGGGCGACCGGGGTGAAGGCGGCCGTCCGCTGCGACGCCCTGCTGCCGGACGAGCTCGGCCGCTCCGATACCTACCCCTACAACGAGATCCACGAGGAGGACGCGACGATCACCCACGAGGCGGTCGTCGGGAAGATCGGAGAGGAGCAGATCTTCTACCTGATGAGCCGCGGCCTCTCCGAGTCGGACGCGATCCACCTCATCCTGATGGGCTTCCTCGCCGAGTTCGCGAAGGAGCTGCCGATGGACTACGCGATCGAGCTGAACCGCCTGATCCAGCTCGAGATGACGGGCGCCGTCGGGTAGGCCGCGGGCGCTAGACGGCCGCCGGTCGCGACGGCCGCGGCACCCGAGGGACGTCCGTGTGCGACTTCACGAGGTCGATCGCGGCGAGCATCGACGCGTAGGCGAGGTTCGCCTCGTCGCCGAGCGCGCGCGCGTCGCGACGGCCGGGCCGCTCGAGGACCGCGAGGGCGGCCTCGACGAGCTCCCGCGCCGTGCGCAGGCTCTGCGGGTCTACGACCGCTCCGCGAGGATGGTCGATGCTCTCGAGCGTCTCGGCGAGCGAGACCCGCAGGCCTTGATGGAGCTCGTCCAGGACCGTCCGCGGCAGTCGCTCGGCGTCCAGGACGAGCGGCACGGCTGGCCTAGCGCAGCTTGGCGTCAAAGCGCCACTCGGGAGACGCCCCGGGACCGAGGACGTCCAGCTCGGGGAGCAGCTGCGTGCCCGCGGGGTCCCACGGGAGCGGCTCGCCGTTCCAGCGGGCCTCGAGTGACGGGTAGACCGACTCCCGCAGCGAGGCGACCGGCGCCCGCTCGAGGACGTAGGCGAGGAACCCCTCGCCGATCATGCGGACGGCGTCCGGGAGCGCGATGCCGCGCGACTCGAGGTAGAAGATCTGCTCGGGGTCGACCGGGTGGACGCTCGTCGAGTGCGTCGCCTTCACGTCCCGGCACAGGATCTCGAGGATCGGGATCGTGTCGGAGCGCGCGCCGCGCGACAGCAGCATCGCGTGCTCGCTGATGTAGCTCAGCGTCTTGTTCGCCTGCTTCTCGATCCGGACCAGCCCCCGGCTCATGCCGCGCGCCCGGTCGGTGAAGACGCCCCGCGTGATCGACTGGCCGTGCGTGTCGGTCCCCTCGTGGGTGAGGAAGACCGCGCTGTCGTAGGACTGGTCGCCGGAGCCGTAGAAGATCTGTAGGTCGTCTACCGCGGACCCCTGCCCGAGGAGCCGGGTCCGGTTGCGCGCCTTCGACCGGAACCCCCCAAGGCCGTTCCAGAGCCACGCCAGGCGGGCGCGCGTGCCGATCGTCGCGGCGCGCTGGTAGACCGAGACCGTGCGCAGGTCCGGGACGTGGTGGGTGAGATAAACCGCCTTGGCGCCCTCCCCGAGGTCGAGCGCGCTGTTGGAGGCGTAGAACCGCTGCGCGTCGTCCGCTCCGGCCGTGCAGTGGACCTGTTCGGTGAACACCAGCTGCGCATCCGTCCCGGCCCGGATGCGCCGGCGGACGGAGAGCGCCTCGTGGGGTCGGGAGAGGATCGTCAGGTCCTGGACGTGGATCGACGCACCGGGGCGGTCCGGCACGTCGAGCAGGTAGCCACGGTTGAGCAGGGCGTTCGAGAGGGCGGAGAGGCGGTCGGGGGCGTCCTCGATCTCATAGAACCGTTCCATCGCGGAAGGTCCCGTGTCGGCCCCGAGCACGGAGACCCTCACCCCGGCGCGGGCGAGTGCCGGGGGGACCGTCACGTGGCTGCCGGCAGCATCGTGGACGATCCGCACGGTGCCCTCGGGGGGTGGGGGGACCGCCACCGGCGGCCCGTCCGCCGCGGCGTCGAGGCCGCGGAGGTCGACGTTCGTAAAGTATCCGTAGCCGCGATACAGCGGGTCCGGTTCGATCGGCAGCGCGAGGAACCGTTCGTAGGCCTCCGCGCGGCGCGTGCGGAACGCCGGTGGGTCGCGGACCGATCGGCTCAGCCGCTCGACCTGCTCGGCCGAAACCCACTCCGCGGGCTGGGGGACCGCCGTGGCCATTGGATTTACTCACGCTCAGGTGTTTATTAGATGGCGTGGTAGCGGCCGCGGCTACGGCCGACTCACCTCGACCGGCTTGCCCGCGGGGAGGAGGTTCGGCGTCCTCGCCCGGCGCCGCCGGGCGCCGAAACCCGCGAGCCGCGGGGGCCGGATTACCGAACGGTTACCGAGGGGTTCATGAACCGGTCCGGGCGGCTGCGTCGAGAACGCCGGAAGGTGCCAGCATACCGTTCTTTATAGTCAGACCGAATCCGGCCCGCGAGTCGTCGGGAACGGCTCAGAGCAAACCGGGGGAGGCATTCGATGCAGACGTCTACTCATGGAAAGGTCGCCGTTTGGGGATTGCTGGTCGCCGCGATGGCGATCGGAGGAATGGCACTCGCGGTGCCGGGGACGATGGGAGGCGTGGCGACGGCCGCGCGGGCCTCCGTACAGCCCGGTCTCTCGATCGCGACGTCCGCGGGAGCGCCCGCGCCGTCGTGGGCACCCTCGGAGCTGCGCGCCGCGCCCGAGGTCCTCGCACCGTACTCGGAGGCCGGCCTCGGTCTTCCGGGCGCGACGTACGTCGGCGCCCCGTCCCTCGCGACCGCCGCGAATCCTGCGGGGACGATCAACCTCCTCGTGACGTTCCAGTTCTCCAACGCCTCTCGGCTGAACGCCCTGCTCGGCGCCCTCGTCGACCCGGCGTCCCCGCAGTACCACCACTATCTCACCGCGGACGCGTTCAACGCTGAGTTCGGCGCGGCGCCGTCCGTCTACGGATCGGTCCTAGCCTACCTCGAATCCTACGGCGTGACCGGCGTGACAACCCACGCCGACCGTCTCGCGATCTCCTTCGCGGCGACCCCGAGCCAGGCCGCGTCGATCTTCCACGCTCCCCTCGGCGAGTTCGTCTCGGCGAGTGGGCAGCCGTTCTACGCCCCGCTCTCCTCCCCGATGGTCCCGGCGCCGCTGGCGCCGTACCTGGTCGACGTCGAGGGGCTCAGCAACTACTCCGCCTACCAGAACCACTTCGCTCCCCTCTCGGAGCTCCACGTCCTGCCGGCCGCCGGCTCCGGTTCGGCGCCGGGCGGCGGGGTCCACACGCCGCTCTCCCCCGGCGGGGCGAGCAACCCGTTCTCCTCGGTCACCGTGACCTCGAACGGGCTCACCGAGACGTACGACGAGCCGCTGAACCTGAACCTCAGCACGAAGACCGGCACCTGTGACACGAACACGTGCGGGGACTTCGTCCAGGCTCCCGGCCTCCAGGTCACCTACAACGAGACCGGTCTCTTCCAGCAGTTCGGCTTCCCGAAGAACGCGACGGTCGCGGCGATCCTCTGGTCGGACACGACCTGCCACGCCAACACCGGGACGTGCTCGGCCGACTCCTACTACAACTACTTCTGCTCGACCCTGACCAGCGGCAGCGCGGCGTGGGACTTCTTCAAGCCGGACGTCACGTCGTTCTGGAACTACTCGATCCCCGCCGGCGAGCCGATGCCTCGGGCGGTTTCCGAGGGGATCACCGGCTATACGTACGCCTACCCCGCCGGATCCCAGGGCTACTCGGCGTCGTGCGACAGCGGAGGGGCCGAGGGCGAGAACACCCTGGACGTCAGCATGCTCGGGGCGATGGCCCCGGGGGCGAACGTCTTCCAGGTCTTCGGAGGATCGTCGTCCTCGACCGCGATTGACACCGTCTTCGCCGACATCCTGAGCCCGAGCACGACCGCCTTCTCGACGACCGGCGGATACGACACTGCGCTGAACATCAAGGACCTGCAGAACGTCAGCGTGGTCACCAACTCCTGGACGGGCTCGAGCCTTCCGGCGGCCTGGACGACCGACCTCAAGTCGGCCGCCGCCCGCGGCATCACCGTCCTCGGCGCGACCGGCGACGCCGGCACCACGCTCGAGCCTCCAGCGGAGATCGGGCAGAACACCTACGGGGTCGTCGCGATCGGCGGGACGACCGCCGTGCCGATCCCCCACAACCTCCTGCGGGGAGCTCCGCACACCGCCTCCTCCGCCTCCCCGTACTACGGGGTCGGCCGAGGGGAGATCGGGTGGTACGAGCCGAGCGGGACCGTTGACGGGTTCACCTCTACTTACGGCGGCACGGGCGGCGTCGCCTCGTCGTCGTCGAGCTACCCGCGGGCGAAGTGGTTCAACGCGTCGGCCGACGCCCTCGCGGTCGCGAACGCCGTCCGCAGCGGCAACTATCGGGCGGAGCCCGACATCGCGGCGATATCGAACGACACGCTCGTCGACCTGGACCAAGGACCGATCTCCGGAAACTTCACCTGCTGGGTCTCCGCGGGCTGCACGAAGACCGCGGCGATCGCGGTCGGGACGACCTCCGGTTCGCAGCCTACGGTCGAAGGGTTCTACTTCATCGGCACGAGCATCGCGACACAGGTCGCCGGCGGCGTCATCGCGACGATCGACTACGCGATGCACAAGGCCGGCCAGGCCTGGGTCGGCGTGCTCAACCCCACGCTCTACCCGCAGGGTCAGCTCCAGTACGCCGGCGACCTCAGCCTACACTCGTTCTACGACGTCACGACGTACACCGACGCCGGCGGGCTCACGGCGAACTACGAGGCGAAGGCCGGCTACGACCTCGCGACGGGCTGGGGGGTCCTGGACGCCGGCAACTTCACGCAGAACGTCATGACCTACCCGACGACGTTCACCGAGAGCGGACTACCGGGCGGGACCTCCTGGTCGGTGAAGGTCACCCCGACGGTCGGGGACGCCGGCTGCACCGTCAGCGGGAGCAGCTGCTCGAACCCCTCGACGTCGAGCTCGACCGGTACGTCGATCGGCTTCTCGGAGACGTACGGCCGCTACACCTACAGCCCGTCGGCGACCGGCTACTCCGCCGCCGCGGGCTCGTTCTCGGTCCACGGCGCCGGCAACGCGATCACCGTGACGTTCAGCCAGCTGTTCGCCGCTCCGTCGGCGAACCCGAACCCCGACACCACCGGCACCCCGGCGACCATCAGCGCCGGCGCGAGCGGTGGTTCCGGGACGTACACCACCTACGCGTGGAGCGGGCTCCCGGCGGCGTGCGGGGCCCCCGGCAACGTCGCGTCGTTCGTCTGCACCCCGACCGTCGCCGGGACGTCGACCGTCCAGGTGACGGTCACCGACTCCAACGGCGGTCAAGTGACGGCCTCGTTCTCGTGGGTCGTCATCGCGACGCTCGTCGCGGCCCCGTCGGCCTCGGTGAACCCGGTCGACGTCGGACAGGCGACGACGATCTCGGCGGGCGCGAGCGGCGGCTCGGGCGGCTACTCCTACGCGTGGAGCGGCCTGCCCAGCGGCTGCGGCAGCCCCGGGAACACGGCGTCGTTCGTCTGCACGCCGGCCCCGGGCGACGACGCCGGCTCTCCGTACACCGTCTCGGTGACGGTCACCGATGGGGCCTCGGACCATGCGACCGCGTCGTTCAGCCTGTCGGTCGATCCCGCGCTGAGCGCCGGGACCCCCTCGGCGTCGCCGAATCCGGTCGACGAGGGCGTCGCGACGACGATCTCGGACGTCGGGTTCGGCGGAGGAGGCGGGGCGTACGGCTTCGCCTGGTCCGGCCTTCCTCCGGGATGCGGCCCCGAGACGGTCGCCTCGTTCTCGTGCACGCCGGGCGCCTCCGGCACGTTCACGGTCTCGGTGACGGTGACCGACGGGAACGGCAACAGCGCGACCGCGTCGTTCTCCCTGACGGTCAACGGGCCGATCTCGGCCGTGATCTCGATCGGCATGAACCCCGTGGACGAGGGTCAGGAGACGACGTTCACCGCGGTCGTCGGCGGCGGCTCGGGCGGCTACACCTACGCCTGGAGCGGCCTGCCCAGCGGCTGCGGCTCGCCCGGGGACGTCGTATCGTTCTCGTGCACGCCGGCGCCGGGAGACGCCGCGGGCTCGCCGTACACCGTCGCCCTGACGGTCACCGACTCTCAGGGTGGTCAGGCGATGACGTCGACGCCGTTCACGGTCGACCCGGCGCTGTCGGTCGCTCCGTCCGCGAGCGCGAACCCGCTCGACGCGAACGTGGCGACCACGATCTCCGCGAACGCCGCCGGCGGGACCGGCTCCTACGTCTCCTACCTCTGGAGCGGGGACCTCCCGGCCGGCTGCTCGCCGGGGAGCGTGGCATCGTTCAGCTGCACGCCGACGGTCGCCGGGACCTACACCATGTTTGTCTCGGTCACCGACAGCAACGACTGGCAAGCCGACGGCTCGTTCACGCTGGTCGTCAACGGCGCCCTCAGCGCCTCCGCGTCCGCGTCGACCAACCCGGTCGATGAGGGCCAGGCGACGACCGTCTCGGCCGTCGCGGGCGGAGGCTCGGGCGGCTACAGCTACGCCTGGAGCGGCCTGCCCAGCGGTTGCGGCTCGCCGGGGGATGTAGCGTCGTTCGTCTGCACTCCCGCTGCCGGGGATGCGG
>DATJUZ010000042.1:0-5574 GCA_035502035.1 Thermoplasmata archaeon
GGGTGCATGTTCGAGTACTCGACGGCGGTGTTCCCGTCGGAGTGGTTACGCACACCCGAACAGGCATAGGATGGAAGCCAGAAGGAAAGGCGAAGACTCCCTTGGGTCCGTGGGACTCGTTAGAGGTCATCATGTTCAGCCCAGTCAATCCGGGTACTCGGACGACCCAACAGCGGCCTCCGAAGAGGGTCCGTCGCAGCTTGGCCTGACGCGGCCCTTAGCTTGAACCAGTCGACTCGTTCGCGCTCTACCTGCGTGAGTGCTGCCTCCCACAGGTCACGCATCAGCTCCGCTTCGGAGTTCAGGTGGTTGTTAATCCGGTTCAGGAACCCCTCAAGGGTAGGCGAGAGGCGCCCACCCGCGCCTGCCGATTTGAAGCGGCCCCGACGGGGGCCGCTCAAGTCCCGTCACCCGCCGAATTCGAAGCAGAGCCTTACGTTGTGAGGCCTCGCCAGGCCGACCTCGCGCCCTGGGCCCGGCGCTGCCGACGCTTCTCCCTCGGCGGGGACGCGTCCGTAGGCGGGCCCACCACCGCGAGGAGCCGCGGACCCGTCCTCGCCCTGGCACGGAGCTGCGTTCGGCCCCGGGGGGAATCGCGTCCGATCCCCCAGGTACCCGAGGAGGCAGGCCCCGTCAGACCTCGGGCGGACCCCCGGAGCCGATTCGCGCGGAGGCAGGGGCGCCCGTTGCCGGGCGGACTCAGCGGCTCCGACGGCGACGGGGCGCGACCGCCTCGGCGCCGGCCCGGCTCGCGGAGAGATAGCGCAGGATCGGCGCGGCGACCTTCGTGACCTCCTGACCGCCCTCCGTGAGGGCGTACTCCGGCCGGGGAGGCCGCGACGGGACGATGGTCCGCTCGACGAGCCCGTGCTCCTCGAGCAGCTTCAGCTTCGCCGAGAGCACCCGCGGCGAGATCCCGTCGAGCAGCCGTCGGAGCTCGCCGAAGCTCGCGCGGCGCCGGGGGTGGAGCAGGTCGAGGATCTCGACCGACCACTTGCCGAACGCGGTGCGCACGATCCGAAGGTTCGGCTGGGCCTGCAGCGAGTCGAGGTTCCCCGCGAAGGCGGTCAGCGTCTGGATCGAACGGACGAACGCGCCGGCGCGGTCGCCGTACCGCCGGAAGCGCGCGTCGAGCTCGGCGGCGGGACGTGCCTTGCGGCCCCGGGACATCTCTGCGGTCGGTCCGCCGGCCGGCTTCCCCTCCATCGGTTCGCGGCTTTCGAGAGCGGTCGCTTCCCCCAGCTTCGACCGTTCGAGGACGCCGGTCGCAAGCGCCCCCTACCGTATAACCCTCTCGTAACTTGACGAACCTCTCGAGAACGGGCCCGCGGCCGACCGGCAGGCCGGATTCACCCGGTCGGGCGTCGACGCGACGGGGACCGGGGCCGGGCCGGGGTGCCGACGGCCCGCGCAAGCCGGAAGAACGCCTCCGGCTCCAGCTGCTCCGGTCGGAGCCGCTCCCAGCCGTCCGGCCAGTCGGCGGCGCGGGCGAGCGACGCCGCCGCGGCGTCGGTCGCGGCGAGGCGGGGGAGGAGGTTGCCGAGCTGCTTGCGGCGCGAGGAGAAGAGCGAGCGGAGGACCGCCTCGAGCCCCTCGACCGCGGGGACCGGCAGCGGACCGTCTCGGGCGCGGAACGACAGGAGGCGCGACGTCACCCGCGGTCGAGGGTAGAACGACTCCGGCCCGAGCTCGCGCCAGAGCTCGACGTCGCCGTAGAGCCGGGCCAGGACCGACGGCCGGCCGTAGGCGCGGCTGCCGGGCCCGGCGGCCAGCCGGTCGGCGACCTCCTTCTGGAGGATCACGGCGAACCGACGGACCCGGCGGCGGAGCAGCTCGAGGACGATCGTCGTGCCGGCGGCGTACGGCAGGCTGCCGACGACCGTCGCCTCCTCGGGGAACGGGAACCCGCGCGCGTCCTGGACACGGACCGTGAGCGCGTCGCCGAACGTCCGGGCGAGATGGGCGGCGAGCCGCCGGTCGCGCTCGACCACCGTGAGAGGGCGTGCCCCGCGTTCGAGGAGCGCCCGCGTCACGATCCCGAGCCCCCCACCGACCTCGAACGTCGGAGAGCCCTCGGACGGCTCGGCGAGCGCGGCGAGGGCGTCGGCGGCGAACCGGTCGACCAGGAACGACTGGCCGAGCTCTCGGGCCGGCCGCACGCCGAGGCGGCGCAGCGCCTCGTCGACGGCCGACGGCCGGTCCGGGACCTCCGACACGGTGCGCGAGGGGCTACCGGGCGACAAAGAGCCGGTACTTGTCGTCGCCCCCGCTCAGCTCCTCTTCGATGCGGGCGACGACGAGCTTCTCCGGGCTCTTGAGGCCGAGCCGCTGCTCGAGGTCGGCGAACGAGGCGAACGGGGCCCGGCGCCGCTCGTCGACGATCTGTTGCATCGTCTTCTTGCCGATCCCGGGCAGGAGCTCGAGGAGGTGGAAGCGCCGCGAGACCGCCGGCGCCTGGTTGAAGAACCGCAGGTAACGCTCGCTGTTCTCCCGTACGATCGCCTCGAGCGCGCCCGCGAGCTCCGCCCGCGCCGCGACCGTCAGCTCGTCGTAGCCGAGGCGCCGTCGGACGTGGTCGATCGACGAGGGTGCGCCGGCCTGCCCGACGAGCGGGATCCGCTGGCCGGGGGCGAGCGCCGTCCCCGGGCGGGGAACGAGCTCGAACAGCTTCAGCTCGTCGTCGCCGATCGCCAGGGCGAGCGGCTCGCGGTGGAAGCCCCGGTCGGTCTGCCGGCCGTTCGGCAGGACATCCAGGACGTGCGCGTACTGCTCCAACGGCCCTCCCGGCTCATCGGTGCTGCGCGGTCAGCTCGAGGAGCTTCGTGACCTGCTCTTCGTCCAGGACGACCCGCTCCTTCGAGAAGAGGAGGCGGATCTCCTCCGGGTACTGGGGGAGCGTGTCGACGATCTTCGTCGCGAGCGCCGCGTCCACGAACGGCAGCGCGCGGAGCTCGGCGACGAGCTTCTGGGCGTCCGCCGGCTCGAGCCGGGCGAACGTCTCCGCGTGCTGGAGCGCGAGCGCCGCCTCGCGCGGCAGCGTCCGTCGCGCCGCCTCTTCCGAGAGGAGCTGCTTCACCCGCGCGAGCGGGACCGGCTCAGCCATCGCGTCTCCCCTCGGCGGGGGCGAGGTGGATCGCGTGGCTGACGAGCTCCTTGCGCTTGCCGCCGTCGAAGAACTCGAGGCGGTAGGCGCGGCCGACGCGCCCGATCACGGTGCACGTGCGGCCCTGGTAGCGCGGGTGGGGCTGGCCGCGGGGACTGGACGGCTCGAGGCGGACGATCACCTTCGTGCCGACGCCGAACTCCCGGAGGTAGCGGCTGACCGGTGGCAGGCCCCGCTCGCGGACCTCCTTCGTGAACGTCCCGCGCGAGCGGGAGCGGAACCCCTTCGAGCTCTTGACCATCGCTACGCACCCTCCGTGTCGTGCACGTCTAGGACGTCCAGGAACTCGACGCGGAGCGGGGTTCCGACGAGCGAGGCAAGGCTCGGCTCGGTGCGCCCGTCATCTCCTTCCACCCACTCCTTGACGTAGGTTCCCGCTTCGGTCCTGAGGTCGACCGTGAACCGCCCCTCGCCCGCCTCCGCGAGGCGCGCCTCGACGATCCGCCGCGTGCGGACGCGGTCGGACCGGCGGTGCGCGACCCGCGCCGGCGTGCGCTGCGCGATCGGTCGGCCCCGCGCGAGTTCGAGGGCCTCCTTAACCTTTCCGAGCGGGACGTCGCCGAGCACGCCGACGCGGTAGCTCTTCTCCGGTGCCGCCTCCTTGACGCGGAGGACGTCGTCCGCTGCGGCCGGGCGCGCCTCGAGCAGCTCGACGCGGCCGGCCGCCTCCGGCCCGAGCTCCGCGGCGAGCGCCGGGACGTCGATCGACCGCCGCCGCGGCCGGAGGAGCTCGAGGACGAACGGGCGGCCGCGACCGAGCATCCGGGCGTCGATGTCCTCCCTCCCCATCCCGTGGAACCGGGTCCCTTCCGCCGCCGTCGCCCGCACGAACGGGGCGGCGACGAGCTCCTCGACGCTCGTCGGGTACGTCCGTCCGGTACCGTCGCAGTGAACGCAGCCGCGCCCGTCGCACCGCCGGCACGGCCAGCGGGTCTGCGGGATCGAGCGGTCGAGCTTGCGGTAGCGGCCCTGCACGTAGAGCGGGTTCACGGTCAGCTCGACCGAGCCGACCGGAAGGTCCGCGAGGAAGATGACGTCCGGCGCCTCCGTCCCGCCGGTGGCCCCGCTCCGCCGCTCGACACGCTTGCCGAGCTCCCGGTTGAACGCCGCCTTCGCGCTCTCCCCCCACGCCGTCGGGAGCTCCGCCCAGAGCAGCTCCTCGAGCGCGAGGCGCTCGGGGTCCCATCGGGAGCCGCACGTGAACCGGTGCCACTCGTGGCCGGAGCCGGCGCGGACGGCCCGCTCCGCCCAGACGTCCAGGCGGGCGAACGCGCCGCCGCAGAGGGGGCACGGCTCCCGGGCCGGCGGGAGTGGCTCGCCGAGGGCCCCCCGCAGGCGCTCGGCGCGCTCCGGGTTCGACAGCCCGTGGCCCCAGCGGCCGAGCAGGCGCCCGAAGCACTCCGCGCAGAGTCCCCGCGGGGCGGCGGCGCGCCCGACGGCGAGCTGCTCCGGCCCGAGGTCGAACGTCGGCGCGTCGGTCACGGCCGGGCGACGGCGACCCCCTCTTAACGGCCGTCGGGGGGGTTGGGGTGAACGTTTTGCGCGTCGCCTCTCTCGGGCGGCGATGCCGTCCATCACCGAGGCGGAGCTCACGCGGGCGCTCGAGCGGACGCTCGTGGCGCGGGGGAAGATGGCCCCCGGCGAGGCCCGCCCGACCGCGCGGATGATCCTCGGCTACTTCGGCGCCGACGACTCGGTGCTCGACAACAAGCTCTCGACGGACGACCGGGACCGGTTCTACGCCCTCGAGGAGGAGGGGCTGCTGTCGAGCGAGGAGGAGGACGCGACCGTCTCCCGGGGCAAGACGTGGCGGATCCACTACTGGCTGCTGCAGAAGTCGCGCATCCGCGACGTCGGCACGACCGACGACGCCCCCCGCGCCGAGGACGCCGGCTCCGTCTACCGGGGGATCGGCGAGTCGGACTGGCGTCGCAGCGACAAGGAGCGCCCCGCGCGCTAGCCGCCTACGGCCGCCGCGAGGGGGGCCGGACCGGCACCGCCGGCGCCCGCGGCAGGAGCGCCGGGTAGTCGGCCGCCTGCGTGACGCGGCGGACGTGCTCGATCGCGGCGACCGCGAAGCCGATCGCGCCGAACAGCGCGAGGTAGGCGGCCGCGAGCGCGGCGACCCCTGTCACCCCGACGAGGGCGAGGAGGACCGCGGCGGACGCGAGCGCGTTGAACGCCGCGTGCATGCCCACCGCGAGGAGGTAGTAGCCCCCGCTCCCCGGGCCGGGGACGGCGAACTTCGAGCGCGCGTAGCCGTAGCCGAACATGCCGGTCGAGCTGCCGTGGAGCAGGACGCTCGAGACGCTGCGGAGGGCGATCAGGGCGATCCCGGCGACCAGCCCGCCGACGACGAAGGCCCCGAGCCCGTACAGGAACGTCTCGAAGAAGCCGAAGCCGAGGCCGAC
>DATJUZ010000043.1:0-11731 GCA_035502035.1 Thermoplasmata archaeon
ATCCGGTCGCGGGCGTCACCTGGATGGCAACGCAGCTCGGCATGGGTGAGGGCTCGGGCTACTCGGTCTGCGGCGGGACGAACACCTCGGCCTGCGATGTGACCAGCACGGGCGCTGCGAACTGCGTCGGCGGCATCGACAACATCGACTGTGCCAACACGGACCTCGTCGAGAGCGTCAATCTCTCCACGGTCGTCGGCACGGAGTTCTCGGGCGACGCGGGCGGGGTGGCCCACACCGTGAGCGTCACGCTCTACATCGTCACGACGACCGGAAGCTACCAGAGCGGCACGTTCTTCTACAGCGAGACCGCGGCGCCGGCCGCTACCTCGACGATCACGCTGGACTACGACATCAGCCTGACCGCCGGCGGAGCGGCGGACGTCACCTCGGTGACCGTGGTCGTCCTCGGCTAGGATCGATCCAGGAGCGCGCTACGGGGAGGGCGTGATCGCACGCTCCCCCCAACCCATTTTCTATATCCCCGGACCTGCCTCGTAGAGTACTCGGCGACCTGATGAAGCTCCTCGGCCGTCGCGCCGCTCACCGCTCTCCTTCCGAAGCCGCTCCGAGCACCCCCGACCCGTCCGCGGCTGAGCCCCGTCGGCGAGGGTGGATCCGGGAGAACCTCGAGTACAGTCTTCCGGTGCTGACGGTCGCGGGGATCAGCCTCGCGCTCGCGCTGTGGCTCCACATGAACCCGGTCACGGTGGGGCGCGGTCACCTCTCGGTCTGGACCCTCGTCGCCGCGTTCGGCGCGACCCTCGGCGGCGGCGGCGTCGCCCTGACGATCATCGAGGAACCGGGCCCGGTTTCGTTGGTCGACGCGGACCACCTCGTCGTCCTCCGCTCCGAGTGGGAGCGCTGGCATCCCCCCGAGGCCGAGCCGGAGTCCTCTGGGACCCCCCCCTGGTCCGAGGAGGAGGAAGCTCCAGGGGTCGACGCCGAGCCCGGGGTCGAGAGCCCGCCCTGGGCCGAGACGGCGCTGGACGCTGCGGCGGTCGCGAAGGCGAGCGACGAGCTCCTCTCCGCGACCCCCGGCTACGAGCCATCCCCGCCCCCACCTAGCCCGATCTCCGAGCCGGCCGCCGCGGGTCCCGGCCCCGCCGGCGCGCCGAGCGCCCCCGGGGTGCCTCCGGTACCGCCGCCCACTGCGCCGTCCACCACCGCGCCTCCTGCCTGGCAGGAAGAACCGCTCCGGGAGCTGGAGTCGGTGCTCGCCGAGCTTCAGGGCTCGGCGTCTCCGCGCCCGACGCCCCCGCCGCCGACGCGACCGCGGACGGTCCGGCGGGAGGTCTGTGCGGGGTGCGGCGCGACCGTGGCGAGCTACTCGGAGCAGACGTGCATCGTCTGCGACCGTCCGCTCTGCGACAGCTGCCTCGAGCGCAGCGTCACCGAAGGGCGACCGTCCGTCTGCCCCCACTGCCAGCCACCGTCCTAGCGCTCCTCGGGCCCGGTCCTCGCCCGTCGCGCCGTCCCGCGACCCCCTGCCCCGGTGGCGGGCAGGCGAACGGTTTAGTCCCGGCGGACCGTGCCGCGATCGTGACCGACGTCATCTCCGGCCTGCACGCCGTGACGCTGCACATCCGCGACCCCGAGCAGGCCCGCCTGTTCTATCGGGACGTCCTCGGCCTCAAGGAGCTGATGTTCGACGACCGGGCGAAGCGGCTGGTCTTCGCGCTCCCGGGGACCTCCACGCTCCTGACCATGCACGTGATGGGCGCCGGCGAGGGGGGCCGGGAGCCCGGGACCGTCTCCGGGCTCGTCTTCCGCCACCCCGACCCGAACGCGGCCTGTCGCGAGATCTCCCGGAGAGGAGGAACGATCGTCGTCGAACCGACGGTCGTGGAGAGCGCCGTCGGCAGCTTCGTGCGCGCGGTCTTCGCCGACCCGGACGGCAACGAGTTCCTGCTCTCGAATCGCACCGACTGAGCGCCGAGCGCAGCGGCACGGCCGCCCGGCTCCGCCGGAATCGAGGAAAGGGTTGGCCACGGTCCGGCCGTGCCGTCCGAGGCGGACCGGCTCGGCCGCTCGCGAGCTCCTGCGATCTACGACAGCCGGAGCAGGACGACCACGTTGCTGTGGCTGACCGTGATCGTGCCGTCCGACGGAGAGATCGTGCCGTGGCCGCTGACCACGGCATCGGTGTAGCTGTATGTCCCGGGCGTCTCGTAGAAGACGAGGCTGTGGCCGCTCGTCGTCTGCGTGACGCCGTTGACCGTGACCGACCAGGTCACCGACGGGCCGTGGGACGGACCGCTGAGGTCGAACGTGACCGCGTACGCCGTGATCGGGAGCGGGAAGTAGTCGCCCCCGCTCTCGATGTAGCCGTACTCGTCGTACGGCAGCGGGCTCCCCGCGACGTAGTCGCCCCAGGAGTTGCCGCCCTGGTAGGCCGACGGGACGATCGTGCCGAAGAGGAGGAACCCGTTGAAGGAGCTCACCGCGGTCCGCGGCTCGACCATCGACAGGTTCCAGTTCTCGAGGTTCAGCTCCCCGAACCCGTAGAACATGTTCTCGTCCGGCGCGAACGCGGTGATCGACGTGTCGATCCGGTTGTTGTAGATCAGGTCGCCCGCCTCGAAGGCGAAGATGCCGACCGGCGGGCCGTTGAAGACGCCGTTGCCGGGGTACATCGTCGGGGTGATCGCGGTGCTGTTGACGAACGTGTTCCCCCAGACGAGGTTGCCGGTCGGGGCGTACGGGTCGCTGCCGGCGAGCAGCAGCGCGCTCCCCTGGCTGTCGAACGTGTTCGCGGCGACCAGGTCGTGCGTGCCGCCCCAGATCACGACGTTCGCGAGGGGCAGCAGCCCGGTCGGCCCGTAGTCCTCGAAGAAGAACCAGCCGCTGATCCCCTGCCCGCCCCAGATCGATACGTCGGAGGCGTCGAAGATCTCGAACTGCAGGTTGTTCGTCACCGGCAGGTCGAGGTTCTCGAGTCCGGCCCAGTCGGAGGACGGGTAGGTGACGTTCAGCAGCGACGGGTCGATCAGATCGACGTGCGCCGTCGTGCCCGCGAGGAGGACGCCCGGGAAGACCGGGAACAGGTAGTCGTTGAACTCCCCGAAGACCGGGTCGAGCCCGCCGTGCGCCGGGTTGTTATCGAGGACGTACGGCTGGGAGGCGGTCCCGCGGCCGAACAGCGAGATCGCCGCGAGCTGGCCGTTGTTCCAGGCGTCCAGCGGCGTGTAGACCCCCTCGGCGAGGTTGTGCTTGAGGCTGAGGTGGAGCGTCACGCTCCCTCCCCCGCCGGCGGTGACGGTCGACGTCACGGGGGTGTAGTCGCTGAGCATCGCCGTGACGGTATAGGTCCCGGGCGGGAGGACGTAGCGGACGTGGCTCGCCGTCTGGGTCGGGGCCCACGCCGCCGTGCTCTCGTCGAAGCCCACGCCCGGGGTGAAGAAGACGAAGGCATTCGAGGGGGAGAGCGTTCCGGAGAACGTCGCCTGCCCGAGATTACCGCCCGGTGTGGCGTTCCAGAACGGCGTCGGGATCGACGGGCCGGCGGTCACGTGGACGATGCCGGGGGTGGTGTAGGACTCCGCGATCCCCTCGGAGGTTTCGCCGGTGTCGGTGCCGACGTTCCAGGCCGACGGCGGGTTGACGTAGCGGCCGAGCGAGCTGTTCCAGTACTGCAGGCTCTCGGTCGCGTTGATCCCGTAGATGCTGGTCGTCGTCCCTCCCCCCGGACCGCCGATCATGATCTCGGCGTCGTAGAGGAGGAAGTTCGTCGGCGTCAGCTGCGAGCCGTCGACCAGGAACGGCGAGGCCGGCACGCTCGCGTACGGGAGCGTCGAGTTGAACAGCACCGTGTCGTAGACCCCGGCCGCCTCGGTCGTCCCGTGGGCCGCGTTGACGATGTCGTAGCCGAAGCGGACGGTCGAGTAGCCGATCCCCGCGAGGTCGGTCGTGCTGGTGTTCAGGTAGAGGTGGATCGTCACCGGCAGCGTGACCGGGATCGTCGGCCCGAAGTCGTAGTAGAACTCCGGGTAGACCGGCGTCCCGTTCCCGGAGTAGATCGTCCCGCTCTGGAGCGAGACCGCCGGAGAGGAGAAGTTCCAGATGTTGTCGAGGAACGTGACCGTGCCGGGGACGAGGTTCCAGTACAGCACGTTCTGCGTCCAGAATGCGTAGGTGCTCTGGCCGAAGACCGTCGTATCGTTCGTGACGGTGTTCAGCTGGACGCCGAAGGTGTTGTTGGCGCCGCTGGTCGACAGCGCGCCGTCGTTGTCGAGCATGAACGTGTTGACGTTGTCGATCGTGATCGAGCCTTCCCAGCTGGACGTGCGGAGGTTGTAGGCGGTCGGCGTGCCGGTCGTGTTCGAAACGCCGAACGTCCCGATCCCCATCGGGGCCGGGGCGACGCGGGTGAGCGGCGAGACGACGCCGTCGGAGACCTTCGCCTGTCCGAGAAGGTTCGGGAGGGAGACGGCGCTAAGCGGGATGTGATCCGCCTTTGCCGTCGAGAGGACCTGATGCTCGTAACTCAGTCGCGAGGAAAGCGAGGGCGCCGGTCCCTGCCGGGACGTGATCGTTTGGGAGAGTCCAGACCCGTGGGACGAAGCCACCTCGAAGGAGCCGGACTGCGCGCCCAGCACGCCGAGCCCGATCGAGACCAGGGTCATCGCCGCAATGCTCACTACCAAAAACGCCCGACGCGCGGTCATGGCGACTGCCGTATAACCCGCGGAATAAAGCCTCTGCGCGACGGTGGACCTCGCGGGGCCGGCCGCTCCCGAACTCCGGCGTCGACCGTCGCCGAGGCTCTCCCGGCGGCCGCGGTCGGAGGAGGACGAAGTCCCTCGCGGGATCTACCGTCTAGCGTTCGAGCTCACGAGAGGGATCCGGCTCGCGAGACGGCCGGGGACGCGCGGCCGACCTGCGCCCGGAGGTGGGTGCCGACCGCAGGTCGACCGTCGTCGTCGGGCTGCCCTCCGTGGTTCCTCCCGATCGGGGCGACGCCGGGAGCAGCGAGGTCCCTAGTCTGAGGGGAGGCAGGGCCCCCACGAGCTTCGGGACTCCCGCCCGGCCCTGTGAGGGAGCTGGTAGAGGACCGAGGGAGCGTTCGGGTCCGGGAGGCGAGCCGCTCGGTCGTCCCGCAGCGTCGATCTGGGCCAGGCGATAGACGTAGACCTGCCGTTCCCGACCGATGGAGCGGACACGGAGCCGCTCGACCGCGCCTTCGGCGCAGAGCCGCCGGAGCGTCCGAGCGAGCCGATCCCGAGGGATCCCGCCACGGGCCGCGAGCTCCGCCTCCGAGAGCGCAGGCGCGTGGGCGCCGGGATCCCCGGCCTCGAAGGTGGCCCGGAGCAGGCCGATGAGACGCTCCCGAACACGGGGGCCGGGTTCGAGGCGAGGGGGCTCGCCCGCGTGGCGCGGGCCCCGGGGAGTCGGAACGGTCCGACCGAAGCTACCGATCCAGCGCCACCGATCCGGCCCTCCCTGGCGAATCCCCCGAGGCAGCTCGCCCCACCTCCGCTCCCAGCGCCGCCGCCCGGTGCGGTCCCCGTAGCTCCCGTGCCAACGCACGAGCTGGGCGATGAGCTCGGCGCGGTCCGCCGCGGGAGCTCGGATCCTGGCGAGCACGTCGGTGAGCAGCCGTCGGGCAGCCTCTCGGTCACCGCTGAGCTCGAGGGCGCGGGCACGGCTGGAGTAATACTCCGTGCGGTAGGAGTCCGGAAGAAGCCCGGGACGGGGATGAAGGGCGTCCAGGCGGCGGAGCGCTCGGTCCGCATGCCCGCGTTCCGCGTCGAGGAGCGCGAGGCCGACCTCGGCCGCCCAGCGACTGGACCCGGGGTCGGAGCCGGTCTCGAGGTGCTCGATCGCCCGAAACGTGTTCTCGGCCGCGTCCCAGCGCCCCTCGAGGATCTCGGCCCATCCCTGCAGGGTCCGGCACGCGGCGAGCTGGCGAGGATTGCCGAGGACCGAGAGGATCTCCTCGGCCCGCTGGAGGTGTCGCCGCGCCGCCGCCAGTCGCCGGGCCGGCAGCTCGTAGGAGGCGGCGTTCATCAGCGACCGGGCCTCCAGCCCGAGCTCGCCCCGCCGCCGGTACTGTCGGAGCAGGGGTCGCTCGATCCGGCACGCCCGGTCGATCTCTCCCAGCTCGTAGGCGAGGAACCCCTCACCGGATCGGACCAGGTGCCGAACGGCTAGGGAAGGACGGCGATCCGCAGCGAGGGTCCTCCGGAGCTCGGAGACCGCCCTCCGCGCGGTCGTCCACCGGGCGTCCTGGGCCGCGAACAATATCGCTAGGTAGAGCAGGCGAGCCCGCTCGAGCGCGTGCCGCCGAGCGTCCAGGCCACGAGCCGCGGCGAGGAACGCCGGGACCATCGAGATCTGAGGGGAGGCAACGGGGAAGTCGACCAGCGCGCGAAGATACGGCAGCAGGGCTCGCCGGTCCGCAGCGCCCTCGGCCCAACCGCCCGGCGCCGTCGCCTGCTCCAGCGCGCGAAGTGCGCTCCGGGCGCCCTCCGCGTCGCGGAACGCGGTGTTCTCGATCAGCCAGACGTAGGCGGTCCATCGGAGTTCGGCCGGCAGCTGCTCGAGCGGCAGGCGGCGGAGCACCTCCCCGGCCCAGTCCGATTCGAGTCGATCGCGGAGCTGACCGACCACTCCGAGCAGGAACCGGCCGAGCTCAGGGGAGGATCCCAGGGAAAGGACGGCGTTCTCCCCGGCCAGCAACTCGAGGAGCGAGCGGTACGCCGATCGTGCGAGGAGGACCGAGGTCGCCCGACGTACGCAGGCGAGCGCCCCGGGCCGGTCTCCGATCGCAGCGCGTAGGCGCGCCTCGGTCACGGGGTCGTCGGGCCGATGCGCTGCCCACCAGCGCACCAGGGAAGGGCCGAACGGGGGACCCTGCGAACGCTCGGCGAGCAGCACGTCCCGGTCCAGGCCGTGTCGGAACGCGTAGCGGTACCGCTGCGCTCCTGCGACGATGGGCCCCCCTCTCCGGAGGACCGCTCGCAGCTTCGCGTCGACCTGCGCGAGAGGCGTCCCAGTACCGGCCGCGATCGGCTCGGCCGAGAACTCGAGGCCCAGATGAGCCGCGGTGACGAGCAGCCTCCGCTCCTCCCCCGACAGGCGCGCGAGACGATCCTGGACGACCGAGCGGATCGGGGGAAGGAGCTCGACGTCGGAGAGCGCGGAGCGTTCGGCACCCAGCGGTGGCGTCGCCCGTCCCAGCTGCGCCGCCGGCGCGGCCTGCTCCCCCCAGCGCGAGACCAGTTCGATAAGAAAGTACGGCGAGCCTTCGGAGACCCGGACGAGCTCTACCAGCGAGGGTGAACCCCGGAGCGACGAGAGCGGCTGTTCGAGGAGCAGCGATGCGAGCTGGATCCCGGCCTCGGCCGAGAGCGGCGGCAGCTCGGCCCACGAGAAGTGACCGGCCCGCCGCAGCGCGAGCAGCGCCGGGCGAACGGCGTTCGGCGCTTCGAGGCTTCCGTCGACGCGGCTCGCCGCGACGACCACGATCCGCCGATCGGCAAGGGACCGCCCGAGGAGCTCGAGGCAGCGGAGGGATTCCGGGTCCGCGGCCTCGACGTCGTCCAGGAGCAGGAGCTGGGGCTGGCGCGCCCCGGCCTCCGCGAGCTGTCCGAGGGTCTCGAAGGTCGCGAGGTCGACCGGCCGTGACGACTCGCCCTCGGAATCTCTGCGGCCCATCGGGGACTCCCCGTCGGGAGGTTTCGTGGCCGAAGCGAGCACCTGCCGGAACAGCGTCAACGGGGAGACGGATCCCTCGAGCCCGTAGCCCCAGCGCACGTCGAAGCCGCGCTGGCGGCCGAGGTCCGCGACGCGCCGGAGCAGTCGTGACTTCCCTATCCCGGCGGGGCCGGTGACGATCCAGCCACTGCCGTGCCCCTGCTCGGCCTCACTGAGCGCCCGGAGGTATCCGGCGAGCTCCGAGTCCCGTCCGACACACGGAAGGTCGGCCGGGGCATGCATCCGCCGGCCCTCTATCCCCGGGTCGCCGGGGGACGGAGCCCAGACCGACGCCGGGTCCCGAAGGCGCTGGCTCGCAAGCGTCCGGAACGAGGAGGATCGCCGCGGGCCCCCTGGGAGGGAGCGGAGCGGCCGATCGCGCACATGTGCGTTCCGGGAGTAATCTAGCGGCATATGCGTTCTTCGCCGAGGTTCGACGGAGGAGCTGATGTCCGAACTACGATGGGCGCGAGACCCGCGAACGATGTATGCGCGTCAGGGACGAGTGCTGATCGGAGCCGTCGCGGTCCTGCTGCTGGCGAGCGCCTGGGCGGCGACGGCGGCTTCCGCTTCCGGGAGCTCTGGAGTTGCCCAATCTCCGGTGTCAACTCCGGGGGGACCGACCTCGCTGGGAGAGTCGGGGGCCGCCGGCTGGTCGGTGGGAGCGTTGCTTGCCGCCCCGACAGCGGCCGTCGCCATGAACGGACCGGGCCTGGGTGTCGCCGGCGCGGTGCGTCTCGGGGCCGAGCCGGCCTCCGCCGAACTGAACGTCCTCTTCACTCTCCACTACGCACACCCGGCCGCGCTCGCGGCGCTCCTCCAGGGTTTGAGCGACCCTGCCTCCCCCGAGTACCACGAGTACCTCACGGCGGCGCAGTTCGACGCAGAGTTCGGCCAGCCGGCGTCGGTCTATCAGGAGTTCCTCGGCTACCTCGGCGCCTTCGGGCTCTCCTCCGTGGTCGCCTACCCCGACCACGTCGAGATCGGGTTCACCGCCACCCCGGGGCAGGTCGAGCAGGTGCTCCACACGAGCATCGCCCGATTCTCGATGGAGGGTACGACGTTCTTCGCACCCGCGAGCTCCCCCCGTCTCCCCGCGCCGCTCGCCCCGTACGTGCTCTCGGTGGACGGCCTCAGCAACTTCTCCAACCCGATGATCACGACCGACCTCGTGGGTGGAGGCCTCGGGCCTCACGCCTCCACCGCAGTGGCGCCGCTGGACGGCAACGACCCCTGTCAGGTGTTCACCTGCACGACGATCGATGGCTATGCCTACCCGGAGCCGATCCCGAACTACGCGAACACCGAGTTCACCGGCGAGGCGATCCCGGGCTCGGACCTCCAGGTCGCCTACAACGTCACGCCGTTGTTCGGGTCGGTGGGGTTCCAGGGACCGAGCACGGGCGAAGAGAACATCGCGACGCTCCTTTGGACGAGCCCGGTCGACAATGCGACCTACATGGGACCGTTCTGTGACAACCAGAGCTCGAGCGAGTACGCCTGGGACTTCTACGCGCCGGACGTCTCGAACTACCTCAATCTCACCCTACCGACCGGCGAGCCGCAGCCGCAGGTCGTATCGGTCCCGCAGGCCGGCTACGCCTACGACGACCCGGCCGGCTCGGAGGGACTGAGCGCTTCGTGCATCGGCCCGATCGGCGACGGCTCCGACTTCGAGAACACGCTCGACGTCGACATGGCCGGCTCGCTCGCTCCCGGGGCGAGCGTCTACCAGGTCTTCGGCGGAACGAGCTCGCTGCTCGGCACGGTCGACACCGACTTCGCCGACGTGCTGAGCCCGTCGCCCGCGGCGATCAGCGCCACCGGCGGCAGCGACACGAGCGCCACGGTCCGCGGGCTGCAGAACGTCTCGGTCATCAGCAACTCCTGGGCCGAGGTCGAGGTGCCGTACGGCGGAGGGCTGCCCTACTGCGACGAGCTCAACGACTCGACCTGGTTCTCCCTCCTCGAGCAGGCCCAGGCCCGCGGCATCACCGTCCTCGCCGGCTCGGGGGATTTCTCCATCGGTCGGCCGTGCACGCCGGCCGCCCAAGCCTACGACACGTTCGGGGACGTGGCCGTCGGGGGCACGACGCTCACGCTCGTCCCGACGACCCTCGAGCGGGCGAACACGAGCACGACCGACGAGTACACCGTCTGTCATGCGGCCGGAGGGGAGTGCGCGGGGGAGGTGCCCTGGACGTTCCCCTGCGCTGGGGGCCAGTGCGGAGGTACCACGGGCGGGATCTCGCTGAGCTTCCCCGAGACCGACTGGGAGGCCGGCTCGTCGGATGTCAACGGCGTGATCGCTGGGGCCGGATCCGGCAGTGATCGGGCAAGCCCGGATATCGCGGCCATGGCCAACAACACCGAGATCCAGATCACCTGGGACAACGTCACCCAGACGGTCGCCAGCTACGCCACTCCCGGCTCGGACGACCGGGTGATCGCTGGGACGAGCGTCGCGACGCCGGTGGAGGCCGGTGTCGTCAGCGAGATCGACTTCGCGCTCGCTCAGGAGCACCAGCCTCGCCTCGGGTTCCTCGACCCGCAGGCCTACCAGTGGGGACAGGATCAGTACGCCGGCGCGCTGTCGACCCCGCCGTTCCTGGACGTCGTCCACGGCTCCGTCCACGAGGACAGCGCGCACCTTCGCCCGGCGGTGGTCGGCTACGACCTCTCCACCGGCTGGGGGCCGCTGAACGCGGCCAGCTACGTGGACCTCGAGGCCTCGCTGCCGGTCGTCACGTTCTCCGCCACGGGTCTCCCCGCGGGCAGCCCGTGGTGGGTCTCGATGGACGGCAACACGGTGAGCTCCAACACGTCCACGGTCGAGTTCTCCGAGTTCAACGGGACGTACAACTACACGCTCGGGGCACACTGCTACGCGGGATCCCCCTCCTCCGGGGAGGTCACCGTCGCGGGCGCGAACCTGACCGAGGAGATCTCGTTCGACGCCGCGGCCTGCCTGACCGTCACGCCGTCGACCGCTTCGGTCGGAACGACGCTCGCCTTCGCGGGTACGGACTTCGCGCCGAACGCGGAGGTCAGCGTCACGTGGGCCGGGGGCACGAGCTGCTCGACCACGACCTCCGGTAGCGGCGGGTTCAGCTGTGACTACCGCCTCCCTGCGACCGCGGCGGGCGACTACGCGTTCACGGCAGCCGATACCCTCGAGGACGCCTCGACCGTCTCGGTGGTGGTCCTGCCGACCCTCAGCCTGAGCCCGACCGAGGGGGACTGGGGTACGAGCATCACCTTCACGGGGGCCGGATTCGCGGAGAACTCCAGCGTCTCGGTCAACACGACCTCCGGTGTCGGTCTGTGCAGCACGGAGACCGGCGCGGTGGGGAGCTTCAGCTGCACGGCCGACCTCCCGACGGGAACCCCGTGCGGGCCGGCAACGTTCGTGGCCACGGACGCCGGTTCGAACACCGCCTCCGCGACCTTCCGCGTGCTCTCCTGCGTCCGGTTCACGGAGACCGGCCTGCCGACCGGAGCGCCGTGGACCGTCACGCTGGACGGGACGCCGCAGACGGCTCACGTCGCGACGATCCTGTTCACCGAAGCGAACGGAGAGTACGGCTACAGCGTGAGCTCGACCACGGAGTACGGCGCGAGCCCCTCCTCCGGGACGATCACGGTCTCCAACGGGCCGGTGAACGTCTCGGTGGTCTTCACGCCGCCGACGTTCAGCGTGACCTTCAAGGAGACCGGGCTTCCGTCGGGCCTCGAGTGGTCCGTGTCGTTCAACGGCGGAGGATACCAGGAGAGCACGACGACGACGGACGTGTTCACGGCGTCGAACGGGACGTATCCGTTCTCTATCCCCGACTCGCACTACAGCGGGGACGTCTACTACGAGCCGACGCCGGCCTCGGGCCACGTCACGGTGAACGGCGCCAACCTCCAGGAGTCGGTCTCGTTCAAGGAGACGGTGATCTGCCCACGCTGTCTGCTGCCGGCGCCGACGGTCGCCCCAACTGAGCCCGCGGGGACCGCCCTACCGATGGCGCTCCCCCTCGGTACTGCC
>DATJUZ010000044.1:0-5192 GCA_035502035.1 Thermoplasmata archaeon
CCGTGCCCCGACAATCAGACCTGGCTCTTCTCGAACGGGACGTGGGCGAACGTGACGGCCCACCGCGACGACCCCCCGGTGCGGGAGTACGCGGCCCTCGACTACGACGCGAACATGCACGGGATGCTGCTGTTCGGCGGCCAGGGCGCCAAGGGGGTCATGCTCAACGACACGTGGCTCTACCGCGGGGGCGTCTGGACGAACGTCAGCGCCTACAGCGCCGCACCCCCCGCGGGGGAGGGGGCGGCGATGGCGTTCGACCCGCAACCGGAGGAGAACGGCTCGGTCCTCTTCGGCGGCTGCGTCATCGAGCTGTTCTTCCTCGTCTGCAGCAACGAGACCTGGGTCTGGCAGGGAGGGGCCGGCTGGGTCGAGCTCACCGTCTCGGTCGCGCCACCGCCCCGGGGGTTCACCGCCCTCGCCTACGACCCGGTCCAGGGAGACCTCGTGATGTTCGGCGGCGCCGACCTCCTGACGGTCTGGGACGACACGTGGGAGCTGTACTCGGGCCAGTGGTGGAACGTCACCCCCGCCGCCTCGCCGCCCGGAATCGCCCAGGGGGGGATGGTCGACGACCCGGGCCTCCCCGGCCTCGTGCTGTTCGGCGGGTTCAACTCGGCCGGGCTCTACCAGGCGGAGACCTGGTCGTTCGACGCCGGGGTCTGGGGGGAAGAGAGCCCCACGTCCTCGCCCCCCGCGATCGGTGGGTTCGGCCTCGCGCTCGATGGGACCGGAACGACCCCGATCCTGGTCGCCGGCACCAACGGCACCGACGACTACAACGCGACCTGGGCCTACGAGTTCCCGCCGGCGGGGACCATGGACGTTAGCACCGGGGCGACCGAGGTCCAAGCGAACGTAACGTTCACCGTCCTGCCGGTCGACGGCACGCCCCCGTTCACGGCCGCGGTCGACTTCGGGGACGGCAGCCAGGGGTACGCGAGCGGGCCCGGGCCGTCGCTCGTCCTCACGCACGCCTACGACGCGGTCGGCAGCTACACCGTCTCGGCGAACGTGACGGATGCGGTCGGCGCGAGGGCCGCCGTGGCCGGTCCGACCGTCACTGTCGCGGCCGGTCCGCTCGTCGACGTCTCGGCATCCCCGAGCGCCGGCGACGTCGGCGTCCCGATCGCGTTCACCGGCACCCTCCTCTCCGGGGGCTCCGCACCGCTGAACTACACCTGGAGCTTCGGCGACGGCGGGGCCCCGGCCTACGGCCCGGCGGTCGAGCACGCCTTCGCCGCGAGCGGATCCTACGAGGTCCGGCTGACCACGACCGACGCGGACGGCGCGGTCGCCACCGCGCGCGTTGAGGTGCCGGTGGCCGCGGCACCCACGGTGGAGCTCGCGGTCGACCCGTCGAACCCCCGGCCCGGGGCGTCGGTCGGGTTCTTCGCGAACACGACCGGCGGCGAGGGGCCGTTCAACTTCTCCTGGGTGTTCGCGAAAGGGCTGAGCAGCTCGCTCGCCTATCCGGTCGAGAGCTTTGCGAGCGCCGGCTCCTACACGGTCCAGGTGTGGGCGAACGACTCGGCGCACGGGTCGGCGCACGCCTCCGTCGTCGTCCACGTCAGCGCGCCGGCGGCCCCTCTCTTCGGCGACCTCGCGCACGCCCCGGCCTGGTTCTGGGGAGGGATCGGGGCCGTCGCGGCTGCCGGGGCCGCCGGGAGCTTCGCCCTGGTCCGTCGTGGACGCGCCCCGAAGGCGTAGGGGACCGCGCCCGCCCGGTCCTGGCCGCGGCGAGGTCGGCGACGATCGCGCGGCGGTCCTGCTCGAACTCGAGCGCGAAGAAGTCGAGGACCGCCGTTGGAATCCGTGACGCCGGGAGCGTCGGCGAGCGGAAGTCACCGAGTACCGTGACGGCGGTCTCGCTTCCGCGCGCCTCGTAGAACAGGAAGAACCGCGAGCCCCGGAACGGGCCTTCGAGGACATCGTAGGCGATCCCGAGGGGATAGTAGGCGTGCCAGCGCATGACGAATCGGCTTTCAGTGCCCTCGAACGGCTGGGTCCAGGAGTACGTGCCCTCCCGCGGAGACCGGCGCCTTCGCCGCATCGCCGAGTGCCCGTGGGCCCTTCCGTGGCGGGCCCCCGAGCCGACGAACGCCCAGACTCTCTCGAGGGGGGCAGGAAAGACGGACCCTTCGTCGCGAACGAACGGCATCCCGGGCCCCGCGGTGTCGCCCGCGGTCTCCCCCTCTTCCCCCGGAGGGGCTCCTCGCTTGTAACGGTTCAGACCGTTGCCCTTTCTGCACGAAGCGCTCTGCGAAGGCGCGCGGGGAACGTTGAGCCCTCCTCCCCGCGATAGGCTAGGGGGTCGACGCCAGCAACCGAAGGAGCGCGAGAGCGGTGTTCCAGTTCCTCGACGTGCTTCGGACTCCGAGCGACCGCTCGATCACCGCGGTCGTGAGCTTGGAGCGGCCGATGCCGTCCGGATAGACGATGTAGGCGGCCCGCTCACCCGGCCGAACCCGCTCCCGCCCGACGATCGCACGGTCGAGGGCCTTCCACGCGGACTCGGTCGGCGCGGCGCTCAGGGTCGCCAGGACCAAGTGCGCGGGATCGCTCCTTGCCTCGGAGGGAAACGGGTTCCCCGCGACGAGGCGCTCCCACATCTCCGCCGGTCGGACGAAGACATCCGCCTCCCAGCCGAGGGCCCGCTCCAGCGCGTGGGCGATCGTGTGCTCCCACGTCGCGAGATCACGTCCCGGTGTCAGTTCGACGACGGCGTTGCCGCTGGCTCCGACCGTCGTCGGTTCCGAACCGACGACCTCGCGGAGCACGGACCGGAACGTCGTCATGGGGAGGACGTGGCCCCCGACGTTCACCGCCCGCAGCAGGACGACCGCACGCGGACGGGGAGCGGAAGGGGGCCGACCGTCCAACGAACGAGCCCTTCGGCGGGCGACGGTCACGGACGGGGTCTCCTTGAGGTGACCGGCCGGCCGGGCACGTCGGGGGCAAACCGTCGGCTCGGCCGGGAGGCAGAGGAGCGTCCGGCACGGGCCGAGCGTACGATGGCGCGTGCGAGGACCCCGGCCGCGTCGGGGGAGCGAGCGAGGTAGAGCAGCGGCTCGATCAGCTCGACCTCCATGAGCGCCGGCGCCCCGTCGGGCAACCGGTCGACCATGTCGACGCGCGCGTACAACGGACGCCTCGGCAAGTGCCGGACAACGCGGCGGGCCAGTCGAAGCTCCGCGTCGCTGACGCGGACCGGAGCCCCGTCGCGAGGACCGCCCCGTGTCGCCAGGGACGCCTTGCGCAACACCGCATGGGAGAAGCGTCCGTCCAGGAAGACGAGCGAGCGTTCCCCCCGGTGCTCCACGGTCTCGAGGTACGGCTGGGCCATCACGAGCCCGTGCCTTCGAAGTCTCCGAAAGTGCCCTCTCGCCCCCTCCTGGTCCGCCTTCTCGAAGACGACGGCACCCTCGGCGCTCGCCCCGACCACCGGCTTCAGAACGACGCGGCGCCACGTGCCGTCCTTCGGCAGCCCGGTGAGCTCCCCGACCCGTCCGATCCACCGGGTCGGAATGATCGGGAGTCCCTCGCGCTCGAGCGCGCGCAGGTAGGTCTTCCGAGCGTTCCAGCCTATCGTGGCGACGTCGTTGCACAGGCGAGTGCTGCGCGCAACCCGGCGGGTCCACGCGAGGAACGCGCGGAGGTGCCGGTGGTAGTCCCAAGTCGAGCGCACGACGACCAGGTCGAAGTCCCCCCAGGCAACCCGAGGGTCGTTCCAGACGCACGGAACCGCCTCGGCGCCGAGCGCCGTCAGGGCGTCGGCGAGACGCCGGTCGTCCGGTCCGAGGTTCGGCAACCCGGCCCAGGTGGCGAGGGCCACCCTCGGTGATCGGACCCGGGCTCGGGGCATCCGCGGCCCCGATGAGACCGAGGCGATAACGGCGGCGTACCTTGTCGTTCCCGTTCCTCGCCCCTCGAGCTCGTGCCCCCAGGCGACCGCCCGTGGGGTCGTGGCATCAAGCGGTATGTGGTGGGTCGCGGAACGAACCGAGGGTATTTACAACATATGCATATGCGGATGTAGATGCCGTCACACAACATCGCCCTGCAGAAGGCGGTCTACGAAGCGCTCGAACGCGAGAAGCGGTCGGGGGAGAGTTTCACCTCGGTCGTCCGGCGGCTTCTCGAGCAGCGCCGGGGCCTGGACGATCTCGCCGGAGCCTGGGGCACCCGGTCGGGAAGATCGGTTCGCCAGCGGGTCCGGGACCTTCGGGGGCGCTGATGCGGGCGCTCGACACGGGCGTCCTCCTCGGACTTCTCGAGGGCTCCGTGAAGGTCCGAGAGCTGCTCCGCAGGTCGAGAGGGGCGGAGCTTGCGACGACCGAGGCCAACCTGCTCGAGCTGGCGGTCCTCTGCTCGCGGGGCCCGGCCAAGGGGCGCGCCGCGCGATTGGCGGCCCTCGACAAACTCCGTCAGCGGTTGACGGTCCTGCCTCTGGACGGACGGGCCTACCATGCGGCAGCGGCCGGGATCCGAGGGGGAGCCGAGCTCTCCTGGTCGACGCTGGGTATGCTGGGAGCGCTCGAGGCGGCAGGCTGCGAGGAGCTGCTGACCGATGACCCCCGCTACGGACGAGGCGGCTGGTCGTTCCGGGTGAAGGTTCTTACAATCTAGTGCCTGAATCATTGAACAATGGTAACAGCGTGTCTACGGACACTTAGGTCCCTATCCGCCCGAAGGGAGAGTCGATGCAAGGGGCCCGACCCTGGGTCCGGACCCCGATCGCGGGCAGGAGTCGGTCCAAACCCCACCCCTTCAGCGTGGAAACTCGCTAACTTCGCCATGCATCATACTGTAGACACTATAGTTACGGTTGTGACATGCCTGTAGCTCGTATATTGACGTGTTTGTGCCCCCAGTGATCGGCGCTACACTCGGAAACCCGAGCCCTTGCGGTCCGGTTCTCTCTCGAGACGGCGTATAACACGAGTTATACGGCGCATGCCGAAGGCCAACCTGGAGCCCCGGCGGTTGCCTCAGGGGGTCGATCCCTACCCGGCTGCCCGTCGGAGGACGCTCAGTTCCCACCCGCACTGCAACTTTCGATGTCTGGGGGTGGTTAGATGCGTGTAATGCTTTACACAGATATTGCAAACGGATGTTTGTCGGTTGCGGACGGTGCCGGGCTCCGCCCGCTTCAAGAATCCTGGGGACAGCGTTCGGACAAGCGGGCAGGT
>DATJUZ010000045.1:0-2808 GCA_035502035.1 Thermoplasmata archaeon
GTGAACGGCGCCAACCTCCAGGAGTCGGTCTCGTTCAAGGAGACGGTGATCTGCCCACGCTGTCTGCTGCCGGCGCCGACGGTCGCCCCAACTGAGCCCGCGGGGACCGCCCTACCGATGGCGCTCCCCCTCGGTACTGCCGCAGGAACGCTCGCCGCGCTGCCGCGGCCGTTGATGCTGATGCGAGCCCCCTAGAACCCACCGAGGGGGTCGCGTGCGCGCGGCCCCCTTACCCTCCTCCGACAGGGGTCCTGGGGCCCCCGGGCCGGCACAGCTCCCGAGCCCCTGCCGGAGAGTCTCACCTCGCTCCGAGTTGGGGTCCGCCAACCGCGGCGCTCCCGGAGGGGAGGCGTTCCTCCTCCGCACGGCGGGCGACAAGGCTCATGGGGGGCCGCCGCCTCGGGGAAACGTGCAAGCTTGCTTGCACCCACGGGCCAGCCGCGTGCTTGCGGCGACCGCGGCGGTCGCGGCCCTTCTTCTCAGCGGGCTCCTCGTGGTTCCGGCGCCGGCCCGCTCCGATGCTGCCGGGACGGACGCCTCGTCGGGCGCTTCCCCCGCTCCCGCGCCGATCTCCGTCGTCGCGTCGCCGTCGTCGGCTGTCGCCGCGGTCAATGCCAGCCCAGGGAACCCCTCGGCGCCGTCGGTCACACTTCCTTCTGGTCCCTGCCTGCCGGGAGCGTCCATCGGTCCGGGCTCGTCGTCGATCAACACGTCCTCGAGCTCGGAGGGACCCGGCGCTTTCGGCACCCTGCTGGCCCACTCGGACCCGTTCGCCTCAGCGATGACGAGCCTCCTCTCCGCCCAAGCCTCCTCCCCCGTCTGTCCGACGCAGTTGTTCCCTCCTCGTCCCCCCGCCAGTCCCAGCGAGCTCGCCTCGAGCAAGGCCGCCGGCTCGATCGTGCCGCTCTACACGGCCGCGCCGGCCCCCGTGGGGGTCGCCTACTACGGCCTCTCGGGAAGCGGCTCGGTGGAGGGTCCTCCGTCGGGGGTCCAGACCTCGAGCGTTCGGGCGTCGATCACCGCGAACGCGACGGGGATACGGGCGCTGAACCTCGGTGGCGAGGGCGCCGACGGCTTCGCGATCCAGCTGGACGCGGTGCTGACGAGCGTCGACCTCTTCGGCCATACGAGCGCGCCGAAGGGCGCCCTCGTCGGCACGCCGTACGAGTTCTGGGCCCAGAACGTCGTCGTCTTCTACCCGTCCGAGCACTACATGGTGCTCGAGACGAACCTCTGGAACTTCTCGGGGGCCGTCCCGCTCATCTGGGCGGTCTATGCCCACGGTCCGCACGGGGAGGTCGTGGGGAACGAGGTCTACATCTCGAGCCTCACGATACCGACGCCGATCCGGTACCCGTTCAACCTGACGCTGTTTCTGAACTCCACCGTCGTGGGCGACCGCCAGCAGGTGAACTTCTCCGCGCAGCTGGTCGGTCCGGGCGAGTCGTTCAACAAGCCGTACGACTTCGTCGAGTTCAACTCCCAGCCGAGCCACGGCTCCGGGGCGAGCGCCTACGCTCCGTTCACGGCGAACGGGGCGACGCTGAACCCGACCGGGCTCCCGAACGACTTCGAGCTGGACATCGGGGGGCCCGGAGGAGGCAGCCAGGCGGACCTCATCGCCGCGGACGCCAGCCTGGGGCTCGCCTACTGGGACCCGGCTGCGAACGGAGGCAGCGGAGGCTACCACGCGGTCCCGTCGGCGTTCGCTTACGGCAGCGAGACGGCGGAGACGGCCACGGGAGCGAACGTCGCATGGAGCGACGCCCCCGGGGGTCCCGGGGACCTTCCGGTCTACGCTACGATGTCGACCGGCCCGACCCAGCTGACCGGGCTCTGGAACGCGAGCGGTCCCGAGGGGTCGTATCCGGTGACGATCGACAGCACGCCATCCAACGCCTTCCAGATCCTCACGTCGCACGCGGAGTCGATCCTTCCGGGCTACACCCCCGAGTCGTCGATCGCTCCGATGATCACGACCCGGACGCTCTGGCTCGCGCCCGGAAACTACACGCTGCGCACCGAGCTCAGCGAGTACGACCCGGTCGTGACGCCGTTCACGGTCGGCGGAGCGCTGACGCTCACGGTCACGCTCGTCCCCGACGCGAGCCGGGGGATCTACACCCCGTTCTGGGCGTGGGAGAACGACCAGATCGCGGCGATCGCGAAGTCCGGAAGCGGCGTTCCGACCGACCCGTACCTCCTCGACAACGACCAGAGCTCCCCCCTCGCCCCCGTCTTCGGCCTGTACAACGACTACGGCTACGCGGTCTACCCGGGCCTCCTGTTCGTCGGCACGACGGCGACGACCGAGGCGGTCGCGCCGCCGCCGTTCTCCACGGCCACGAACCTGAGCCAGTTCCCGGGGCCGCAGCTGCCGGTCTCGAACATCCTTCCCTACTGGTTCGACAACGTCAGCTCGTTCGCCCTCGTGAGCGCCGGACCGCTCGACCCGTGGGTCGCCCAGCCGGCGCTCTCGAGCCTCGGCCCCGCGGCGGTCGCCTTCTACGGCTCGGAGAACGACCTGGTGGCCCGGTGCACGTTCGGAGGCCGGGGCGTCACCGGACTGGTCTTCTGGCCCGCCGGCCCGTTCTTCGAGCCCGGGAGCGTCCAGGGCGGCGGGAACACGGTCTGGAACGACACCTTCGAGCTCGGGGGCACCTTCGGGAACGTGTCCGAGTTCGGGGGCGTCGGGCTCGCGGTCGGAGAGCCGAACGACCTCGTCTACAACAACCACTTCGAGGTGCGCACCCGCGACGGGGCGCGGTACGGGGGCAACAACCCGTACGGCGGGATCGACGCGACCGC
>DATJUZ010000046.1:0-15568 GCA_035502035.1 Thermoplasmata archaeon
GGACCGCACGTTCTTGAGGGGCGTGGGCGGGAGCTTCGTGAACGTCGCGGGGAGCTTGTTCTCGATCAGGTCGCGGACCTGCTGGGTGATGCAGACCCCTCCGGGGGGAGCGAGGGGGACGATGCGCGAGGCGATGTTCACCGCGTCCCCGAGCAGGTCGCCACGACGGCGGATGACGTCCCCCACGTGGACGCCGATGCGGACCTGGATGCGCTCGGCCGGCGGCTGCCCCACGTTGTGCTCCCGAAGGACGTGCTGGATCTCGAGGGCGCACGCGACCGCGTCGAGGCCGCTGTCGAACGCCACCAGGAACGCATCGCCGACGGTCTTGACCTCCCGCCCGCGGAACCTCGCGAACACCGGCCGCAGGAGCTCGTTGTGCCGGTCCAGCAGGGCGAGCGCGCCGGTCTCGTCGGCCTGGGCCAAGGCCGTGTAGCCGACCATGTCGGTGAACATGACCACCTCGAGGCGTCGGGCCGGGGGCACGGGCTACGAACAGCGTCAGGTGGATTTAGGGACGGAGGGGGCCCGGGCGCGCTAGGCCGCCGCCGGACCGGGGTTCTTCCTCAGCGAGCGACGCCGGAACGACCTCGTGCCTCTGGCCGTCGTCCACCCTGAGGGCGTCAGCGGACGGGAAGCGACCGGACCCGTTGGACGGCGCACAGCATTCCGGGCGCCGCCGCGGGGATCCTTGCCCGAAAAAGGGGGGTGAACGGGTTGGCTGCCGGGGGCGTCGCGGGGAGACCCGCCGACTCGCCCGGGGCTTAGGTCGCCGAGGCGACGCGCGCCACGACGTGCTGCGCCGGCTCGATCAGGTAGAGCACGCCCGCCAGCAGGGCGAGGATGCCACCGATCAGCGCCAGCACGTTCGCGCCCGTGCCCATCACGGCCCAGCCGACGACGGCGAGGATGACCAGCATCACGCCGCTCGCCACCGGCCGCTCTTTCCACCCGTGCGCGCCCAGATGCGCGAACAGGAGGACGAGGGCTCCGACCACGAACAGGACGACCGCCTCGCTGAGCGCGCCGGCGGCTCCGAATGCCCGTCCGAGGGCCAGGTCGACGGCTCCGAAGATCACCGCGACCAGACCGCCGACGAGCGTCAGGAGTCCCCCGACCATGCCCAAGACGTGTCCCATCGTGCGTTCCGTAGTTGTTTCCACAGTCTCTCACCTCCTGTTGTGTAGCTCCGCCCATCGAACCCCGGGAGACCCGGGGCCGTTCGCAGGCAGGTTACCCTTCTGCCGTCGCGATCGTATTTCAAATCTTGTCCCGCCCCCGTCGCCCCGGCTCTGTCCCCGCGCGCGCCGACCCCCCGGGGGTCGCCTCCGGCCTCGTCCTACGGGCAGCGAGGATCGAGCCGGACGAGCCGCTCGGCCGAGGGGCCGCTCGGCTTCGGTCCGCCTCGAACTCCGACCCCGGGCTCCCGTCGCCCGGCACGGTGCCGCCGGGGCCGGCACCGACGCCCCACGAGCGCCGGCCTCGGGAGGGAGCGGTCGGGGGCGTGCTCCGATAGCAGTATCTACGCCGGGTCTCCCCGTTCGAGCCCGCGCGGGTCCGCCTCATGGAAACTTCGAGCCTCTGGCTGGCCCTCGTCGCCCTCGGCGCGGCGGTCATCAACGGGGCGATCGGCTACGGGTTCTCGTCGATCGTCACGCCGATCGCCTTGCTCTGGTTCTCGAACAAGGTCCTGAACCCGAGCGTCGTCATCGTCGAGCTCGCGGTCAACGTCACGCTGCTGTACCGGGAACGGGCGTACATCCCGGCGACACGGGGACGGGCGATGCCCGTCGTGTCGACGCTGCTTCCCGGGGTCGTGTTGGGCTCGCTCGGGCTCAGCTACCTCGAGGTCAACGACGTCAAGGTCGTCGTCTACGCCGTGCTCCTTCCGATGGTGGTCGTCCAGCTGCTCGGCCTCCGGCGGCCGTTCACCAACGAGCGGCGCAGCGGGGCGATGATCGGGCCCGGGATCGGCTTCCTCTACGCGCTCACGACGATCTCCGGACCTCCGCTGGCCGTGTTCTTCCGGAACCAGGGCCTGTCTCGGAACGAGTTCCGTTGCACGCTCGCCCAGGTCCGGGTGGCGGAGTCGAGCCTCACCCTGACGACCTACTTCCTCTTCACCGAGTTCCTCGGCGCCGGTCTGGTCGCCGCCCCCTCGCTCTACCTGATCCCGTTCCTCCTGCTCCCGGTCCTGATCGGCGTGCCGGCGGGGACGTGGCTTCTCGGCCGCGTGTCGCGGGACGTGTTCACCCGGTTCGTGATGGCGATGGACGGGTTGGTGGTCTCCTTCGGTCTCTCGCAGGTGATGGAGCGGCTCCGGTGGCTCGGGTCGTTCCTCGGCGACCTCCTCTTTGGGGCGTTGGCAGCGTTCGTCGTCGGCTTGGCGTCCTACTCCCTCTGGCGCCTGCCGGGCGCCCAGAAGCTGGTCGATGCTCCCGAGTCGCTCCCCCCGGGGCTCCGGAGGACCGGAGGTACCCCGCTCACCGACCCTCTCCTCTCGGGCGCGGGGCAGCCACCGGCGGGGAACTCTCCCCGGTCGCGGATGGAGGCAACGGGAGGCCCCGGCGGCGGCGACCGCACGCATTCGAACTCGGCGCGTCCCCGGCCGCCGCCGGGATCCGAGTGAGCCTCACGCGGCCCCGGGGCTCCCCCTCAGACCCCCGGGGGACGCCGGAGTGACGCGACCGGCGCTAGGGTTCCGCGCGGGACTCGAGCCGATCGACGCGCTTGTTCAGGATGTCGAGCAGGTGGACCAGCGTGTTGATCCGGTTGACGAGGCTCTCGATGGAGTGCTGGATCTGCTCCACCTGTTCCCCGAGCTCCCGCACCACCGCGGGGTCGACGCCCGCCGGGCCCGGGCGCGTCGGCCCGCTCGCTTCCTCGGCCATGGACGGTCGTCACCGGTCCCCTGATTAGGGCTTCTTCCGCGCGGCGACGAGCCACGCGGCCCTGCCCCAAATCGCGCTCCGCCCCGGCTCCCCCCCAACCCTATCTCCACAGGCCCGTTCCCGGCGCCGATGGCGTGGGTGCTCGTCAACCGGATCTCGGTCGACTCCCCGAGCGAGGCGGACCGGATCGTCGAGGCGTTCCGGCACCGCGCCGGCAAGGTCGACCAACAGCCGGGGTTCCTCGGGTTGGAGGTCTGGCGCGAGGCGAGCGGCCGGGAGGTCGTGGTCTCCACCCGCTGGGAGCGCCAGCAGGACTTCCAGGCGTGGGTCGACAGCCCGGCGTTTCGAGAGGCTCATCAGCACGCCTCCGGTGGTCCCGGACGCGCCGCCGGTTCGGCCTACGAGGTCGTCATCCCCTCCCCCTAGGTCGCGGCGGGGCGTCCTCGCCCGTCCCGAGCCGGGGGACCTGCCGTAGCGTGCCCGACGATCCGAGCAGTTAGTTCGAGGGCCCGTCACCGCCCCCTTCTTTACCGGAACGTCCGGGAGCCCGAACGAGGTGATCGTCCCGCTCGATGTCGACGGAGCGTCCGTTCCCCACCGCCCGGCCCCCTCCTCGGGCGCCCCTCAGTGCAGCGACGGTCTCCAGGCGGCCGGGACCCGTGAGCCGAACGCCACCACCCCCGCGCCGAGGAACTCGGCCAAACGGTCGATCTCCTCGCGGATCGCCACCGCCACGGCGCGGTCGGTCGGCGCACCCCGCTCGGCAAAGACGGCGTTCACGCGGAGGATTCCCCGCTCCTTGTCGAGGCGGGTGTCGAGCCGGCCGACGAACCGCTCGCCGTAGACGAGCGGCAGGACCCAGAGCCCGAACCGGCGTTTCTCCTTCGGCAGGAACTGCTCGCGGACGTAGTCGAAGGCGAACAGCCGCCGGCCCCGGGCCGGGTGGTAGACGAGATTGTCGAACGGAGGGAGGATCGCCACGCGCGCCTCGGGGCGCTGCGTTTCGAGCCGGTCCAGAAGGGCCAGGTCGTCCCGATGCACGTAGACCGTATCATGGGCCTTCGCTCCCTCGAGCTGCACGCGCTGGACCCGGCCGGCGTCCTCGAGCGCGGCGAGGGTGCGGCGCACGTCGCGGTACCGTCCCCGGACGAAGTAGTAGGCGACCTCGTCCGGCCGCGCGACGCCCAGCCCGAGGAGCGCCCTCTCCGCGGCCTCGCGGTCGACCTCCTTCTCCGACAGCTCGCGACGGTCGACCTGCGGGGGGAGAAAGCGCGACGCCAGCCCCCAGAGGTTCTGGTTGCCCTCATGGCCCACCACCATGATGTCGCCCGACATCAGCAGGTGGTGGAGCATCTGGGCGACGTCGCTCGAGGGGGCCCATTCTTCGTGCGCCCGACGCGTGCGCCCGTGGTCCCCGAACCCTGCCAGCGTCAGCGGCCCCCCCTCGAGCTCGCGCAGCATCGTTCGACGGAGGGAGGCGTGCCGGGCGAGGTACTCGCGCGCGCGGGTGCGGTGCGACCCCCAGGAGCTCGAGAGGGAGTCTGGGTAGCGCCGCATCAGCGACGCGTAGAGCGGAAAGTCGTCCATCGCGACGAGGCTGGCGATCGGGGTCCAGTGGAGGAACAGACGCTTCTCCTGCCACAGGAGGCGCTCGAGCTCCGCCGGAGCGAACGCGCCGAGCCGGGCCCACAGGGAGAGGAGGTGCGACGGGGCCACCACGCTGACGGGGTCCCACTGCACGTAGGGAAGGGAGCGGACCAGCTCGACGATCGCCTCGCGGCTCGGGCGGGAGGCCCGTCGTCCGTCCAGGCGTTGCTTGGCGATCGCGAGGCGCCGGGCAGCCTGCAGCGAGACGACGGGAGGCTTCTCGGGCACGGCCGGCCTTCGGACCGCCAGGGCCCTAAGTAGCCTTGGACCCGACCGCCCGGCGGGGCCGGGCCCCGATGGCGGGGCTCGCTCAGGCGCGATCGACCTCGAGGCTGAGGTGCGTGCGCGCGTGACGGAACAAAAGGATCGCCGGGACCGCGGGCGTGACCAGCAGGACCCAGATGAGCAGCGGGTTGGCGGTCAGCGACAGGACCAGGCCGCCGAGGAGGACCGCCGCCAGGAACCCGAACCCCCCGACCATGTTGAACGCCCCGTTGTAGGCGCCGAGCTCCTCCCGGGGAGCGAGGTTGGACGGGAGCGTCGCCTGCGGGATCGTCACCAGGTTCTCCCCGACCGTGAGGACGACCACCGCGGCGAAGAACGCGATCGTGGGGAACGCTCCGAGCAGTCCCGCCACCCCGAGCCCGAGGAACGCGAGGACGTAGAGCCCGGTCCCGAGGTTGGCGATCACCGTGTGGCGCATGCCGACGACCCGCTCGGTCGTCGCGGACTGTCCGAAGACGACCACGAGCCCGTTGAGGGCGAGGCCGGCGCCCAGGAGCGCGTAGGAGATCCCGAGGACGTTGTGCACGTAGAGCGGGAACGTGATCGACCACTGCCCGAGCAGGAGCGCGGCGAGCGCGACGGCGATCAGGAGCTCGAGGGCCGGGCGGTCCCTCGCGAGGATCGCCAGGCTCGAGCGCATGGACCGGCGGGGAGCCCCCGCGCTCGGCGACGGCGTCGGCCCGTCGGGGGTCGGGAGGGGCGCGGCGGTCGTGGCGCGCACGTCGCGGGGCGAGTCGGCGAGGAGGACCGCGAGGAACGCGGCGCCGACCGCGATCACGATCGACGCGAGCGCGACGGCGCCGGCGAAACCCACCACCCCGACCAGGACCCCTCCGAACGTCACGCCCGCGGAGTAGCCCGCGTTGAAGCCGATCCGGTAGAAGGTGAACCCCCTCGTCCGCTCGGTCCCCTCGGCGAAGTCGGCGATGTAGGCGGAGGACGCCGGCGCGGCGAGCGTCGTGAGGACCCCTCCTACGAGCGAGGTGACGATCGCGAGCTCCAGCGACCGGATCGAGAACGCGTAGGCGAGCGCCGCCGTCGCGGACGCCTCGCAGGCGAGCCCGACGAGGATCAGCCGTCGCCGCGAGACGCGGTCGGCGACGAGCCCTCCCAGGAAGTTGAACGGCACCTGGACGGCCCCGATGCCGGCGATGATGATCCCGATCTCGACGTAGGCGACGTGCAGAACGTTGTACAGGAACAGCGCGATGAACGGCGCGTACATCGCGTTCCCGAACATGCGGATGCCGACGCCCACGCCGAGCAGCCTCAGGTTCCGGTTCACGAGCCCCTCCCGCGCGCGCGTGCGAGACGGCCCGGCAACGCACGCCGGGCTTGAACCCGCGACTCACCGGCGGGCGTCACGACCGGTGCGTCGTCGGACCGCCCGACGCCCGCCGGCTCACGGGTGGGGCGGGAGGACGATGCGGGACTCGCTTTCGAGGACGTACCGCGCCTCCTCCCGCAGGGAGGCGTCGAACTGAGGGTCCGGCGCGAGCCGCCGCTCGTCGGCGATGATCGCCCGTGCGAGCCACTCGAAGTCCGCGAAGATCAGCGGGTCGCTGCTCTCCGTCCTCCAGCGCTGAAGGAGGTTCACCGGCTCCGTGCAGTAGGTGTAGTAGCTCGTGACCCACGTCCCGAACGCGCTGCGGACGATGCGGCGGTCGAGGACCCCTTCCCGCGTCAGCGAGCCGAGCAGCTGGAAGAAGACGCCGACCTCCCAGTTGTCGGGCTCGATCGCGCGCTCGCCCTGGAGGAGCCAGGCGCTCAGCTCCTTGCGGGCCTGGAGGAATCGGGGGGAATAGAACCGCTCCCGGAGGTCGAGGAGCGTCGTGGCGGAGTGGAGGCGCTGGTTCTGGCGGAGCTGCCAGTAGGCGAAGGCGAGCGTCCCGACAGCGAGGATCAGCGTCGCGAGGACCGGGATCCACAGGGTCAGGTCGAGGCCGGCCACGCTCGTGCGTTCCCCTGCCGCGGCTTAACGGTTGAGAGGTCTCGGGGGTCGGCCGTCCCCGGAGGCGTCGCTCGACGGCCGAGGCCGGCAGCCGCTCAGACCTCGGGGGCGGGGTCGCCCCCGGGGTCCCGGGACACGCCGCACGTCGCCGCGTGGGCCTGCAGCTGGGCCTCCGTTCCGAACGAGGCACCGCAGGCACAGACGTACGTCTTCGCCATGGTCGCTCGAACGGGAAGAGCGTCGGCTCGGGCTTCAAGCCTTCGGCCGCCGATGCGAGCTCGGCGACCGAGCCAGCAGCCCCGGCGTTACGCCCGATTGTCGACCGGAACGCCGGTGAGGGAGGAGAGGCGCCCGACGGGGTACCGCCCGACCCGGTTCTCGCGACCCCAGGGCGAGCGGTCGAAGAAGAACTCGAGCCGGTCCCGCGGAGAGCGGGCCCACGCCGGGTCGGCGGCGAGGCGCGCCTCGAACTCGGACCGGAGCGCGGGGTCGGCCGGGAGCGTCCGGCCGGCGAGCTCCTCCAGGACGTACCGTTCGGCCGACTCCTTCTGCTCGAAGATCGGGTTGAAGAATCCCCAGCGGAGCGCCGAGTCCGGCGCTTCGGGCTCGAGCCAGTGGACCGCGACCTTCGAGAGGCGCTGGTCGAGCGGCACGACGGCCGTGCCCGACGGATAGCTCCGCTGCTCGACCGTCGGCGTACAGCGCCCGAACCGCCCGAACGCGTGCTCGACGCTCCCCCCGCGGAGGATCGGGAACCGCCCCTCGAACGGACGGCTCGGCCACCGCATGTCGGTGAGGAGGTAGCTCTCCACCGAGCCGGCCCACTCCGCCGTGGTGCGCTGGAGCTCGACCCCCTGGGCAGCCAGGACCTCCAGGACCCCGGTCCACGCCGGCGGCACGAGGTAGGCGGCCGGGGGGCGGAGGACAATCTCGACCCGGCCGGTGGAGTCGAGCGGGAGCTCGGTCTCCCACGGGGCGGCGGCGTAGCGGACCGACTCCGCTCCCGAGATCTCGCTTCGAAAACGGGTGAACGCCCGTCCCCGGAACGGCACGACCGGCGCATCGCCTCCGGCGCTGACCACGAGCGGGAACTCCCGCGGCGCCGGGAGCTGCTCTCCGAGTCGGGCCGCGTCCTCGTCGGCAGCCCGGTTCACGGCGAGGAGCCGGTCCGCGTCGCGTCCGACGACCCCGAGCAGCGACCGAAGGAGCTCGTAGTTGCCTCGCACGCGGGTGCGGTAGTCCTTCAGCATGTGCATCTCGACCAGGAGGCCGGGCCGGTTCTCGAGGATCATCCGCCCCGTCGAGAACCGCGGCGGGTTCTCGTTGAAGGCGAGGCCCTTTCCGGGGTCGTCCTCGTCGCGCAGGAAGATCGTGTACGGGAACGCCAGATGACCCGCGTCGTTGACCTCGCGCACGAGGGTCGGGATGACCGTCGCCCGAAGCCACGCCGCCGTGCCCGGGTGGACGTCCGGCGAGACGTCGACCTGGAACGTCACGTCGTACTGGAAGTCCGCGCCGTCGGTCACGTGGTTGTCGACGAAGAAATCCGGTCGCCAGCGGCGCAGGAGGCGCAGGAACGCGCGGGTCTCGGGGGCCTCGGCCTTGAGGTAGTCCCGGTTCAGGTTGAGGTTCGTGCCGTTGGCCCTCCATCCGGCCGGCGACGGACCGTTCTGGTTGATCCGACCGTGCTCGGACCGTCGCTCGTGCCCGTCGACGTTGTAGACCGGGACGACCAGCAGGACGACGTGGGCGGGCAGGAGGGCGAGTCCGGGAGAACGGACGATGTCGCGGAGCATTGCCAGCGACGCGTCCTTGCCGTCGGGTTCGCCAGCGTGGATGCAGTTCTGCACGAGCACGACCACTCGACCGGCGGCGTGCGCCTTCCCCGGCTCGAAGCTCCCGTTCCCCGAGGCGATGACGACCCGGAGGGGCCGGCCTTCGCCGGAGCGGCCGAACTCCTCGATCCGGAGCCGGCGCGGGGCGGCCTCCGTCAGTCGTTCGAGGAAGGCGAACGTGTCGGCAAGGTCCGGGGTGGATCGGTACTCGTCGGCCTCGCTCGGGGTGCGCCAGTCGGGGGTCTCTTTCGGGTCCATCGTCGGCTCTCCTTCGAGGAGGACCGCGCAGGGGGAGCGCTCCTATGACGGCTCGTTCTAGGCGAAGGCGCGGCCGCCGAGCTCCCCCGCGAGGCGCGGCGTCAACCTCGCCGCCGACCGGCGGCGGCCTGGGCGGGACTACGTCGTCCCCCGCTCCTCCGACCCGCGGCGACGTGCGCTCCCCCTGCCGAACAGTCAACCATGCTACACTATAGCACGGTCTTATCTACTCGCCCCGGTCTCCCCGGCAGGAGAACGGACCGATGGAGCTCGACGATCTTCGCCGGGACGTCGCCGAGGTCGACCGAACGCTCGTCGGCGCCGTCGTCCGTCGCCTGGAACTCGCCCGCCGGATCGGGCGGGCGAAGCGGGACACGGCCCGTCCCCTCCGGGACTACGCCGTGGAGCGCGCGGTCCTCGCGCGCTGGAGCGGCGCCCTCGCGGAGCACGGGATCGACCCCCACCGGGCGGAGGCGTTCGCCGAGTGGCTGATCGAGGAGTCGCTTCGGGTCCAGGAGGAGCTGCGCCCCTCCCCGGCCTCGTCCCCGAACGGTCCGCTCGAGGTCGCGGTCGTAGGGGGCGCAGGCGCGATGGGCCGCTGGGTCGGCGACTTCCTCGAGGACGCCGGCCATCGGGTCGGCATCGTCGACCCGAGCTCGGGCCCGCCCGGGCGGACGGTGCTCGCGGATGTCGAGACCGCGGCCCGCAGCGCGGACGCGGTCGTCTTCGCCACGCCGATCCGGCAGACCGCCCCGCTCCTCGACCGGGCGCTCGCCACCGGAACGAACGCCCTGCTGTTCGACATCCTCAGCGTGAAGGCCCCGATCGCCCCGACCCTGCGCGCGGCGGGGGCGGCGGGCCGGCGGGTCACGAGCGTTCACCCGATGTTCGGTCCGAGCGCCCGGACGCTCTCGGGCCGCAACCTGCTGATCGTCTCGTGCGGCGTGCCGGAGGCCGACGCCGCCGCGCGCGCGCTGTTCGCCGCCTCGGCGCTCACGATCACGGAGGTGCCGCTCGACGACCACGACCGGCTGATCGCCCAGTCCCTCGGCCTCAGCCACGCCGTCAACCTGCTGTTCCTCGCGGCGCTCGCGGAGGATCCAACGAGCTCCCAGGAGCTCGCCCGGGCCGCCTCGACGACGTTCCACCGCCAGTCCTCGCTGGCGCGCGCGGTCGCGAGCGAGGGGGCTGAGCTGTACCTCGACATCCAGGCGCTCAACCCCCACACGGCGGAGGTCTATGCCGGTCTGGCGAGCGCCCTCGAGCGGCTGCGGACCACGGTCGGGCGGGCCGACCGCGAAGGGTTCCAGGAGATGCTCGCGGCCGGGCGTGCGAAGCTCGAGACCCGGGGCGAGCCGATGCGCCGCTAGTCGTCGTGCGTGCCGCCGATCCGCGTCGCCCTGCCGCCTCCGGGTCCCGCGGCCGTCCGCAGGCCCGAGAACGCCGGGGAGCGGTAAATGAACTCAGCGGCCGGGTGGCGCGCGGCGCCGGTGGCTCGAGCGCGGGGGCTTGCCGAGGATGAGGTCGAAGTAGTGCCAGTGCTTCGGCCCGCCGTACGACATCCCCTCCTCGACCGTCTCCCGCCACAGCTCGACCTCGAACCCGCGCGCGAGCTCGCGTACCTGCCGGGCGGAGTGGAAGGAGAGCGCACGACCGCTCTCGTGCCACTCGTCGCCGACCCCGAACAGCTGACCGGCGAAATGTCCGCCAGGCCGGATCGCCCGACGGAGGGAGCTCCAGAGCGCCGGGAACCGGTCGGGCGCGCAGAACGGCAGCGAGAAGCTCGCGTAGACGAGGTCGGCCGGGGGGACGACGAGCCCCTCCATCGGGGCGATCAGGCAGGTGAGGGAATCCCGGAGCTTCGGGGGGACCCTTCGGCTCAGGAACCGGGAGGAGGCCGGCTCGCCGTCGATCGCGAGGACGTTCCATCCCCTGCGAAGGAGCTCGAGGGAGTCGGTCCCCGCGCCGCAGCCGAGGTCGACCGCCGTCCGACGTCCCCGACGCCTCGGCTCCCAGGCGACGTGGTTCAGCAGCTGGAGCAGCAGCTCCCTCGGCGGACGATGGGCGGTCCACCGGTAGAACCCTTCCCATTGCCGGGAGGTCGGTCCCTTCGCAGGTGCCGGCACGCTCCTCCCGAGCCGTCGACCTACAAAGCCCGGGGGGACGGCCCGGTCGGCGCGGAGCGGTCCCTTCAAGCCGAAGCACGCTCATCGCCGCTCGAGGGACGTTCAGGATGTCCGAACGACCGGGTCCTTCCGCAGCGCCTCGCCCGCCGAGAGGCTACCACACGGTGACGCACGCGCTCGTCGTCGACGACGCGGCGAAGGCGCTCGCGTTCTACGCGCAGGCGCTCGGGGCCCGGGAACGGAACCGGATGGCCGGACCCGGCGGGAAGGTCTGGCACGCCGAGATCGAGATCGGCGACTCCGTCGTCATGCTGAGCGACGAGTTTCCGGGGTCGGAGATGCGCTCGCCGAAGAGCCTCGGTGGGACCTCGGCGGCGGTCTGGCTCTACGTCGCGGACGTGGACGCCGCCTTCGCGCGCGCGGTCGCCGCCGGGGCGAAGCCGACCCAGCCTCCCCGGACGATGTTCTGGGGGGATCGGTTCGGGACCGTCACGGACCCGTTCGGGCACGCCTGGTCGATCGCGACCCACGTGGAGGACGTGCCGCCCGAGGAACAGGAGCGACGTCGCCGGGAAGCGATGACCTCCCCGCGGTGACCCCGTCGGGCGCGCCCTGCGCCTCGCTGGTCCAAGGTTCCCTGGCCCCGCCCGTCGATCGCCCCTCGCTCCCGCCTCTCTCCCTCTCCGGGTCGGAGGGTCCCTCCCCGGTCCCCGCTGGACGGCGACGGACCGGGTCGTTCGTTGCCGGAGGACCGAGAGACCAAGCCGGACCGACCGTCCGTCCCCCGGTTCCTCGGGGGCGTCCTGCGCCCCGCTCGCAGGGTTCCGCACCCTGTCGCACATGGGTAGATATAGCGCGAGAACGCAAGCGTGACCCATGCCTCTCCCGCCGGGGCTCGCGGGCGATGGGGCGTCCTCCCGGGGGGCCGGTACCCCTGTCGACCACGTCTATCTGCTGCCCGTGCGTCGGCTGTTCTCTCCGGAGCCCGACCCGACGACCGGCTTTCCCGAGCATGCCGCGAGCGTCGAAGGCTACGTAGTGGCGCCGGACCGGCACGTCACGCTGGCGCTCTCCGTCACGAGCCCGGTCGGTTCGGAGCTCCTGGAGAGCATCTGGTCGACCGTGCGCCGGAAGGGCGTCGGCGTCCGTCACCTCACCGTGCTCAACGACCGGGGCCACGTCGTTTCCCTGATGACGGTCCGGGTCGACACCAGCGAGGAGATGCTCGAACTCCTCCAGTCGCTGCTCCTTGTACCGGTCCGCACGCAGAACGGCCTCGCGGAGGTCCACCTGCTCGCGACCCCGAAGGACCTTCGGGGGATCCGCGAGCGGATCGAGGTCGAAGGCCTTCCCGAGCATCCGAGCACCGCGGCCGCCGCGCCCCTCGCCGTCACGGCCGGTCCGATGGGTCCCCAGGACTGGGCGTTCCTCGGGCTGCTCGCCGCCGTCGGGGCGTTCGACGGACCGACGGGGATGCCGCCGGCCGCGCTCGCGGAGGCGCTCGGGATCGAGCTCGACGCGTTCGTCGAGCGGGCCCGGGCGGCGGAACGCGGCCTCCACGGGGTCGTCGAGGGCCTCTTCGGCTCGGGCCTTCGGCCGACGTTCGCCTCGGGGGCCGGCGCGTGAGGAACGGGGACCGCGGCCGAAGGAGCGATCACGGACGATGATGCATCTCGTAGAGACCCCGGAAGAGCTTCCCCCCGGCAGCCACTCGATCGCGCTCTACGGCTCGGCGCCGGAGGCGGCGCGCCAGATGGCCGGCTTCCTGAAGGGCGCCCACGACCGCCGCCAGAGCGCGATGGTCCTCACCGCCAGCGACCGGATGATGGACCTCTACCGCGGAGAGATCTCGCGACGGGTCCCGGCGATGCTCTCGTCGCTGCGTCGCATCCCGGGCCCGCAGGTGACCCCGACGGCCGACGGGCTCCGTCCGATCCCCGAGGTCCTCCGGTTCGCCGCCGAGCACCCCGAGGGCGCGACGATGTGCGGCGACACCATCCCCGGCCTCCTCGACCGGCGCAACCTCTCCTCGGTGCTCGCCTACGAGAGCTGGTTCGACGGCCTTCGCCCGTTCCAGCACCGCGGGCTCTGCCCGTACGACCTGTATCGTCTCCCGGTCGAGCGCGCTCCCGAGGCGCTCGGGGTGCTCGCGAAGAGCCACACCCACGGCGTGCTCTCGGACGACCCGAATCCGGGGGTTCAGTTCCTCCAGCTGCTCGTCCTCCCGCATGTCGAGAATCCCCCGGCCGAGCACCTCGGCTGGCTCGCCCGCGCCGTCGACTACGGGCTGATCGAGGAGCGTCCGCGGGAGGACACGGTGGCGCTGACGCCGCGCGGCGAGACGGTCGCGGCAGGCCTGCTCTCGCTGCCGGCGTACGCCGACGCCGCCGCTGAGGCGGCCTCGCACCGACGTCGCGGACCGGAGGGTCGCGCACCTCCGCCCCCGGAACCGCGCTCTCGTCCCGAGCCGTGATCTGCGCGAGCCCGGAGGAACCGTCCCGGTAGGGACCCGAACGATGTCGGAACCCCGAACCGGCGCTCGTCGGGTCACCAACGACGGGGGCCCCCGTCGAGCGAGGGGTCCGCCCCGCCCGAGCGGCGGGGTCCCCCGCCGGACCGGCCGGCGGCCGGCTCTCGACGACGGCTGCGGTCCTCCGGAGGCGTTGTAAGACGGGGCGCAATCCCGGAGCGGCCGCCGAATGCAGGGCCCGATCCCCTCCGCCCCACGCGATCCGCCCGCGCCGCCCCTCTTCGAGGGCGGGGCCATTCCCGATCTGGCATCGCTCCAGGACCTCTGGAGCGACGGCGTCGCGCTCTGCCTGGGAGGCATCCTCGTCCTCGCCCTGGGCGTGTGGTGCCTCTTCAGCGGTCTCGGCGCCGGGCCGGTCGTCGGTGCCGCGCTCGTCGTCGTTGCCACCGTCTTCCTCGGATGGGGAGCCTACGAGTTCCGGGCGTTGCGGCAGGCGCGGGTCGCCGGACGCCTCCGAGGGCTAGATCTGAGACCCGAACTCTCGCTGATCCCGATCGTGCGGAGGACGGTGAGGGTACCGCTCGGCCAGGAGACCGCGATCGAGACCGTGCTCGGGGCGCTCCGGCAGGCCGAGGTCCTGACGAACGGGGAGATCCGGCTCTCCGGGGTGAAGCGGCACGGAGAGGCGGTCGTGGCGTACACCGGCCCGTCGGCCGGCCTCCTGCTCGCGGCCTCGGCGTTCGGCGCGCCCTGGATGCCTTCGACGATCCGCGTGGCAGCGCGCGGGCAGGGAGGGTTCACGGACCTCGACGTCACCATCTGGCCGTACACCCGCGTGCAGGGGGAGGGCCTCGCCGACGCCGTGCTGGACGCCATCCGCGCCGGGACGGAGCGTCGGAACGGATAGGGAACGGACCCGGAGGTCAGGCCGACCAGCGCGCCCGGGGCAGGTCGACCTTTCCCCCCTTCAACGGCACCCCCTCCCGTCGCAGAAGCTCCAGCTGCTCGGCTCCCATCGCCACTGTCCCGTCCGACCGGACGACCCGGTGCCACGGAAGCTCCTCCCGCGTCGTCGCGAGAACGAAGCCGACCCGTCGGGGCGCCCGCGCGTCGATGTCGCCGTAGGTCGCAACGCTCCCTGCGGGGATGTCGCGCACGCGCTCGACCACGAGCGCCTCGAACTGTGCATGGGCGCGCCGCACCGCTCCCGGGAACCGTGCGGTGCGCGATGCGCGTCGCGATTGCCGCCGGGCCCCCGGCGGGCGAGCGACTGTCATGCCGGCAGGAAACCCCGATGCGGGGAGCGGACGCGATGTCGGGGGTCCCCTCGCCGTAACCGGCTCCCCGGGTGACCGAATCCCGCGGCGGACCTGAGGGTGCGCGCCGCTGTCGCGAGGGTCCCCCGGTCTCCCCCCCGTTCGACCGGCAGGCGGCTCACCCCCCTCGGGAGCACGAGGTCGAAGGACAGGCTGCACGTCGGCCGGCCACGGGACCGGCACAGGCTCCTCCGATAAGAGCGGGGCGCGGCGATCGCCTCGTCGCCTCTCGACGGCTTGCCGGCAGCCCGAGACCCTCGGCCCCCGCCCCCGGACCAAGGCGAGCTCGGACCCGTCGGCCGGTCGAGCATGCTGGAGACCGGCGGACCTCGCCCCCCCGGACCTCGCGGCCTAATACCACGCCGGGGGCTGCGACGCGCATGTTGCGGCTCCGCCCGATGGACGAGGAGGGGTTCCGTGCGTTCCTCGACCGCGCGGTGCCGCGGCGCGCCGAACGATGGGTACGACGTGGGCTCTGGACGGAGGAGCAGGCGCTCGAAGCGAGCCGACGCGAGTACGCCGAGAGCTTCCCGCAGGGGCGCTCGACCCCAGGGCAGTTCTTCGCCGACGCGGTCGAGGACACGACCGCGACGGTCGTCGGCGAGGCCTGGTACTCCGCGCGCGCGCTCGGAGGGAAGGTCGAGTTCTGGATCCAATGGATCTCCATCTGGCCCGAGTTCCGTCGGCAAGGGTACGGTGCACGGCTGCTGGGCCTCCTCGAGGAGGAGGCCCGACGGCGGGGCGCCGACCGGACGCTCCTGACGGTCTGGACGGACAATCCTTCGGCCC
>DATJUZ010000047.1:0-7158 GCA_035502035.1 Thermoplasmata archaeon
GAGGTTCTCCATGAAGAAGACCGGCGCGACGACGGAGTAGTCGGTACCCAGATCCTTCAGGTGAGCCTCGACCTCGGCCTTGCTGTCGAAGTGCGGGATCCCCGTCCTCCGGTCCGCATCGCTCACGGAGGAGTAGACGACATACGGTACCCCGGCCCGGTGCAGCGCGTCCAGGCCGGTCGTTCCGAGTCGCGTCTCGGCGGCCGGACCCTGCTCGAAGGGGGTCGCGACGAGGAAGGCTGCGTCCAGGCCCTTCGCCGCTCTCTCGATCGACGAGCGGTCTGCCAGGTCTCCGGCGACCACCTCGGCGCCGAGGGCCCTGAGCTGGTTCGCGGCCGGGCTCTCCGGCTTGCGGGATACCGCACGGACCTGGTGGCCCCGCCCGAGGAGGAACCGCGCGAGATGGCCTCCCTGTTGTCCCGTCGCTCCGGTGACGAGCACGCGCTTCGGCTCCGGGGAACGTCCCGCCAGCTCCATCGTGGGCGACATCGGGGCACCTACCTGCCCCCGTTCGCCCCGACCGCCCATAACGTCCGACGGACGACGGCGTAACCGTGTTCCCGGCTCGCTACTCCGGGATCGGAGCCTCGAAGCGCCACCGTTGCCACCGGGGTCGGTAGCCGCGAGCCCTGCCGACCCTCCGGAGGTCCACGCGCCTTTCTCGCTGCCCTCCCGATCGCATGTCGGCCGGAGTCGGTCCCCGGTTCGCCGCGCCTCCGCGTGGGCCTCGCGCCCACCCGAGGACAGCTCACCGTGTCGGACGGCGCCCCCGGCGGGGGACGTTCGTCTTTCGGGCCTTCCGGGTCGCGGCGGCCACGTAGCCCCCGGCGGGAGGACGCGGCATCTCGGGATCGGCGTGCCAGGAGTCCGGGTGACGCGCCGGGTCGTGGTCGTACTCGAACCACCATACGCCCGTGTACGGCGGCTCGATGTCGTCCTGCCAGAGCATGCACAGGATCTCACCGTGATGGAGGAAGTCCTCCTCGACCAGGTGCCAGAGGACCTGGCGGGGCGTGACGGGAAATTTCTTGCCGCCCGGAATCGAGACCATCTTCTTTCGATCGAAGTCCTCCGGGCCGAACCGCCGGGCGACGGCCTGGGCGACCGCGTCGACCTGGCGATCGATCGCGCGCATCTGGCCGACGGAGCGAATCCGGACCCAGCGCGAGTCGTCGAGCCGGCGGAGCAGCGGCCGCAGTCGCCGCTGACCGAAGTACTGTACCAGCCACCACGCGTACGCCGCCATGACGTGCAGGTGCACGTTCCGGATCGACTCGAAGGTCGCTCCCCGTCTCCGGGTCAGGACGCGCCAGGGGAGCCGCTCGAACAGGTCCAGGTACTTGTTGCGTGCCCAGCTGTGGTAGACCAGCATCCGTTCGAGGTCGCTGCGAAACTCCGGGTCGGCGAACGGCACGCGGTCGGAACGCCGAGTCGTTCGATAAAGGCGACCGGCCGGTACGGCGGAATCTTACGGTGGGAGCTCGCTCCCTAGCCCTTGCGTGCGAACGCCACCGTCACGCCCGCGTTGGCCCCCGCGACCAGGACCTTCTTCGCGGGGATCCCGGAGCTCGTGAACCCGGGCTCCGAGCCGATCCGGTAGGCGTAGGTCCCGTTCCCGAGGCCGGTGAAGACGATCGTCGCATTCCAGGCGGCGGTCTCCGTCACTTTGCCGACCTTCACCGACCAGGTCCCGGACGACAGCCCGTCCTCCGTGAACGTCACGGCGTACGTGAACCGGTGCGTCAGGACCAGCTTCTCGCTGTGCGCGACGTCCAGCGACCCGGAGAGGCTCTCCGGGGTCTTGCCCAGGCGGAGCGAGACGTTCGCGGCGGGCGCGGTGACCGAGTAGTTGTACGTTCCGGCGGTGAGGTTCGTGAACTTCTCGTGCGTCCCTTCGGTGCACTGGCTGAAGTCGTTGACGCTCACGCAGAGCGGGTGACCGGTCCGGATCCCCTTCTGCGCGATCGTGAGCGTGACCGTCCGGCCCTTCGTGAACGTCACCGCGATCGTCCGGGGCGTCGCCCCGAGCGAGATCGAGCCGTGGGCGTTGGACGTGTAGCCGGACGGGCCGGTGACGAGCAGCCCGAAGTTCCCCTCGCCGATGCGGAACGAGAGCACCGCCCCGAAGGCGTGCTTCCGCGTCCCGTTCAGCACCACGGTCCACCCGTCCTTGGCGAGCGTCTTCGCCGGCAGCCCGGTCTCCGTGAACGTCACGATGACCGACTGGAAGGTGACCGTCGGCGTCAGCACCGACGCCCCGGAGACGTGGAACGCGGCGACGGTGTACGACGGCCCGTAGCGCGTGTCGTTGGTCGAGACGAAGAACTCGTACGACCCGTTCGGCAGGTAGGCTCCCATCGAGCCCTGCGACCCCGGGGCGAACAGCTCGCCGGACGGGAACAGCGAGATCTGCCAGAGGTCGGCGGCCGGCAGGCCGGTCTGCGAGAAGGTGACGGAGTAGGTCCCCGGGCCGCCGGCGGCGAGCGGGTACAGGTCGGAGACGTACGGCGAGATCACGTACGGGCTGGAGGACGGCCAGTCGGACCAGTAGTTGCCGACCCCCGCGGAGCTGTTGAAGTAGTTCCCGCGCACGGCGTAGGCCTGGACCGCGAGCGTGCTGTAGGCGTTCGTCGAGCCGTCGTTGAAGCTGAACGAGTTGTCGTAGACGTGGTTGCCGGTCCCGTTCAGGATGAGGACGGCGTAGAAGGCGCAGTTGTAGAAGACGCTCGAGGTGACGACGGTGCCGACGCCGCCCAGGAGCACGACACCATACTCGCTCTCGGTCACCGAGAGGTGGGTGAGGCTCGCCGGGTCGTCGTAGCTCAGGACGCAGAAGGTGAGCTCGGTGCACGTGACCGCCGAGATCGAGGTCGCGGTGTCGGTGTCGAGCGAGATGCCGGCGAACCCGTCGTCCACCGAGAAGTCGGTCAGCGTGGTCGAGCTCGAGAGACTGATGTTCCCGCCGAAGGTGTAGTAGCCCACGGCGCTCAGGCCGGTGACGGTGAGTCCGCGGCTCCCGGGCAGGTCGTAGTAGGCGGCAGCGGAGCCGGAACCGAGTCGGAACTCCCCTCCGGTGAAGACGCCGGCGGAGTAGGCGTAGATGGTGACGTTCTGGATGGTGGCGTCCGTGCTGCTGTAGCCCTCGAAGCCGATCCCGCCCTCCCCGACCGTGAGGTTGCGTATGGTCGTCCCCACCGATCCGATGTCCTGGACGCCCAACGACGCCCCGACGCCGACCCCGACGACGGTCGCCCCGGTCGAGTCGCCCACCCAGACGCCCTGGGCGTCGTCGACCGACGCGACGTTCCGAACCACCGGCGAGGCATCCCTCCAGAGGACGATCTCGCCGCCTTGGTTCGGGCTGCCGATCATCTCCTGGTTCGTGACGGTAGGCCCGGAGCTGAAGTAGATGTTGACCTGGGAGGTGTAGTACGGGAACGGTCCGAGGACCGGGGGCCCCGGGTACAGGAGGCCTCCGGGGCCGCTCGGCCCGTCGTAGAGGTAGTAGTTGCCGGTCGGAGCGTCGTTCCCCTGCACGAGGTCGCTGGCGACGAGCGGCACGTCGATCCCCTGCGCCATGAAGATCTCGAACGACGGATAGCCGTAGTCGTTCAGGTCGTTGAACGAGAGGTTCGTGTTCACGACCAGGCTGCTGAAGGTCAGCGGCGGCACCGCCGATCCGCTGACGTTGAACGCCAGGTCCGCCGCCTGGGCGTCCGAGAACATGTACAGCGGCGCGTCGATCTGTCCCGGGGCCGGCGGCAGGACGAGGGAGTAGCCGGTCACCGCGCCCGTGATCGGGGTGCCATTGACCTCCTGCGCCTCCGGGGCGAACGCCTGGACGTAGTACTGGCTCGCCCAGGGGGCGCCGAGCGGCGGCAGGTAGGTGTCGAACTGGCCGCGCGCGTTCGTGGGCATCCAGCTCAGGTTATCCGGCGGAGCGCCCGCCGCGATCTCGTCCGCGATCGGCGCGGTGTTGCTGACGAAGGCGAAGCCGTAGTTGGGGGTGATCGTCCCCGCCACCTGGATCGACCCGGAGGCGACCGAGACGGACGGCTGCGCGTTCCAGAGGCCGTAGAGCATCGCCGGGCCCTGGTGGGCGACGACGTCGTGGCTCGGTGTCCAGTACTCGGCGATGCCGGTGGACGTCTCGCCGGTGTCGCCACCGAAGTTGTAGGCGGACGGGGCGTTCCCCCAGCCGCCGCTGCTCTGGTTCGAGTACTCGAGCTGGAGGGTGGCGTTGAGCGCTCGGAACACCGCGTTGTCGCCACCGATCCCGCCGACCAGGTCGAGCTCGGCGTCGCGGAGGAGCCCGGTCGGGGTCGGGTTGAAGCCGTTGATCGAGAACGCGGGGACCGTGGCCGGGGCGTGGGGCGCGGCCGGATTGTTGAACACGACCGAGTTGTAGGTCGCCGCGTAGACCTTGCCGATGCCGGCCTCGTCCAGGACGTAGCTGTAGTTGACGACGTCGCGGCCCTGGGCGTTGACGGTCGCGTTGTTGAACAGCTCGAGGGTCACCGGGTAGGACGCCGGACTGAGCGGGATCGTCCCGCCGACGCACTGGAAGACTCCCCCGTAGATCGTCAGGATCTCGTTCACGCCGGCGGTTGAGTTGTCGCAGCCGGAGTAGATCGTCCCCGGAGCGAGGTAGTCGAACGAGCCGTACGAGAAGTTGAACGTGTCCGAGACGAAGTGGACCGCGGTGTCGTTCCAGTTGACGACGTTCTGGGTCCAGAAGAACCCCTGGTCCGAGCCGGGGAAGGTGACGTTCTGGACGACGGTGTTGAGCTGGATGCCGAACTCGTTGGGACTCCCGAGGTAGCCATCGTGCTCGCCTCCGGCGGCCGGTTCGACCAGGCCGGCCGCGCCCGGGTCCGTCACGTTCGGCGGGGTCTCGAACGTCACCTCGCCGAGGATGTGCGTCGTGTTCACGGCGTACGGGCTCGCGCCGAGCCCGAAGTCGGCGACCCCGAGGGGTGCCGGCTGAGCGACGTATCCCGGCGCGACGGCGGCGGCGACGGAGCTCACCGGGTGCTCGAGGAGGTCGAGGTTGGGGAGCGAGACGAGAGGATGGAGCGACGTGCCGGGGTCGACCAGGTTCGCGACCCACGGCGTCTCCTGGAGGGAGGAGGGGAGCGCGGAGACCCCCGGGACGGACGACGGTGTCCTCGCGTCGAAGGTCGGAGGTGCGAGGTCGAGCGACCCCGCCCGGAACTGCGGAACAGAGCCCGGCGAGGAGGCGACCGGTGTCGAGGGCGTGGCCGCGACGTCCGGTGCCGCCGCGGCGCCCGCATGCGCGTTCAGGGCCGCCCCGACGTTCAGGCCCCCGAGCACCATCCCGACGACCACGACCAGGGCGACCAGCGATCGACTCCCGTGCGTGCCCGTGCTGCGCGACGTGCGGTACATTCCGTCAGCCTCCCGACCCGCCCCCCGAAGCCGGCAGGTGGTCTTGAACCTTCTTTGGCGAGGTTTCGCCGGGGCCCGCGGCCCTGACGAGGGAAAGGGGGCGCGCGCTCCCCTGCGGGTCGCACCGACGTCGCCGCGGGACCTCTTCGGGTCGTCGGACGAGGGCCGCGGCGCTCCGGGCGAAGCTCTCGCCGAGAACGTCGGCTCGACGGTCGTTCGGTCAGCTCGCGGCGGTCGGCGCCTTCCAGCCCCGCAGGTCGTGGATCGGGAGCCGGCTCTGTCGGAGGAGCGCGAGGAACCGCGGCTCCCCGCGGATCGGGTCGAAGAAGACGCCGCGATAGCGGAGCCACAGGACCCGATCCCCGTCGCGATAGTCCTTCTCGAGGAGGTCGAGGGCCCTCCGCTTCTCCCCCAGCGCCGAGTAGAGCATGGCGAGGTCGGTGGCGGACGTGTAGGATTTCGCCGTTCCCTGTTCGATCGCCGCGAGCACCTTGCGCGCCGGCTCCGGTCGCCCGACGAGCGCGTTGAGCAGGGCGTGGTCGAAGACCGCCTCCTCCGAGTCGCCGGGAACGGGGGCTTCGGCGATCTTCACGGCGTCGGCCCGACGCCCCGCGGCGAGGTAGGCGAACCCCACGTGGATCCGATGCCCGGGATGGCCCGCGTGCTGGTCCTCCTCCTCCTCGAGCAGCCGCAGCGCCTCGTCGACGTTGCCGGAGTCGAGCTCGGCCCACGCGAGCGCGCCCCGATGGTGCCCGCCCGGGTCCAGCTCGATCGTCCGTCGGAAGACCTCCTTCGCCTCGTCGAAGCGCTCGAGGGCCATCAGGAGGGCGCCGAGGAACTGGTGGGCGGTGATGTTGCTCGGGTTGAGGCCGATCGCACGGCCGAACTCCGCCTCGGCCCGCTCCCAGTCGTTGTCGTACTGCAGCGCGATGTTCCCCAGCGCGGCGTGCCCCTCCGCCGACTCCGGGTCGATGGTGAGCGCCCGGTTCGCCAGCTCCCGGGCCTTGGGGATCGCCTCCCGCATCGGAAGAAAATCCCCGGCGAGGACGACGTACAGGTTGGCCCAGGCTGCGTAGGCCTCCGCGAGGGTCGGGTCCAGCCGCGTCGCGCGCTCGAAGAATTCGAACGCCTTCTCGCGTCCCGCGCCGCTCGGGTTGCTCGCGGCGACGAGCCCCCGGAGGTAGAGGTCGTAGGCCACCCCGGTCGTCACCGTCCCCCACCGAGGGTTCGGCACCGGCCGCCCGCGGCTCGACCGCCCGTCGCCCTTCTCGAACTCGAGCTTGAGGGCCCCCGCGGTGTGCTCGGCGATCTCGCTCTGGAGCCCGAAGACGTCCTCGAGCTCGCGGTCGAACCGGCTCGACCAGACATGGCGCTGGGTGGAGACGTCGACCAGCTGCAGGGCGATGCGGATCCGGTTCCCCACCTTCCGAACGCTCCCTTCCAGCACGGTATCGACGCCGAGCTCCGCGCCGACCTGGGGGATCGGCTTGGGGGCGCTCTTGTACGGGAGGACCGACGTCCTCGCCGTGACGCTGAGGCCGTGCACCTGGGAGAGGACCGAGATCAGCTCCTCGGTGAGCCCGTCCGCGAAGTAGCCGTCCGCCGGGTCCGGGCTGATGTTGGAGAGCGGAAGGACCGCGAGCTGTCGGCCGGGCGGGGCGAGGACGACCGTCCCCGCCGCGGTGCCCGGCCGATCGCCGGCGGCGACCGCGTAAACGGCGACCGCGGACCGCACGTTCTTGAGGGGCG
>DATJUZ010000048.1:0-5682 GCA_035502035.1 Thermoplasmata archaeon
GCCGACGAGGTGGGCGGCGGAGATGTCGATCTTCGGCCCGATCCGCATCTCGAGGCTCCCGGAGATCGACGCGCCGGCCGAGAAGCTCAGGCAGCCGTAGGCGAGGCTCTCCCCGGCCCCGGAGCAGGTCTCCTGGACCGGCACCGAGGTCCACCGGTCGGTCTCGAACGAGTAGTTCTGCGACGCCTGCAGATGGATCCCCTGCGTCATCGAGACGCTGACGCTCGCCGTGAAATCGGCGGCGATGCCAAGGTCGATCGCGGCGCTCAGGCAGACCGGCACCGGCCCGATCGGATAGCAGCCGAGCTGGAAGTCGCCGAACTCGTCCGGGTCGTCCAGGTCGTTGAACGACGCCGTGCCGGAGGCGGTGATCGACGCGGACGCCGACTCGTCCAGGCTCTCGGTGATGTTGAGGAACGTCGGCTCGGGGATGAACCCGAGCACGGTCTTCGTGCCGAGGCAGACGCTGAGGGTCGGCGTGAGGCTGACCCCGCCGTCGAACTCGATGCTGACCGGGGAGTCGTCCGAGCCGAACGGGATCGGAACGCTGCCGCTCGCGATCAGCGGCGCGGAGATCTCCCCGCAGTAGACCCCGCCCGGCAGGGCGAACTGGACCTTCTGGGTCACCGCCGCTCCGTTGACGTTGACCGTGCCGCTCAGCGGCTTGGCGTTGTAGCCGGTCGGCGGCGTCACGGTGAACGGGTAGCTTGCGTTGGTCGCGTTCGCGTAGATCGTCGGACCGTGGGTCGAGAGCGTCTGGCCGTTGAACGTCACCGACCAGGCGACCCCCGAGGGGAGACCGGACTCGGTGAAGTCGACCGGGAACTTGCCGGGCGGAAGCTCCTGGAGCTTCTTCTCGAGCCCCCCGATGAGCTCGCTGCCGATGTACTCCTGGATCTGCACGGTCCCGTTCCCCGGCGTGTGTCCGGACGGCTGGATCGTCAGCGTGCCGGAGACCTGCTGGCCCGCGTCCAGGGTGACGTAGAACGGCGAGGCCGCCTCCGGCTCGCCGTTGAGCACGACCGAGGTCGACCAGCCGGCCGGCATCGCCGAGACGACGACGATCTCCACCGGCTCGGTCATCGCGTCCGGGTTGCGCACCGTGAAGTCGACCGAGCCGGCGTGGCCCGCGACGGTGTTCGGCTCGATGTCGAGGTTGTGGAGCCCGGAGATGAAGTTCCCCTGGGGGGGCACGGGCGAGCCGTAGATGATCTGGATGCGGAGGCAGTGGTGGTAGCCGTACTCGGCCGCGTTGAACGTCGTGTTCCAGAGCAGGCTCAGGTTGTCGGAGGCGTTCACGGGCAGCGAGATGTTGTGGAACGTCCCGATCGGGTTGAACACGGCGCCGCCGATGTTGAAGTCGGCGTACTCGACGATCAGCTCCTGGATCGAGAGCGCGTACGGGCAGCTGTTGTGCAGCCCGACCGTGACGAGCGTCGGCGAGCCGTAGACCGGGGGGTCCGGGTTGACCGTGATCGGGAGGCCGATCCCGCTCGTCGCCGGCACCGCGCCGCACCCGGCCCCGGGGAGGGTCGTCGGTCGTGCGTAGTAGGCGTTCGGGTAGTCGGAGCTGCCGTGCTGCGCGCCGACGACGATCAGCGAGGGGAGCGCGGTCGTGAGGAAGTCGGTCCAGCCGGCGCCGGCCGCCAGGATCCCGACGTGCTTCCAGTCGAAGTAGACGTCGGCGGGCGAGGCGGCGAACAGGCCCCGCAGGGCGACCTGGACGCCCGCGTCGGTCGCCGTGATGTTGAGGTCGGCCGGCGGGATGACGCCGAGGTAGTGGTACGGGAACCCGAGCGTCAGGGCGACGCTGCCCGTGCCTGCGACCGACACCGAGGCGTTCGCGCTCAGGTAGCCGGACTCGGTGGCGTTCACGACGTAGCTCCCGTTCGGCAGCAGGAACTCGGTGCTCCCGCCCGCTCCGGTGACCGCCGTCTGCCCGTCGACGCGGACGGTCGCGCCCGCCAACGGCGCCCCGGTGCTGTCGGTCGTCTTCACCGTCAGTTGGGCGGAGAACGCACGGGCCGTGCCGTCGGTGAGGACGCTGACGGTCCCCGAGTCCGGGTTGGCGACGAACACCTCGGCCGTCGCCGGGTCGTAGGCGACCGCGGTGGGGGTGAGCCCGACCGGGACCGTCGCGAGGACGGTGTCCGAGCCGTCGGCGATGACGCTGACGTTGTTCGAGAGCTCGTCGGCGACGTAGACCTCGTGCTGGCCGCTGTCGTAGGCAAGGCCAGCCGGGAAGAAGCCGACCGTGACCGTCTTGGTCACCGTGTTCGACACGTCGGAGAGGACGCTCACGGTGTCCGAGCCGCCGTTCGCGACGAACAGCTGCGAGGTGCCGTTGTCGTAGGCGACCCCGTCCGGATAGAGCCCGACCGTGATCGTCGCGACCACGTGGTCGGTCGCGTCCGAGATCACGCTCACGGTCCCCGAGCCGTTGTTCGCGACGAACACCTCGCCCTTCGCCGGATCGTAGGCGAGGGCGATCGGCCCGTCCCCGACCGGGACGGTGGCGACCACGGTGTTGGTCGCGTCCGAGATCACGCTGACGGAGTCGGAGGTGTTGTTCTCGTTCGCGACGAACACCTCCCCCTTCGCCGGGTCGTAGGCGACCGCCGCGGGGCCGACCCCGACCGGGATGCTCGCGACGACCGAGCCGGAGGTGGCGGAGACGACGCTGACGGTGTCGGAGAGGTTGTTCGCCACGAACAGCTCGCCCCGCGCGCTGTCGTAGGCGACCCCGTCCGCGCCGAGCCCGAGCCCGGCGACGGGGCGAGGGACGTCGTTGGAGTCCGCGATCGCCGAAAGGACGTTCGCGTCGGCCGACGCGACGTAGACCGCGTGCTGGGTCCCGTCGTACGCCAGGCCCATCGGGAACGCGCCCAGGGGGTACGACGCGACGACGCTCCCGTTCCGGTCCGCCAGCGCGCTCACGTTGTTGGAGTAGGCGTTCGCGACGAACAGCTCGCCCTGCGCCGCGTCGTAGGCGATCCCCTCGGGAAGGACCCCGACGGCGGTCGTCCCGACGACCGCGAGCGTCGCGACCGAGACGAGACTGACGTTGTCCGAGCCGCCCGCGACGACGTAGGCTACGGCGGTCGTCGGGTCCCAGGCGATCGCGCTCGGGCCCAGGCCGACAGGGACCGAGCCGGCGAAGGAGTCGTTCGCCACCGAGACGAGGTCGACCTCCCCCGCGCCGGAGGCGGCGACCAGCACGGTGCCGTTCGAGGGGACGATCGCGAGGCCCGCCGGTCCGGCCCCTACGCCGACCGTGGCGAGCACCGTGTCGGTAACGTCGGAGACCAGGCTGACCGAGTTCGAGGCCCAGTTCGACACCGCGACCCCCCCGAGCACCGCGTCGTAGGCGACGCCGGACGGGTGGCTCCCGACCGTGATGCTCGCGAGCGAGGCGCCGCTCGTCGCCGAGAGGACGGAGACGTTCCCGGAGCCGTTGTTCGCGACGAACAGCTCCGCCCGGGCAGGGTCATAGGCGATCGCCGACGGCGCGACGCCGACGTCGACGGTCGTGACGAGCGAGTTGGTCGCGTCCGAGAGGATGCTGACGTCGTTGGAGAACTGGTTCGCGACGAAGACCTCGCCGGAGGCCGACGCGTAGGCGAGGGCGACCGGGCCGGTCCCGACGGGCACGGTCGCGAGCACGGTACCGTTCGATGCGCCGAGCACCGTCACCGTGTCCGAAGCCCAGTCGGCGACGAACAGCTCGCCCCGGGACGGGTCGTACGCCACGCCGAGCGGCTCGATCCCGATCGCCCCGACCACGTCACCAACGGAGACGGAACCGTTGACGAGGCTCGTGGTCCAGGCGGTCTTCGGAAGCCCCCCGCCGCCCGCGAGGTGCACTGCCGCCGCCGGAGTTCTCGCGGCGGGCGGCGCGAGGCCCGGGAGGTTCGGTCGCCCGCGTTCCCCGAGCACCGCTCGGGCAGGGCCCCCCCCGTGGAGTCGGGGCGCGGGGGTCGCCGAGGCCGTCGGGGCAGGGCCGGCGTTGTTCGCCGGCGCCCCCGAGGATCCGACCGCTCCGGTCGCGGCACCGGACGCCGCCCAGGCATAGAACCCCGAGAAGAGGAGCACGGCGACGATCGCCCCGGTAACCGTGACCGAAACCCATCGGCGATGGAACGTCAACATTTCCAACCCTACCTGCGGTTTACGCGCCATGCGACCAAGGTAGATAACGCTCCTTCGGCGACGCACCTACGAAGTCTCCGGAGCAGCACGGTCCCGACCACGGTGCGGCCAGGAAGCGAGGGCGGCTCGCACGGCCCCTGGCAGACCGAAGTCGCCTCGTCGCGGGGCAGTCTCGGTCCTCTCCCGCGAGCAGCCGTCGGCCGCCTTGGGGAACGGGAGCGCTCTGGGAGAGGGGCCCGAGTAGCTAGGGCCTGCCGGCCAGGAGCTCAGTACCGCTGCCAAAGTTCGACCGGAGGGAGATCCTCGTGTTCGTCCCAAAGTCGAGCTTGAGCGCCGTGCTCCGGGCGAGCTCGAGGGAACCGGTCGTCGGTTCCGACACCTTTCCCAGCTTCACCGTGGGCGTGTCGTTCGCCACGGGGAAGATCGCGTAGGTGTAGGTGCCCGGAGCCAGGTCGGCGAACTTGAGCGCCTTCTGCGCGGTGCAGGTCTCGTAGCCGTCGACCGACGCGCACCAGGGGACGCCCCGGAGCCCCTTCTCGTGGAACGAGAGGGTGAGGACCCTCCCCTTCTCGATCGCGACCGGAACGGCCGTCGGGCCGGAGACCGTGACCGTCCCGCTGCCGCTCGCCCTCCAGCCCGCCGGGCCGGTCACGAGCACCGGGTAGGTGCCGGGACGGACCGCCGGGAACGTGATCGTCGGCGAGGTCGAGTGCTCGAGCGAGCCGTTCAGGGCGACCGACCAGCCGTGGCGTTCGAGGGAACGCGGGTTGAGGCCGGTCTCGGTGTAGGAGACGGAATAGACCTTCGGGGAGAACGTCAGGTTGACCCAGACCGGGGCCGAGCCGCGCAGGTCGAGCGTGCCGCCGGCCGCCGCCCCGTAGGTCGGATTCGACGACGCGAGGGTGTAGCGGTAGGCTCCGTCGAGCAGGACGGTCGAGATCGCGGGCGTCGAGGAATTGAGCGAGCGAATGCCGGTCACGTTGACGAACCACTCCGTTCCCGGGGGAAGTCCCGCCTCGTTGAACGTCACCTGGGCCGAGCCGGTCAGGATCCCCACCTGGAGCGCTCCGGGAAGGCCCCCCGTCACCAGGATGCCTCCGCCCGACAGGGGACCGGAGATCGACTGGACCTCGTGCCATCCCTGCGGCAGGGCGCCGGAGAGGTTGGTCAGCGCGCCGGTCGTGAGGTTCACGCTCGCCAGGAACGCGGTCGCCGTGGCAAAGTCCCCTCCGACCTCGCCGCCGAGGTAGGCCGTGTCGTTCGCGTAGACCGCAGCGCGGATCGACGCCGCGATCCCGTCCAGCGGGCGGCTGACGTCCGAACTCCGGTTCGTGAGCGGGTCGTACCCCACGAGCGTCGCGGTTCCGGTCGTGGCGTTCTCACCAGCCAGGTAGAGGTGGCCCCCGTCCCAGCCGACGCCCTGGTCCGTACCCGAGCCGTGGTAGACGCCCCCGTCCGGGGCCCAGAACGCCGTGGGGAGCCCGGAGTTGAGTCCCTCGAGCCGCCCCCCTGAGTCCAGCGCCAGGCGCTGGT
>DATJUZ010000049.1:0-125115 GCA_035502035.1 Thermoplasmata archaeon
GTCCGCCTTGTGCCGGTAGAGGTCGCGTATCGTCTCGAGTTCGGTCGTCATCTCAGCTCGGGACCGTCCGGAGAAGTAGACCGGTGGGCCTTCAGTCCTTCAGTCACAATCATGCATGGGGCACACACCCGCACGACTCTCCCCGGGACTCTTGACTTCGAACCCGAGTGGTCCGCCGACTGCGCCGAATTCCGGAGGCTCCCCGCGGTCCTTCGCTCTGGACGTCGCTGCCGTGAAGCCACGGCCCCCTGCGAACCCGCATCGGGGGCGCTTCCGCACTCCGTTGAGGACACGAGTCCCCTCCGACCCGGCCGGTCCGAATGCCGCGCTTGGGGCGCTCCCGGATCGCTCCGGGGGTGAGCGGGGGTCCTCTGTCTCGCCCGAAACCAGTGGCCACCCTCCCGCGGCAGGTTGGGGAGCGCGTAGAACCGGCATGCAGGGGACGGGCGGTGCCGCGGTCACGGAGCGGATCCGACCGGCGGTCCCGGGCGCCTATCGTCTCCGTGCGATCGTCCCTCGCTCCCCTAGGGAGGCGTACCCTTGGACTTCAGGAACTCCGCCTTGATGGCCGGCGCGTCCGCAGCGAACTCCGTCTCCAGAAACTCGCGAGCGGCGGCCTCGACCTCGTTCGCCGGGAGCGTCTTCGAGGTGAACTCCCCGTAGACGTCGATGCGCGTCTTGTTCCCGTGAGGGGAGTAGACGTACACGAGCTTCGAGCCGGCGAGGACCCCCTCGAGCCACTCGGTCACCACCGACACCGGGGGGAACATGGAGATCCGCATCCGATCCGGTGCCCACTTCCCGCGCAGGAGCCGCTCGGAAGCGTACTCGATCGTGATGTCCGATACCTTCGCGAACTTCGGATTCCGCGTGGTCGTGTGGGCGCCGTCGTGCGCATCGCCGCCGAAGATGTACTTCCAGACAAAGTCGATCGGTGCCTCAAACTCACTGCCCTCGTCCTTCAGGTAGACCATCGCCTCCCACCGTCCTTCGCGGAATCCTAACGGCCGTGGTCTATATGGGTCGGTAGGCGAATGGAAGTAGGGCACGGCCGAGCGTGACGTCGCTTCGTCCCGGGCGCATCCAGGTCACCCTTACCTTCTCGGCCTACCCGGTCCAGGAGAGTCTCGGAGTCCTCGGGAGGAAGTGGGCGCTCCTCACGCTGATGAACATTGCCCTGGGGCAGGCCCAGCGATTCAACGAGCTGCTGCGGAAGACGCCCCGGATGAGCAAGCGAATCCTCGCGATGCGGCTCCACGAACTGGAAAGGAACGGCTTCATCACACGGGCCGAACAGCGTCGCGGGTTCACCCGGTGGCAGCTGACGGCGAAAGGGGCCGACGTCCTGCCCGTGCTCCTGACGTTGATCCACTTTGCCTCGAAGTGGCGCGTGCCGGGAGTAGATCCCGAAGGCCCGCCCGCTACGCGGGGACCGACGTTCGAGATCGCGTATCACCGCGGCATCGCCGCACGGAGCGTTCGCCCCGGGACCTCGGCACGGAGACCCACGGTCGACTCGAGCCAAGGCATCGGCACCCCGCCGGCCCGCACGAAGCCTCGTGTTCGTGCTCGTGATGCTGCTCGGGCGTGAGGCGCGTTCCCCACGATCCCGGCGGGGCGCCCTCCCTGCGGTGCCGGGGGCGGGGGGGGGAGGGCGGGGCCGATGCCGCTAAGGCATGCGCCGTCCTGTAGGGAGCAGGCACGGAGCCAACGCCGGCGCCGGTTCGCGCGTGACGCGAACCCGCTTCGCCCGCGTACTCGGTGAGCGATACATACGAGGATTCCTGATGACTGCCCAGGTCATGCCGGCCACCCCGCCCGCGCGGAGGTCGCCCCGTCCAGCGGGACCGCTCTCCCTCTGCATCAACACGCAGACCCCGCTCGTCCAGTTCCTGGACGCCTGGCATAGCCGCACCGGGGCGTCGAGCGCCGCCGAGGTCGACCTCGCCCAGCTCACGGAGGAGGTCGACTACCGGTACTCCCCGGGCGGGGTGACCCGTATGGTGCTGCCGCTGCTCCGCCGGCTCGAGCGGGACCGCGTGATCGAGCCGCCGCACTGGGTCGCCCTCAGCCCGTCGGCTCCGCCGACGGTCCACCTCGGCCCCGTGACACTGCACCACGTCGCGCTCGAGGCGTCCCGACTCGCCGAGTACGGTAAGGCGAAGGAGGCGATCTGGGGGCGGCTCCACGAGCTCGAGAGCCCGGCGCCCCACGACGACCTGTTCTGGAGCGAAGCGTTCGCCCAGTATGCCTACTACAATCGGGCGACCGCGGAGCAGATCCTCGCGCTCGACCGCACGCTCGACTTCGACGCCTTCTACATCCACGACTTCCAGCAGCTGGCGGTCGGCCAGATGCTCGGGACCCTCAAGCCGAAGATCTTCCGCTGGCACATCCCGTTCGACGCCGAGCTGGTCCCCGACCACTGGCAGGAGATCCTGCGCACGTACCTCGCCTGCTACGACGTCGTCATCGTGAGCTCCCGCCGGTACGCGGAGGCGCTCCGACGCTTCGGCCACCATGGACGCGTCGCGCTGATGTACCCGTACGTCGACCGGGCCGACTACCAGCGCCCGTCCCCGGAGGAGGCGGACGCAGCCTGCGCGAAGTTCGGGGTCGGCCCGGACGACCGGGTCGCCCTCGTCGTCGGCCGCATGGACCCGATCAAGGGCCAGGACCTCGCGATCGAGGGGTTCTCTCGGGTCGCGGCGCAGGACCCGCACCTCAAGCTCGTGCTGGTCGGCAACGGCAGCTTCTCCGGGTCGAGCGGGGGTCCCGGAGGAGGGAAGGCCGACCGCTGGCGCGCACATCTCGAGCGGCTCGCCGCGGAGCGGGGGGTCGCCTCGCGCGTCGTCTTCACCGGCCACGTCACCCAGCGCGAGCTCGACTGCTGGTACGAGCGGGCGAGCTTCACGATCCTGCCGTCGCTCCGGGAGGGATTCGGGCTCGTGGTGGTCGAGTCCTGGCTGCACGACCGGCCGGCCGTCGTGACCGACCGGGCCGGGATCGCGGAGCTGGTCCGGGACGGGCGGAACGGCCTCGTCTTCGACCCGACCGACCCCGACCAGCTCCCGCGCCGGCTCGAGCAGCTCCTCGACGCCGGCTCCGGGCCCCTGCGCGACCGCCTGGTCGCCGGGGGCCGGCGCGCCGCCGAGCAATGCTCGCTCTCCGCCGCGGTCACCGCCGAGGTCGACCTGCTGCGCGAGGTCGTGGAGGTCTGAGCGTTGGTCGACCTGCTCGGGCTCTTCCGCCCGTACCTCGCCGTCTCCATCCCGCTCGCCGTGACGCTCGTCCTCACCTGGCTCGTGGGGATGCTCGTCAGCCGCGTGATCGGCGGTCTCATGACCCAGAGCACCCCGCAGGCGACCGGCGGGGCCCGCCGCCTCGGGGTCGTCGTCGTCTGGCTCGTCGGCGGCACGCTCGGGGCGCAGGAGCTGGGGCTGAGCGCCGACGTGCTGCTGCTCGTGATCGGGCTCTTCGGGGCGGCGGCGCTCATCGCGCTGCGGGAACCGCTCGGCAACTACGGCGCGCGCTACTTCACCGACATCTACGCGCCGTTCAAGGTCGGGGACGTGATCGAGATCGAGGGCCGCACCGGCAAGGTGATCGAGATCAACGCGATGACGACCGTGCTGCTCACCGACGACGAGCAGCTCGTCTCCATCCCGAACGCGCTGTTCATCCGTGAGGTCGTCGTCAACCGCTCCCCGCTCGCCTGGAAGGAGGTGACGATCCCGGTCGCGCTCGCCGCCAACCTGGACCTCCCGGCGTTCGAGGCCGACCTGCGGAAGACCCTCTCCAAGCTGCGGACCCGTCTCGACCCGCGGTTCCCCCCCGTCCTGACGACCAAGTCCCAGTCGGCGCAGGGTACGGAGCTGGTGCTGACGCTGATGCTGCGGCGTCCCGAGGAGCGGGATGCGATCTCCGGAGAGGCGAACCGGCGGGTCTCCGAGGTCCTCGCCCGGTCCCGGACGCGCAAGTAGGACCGGGCATGACCGACGATGCCCCGACGCGGCCGACCGCGAGCGAGCGGGAGGTGCGCCAGAGCCCCCCCACGGCGGCGGCGGCCGGCGGGCCGGCCGCCGAGGCCCCGCCGGCCGCGGCGGCGCCGACGCTCACGCCCTATCTCGACCTCCATGGCTACGGGCTCATCGGGAACGAGCACACCGCCGCGCTCGTCTCCCGCGACGGATCGGTCGACTGGGCGTGCCTGCCGAGGTTCGACAGCCCGAGCGTGTTCGCCCGCCTGCTCGACCGGAAGCAGGGGGGGTTCTTCCAGGTCGTGCCGCGGGAGACGTACACGACCTACCAGCAGTACGTCGCTGCGACGAACATCCTGACGACACGGTTCGTCCTGCGCCGGGGCCTCCTCTTGACCGTCACCGACTTCATGCCGATGGCGAGCACGACCGCCCCGAGCGGTTCGGACCCCCGCATCGTCCGCCGACTGACCGCCCGCGGTGGGCCGATCGCCGTCCGCGTCAGGGCCGAGCCCCGGTTCGACTACGCCCGGAAAGGACCGGCGTGGTCCGTCCAGGGCGCTTCGGCGTTCGCCGAAGCGTCGGACGACCGGCTCGAGTTCCGGGCGCCGTGGACCTGGACCGTCGGGGACGGGGGAGCGTCCACCGAGGGGGTCGTCGAGCCGGGCAGTCCAAGGTTCCTCCAGGTGGCGTGGGGGGCCGTCCCCGAGGGGAGCCTCGGCCCCGAGCAGCTGCTGAACGTCACGGACGCGTTCTGGCGCGGCTGGATCTCCCCCGAGGACGCCCCGCTGCGGCGCGTCGCCGCCCGATGGCACCCCTGGGTGGAGCGGTCCGAGCTCGTCCTCAAGCTGCTCTCCTACGCCGACTCCGGCGTGTTCGTCGCGGCGCCGACGACCTCGCTGCCGGAGTGGCCGGGAGGCCCACGGAACTGGGACTACCGGTTCGTCTGGCTGCGCGACGCGGCGTTCACCGCGCAGGTGTTCCTGCTCCTCGGGCACGTGCGGGAGGCCCGGGCCTACGTCGAGTGGGCGTTCCACCGGGCCGAGAGCGTCGGTCCGGGCGAGGAGCTGCGGAGCCTCTACCGGGTCGACGGCACGACCTCGCCTCCCGAGGTCGAGCTCGGCGCCCTCGAGGGGTACCTGGGATCCCGACCGGTCCGCGTCGGCAACGACGCCGCCAACCAGCGTCAGCTGGACGTCTACGGCGAGCTGCTGGACGCGGCGGCGCTGCTCGAGAAGGTCGACCCCGCCTTCGTCCGGGACCGATGGGCGAGCATCGAGCGGCTCGCCGAGACGACCGTCCGCCTCTGGCGCGAGCCGGACTTCGGGATCTGGGAGGCCCGCAACGGGCCGGCCCACTTCGTCCACTCGAAGCTGATGAGCTGGGTCGCGCTCGACCGGGCGACCGCGCTCGCGCGGTCGCTCGGCCGCACCGAGCCGGTCGAGCGGTGGGAGGCGGAAGCGCGAGCGGTGCGTGCCGCGATCCTCGAGCACGGGTACGACCCGGCGGTCGGCGCGTTCACCCAGACGTTCGGAGGATCGGCGCTGGACGCGAGCGCGCTGAGGGTCCCGCTGGTCGGTTTCCTGCCGCCGGACGACCCGCGGGTGCTGAGCACGGTCGACGCGGTCCAGCGCCAGCTGGCGGAGGGGCCGTTCGTCTACCGCTACCGGGAGCGGGACGGACTGGACGGACCGGAGGGCTCGTTCCTCCTCTGCTCGTTCTGGCTCGTCGAGTGCCTCGCCAAGAGCGGCAAGATCGACCGGGCGAAGGCGAACTGGCACGCGCTCCTCGAGACCGCGGGCCCGCTCCTGCTGTTCTCCGAGCAGTACGACCCCCGCGCCGGCCTCGCGCTCGGGAACTACCCGCAGGCGTTCACCCACATCGGTCTGCTCCGGGCCGCGCTCGCGCTCGGCCTTGTCGCCTCCGACGAGTGATCGGCGACCGCGGCGTCGTCCGGCGGCCTTGGACGCGGGAGACGTCGTCCCGGCCCTAGCGGCGGACGAGGCAGGGCGGCCGGGGGGCCGGAACGGCGGGGAAGGCCCCGCGTCAGTCGGCCGCCGCCTCGATCTGGAGGAGGGGGCTCGTCGGAGCGTGGGCCGAGCTGCGGGGCGTCCGACGAAGGTAGTTGACGGACGCCTCAAAGACCCGATCCCGCACGCTGGCGAGGTCGGTCCATCGGAACAGCGACGGCTCGAGGTAGCAGGCGAGCGCGCACTTGTTGCAGGACTCGTACGGAGCCCAGTCGAACGAGTTCCACAGCGTGCGGACGTCGACGTCCCAGACCGGCATCGACCCTTGGTACTCCTGCAGGACGTAGCACGGCAGCACGATGCGGCCGGACGGGTCGATGTTGATCGTCAGCCAGGGCTTGCAGCGCCACGGGGTCCCGCCGTACCAGGATCCGAGGATCGCGTCGAAGTACTCGACCGACTCGAGGAGCGGCGCGCCGCTCTTGCGCAGATCGCGGAGCCGCTCGATCACGGGCCGGAGCTGCTCGCGCTCCGGCGACATCGCGTCGGCGGTGCGGTAGTCGTAGGCGATCTGGACCGTGAGCCCGACCCCGAGGCGCTCGGCGAGCTCGACGACCATCTCGGCCTGGTCGACGTTCTCCCGCGTCACCGTGTGGCTGATGATCGTCGGGACGTCGGAGCGCGAGGCCTTCATGCCACGGACGGCGCGCTCGAACGACCGGGGGATGCCGCGCAGCCGGTCGTGACGCTCGCCGATGCCGTCCAGGGACACGAACAGCAGGTCGAGGTGCGGCGCGATCTCGGAGAGCCTCTGCTCGAGGAGCCAGCCGTTGGTCACGAGCGAGGTGTGGAACCGGGCGTGCGCCTCCCGGAGGATCGGACCGACGTCGCGTCGCAGCAGCGGTTCGCCTCCCTCGAAGCCGAGGAACGAGACCCCCGCCCGGGCGAGCGCCTCCATCAGGCGGACCTCCTCCGCAAGGCCGAGGAGGGGCTCGTCCTCGCGCCGCCAGAACGGGCACATCTTGCACTCGAGGTTGCAACGATAGAGGAGCTTGTGGCCCGCGATCACGGGGCTCCGCTCCCCCGCGAGGTTGCGCAGGGCGCGCTGCAGGCTCCGCAGGACGACGGGCTTGACTACGGCCATCGCACCCCGCCCGGGGAGGGTCGATCGCGTCGGCATCGACGGGGGGCCCGTCCGGCGAACGCGGGCGCTCGACGGTCCCCGGGACCGGGCGCCTCGAGCATCTCAGGCCGGGCTCCCCGAGGGAACGGGCGCCCCGAACCGCCGTGCCGGGGGGATGCGGGAGGACGCGAGGACCACCGCCCCCGAACCGGTTCCGTACGGCGAGAGCGAGCAGCGAACGGCCCCTCGGTGGGCGAGCGACATGAACGCCCCGGGAAAGAAAGGCCCGTGAGGTATTGAGCCCTCCTAGCGGGGTTCCTTCACGACGCGGCAGAGGACCGCAGCACCGGCTCGGCCGGGCACGACCCGCATCCGCAAGGGGCGCACCGGCGGCCCCCACGCTGCCGGACCCTGGCGCGCGCGGAAACCCAGCTGCCTGCGGCCGGTCGCTTCGGTCTCCGGGAACGACGGTCGGGTTCCGGGGGACCCTAGGTCGCGCTCGTCGCTGCGCCGGCCATCGGGAGCGGAACCGCGCCCTCGGGGGGTCCGGTCCGTGCCACCGCGAGGTGCGGGCGTCCGGCAGGGGCGATCGTCCCGCCGACCCCGGTCCTCCGGGGCCGGGTCTCGGGGAGGCCGAGGAGCCGCCGGACGGTGTGCCGGATGTCGGAGATGTAGAGGTTGTCGTAGGGACAGTCTTCGACGCAGTCGCCGACCCCGCAGCACTTCGTGCTGCGGAACTCGCCCTTCTGGCGGAAGTGGCCGGGCATGTCGACCAGCCCGACGGGGCACCCCTTCGCGCAGTCCAGGGTCGGGCAGTCGCGGCAGACCTGCTTGTCGCGGACCTTCAGCTTGAACGTCCCGATCTTCTGGAACGCCTGGGCGATGACGCCGGTGTAGCACCAGCCCATCGTGACGCAGTTGTAGTTCCCCGCGTAGGGGATCGCGACGAACAGGACGTACCAGGCGATCGAGAACGAAGCGACGAAGAAGAACACCGACGGGTCGGTGCCCTGGACGTAGAGGTGGAGCGTGCCGACCGAGTCGAGGTACGAAAGCACGGAGGTCCCGACGAGCCCCGTCATCACGAGGCCGATCGTCAGGGAGTAGGCCGCCGAGAACCGGCTCGAGAGGTACTTCCGCGCGACCGGGCTCGAACGGTTGAACGACTTCATCGCGTCGATCGCCGTCCCCTGGTACATCAACGGGGCCGTGCAGAACACCGAGCAGACCACGCGGCGGCCGAAGAGCGCGGTCAGGACCCCGGTGAGCAGGTAGGTGGCGATCACCACCCCGAAGACTCCGGCGGCGAGCGGGTAGGAGCCGATCCCCATCGGCCAGCCCAGCACCGCGACCGTGCTCGGATCGGGGGCGGACGGGAACACCAGGGCGAAGTAGATGCTCGGGTAGAACACCGCGAAGGCGGCGTAGCACCCCATCATGAGGAGGAGACGGATCCGGTTCTCGAGGTTCCGGGTCTCCCGGAATTTGAAGGCGACCAGGGCACCCATCTCGAGGCCCATCATGATGAGGAACCACGAGGAGGCGGCGGCGGTGGCGAAGAACCAGAAGCCGTTCGACAGCGCGTTCAGGACGACGATGCCGGGGGCCCCGGCGAGCGGCAGGAACGGGAAGGCGCCGACGTAGTCGGCGGGGTCGAGCTGGACGCTCAGGACGGCGCCCATGCAGACCTCGGCCACGAAGACGCCGGAGAGCAGCGCGAACGTCCAGGCTGGCCGGAGCTGCCACGGCGTCGTGGGGACCTCGTCGAACGACGACGGCCGGGCGAGCGCGACGTAGACGACGACCATCTCGAGCACGATCGAGACCGCGAACGTCGTCGCGTCGCCGAAGTAGAGCCAGACGAACAGCCCGGCCATCATGAGCCCGAAGACGCTGACGAGCTCGACCAGGTACGCCCCGTAGCCGGCGGAGAACTGGCGGTGGCGGTAGAGGTACTCGAACAGGTAGACGAACAGCCCGATCATCAGGGCGCTCGAGACGTAGATCGCGAGCGCGGACCAGGTCGGCCCCCCGAGCGCGGGGGGAGAGAACAGCATGATCGCCGCCTGCACGAGGACGACGGCGAGGAGGGCGCGGGGAAGGCGGGAGCGCAGCAGGAGGGCCGTCAGGAACATCTCTGCCGCCATCGTGAAGATGAACCAGGGGGAGTCGACGCCCGAGACGAACACCCCGAGCCCGCCGCCGGCGATCGCCGCCCCGCCGGACGCGAGCTGGAGTCCCCAGCTCATGAGAAACTCGTTCACGAGGACCAGCGCCGCGATGAGGGAGACGGTGCCGAGCCCCAGGCGGACCGGCCCCTCCGCCGTCCGGGTCGCGGGGGCCCCCCGGCGGCGCGCCCTTGCGAGCGCCGCCAGCAGGGGCGCGAGCGACACCATCATGAGCAGACCGCTGACCGAAAGTCCGGTGACGAGTCCGGCCCCGGTCGGGTCGTCCCAGTAGATCACGGGCGCAACCCACATCTCGCCCATCATCGCGAGAAGGTAGAGACCGACCCAGCCGATGACGCGGCTCCGCGCCTCGACGATCGTCCAGAACAGCACCGCGGTCGCGATCGCCATCGCTCCCGCCACGACGCCGAACACGACCTCGGCTCCCAACATCGTCCCTCCCGACCGGCGGTGCGCGCGGTGCTCCCACCGACGCCCCTTGCTTAAGGGCCCCGTACTTACTACAGGTCACGTTGGTAGGCGTTCGACCTCACCGGGGGGCATCGGCCCGCCCTCACCGGGGGCCCGGAACGCCCCCCGCCGGCCCCCTCTCCTGGGGCGACCGCCCTGCCAGCGGCACCGGCCGGAAGTGCCCGGGGTCGGTGACCGCGAAGAGGAAGACCGCCATCTGAAGGACCAGGGCCAGGGCGAAGATGTCCAGGCCGCCGTGGTCCACCCAGAGCACGAGCCCCCCCGCCATCGCTCCGAGCGATGCGAGGAGCGCCGCGAGGTACGTCCCCACGGCTCCCGCCGCCTCCTCGACCCGCATCGCGTCGCGGAGCACCAGGCCAACGACCAGCGCCATCAGCCCGCTGGCGACCACGGCGGTCCCCACGACCCAGGCGGCCCCGACGAGCGTCGGCGGCGAGCAGACCATGATCACGGGCTGGACCCAGAGATAGGGGAGCATCCGCCGGGGCAGCGCCGCTCCGAGCCACCGGACCGTGAGCACCATCTCGAGGGCCATCGGAAAGACGAACCACGGTGAGGTCACCGCGAAGTCGAGGAGGCGCGCCACGTCGTCGCCGCGGGAGCCGAGCCCCGGGGCGAGTTGACCCGACAGCAGGCTGAACGACCAGCCCATCAGGAGCTCGTTCAGGATCACGAGCCCGACCACGGAGACGACGAATCCCCGGCGGGCGACCGCGGCCGCCGGACCTCCCCCGCCGACGGGACCGGCGCGGAGCTGCCGAAAGAACCCTACGAAGACGAGCAGCACGCTGGCCGACATCACCGCCGACGCGACCCAGAGACCCTCGACGACCCCCCGGCCCCCCCCGACCGCGTAGTACACGAGGACGCCGAGGAACATCCCGGCCATCATCAGCAGCAGGAACTGGACCACGCTGGCCCGCAGCGGGCTCTCGGCGAACGCAGCCCACTTGACCGCGACCGAGCTGATGAGCGTCATGCCGGTCGCCAGTCCGGCGAGGACCGCGATCACCCCGAGGTCCGTCATCGTACCGTCCGCGAGATCGTCCCGGGTCCCCGCCGCTGCTCGCCGTGGTGCGGCCGGGGCACCCGGCCCCGCGGATTTCCCTGCCACGCAAGACGTTCCGGGTCCCCCCGGGGGTCAGGCAGGGTCCGCCCGGTCCGGCGTAACGCCCCCGGCCGAAGGTCGCCCTCGGACCCGGACGCTCGCCCCCTCCTGCCCCCACCGGGGCGAGCACCCGCCCGGGGCCGGTCCCTTACGGCCGCGTCGATGTCCGAGGACCGCCGTTCCGCCCTTGCCCGAACGGCGGACCCCCCCGGGTCGAGCCGACCGCCGCGGTGCTGGCCTTCCCCTCGCGCCGCCCCGGACCCTGCGCCGAGAGGAGCCTCGGCGCAGGAGCCCCCTCCGCGGCCCGGGCCGGGACCCTGGAGCCGTCCGGTCGAAAGCGAAGATGACTTGAGGGGGTTCGCCGATTCCGGTCCGTGGCGGCGCGGCTGCTTCTGGTGATCTCCGCCCTTGCCCTCCTCGTGCTGAGTACGAGCGCCGGCGGCCTCCTCCGAGGGGCGACCTCGCTCGGCGACGCTGCCGTCCGGGCCCCGTTGTCCGCAGCGGCGCCGTCCGCAGGGGTCGTCCCGACGGGCGGTACGACCCCGCTGAGCCTGTCCCCGATCAGCGTCAGCACGGCCCCGGCCGGCTTGCTGATCGACACGACCAACGGCACGGCGTTCGTCGAGTCCGAGTACGGCAACAACCTGACCGCGATCTCGCTCGCCACGGGCGAGACCACGGCGGTGATCCAGCTCGGCGACGAGCCGTATCCCCAGGCGCTCGCGCTCGACCCGACGAACTGGACGGTCTGGGTGGCGAACTCCGGCTCGGGCAACGTCAGCGATGTCTCGATCGGCGGCGGCTACGTCCTCGCGTCCGTCCCCGTCGGCGCCTCGCCGGATGCGGTCCTCGTGAACCCTTCCAACAAGGAGGTCTACGTCGCGAACGGCGGTTCGAGCTCGGTCAGCATCATCTCGCCGAGCACCGCGATCCCGACGGTCGTCTCGACGGTCCCGGTCGGGCCCGATCCGGACGGCCTGGCGGTCGACACGTCGAACCACGACGTCTTCGTCGCGGACGCGGGCGCGAACAACGTCACGGTGATCTCGGGCAAGACGAACGCGGTCGCGCGGACGGTGCCCGTCGGCATCGAGCCGGGCGGCTACGGGGCGATGGTCTACGACCCGGCGACCGGGGACATCTACGTCGTCAACACCGCCTCCGACAACGTCAGCATCATCGGCGGGACCAACCTGACCGACTTCGCCTCCGTGACGGTCGGATCCGGCCCGGACGCCATCGCGCTCGACAGCGCGACCGGCGACCTGTTCGTCGCGAACCGCTTCTCCGACAACGTCACGGTGATCGTCGCCAAGAACGGGACGGTCGCCGGTTCGATCCCGGTCGGCAGCCAGCCGGGCCTGCAGAACGGGATCGCGATCAACGCCAAGGCCGGGCTCGTCTACGTCGCGAACTCCGGCTCCGCCAACGTGAGCGTGCTCTCGGCGACGACGCTCCGGGTCGTCGGGACCGTCATGGTCCAGGACCTGCCGGTCGCGGTCGCCGTCGACCCGAACGGCGGCACGGTCTGGGTCGCGAACGAGGGTTCCTCGACCGTCTCGGTGTTCCTGCTCGCCCAGGCATCGTTCCGCGAGAGCGGGCTGCCGAACGGCGCCAACTGGACGCTCTCCATCGGTACCCCTCCGGTCACGGTCACCGACACGGTCGCGAAGGGCAAGGGCCTGGTGTCGCTCTACCTCGCGAACGGCGTCTTCCCCTACAGCGTCGGCCTCCCCGGCGGCTACGGGTTCTCGAAGGTCACGGGCTCGAACACCCCGAGCCAGCACAGCCTGACCGTCTCGGGGCTCTCGGTGAAGTACAAGCTCACGTTCGGGCCGATCGAGAACCTCACCTTCGCCGAGAGCGGGCTCCCGTCCGGCGCCCTCTGGTCGGTCAGCCTGCAGCCGGTCGGGTCGAGCGGCGAGCCGGCCGGTTACAACCTCTCGACGAACAACGCTTCGATGACGTTCCAGGTCGTCAAGGGCGCCTGGCGCTGGGCGCTGACGACCGTCCCCAGTCCCTACGTTTCCAAGTCCACGCAGGGAAAGCTGCACGTGGGCACCCACGCGCTCACGAAGTCGCTCCGTTTCAAGGAGGTCGTCGCTACGGTCATCTTCGAGGAGGCCGGCCTCCCGAGCGGGACGTTCTGGCAGGTGAACGTCACGGGGCCGCTCAGCGAGAACCTGTCGTCGACCGGGGCGTCCATCACCTTCTCGCTGCCGAGCGGTACGTACTCGTTCGAGGTCTGGAACTTCACCGCCTACAACGCCGAGCCGGTGAGCGGGACGTTCACGATCGTGGCTCCCCACCACCACCCGTACGTCGAGGCGATCAGCTACCTCTACACGGGCCCGTAGGGTCGGGCAACCCACGGGTCGTCGCCCATCGGCCGCGCGCGAGCCCCACCTTTAGCTCCGGTGGACCGACGGAGGGTCTCCCGGTGGGATGGTCGAACGAGCGCCTCGGTCTCGGGCTACGTCCGGGACCCTCGGCCGCGCGACGGCCCGCCCCGGGCCGTCCTCCCCTCGGTGGCAGTGTCGCCGTTCGCCCCCGGGACCGGACGGTCCCGGGGGTCCGCCAGCGCCCGGCTTAGCTCTTCGCGGTGAACTTGACGTTCACCGTCAGCGGTCCGCCCGCCACCTGGACGCCCCCCGAGGCGGGCGCCGCGACCTCGCCGGAGATCTTCCCGACGTGGAACGAGTAGCTGCCGTTCTTGAGGTAGAGGACGATCGTGTTCGTGCTCGAGCTGACCGACGTCCCGCCCGCGCTGACCTTCCAGGTGTAGCTGCCGGTCAGCCCGGTCTCGTGGAACGTCACCGGGTAGGCGTACTCGACCTTCAGGCTCGCGCTGTGCACGAGGGCGATCGCGCCGCTCGCGGAAAGCACGGTGTGTCCCTGACGGACGATCGTCGTCAGGTTCCCGATGCTCCCGACCGAGTAGTTGTACGTCCCCGGGGTCAGGTCCTTGATGATGATGCTCGTGCCCGTGCTGCAGACCGGGGCGCCGACGGTCGCGCACCAGGAGGTCCCGCTGGCGAGCCCCTGCTCGTGGAAGGCGAGGTTGCCGGTCGAGCCCTTCAGGAAGACGACCGACGTGCTGACCCCCAGCCCGTTGACCCGCACCTGGCCCTGCGGCGTCAGGACCGAGCTGACGCGATAGCCGCTCGGGCCGGTGATGAGGTAGGTGTAGGTGCCGTTCCCGACGTAGAACGTCATCGACGTCCCCTTGGTCGAGTTCGCCGCGTCGCCGAGCGTCACGCTCCAGCTCTTGGCGCGGTGCCCGGTCGGCAGGCCGCTCTCCGAGAACGTCACGGCGTAGGTCACGAGCCGGAACGGCACCGGCACGGTCTGCCCGGCGCCGCTGACGAGGACCGAGCCGTTCTTCGCGATCGGGACGTAGCCGGCGAGCGCGGGGATCGTGTAGTCGAACGTTCCGTTCGGGAGCTGGGTCGAAACGGTGGTGGAGTGCGTTGACAGGACGCGGGAATCGACGTGAACGCTCCAGAGCGAGCTCGTCGGGAGCCCCGACTCGCTGAAGACGATGGTGTAGGTGACCTGGGCGAACGGCAGCGTGAGCGAGGTGTTGCTCCCGCTGACGACCTGCGTGCCGATCGTCAGGGTCGTCGCGTAGCCGGCGATGTAGCCGACCTTGTACGGGTAGCTTCCGTTCGGCTCGATGAACTGGAGGCTCGTGCCGGTCGTCGACTGGACCGAGCCGTTCAGGTCGAGCGACCAGTTCGTCCCCGCGGGCAGGCCGGTCTCCGAAAAGCCGACCCCGTAGGTCACGAGCACGAAGTTCACGGTCGTCTCGGTGACCCCGGCGCCGGAGATCGTCACGGAGCCGTGGTACGGGAGCGTCGCCTGGTACCAACCGGAGATCGTCGAGATCCGGTAGGTGAACGTCCCGTTCGGCTCCACGAACTGCACGAGGTCGGTGCCGCCGTCGGCGACGACCGACTCGACGTTCGCGCCGACGGTGACCTGGAAGACCTTGCCGGCCGGAAGTCCGCTCTCGGAGAAGATCACCGGGAACGTCGACTTCGTGTAGGCGAGCGTCGGCTCGACGGTGTTGGCGTCGTTGACGACGACGGTCCCGCTCATTGCGAGGGTCCCTTCCTGCCAGCCGGCGATCTTCGTGATCGCGTACGGATAGGTGCCGTTCGGCAGCCCCGTCCAGGTGAGCGTCCCCTTGCCGTTCGTGGTCGTCAGGGACATCGGGGTCCCGTCGACCGAGACCGCGAAGGTGAGCCCCGCGGGAAGGCCGGTCTCCGAGAACTGGACCGTGTAGGTGACCTGGGTGTAGGTGAGCGTCGGTTCGGCGAGCGCCGCGCCATGTACCGTGAGCGTCCCGCGGTAGGGGATCGTCGACTGGGCCCAGCCGCTGATCGCGGAGACGGCGTAGCTCCAGGTGCCGTTCGGTTCGAGGAACGTGAGGGTGTCGGTCCCGCCGTCCGTCGTCAGCGCCTGCGGGGTGCCGTTCACGGCGACCTGGAACGTCTCCCCCGACGGGACACCGGTCTCGGAGAACGAGACGCTGTAGGTCACCTGGGTGTACATCAGGGTCGGCTCGGTGAACGGGGCGGCGGAAACGGTGAGGCTGCCCTTGTACGGGATCGTCGACTGCTGCCAGCCCGAGATCCCCGAGACCGTGTAGGAGTACGTCCCGTTCGGCTCGGAGAAGACGAGGTCGTCGGTGAGGCCGTCGGTGGTCGTCGAGCTCGTCGAGTGGCCGACCATCACCTGCCACAATAGGCCGGACGGCAGCCCGCTCTCGGAGAAGGTGACGAGGTAGGAGTGCGGGCCGGCGAGGTGGCCCGGGCTGGCGGGAGAGCGCTCCCCGGAGGCGAGGTGCCCCGGGGAGGCGGGGGCGGCGGAGGCGACCGCGACCGCGAGGACCCCGAGCGTAGAGGCGGCGAGAAGGGCGACGACGAGCACGGCTCCAAGACGAGCGACGGGAGAGCGCGACATGGCTGGCCAATCCGAAAAGCGCTACATAATCTTGCCCCGCCCCCCGGCTGGACCCTGGGGAGGTGCGCGAGGGTGGAAAACGCAGGCCCGGACGACGGCCGGGGGGCGCCCGGGACCGACCGCCGCACGTCCCGCTCCGCACCCGTGCCGCCTCGGCTGAGCCGCCCCAGGGCGGCGGCAGGTTTGCTATGCCGCGGTCCTTCGGCCGGTCCCGGCGTCCGTCCGGGGGCGTGAGACGATGATCCTGCTCTCGCTGCTGCTGGTCGCGATGGCCGCCGGCTTCGCCTACTCCCTCGGCGCGCACTACACCGGGGCGTGCATGGGGATGCCGTACGCCGCCGGGGCGATCCGCCTCGTCCCGGCGCTCGCCCTCATGGCACCGTTCGTCCTGCTGGGGGCGGTCCTCGCGAGCGGCGGGGTCGAGACGACCGTCGGTCACGGGATCCTGGCGTCGAGCAGCGTCGCGATCCCCCTCGCCCTCGCGATCGTCGCCTCGGCGTTCTGCCTGACCTCGGTCTACAACTTCGTGCGGATCCCGACCTCGACGATCCAGATCCTCGTGTTCTCCGTCGTCGGCGCCGGCGTAGCCGACGGGATCGGGATCCAGTGGCGGACGATCGAGACGCTGCTCGGCGTCTGGGCGGCGGCCCCGTTCGCTGCCTGCGGGCTCGGGTTCCTCTTCGCACGGCTGTTGGACCGGCGCGTCGGAGCGCCGGCGGCGACCGGCCGTCCCGCGGCGCCCCTGGCCCGCACGGCGGCGCTGGCGTTGGTCGGGATCGGCTCCGCGGCCTCGTTCGCGATGGGGGCGAACGACGTCGCGAACGCCTCGGGCTCGCTCGTGATGACCGGGCTCGTCGGGCTGTTCCTTGCCGGCCTCATCGGAGGGGTCGGGATGGTCCTCGGGGTGCTGACGTGGGGCCGCCCGCTCCTGCAGCGCGTGGCGTTCGACATCGTGCGCCTGGACGCGCGGACGGCGGCGGCGTCGCAGCTGGCCCAGGCGACGGTCGTCCTCGTGTCGGTCTCGTTCGGCTACTTCACGTCGATGAACCAGGCGCTCGTCGGGGCGATGATCGGGGCGGGGCTCGCGCGCTCGGGCGCTACCGTGCAGCGCCGGACCGTGCGGGACATCCTCCTCGGCTGGGGCGTCGGTCCGGTCTCGGGGGCGGCGCTCGGGGGCGCCCTCGTCCTCGCCCTTCGGGCGGCCCATCTTCTCTAGGCGACGAGGGGCCCCCGCGAGCGACCATGACACCCCGTTCGGGTAAGCGAGCCTTTAAGTTACCTACAGATATTCGATAACCCGAGGTAATCACAATGACCGACATCGACCGATCGATCGTGCGGAGGTTCCCAGGGGTCCCGACCCGGGAGGGGGCCGGCGTCCGCCTGAAGCGCTCGTTCTCCAACGCGGAGGTCCCGCTGTTCGACCCGTTCCTGCTCCTGGACCGGTTCGGCTCCGCCGACCCCGCGGACTATCTCGCCGGGTTCCCCTGGCATCCGCATCGCGGCATCGAGACGATCACCTACGTCCTGAACGGACGCGTCGAGCATGGCGACACGCTCGGCAACTCCGGGGTCATCGCGAACGGGGACGTCCAGTGGATGAACTCCGGCAGCGGCATCGTACACCAGGAGATGCCCCAGCGCACGGACGGAACGTTCGACGGCTTCCAGCTCTGGCTGAACCGCCCGTCCGGCGAGAAGATGTCGACCCCGGCGTACCGCGGGCTTCGCCAGACGGAGATCCCCCACGTCCCGACCGAGCGGGGCGGCGAGGTGAAGGTCGTCGCCGGTTCGTTCGGCGGGGCTGAGGGCCCGGTCCGCGGCGTCTCGGTCGAGCCGGAGTACCTGGATGTCCGACTCACACCGGAGGAACAGCTCGCGCTGCCGGTCCGCGCCGGCCGCAACGGCTTCGCCCACGGGATCGCCGGCTCCGGGACGTTCGCGGGCGACGACGCCCGCCCGCTCGAGGCGGGGGAGACCGCGCTGTTCGGCGACGGCGACCGGGTCGTCGCTCGCGCCGGACCCGCCGGGATGCGGTTCCTTCTCGCCTCCGGCCGGCCCCTGCACGAACCAGTAGCCTGGTACGGGCCGATCGTGATGAACACCCGGGACGAGCTCGCCGCCGCCCTGCTCGAGCTGCGGCGCGGCGACTTCGTCAAGGAGCGACGGCCGGTCCTGGAGGGGTAGGCCCCGCTCCGGGGTCGGCGACCAGCCTCTCGAGGGCCCTCCGGAGGACGCGCGCCGCGCGGCCGAGCTCCGCGACCGAGAGCGCCTCCCGGTCGGTGTGGTCGAGGCGGGCGTCGCCGGGACCGTAGGCGGCGCCCCCGCAGTGCCACGCCGGCACGACCAGGTTGAGGTCGCTCGTGCCGCCCTTGCGCCAGAGCGTCGGCCGTCCCCCCTCGTCCCGGATCCCGCGGCAGAGCGCGGCGACGACCGCCGCGTCCCGGGGGAGCTCGGTCGCCTCGATCCGCGCGAGGATGCGGAGGCGGGGTGCGGGGGGGCCGCGGGGGAGCTCGGCGAGGACCGTGGACGTCGAGAGCCCCGGAGGGAGGCGGAGGTCGACGGTCACGGTAGCGACCTCCGGGTCGGAGGATGGCTCGCTCGTGCATCCGACCGCCTTCACCGTCAGGGAACGGAACGGGCTCGGGCCGGCATGTCGCGCCGCCAGCCCCCGGAGCTCGGCGACCCAGTCGACGGCGAGGTCGGTCGCCGTGGGGACCGGCGCCGACCAGTGGCGGCGGGGGCGCCGGAACGTCGCCGCGAGCCGCAGGTCGCCCTTGTAGCCGATCGTCACCCCATCCCACCCGCTCGGCTCGCCCGCGATCACCGCCCGCGGCGCCGCCCCGCGGGCGACCGCGCGCGCTCCCCGGCTGTCGGTCTCTTCCCCGACCGCCGCGACGATGCGGAACGAGCCGGGCCCCCGGAACCCCCGGCCGGCGATCAGCGCTGCCGCGAGCGCGCCCTTCGCGTCGACGGCGCCCCGGCCGTGGATGCGGCCCCGCCGCCGCACGACCGGACGCTCGCCCTCGACCGTGTCGATGTGACCGAGGAAGACGACCCGGGGCCCGCGGCCCCCGACCTCCGCGATCCCGTTCCCGGCACGGTCCTGCCGGGCCCGGTAGCCGAGCTCGCGGGCGAGCCGCACGAACGACCGGACGGCCCGCGCCTCCGAGCCCGAGGGACTGTAGGACGCGAGCAGTCGCTCGAGGACCGACGCGTCATCCATCGGCGATCGCCTCGGCGAGCGCCGCCAGGCCTCCGGCCCAGTCCTCCTCCCCGATGACGAGCGGGGGGAGCAGACGGACGACCGTGCCTCCCGCGGGGATCGCGAGGTAGCCCCGTCGCTGGAGCCCCGCCAGCACGGGGGCCGCCCGCTCCCGCAGCTCGATCCCCCACATCAGGCCGAGTCCGCGGACCTCGCGGACCGCCGAAGGGGGGAGCGCGGAGAGGGGAGCCCGCGCCTGCTCCCCCAGCCGGGCGGCGCGCGCGGGAAGCCCCTCGCGCTCGAGGACCTCGAGGGCGGCGAGACCGGCCGCGCAGGCGAGCGGGTTTCCCCCGAACGTCGAGTGATGGCTCCCCCGGAAGCGTGCCTCGACGTCCGCCGTCGTGACGGTCGCGCCGATCGGCACGCCCCCGGCGAGCGACTTCGACAGCGCGAGGAGGTCGGGGACGACCCCGGCGTGCTCGAACGCGAACCACCGGCCGGTCCGCCCGAGGCCGCTCTGGACCTCGTCGAACGCGAGGAGGGCGCCGGCGCGGTCGGCCGCCGCCCGCGCCGCGCGCAGGAACCCCGGGCTCCCGACGTGGACGCCTCCTTCCCCCTGGACCGGCTCGAGCAGGACGAGCGCCGTCCGTTCGTCGACCGCTGCCTCGAGCGCCGCGACGTCGTTGTAGGTCACGTGCTCGAAGCCGGGGACGAGCGGCTCGAACGGCTCGCGGAGCTCCTTCCGCCAGGTCGCGCTGAGGGCCCCGAGGGTGCGGCCGTGGAAGCCGCGTCGGGCGGCGACGACCTTCGGCCGGCCGGTCGCCGAGCGCGCGATCTTGATCGCCGCCTCGATCGCCTCGGTCCCCGAGTTCGAGAGGAAGACGCGCGCGAACCCCGGGGGCAGCCGGCGCAGGAGCCCGTCGACGAACGCCTCCCGCACGGGGTTCGCGTACCCCGAGCCGAGGTAGATCAGTCGGCCCGCCTGCTCCTGGATCGCCCGTACGACCTCGGGCCGGCACGCCCCGAGGTTGCCGACGCCGTGGGTCGCGCCGAGGTCGACGTAGCGTCGCCCGTCGGCGCCGAACAGCGCGGCGCCCTCGCCCCGGACGATCGTCAGGCGCTCCCGCCCGCCCTCGCCGAACTCCGCGCCCCGGTGCCCCTCGTTCACGCGCAGACCGTCCCTTCGCCGGCGAGGGCCCGACGGATCGGGGCGTCGACCCGGGAGGAGGCGATCACGACCCGGCCGACCCCGCCGTCGAGCGCCGCGCGCGCCGCGCGGAGCTTCTTCTTCATCCGACCCTGCGCGAGCTCCGCGAGCCGTCCGAACTGCGCGCGCGGGATCTCCGCCACGACGCTCGCCGGGTCGTCCGGGGAGCGCAGCAGGCCGGGGACGTTCGTCAGGAGCAGCAACGCCTCCGCGCCGAGCCCGACCGCGACCGAGGCGGCGACGGCGTCGGCGTCGACGTTGACGACCTCGCCCTCGGCGGTCACCGCCGGCGGCCCGACGACCGGCACGACCCCGAGGGCGATCATCCCCCGGAGGAGCTGCACGTCGACGCGCTCGACGGTGCCGGCCCGGTCGTCGGCGAGGTGGACGACGCGCCCGTCCACGACCGCCCGGGCGCCGGTCTTGCGTCGGGCGACGAGGAGACGGCCGTCGACCCCCGACAGGCCGACCGCTCGGACGCCCCGGGCGCCGAGCCCGGCGACCAGGTCGGTCTGGACCTTCCCCGCGAGCGCGAGCACGACCGTCTCCAGCTGGGCCGGGTCGCACCGTCGGGAGACGACCCCGCTCGGGCTCGTGTAGTGCTCGGCCGGGCGGCCGAGCGCCGTCCCGAGACGGTCGATCTCCTCCGAGCCCCCGTGCACGAGCACGACGTCCGGCCGCCCGGCGAGATCGTCCAGCACCGTGGTTGCGCTGTTGCCGGCCGCCCCCCCTATCTTGACGACGATCGTCGTGGCGCTCCCCTCCTAGGTCGGGTGGAGCCCGAGGAACCCGAGGCCCCGGGTCTCCGGCAGGCCGAACCGTACGTTGAGGCACTGGACGGCGGCGCCGGCCGCGCCCTTGCCGAGATTGTCGAGCGCCCCGAGCAGGACCGTCCGGCGGTGCTCCGGGTCCGGGGCGAAGCCGACGTCGCAGAAGTTCGTGCCCGCGAGGATCTTCGGCTCCGGCTCGCGGTGGATCCCGTCCGGGTCGTGGACGACCCGCACGAACGGCTCGTGGCCGTACGCCGAGCGGTAGAGCCTCCAGAGCTCGCGCTCGTCCGGGGGCTCCGCGCCGAGCACGTGGACCGTCGCCAGCACCCCTCGGACCGCCTCCACCGCATGGCAGCTGAGCGCCGCGCGGACCCCGGTCTCCTGCTCGACCTCGGCGGCGTGGCGGTGGCCGGCCGGGGCGTAGGCCCGCATCACCCCGGAGCGCTCGGCGTGCTGGCCGGCCGGGCCGGCGTCGTGACCCCCCGCGGAGGAGCCGCTCTTCGCGTCGACGACCGCCGAAAGGTCGCCCGCGCGCGCGGACGCGGCGAGCGGCCGCAACGCGAGGATCGTCGCGGTGGCGATGCAGCCCGGCACGGCGATCAGGCGCGCCCGACGCAGCTCGTCCCGGTGCGCCTCCGGCAGTCCGTAGACCGCCTCGGCGAGCAGCTCCGGGTGCGGGTGCGCGCCCCGGTAGTAGCGAGGGTAGGCGGCCGGGTCCCGCAGGCGGTGATCGGCCGAGAGGTCGACGACCGTCCCGCCGTTCGCGAGGAGCTCGGGCATCGGCCCCATCGCCTCGCCGTGGGGCGTCGCGAGGAACGTGACGTCCGCCGGCTTGAGCTCGGAGCGGCGCGCGAAGACGAGGTCGGTCGCGCGCCGGAGGTTCGGGTGGGCCCGGAACAGCGGGCGGCCGGCCATCGACTCGCTCGTCACCTGGGTGACCGTCACGTCCGGATGGCCGAGCAGGAGACGGACGACCTCGCCCCCGACGAAGCCCGAGCCGCCGACGACCGCGACGTTCATCGTCGGCCGAGCCCGACGGCGTAGTCGACGATCGGCCCGGCGACGTCCGCGCCGGTCGCCGCGGTGAGCGCCTTGAACTCGGGGGTCGGATTCACCTCGTGGACGACCAGCCCCCGGGGCGACTCCATCAGGTCGACGGCGAGGACCCCGCCCCCGACGGCGTCGGCGGCGCGAAGCGCGAGCTCGCCGAGCTCCGGGGTGATCGGCGCGGCCTCCGCGACCGCCCCGCGGGCCGCGTTCGTCCGCCAGGCGGCCGAGCGGCGGTACATCGCCGCGATCGGCCGCTCGCCGACGACGAGGACGCGCAGGTCGCGCTCGGGCTTCGGGACGAACTCCTGGACGTAGTAGACCGAGTGGACCGGCGAGGCGAGCGCCTCCTTGTGCTCGATGATCTGCTCGGCGGCGTCCGCGTCGTCGACCTTCGCCATGAGCCGGCCCCACGAGCCGATCGCCGGCTTGAGGACGGCGGGGTAGCCGATCGCCCCGACCGCGCGGAGCGCCGCTTCGGCCGACAGCGCGACGATCGTCCGCGGCGTCGGGACCCCCCGCGCGGCGAGGCGCAGCGACGTGCGGACCTTGTCGCCGGCGAGCTCGAGGACGCCGGAGGCGTTCACGGTCCGCACCCCGTAGTGCTCGAGGCAGAGCGCCGCGTAGAGCGCCCGCGTGTGGCTCACCGAGCGGTTCAGGACGACCTCCGGTAGGCCGTCCGGCCGCTCGAGGCCGAACGTCGTCTCGCCGTCGTCCAGGCGGACGACGTCGATCCCCCGGGCCTCCGCCGCCCGGAGGATCGCCTTCTCCTCCGGCCGGACGATCGTCGTGAACAGGCCGAGACGGAAGCCGTTACTCACCCCAGTCCTCGGCTTCCTTCGGGGCAGGCTGGACCGCGAACGGCTCGACGGCCTCGACCTCGAGCTCCGTTCCGCAGTCGGTGCACGGGAAGACCTCTCCGAGCACCTTGTCGTGGTTTTCGACGGGGGCGGCGCATTCCGGGCATTCGGTCATGTGGTTCCCTCGCTGACGAGCTCCTCGATGAGCTCGACCTTGCGGCCGAGCGAGGAGAGGGAGGTGCGGCGCGCGGCCAGGCGCGCGTCGGCGTGCTCGAGCTGCGCGGCGAGCGGCAGCGGGCCCGGGGCGCCCCGCGAGCGGCGCCGGGCGAGCGCGGCGACCGGGTCCGGAAGGATCGTGAACGAGCGGCCGCCCGCGGCGGCGGAGAGCTCGCGGCCGCCCGAGCGACCGGGCGGAGCGAGGGAGGCGTCCCGGACCGCCTCGTGGGCGTCCCGGAACGGGACGCCCGCTCCGACGAGCTCCTCGGCGAGGTCGGTGGCGTACAGCTCGGGGTCGCTGGCCGCCTCGCGCAGGCGCTCCCGGTCGAAGCGGAGCGCACCGATCAGGCGGTCGAGCGCCTCGACGGTCCCTCCGACCGTCGCGACGGCGTCCAGGACCGCCGCCTTGTCCTCCTGCAGGTCCCGGTCGTAGGCGAGGGGCAGTCCCTTGAGCGCCGTCAGGAGCGCGACCAGGTCGCCGACCGCCCGGCCGGCGCGGGCCCGCACGAGCTCGGCGACATCCGGGTTGCGCTTCTGGGGCATCAGGCTGCTGCCGGCACCGAGCGCGTCCGTCCGCTGGACGAAGCCGAACTCCCGCGTCGCGAACAGGACGATCTCCTCGCCGAGGCCGCTCGCGTGCACGGCGAGCAGGGCGAGGTCGAACAGCAGCTCGGCGAACGGGTCGCGGTCGCTGACCGCATCCAGGGAGTTCTCGAACGCCTCGGCGAAACCGAGGCGCCGGGCGGTCGCCTCCGGGTCGAGGGGGACGCCGGTCCCCGCGAGCGCGGCGGCGCCGAGGGGGGAGCTGTCGGAGCGCGCGACGGTCGCGAGGAGCCGGTCGAGGTCCCGGTCGAACCGCCAGAAGTGCGCGAGGAGATGGTGGCCGAGGCTCACCGGCTGGGCGCGCTGCAGGTGCGTGTAGCCGGGCATCGGGGTCGCCGCCTCGGCCCGCGCCCGCTCGAGCAGGGTCTCCTCGAGCGCCAGCAGCGCCGTGCCCAGCCGGTGGACCGTGGCGCGGAGGTACAGCCGCTCGTCCACCGCGACCTGGTCGTTGCGGCTGCGGCCGGTCTGGAGCTTTCCGCCGAGCGGTCCGACCAGCTCGATGAGCCGGCTCTCGAGGTTCGTGTGGACGTCCTCGAGCTCCTCGCGCCAGGCGAACGTCCCCTCGGCGACCTCTCGCCCGATCGCGCGGAGCCCCGCGGAAAGGGTCCGGGCCTCGGCCGCGCTGAGCACGCCGGCCCCCTCGAGCGCCGTGACGTGGGCGAGGCTCCCGGCGAGGTCGTAGCGGGCGAGCGGGCGGTCGACCGAAAGCGAGCTGACGTAGCCGAGCGCCGGGGTCCGAACGTACGACGGCGCGGGCCGGGGGGCTTCTGGGCTGCCGGGGGTCGCCATCGCTACGGCCGGGGGGTCGGCAGGTCGTTCGGCGGCGGCTCGTTCGGCGTGGCGACGGAGGCCCAGGTGCGGCTTGGGAGCCCCCAGACGTAGATGAACCCCTCCGCCATCTCCCGACGGAAGCGGTCGCCGTCCGAGTACGTGGCGAGGCCCGCCCGGTAGAGCGAGGCCGGCGAGCGGCGCCCGGCGACGCAGGCGCGGCCCTTCGCGAGCTTGACGGTCACCTCGCCGTCCAGGCGCTCCTGCGTCGACGCCACGAACGCATCCAGGCTCGCCCTCAACGGGGCGAACCAGAGGCCGTCGTAGACGAGCTCGGCGTAGCGCTGCTCGGCCAGCCGCTTGAAGCCGAGGACGTCGCGCGGGAGGACGAGCGCCTCGAGCGCCCGGTGCGCCTCGAGGAGGACGGTCGCCGCGGGGCATTCGTAGACCTCCCGGCTCTTGATCCCGACGACCCGGCTCTCGAGGTGGTCGATCCGCCCGACGCCGTGCGCGCCGGCGAGCGCGTTCAGCCGCGCGACCAGCGCCTCGAGCGCGAGCGGCTCGCCGTCGAGCGCGGTGGGGACCCCGGCGGCGAACCGGACCGTGACGTAGGCGGGCTCGTCCGGCGCGGAGAGGGGCGAGCATGTCCAGGCGTAGACCTCCTCCGGCGGCTCGATCGATGGGTCCTCGAGGATGCCGCACTCCACCGACCGCCCCCAGAGGTTCTCGTCCGTGCTGTACGGCGAGCGCTTGGTCGCCTCGACCGGGATCCCGTGGCGGTCGGCGTAGGCGATCTCCTCCTCCCGGTTCATCGTCCACTCCCGGGCGGGGGCGATCACCGCGAGCTCGGGCGCGAGGCTCTGGGTCGAGAGCTCGAAGCGGACCTGGTCGTTGCCCTTCCCGGTGCAGCCGTGGGCGACGGCCGTCGCCCCGACGCTGCGCGCGACGCGCACGAGGTGCTGGGCGATCAGCGGCCGCGCGAGCGCCGTGGAGAGCGGGTAGACCCCTTCGTACAGGGCGTTGGCGCGCAGCGCGGGGGTGAGGAACTCCCGGGCGAACTCGGCACGGGCGTCCGAGACGTAGGCGTCCACGGCGCCCGAGGCGAGCGCCTTGCTGCGCACCCGCTCGAGGTCGACCGGTTGGCCGACGTCCGCGGTGACGGTGACGACGTCCAGCCCCTTCTGCTCCCGCAGCCAGGGGATCGCCACGGAGGTGTCCAGGCCCCCGGAGTAGGCGAGGACCACCTTCGATCGTCCCATCGGCGCGTGCGAACGAGGCGGGGACGGTCCCGCAGAGATTTATACGACGCGGCCGCTCAGCGACAGCATCGGGCAGATTTGTCCGAAACAAGACAAACATGTCGGACGCTACCGTTCCCATCGCGCGTCGCGTGCGGGAGTACCTGGACGCGCACCCCCCGCTCGGGGACGCGCTGCGCGCGGGGGTCGCCAACTACGCGGCGATGGGCCGGCGGGTCGCGGGCGACCTCGGGATCCGGCAGCTGGACGGCGTGGTCGCGGCGTGCCGACGGTACCCCCGGGGCCGCGGCGAGGCCTACGGCGAGGGCGCCGTCCGACGCGTCCTGCGGAAGAGCCGGATCGAGTCCCGATCGAAGGTCGCCGCGATCACCGTCCAGCTCGGGACCGACGTCCTCCAGCGGCTCGGCGACGTCGTCGAGGAGCTCCTGGACGAGAACCTCCTCTGCCGGGTGATCCAGGTCTCGCGCGGCACCGTGATCCTCGTCGATGAGGACTCCGTCAGCCGGGTGACCCGCCCCCTCCGCGAGTCGAACGTCGTGCGCGTGCGCCGCGGGCTCGTCGAGGTTGCCGTGACGAGCCCGGAGAGCATCGAGGAGACGCCGGGGCTCCTGCGGCTGCTGTCGGGGCTCCTCGCCACGCGGGCGATCAACATCGTCGAGGCGCTCTCCTGCTACACCGACACGATCTTCCTCCTCGACGAGAAGGACCTGAGCGCCGCGATCGCCACGCTCACCCAGGCGCTCGTCTAGCCCCGCCCCGAGCGGGCACCGGTCGCCGCCGGAAGGTTAAGGGGCGCACCCCGATGCGGCCGTCCTTGGGCGGCCGGCGAGCGTCCTCGGGGCCCGGCGGCCGATGAACCCGACCTCCGAGAGCGCGGTGGCGCGCGCGACGCTGGGAGCCTACCTGCGGGTCCGGGCCGGCGAGGCGGTCACCGTCGAGGCATGGAGCTCCGCGCTCGACTGGGCGCGCGCGCTGGTCCTGGAGGCTCGCCGACGCGACGTCGAGCCGATCCTGGTGGTCGAGGACGAGGACGGCTTCTTTCGCTCGCTCGAGGGCGGCGGACCGGTCCCGACGGCCCCGGCGACGCTCGCCCGGCTCGGCGGAGCCTACGTCTACCTCTCGGGGCCGGAGGCGTTTCCCCGCGCGTTCGGCCTGGAGCCCGAGGAGCGTCGGGCGGTCGTCGCTCGCCACGGGCCCGCCTGGCGGGCCGCCGCCCGGGGCTCGGGGCTGCGCGCGGTGGCCCTCGCGGTCGCTGGGGTCGGTCCGACGGCGGCGGCCCGGTTCGGCGTCGGCGTCGACGCCTGGAGGGAGGAGGTCGTCCGCGCGAGCCTCGTCCCACCGGCACGCCTGCGGGCGACCGCCGGCCGGCTCGTCCGTCGGCTCGCCCGGGCTCGACGCCTGACGGTCCGGCACGCGAACGGGACCCGTCTCGAGCTCGCCGTGCGCCCCGGCCGGTGGCTCGAGGAGGCGGCCGGCGAGGACCGGGGCCGCCACCGGTTCGACCCGGTCTGGTCGAGCGTGCCGACCGGGCGACTCACCGTCCCGGTCGCTCCCGGCTCGGCGAACGGCCGCTGGGAGGCGAACCGCCCTCACTACGATCGCTGGGGCGAGAGCCCGGTCGGCGACGGGGGCCGGTTCCGATTCGCGGACGGAAGGCTCGAAGAGTACGCGTTCGACCGGGGTGGGGAGGAGTTCGCCTCCCTGTCCGCCGCCTCCCGCCGCGCACCGGGGATCGTCCGGGCGCTGACCGTCGGACTGAACCCGGCCGTCGTCCGCGCTCCTGAGGTCGGGGACCTGTCCCTCGGACGGCTCGGACTCTGCTTCCAGCTCGGGCGTCCCCCGGGCCGGACGGGGGTGCTCCCCGGAGAGTTCGTCTCCGCGTTGCACGGAGCCGAGGTCGACCTGGACGGCCGCCCCTGGCTCTCCGACGGTCAGGCGGTTCGGGCCCGTGGCGGCTCGGGGTGAGCGGTCCCTCCGCCGAGCTCGTCCGAAGCGCTCGACGGCCGCTCGAGTTCCGGCTCGAGCGCCTCGACGAGCTGCTCCGCTGCGCCGAGGTGGCGAGCGGAGAGCTGCTCGACGTTGACGCCGACCGGCACCGACAGCCCCTGCTCGACGACCGCCGCGCGCACGGCCGACCAGAGCTCCCGCGCGTTCTGCACACTGCGGGCGCTGATGTCGTGCCCCTCGGGCTCGAGGATCGCCCGCTCCACCTCCTCGGGAAGGTCGGCGCCGAGCCAGCGGACGAACGATGCGTCCGCCTCGTCTCCGACCGGCGCGACGCTGACGAGGACGGCCGCCGGGGGGACCCCGGCGTCACGACAGAGGCGGTCGTAACGACGCAGCAGGTCGAGGATCCCGCTCGGGTCGAAGAGCAGCTGGGTCGTGAAGAACGACGCCCCGGCCCGCGTCTTCGCCAGCATCCGGTGGGCCTCGCCGGTCCGTTGGGGGATCGCGATGTTCCCGAGCAGGCCCCCCGCGCCGGCCAGCACCGGACGCACGACCCCGTTCGCCGCGGCGACCGGAGGACCGGGGTAGGGGATGTAACGGCTCGAGCCGCCGACCAGAACGACATGGCGCAGCCCGAGCCGAACGGTCTCCTCGGCCCATGACGAGACCGCCGCCTCGTCCGGGAGGTGGGCGACGACCTTGGTCACGACGACCTCCCGACGGGCCCCGAGCGCCAGCGCGGCAGCGTAGGCGCGCGGGTCGGCGGTCCGGTAGAACGGACGGCCGTCGTGGTTCTCGTCGATCAGCTCGGGGACGCTGATCGCGTCGACCCGGCTCCGCCGCTCGACGAGCCCGAGCGTCGCGTCGAGGCTCGTGGAGAGGCGGGACGGAGCGGCCCGTGCCGGGGGAGGGACGATCGAGAGGACGAGCGGGTGGGCGTGAAGCGCCAGCGCCAGCGGACGGGCCATCGAGCCGGCGGAACCCCTTCGCCTCGGAATACCACCGCGGGCGGGCGATATAGGCTCTCGCGCGCGGGGGAGCGTTTCACGCCGCGTCGGACGGTTGCACGGCGAGCAACCCGCGTCGCTCCGACCCGAGCGGCTAAGGCCGGCGGAGGCGTCCCGGAAACGATGCGGGGGAGCCGGATCGGCGCCTGGCTCTCCCTCGTACGGCAGGGTCTCGCGGTCGAGGTCGGCTTCGGCACGCACTCGCTCGAGACGCTGGTCGCGATCGCCGAGAGCGTGGAGCAGGGCGTCTACCGGCCGGGTTCGCTCGCGAGCAGCGACCGGGGGATCGTCGTCACGCTGGCCAACCCCCCGCTCCGCGTGGGCGCCTTCGGAGGCGTTCGGGCCTGGGTCGACGGATCGGCCGTGGCCCCCGAGCGGCTGCGCGTTCGAGCGGGGGCCGGCGGCGTCTGGAAGGCGGCGTCGACGCTCTCCGAGGCGGACCCTCTCGTCCTCGCTCCGGGCCGGCCGACCGAGCTGGCGCTGGACGGGATCGACCGCGCCCCGCGTCGACGGGTCCGCGTGCGGCTCGAGTTTGACAGCGTCGCGATCCCCCCGCTCGTCTGGCTCGAGTTCGACGACGAGTTGCCGGAGCCCTCCGCGTGACCGACGACCTGGGGTTCGGGCCGACGTTGCTGCGGTCGATGAGCTCGGCGATCCTCCTCGACCGTCGGGGGGACGTGCAGCTCGGGCGCGAGTGCCGGGGCGCCGTCATGGAGTGGGGCGGGGTGTACGCCCAGCACGTCCGCCTGACGGGGGGGTGGAGGGTCCGGCTCCGGACGGACGGTACCGACCACGACCTCGTGGCCGGCCGCTCGTCCGCCTCGCTCGAGGGCGAGCGGTTCGTCTCGGACCACGTCTGCGGGCCGATCTCGGTCCACCAGGAGGTCGCGCCGCTCGCCTCGCCCGCGGGCGCCGTGCGGCTCCTCACGCTGGAGCAGGCGGGCCCGGGACCCCGACCGGTCGTGCTGACGAGCCTGATCGAGCCGTACCTGATGCCGGTGCTCGTGGAGGGAGTGCGCCCGGTGGAGCTCGAGATCGAGACGCGTGTGCACGAGCTGCGACTGCGTCAGCGCGGCTTCGCGCTCTCCGTGCGTTCGGACGTGGGACCGAGCCGTCTGTACGTCGATCGGGCGTCGTGGAGGGGAGGCCGGAGACGGGGGTCCGTCGACGAGCTCGGGGTCGACTACGACCTGGAGCTGCCCGCCGGCGAGCCTCGCACCCTGACGCTCGTCGTCCTCGGGGGCGTCGAGCGCGACCTCGATCGCGGGGTCGGGCCGGGGGCGGTCGAACTCCCCTCGCCTGCGGGGTCGGCGGACGCGATCGCGGCCGAGGAGGCCGCCTGGTTCGCCTCGACCCCGACGATGTCGCTCCCGGACGCCCCCGAGCTCGAGCGGGCCTACGCGCACGCCCGTGCGGGCCTGCGTCGCCTGTACAGCCGGCCGGCCGAGGGGATGACCGGCCTGGTCGCCGGCTATCCCTGGTACTCCGCGTTCTGGTGCCGCGACCTCGCCTGGATGCTGCCCGCGGTGATGTGGCTCGGGGACCTCGACTTCGCCCGCGCGTCGATCGCGACGGTCCTCGCCTTCCAGGCGACCCACCCGATCGAGCTGCTCGCCGCCGAGCCCGGGGAGCTGCCCATGCAGCTGTCGCCGGGACCGGTCTTCCTGTTCGGGACCTCCGACACGACGCTCTACTACCCGGGGCTCGTCCATCGGCTGCTGCGGCACGGGGGCCCCTTCGCCGAGCTCGCCGGCTGGTGCGACGCCCTCCGCCGTGCCGTCGCCTGGGGCGAGCGGCGGACCGACCCGGCGACCGGGCTCCTCCGACACGGCGGCGAGGTCGAGCTCGTCGAGCGGGCCTCCCGGGAGCTCGCGAAGGTCCGCTACGGCATCGACGCCCCCGACACGACGATCTGGGACTCGACCGACCGTCGCGACCACGCGGTCGATGTCCAGGGGCTCTGGTACGAGGCGCTGCGAGCCGCCGCCGAGCTCGAGGCTCGCCGCGGCGAGGAGGGGGAGGCCCGTCGCCTGGCCGCGAGGTCCGAGCGGCTCGCCGAGACCCTGCGCACCGCCTACGTCTGGGACGCCGAGCGCTACCTCTACGACTCGCTGCGCGACGGGGCCCCGGTCCGCAAGCTCCGACCGAACGCGCTGCGCCTCGTGAGCGCCGGACTGCTCGATCGTGCCCGAAGCGCCGCGGCCGTCCGGCGGGTCGCCGAGAGCGACCTGAGCACTCCGTGGGGAGTGAGGACGCTGGCCGCGACCGACCCGGGCTACGCTCCGACGGCCTACCACGACGGGCAGGTCTGGACGATCGCGACGGCGTGGGCCGCGGACGCCGCCTACGCCGCCGGCCTCCCGGCCCTGGGGCTCTCCTATCTGCGTACGATCGCGGCGCGCTACGAGGCCGAGCCGTATGGGGCGAACGAGTGCTACCGCGGCGACCGTGCGGAGCCGTTCAACTCCTGCTTCCTGCTCGGGTTCAGCGTGGGGCCGTTCCTGTCCGTGCTGTTCGAACGGCTCTGGGGGCTCGAGGTCGACGCCGAGCGGCCGGGCCTCGCGGTGCGGCCGGCGTTCCCGGACGCTTGGCACGCGGCGGCGCTCGAGCATCTCCGCATCGGGGACGGCGAGGCCGCGATCCGGTGGGAACCCGGGCTCGTCGAGGTCCGCTGGAGCGGGCGGAGGCCGCTGTCGGTCGCTGCCCCGGCCGCGGCGGGGACCGTCCCCCCCGGCGGCCGGCTCCGGCTCGCCGCCCGGTGAGCCGCGCGCGAGGCTTCATCTGTCGCGGACCCTCCCCGGGACGTGTCGGCGGCGGTCGAGGTCGACGGGCTGGTCAAGCGCTACGGTGACCTGACCGCGGTCGACGGGATCCGCTTCGAGGTCGCTCCGGGCAGCGTCTTCGCGTTCCTGGGGCCGAACGGGGCGGGCAAGACGACGACCGTCGAGGTGCTCGAGGGGCTGCGCCGGGCGACCGCCGGCACCGTGCGCGTCCTCGGCCTCGACCCGTGGACGGCCGGCGACGAGGTCCACCGACGCATCGGCGTGATCCCCCAGGACTTCCGCTTCTTCGAGAAGATCACGGCGCGCGAGGCCGTCGAGTACTACGGGACCCTCTTCGGCCGGCGCGTCGACCCGGCCGACCTGCTCGCCCGGGTCGAGCTCGCGGACAAGGCCGACGCCCGGTTCGACACGCTCTCGGGCGGCCAGAAGCAGAAGCTCGGTCTCGCGCTCGCGCTGACCAACGACCCCGAGGTCTGCTTCCTGGACGAGCCGACGACCGGCCTCGACCCGCACGCCCGCCGGGCGATCTGGTCGGTCATCCGCTCGCTGCGGCGCGACCGGAGGACGATCTTCCTGACGACCCACTACCTCGAGGAGGCGCAGCTGCTCGCCGACCGCGTAGCGATCATCCACCACGGCAAGATCATCGCGGCCGGGACCCCGGAGGAGATCATCCACGCCTACGGCGGTCCGCCATCGCTCCGGGTGCGCGCTCCGGCGGCGCTCGTCGACCGGCTGCGCGGCGAGCTCGGCGTGGAGGCCCACGTCGAAGGGGAGGAGGTCGTCGTCCGTCTCGCGGACCAGCGCGACGCCCTGCGCGTCCTGAGCGCGATCGACCGCAGCGGCCTCCCCTGGGACGGCGTGGCGACCCAGACCGACACGCTCGAGGACGTCTTCGTCCGCCTGGTCGGGCGGATGGACGACGGCGCCCTCCCGCCGGAGGGCGCGCCGTGAAGCTCCGTCGCATCGGCGCCGACTTTCGCGTGGTCTACCGGTCGTACACGCGCAACCCGGTCGCCCTGTTCTTCTCGCTGATCTTCCCGATCATCCTGATCGGCCTCTTCGGCCTCATCTTCTCGGCGGTCGGCTCCTCCACGACGACCCTCTACGTCGTGAACGCCGACCACGACTCGGCTCCGAGCGTCCTCTTCCTCGCGGACCTGAACGCGACCCGGGTGGTGCACGTCCAGCTCGTGAACGTGAGCGCTAGCGACCTCGGCAGCTGGCTCGGCCGGAACGACGCACCGGTCGGCCTCGTGGTGCCGGCCGGCTTCGGCGCCGACTACGCCGCCAACCGCTCGGTGAACGTCACGGTGTATACCGACCCGCTGGACGCCGCCGACAGCGGCGCCGCCGTGGGCGCGATCGACGAGGTCGTCAACGAGTTCAACCTCGGCCACATCCGCAGCGCCTGCGGGAGCGGGCCGGGGTGCGCCCCGGTCGTCGGCGTCGCCTCCGCGCAGGTCGGCAGCGCCGTCTACTCCTACATCGACTACCTGATCCCGGGGCTGATCGGCTTCTCGATCCTGACGAGCCCGATGTTCTCGCTGGTCGACATCAGCTCCTCCTACCGGAAGGAGGGGATCTTCCGGGAGCTCTCGCTCACTCCCCTCACGCGGAGCGAGTGGCTCACCGCGCGGATCGCCTGGTACATCGTCCTGACGTTCGTCTCCGCCGGGATCATGATCGGCACCGGGGTCTTCGTCTTCGGCGCCCACGTGACGCTCACGCTCGGCGTCCTGCCGTTCCTCGTGGTCGGCCCGTTCTTCTTCGTCTCCCTCGGGATGCTCTGCGGGTCGGCCGCCCGCACCCCGGAGAGCGCCGCGCTGATCGGCAACATCGTGACGTTCCCGATGATGTTCCTCTCGGGGACGTTCTTCGCGGTCTCGAGCTTCCCGCCGTACCTGCAGGCGGTCGCGCACGCGCTGCCGCTCTACTACGTCATCGACGGCATGAACCAGGTGATGCTGTTCCAGAACCTCGGCCGGGCGTTCTTCGATCTAGCGGTCGTCGTCGTCAGCTCCGGGGTCGTCTTCGCCCTCGCCGTCCGCCTGTTCCGCTGGCGGGACGAATGACGGCTCCGGACGCGCCGGTCGACCCCGCCGCCTTCCGCAGCGCGATGGGACGGTGGGCGACCGGCGTGAGCGTCGTCACCGCCCACGCCGGGGGGGTCGACGCCGGGCTCACGGTCAACGCCCTCCTCTCGGTCGCCCTCGCGCCGCCGACGCTCCTCGTGAGCCTGCAGCGCGACGTCGAGGCGCTGCCGGTCCTCCGCGCGAGCGGACGGTTCGCGGTCAGCCTGCTCGCCGCCGACCAGCGGGAGCTCAGCGTCCGCTTCGCCGCGGCGGTCCCGTCCGTCGAGAAATTCCGCGGGCTCGCCTTCCACCGCGGGGCGACCGGGGCCCCCCTGCTGGACGGGGCGCTCGCCGTCTTCGAGTGCCGTCGTCTCTCCGAGACCGCGGCGTTCGACCACGTGCTCGTCGTCGGGGAGGTCGTCCGCCTCGAGGCCGGCCCGGACCGGGCCCCGCTCCTGTTCTACCGCGGAGCCTACGCCGACGAGGAGGCGCCGGGGCGCCTCGCGCTCGGCCGGCGCGGCCCGTAGGAAGCCGGCGTTCCGGCCAGGGGTGGCGTCGCCGCCAGCGGCCCCGCCGCCGCTTTAACCCGGTCGGGCCGTCATCGCCCCGATGGCCGTGGTCCGCTCGCCGGTGGCCCTCGCGATCGTCGGGAGCGGTCCGGCCGGGCTCACCGCGGCGCTCTACGCCGCGCGGGCGGAGCTCGCGCCGCTCGTGATCGCCGGCGTCCCCGCGGGCGGCCAGCTGCTGGTCACGACCGACGTCGAGAACTACCCCGGCTTTCCGGAGCCCGTGATGGGACCGGAGCTCATCGAGCGGATGCGGCGGCAGGCCGAGCGGTTCGGCGCGGAGTTCCTGGACGACAACGTCGCCTCCGTCGGGTTCGGGGAGCGCCCGTTCACGTTGCGCACGGGCACCCATGGCACGGTTCGAGCCGACGCCGTCATCGTCGCGACGGGGGCGAACGCGCGGTGGCTGGGTCTTCCTTCCGAGAAGCGGCTGCTCGGGCACGGCGTCAGCGCCTGCGCGACGTGCGACGGGTTCTTCTTCAAGGGCCGCGAACTCGTCGTCGTCGGCGGCGGGGACACCGCGATGGAGGAGGCGCTCTTCCTCACGAAGTTCGCGAACACCGTCACGGTCGTGCACCGCCGCGACCGTCTCCGGGCCAGCACGATCATGCAGGAGCGCGCCCGGCGCCACCCGAAGATCACGCTCCGCCTCAACAGCGAGGTCGTCGACGTCCTGGGGGAGGGGTCGGTGGAGCGCGTGCGGCTGCGCGACACGCGGACCGGCGCCACGAGCGAGCTCGCCGCCGGCGGGCTGTTCGTCGCGATAGGGCACGTGCCGGCGACCGAGGTCCTCCGGGGGGCGCTCGAGCTGGACGAGCAGGGGTACGTCCGGACGCACGACGGGACGCGGACGAGCGTCGACGGCGTCTTCGCCGCCGGGGACGTCCGGGACCACCGGTACCGGCAGGCGGTGACGGCCGCGGGCGACGGGTGCATGGCCGCGATCGACGCCGAGCGGTGGCTCGCGGAGCCGGGCCACGCGAGCGGACCGGCCCGGCCGGCCGCCGCCGGCTGAGCCCGCGACCGGGGGCCCCGTGCCCCTCGCCGGGAGCCTTTATGTGCGTCGGGCCCGCTGTCCGCGCGGGTACCGGCGGGTGCCGAACAAGAAGAGCCTGCACATCGAGTCGAGCGGCCAGCTCTGCATCTACTGCGGGGCGTGCGTCGGGATCTGCCCGCTCAACTGCATCTACCTGGACGAGACGCGGATCACCTTCGACGAGAAGGTCTGCACGCGCTGCGAGGTCTGCGTGAAGGCCTGCCCGGTCGGGGCGATCGAGATCGGCTAGGCGCCCGGGACGGCCCGCGATGGCTCAGGATCTCTCGACCGACGTGCTGGTGATCGGCGGCGGCCCCGCCGGCGCCATGACCGCGAAGTGGGCGGCCCGCCAGGGGGCATCCGTCCTCCTCATCGAGAAGCGCCAGGAGATCGGCAGCCCGGTGCGCTGCGGCGAGGGGATGAGCAAGGAGTGGCTCGCCGAGGTCGGCATCAAGCCGGGCCGCTGGATCAACGTCGAGGTCGAGGGGGCCCGCATCTACTCCCCGAGCGAGAAGGTCTTTGAGATCAACGAAAAGCATGCCGGCAACGAGGTCGGCTACGTGGTCGAGCGCGACGAGTTCGACAAGCAGCTCGCGATCGACGCGGCCAACGCCGGGGTCGAGATCCGCCTGAAGACGGCGGCCGTCGCGATGCTCCGCGAGGGCGGACGCATCGTCGGCGCCCGGGTGAAGCAGTTCGGCGAGGCGTACGACGTCCGCGCGAAGGTGACCGTCGGCGCCGACGGCTTCGAGAGCCAGGTCGGACGCTGGGCGGGGATCTCGACCAACATCGCGATGCGCGACATGGACACGTGCCTGCAGTACCGCATGACGAACGTCGGCAGCGACGTCCGCTACTGCGACTTCTACCTCGGCAAGGTCGCCCCCGGCGGCTACGTCTGGGTCTTCCCGAAGGGCGACGGGCTCGCCAACGTCGGGATCGGCGTCCAGGTCAGCCAGGTGTCGAGCCCGGCCGACGCCCGGACCTACCTCGACCGGTGGATCGCCCACCACCCCGAGTACGCGAAGGGCAAGAAGATCGACATGGTCGGCGGCGGGGTCTCGATCTCGGCGCCGCTGAAGCAGACCGTCACCGACGGCCTCATGCTCGTCGGCGACGCCGCCCGGATGATCGACCCGCTGACCGGCGGGGGGATCGCGAACGGCTGCATCGCCGGCAAGATCTGCGGCACGGTCGCCGCCGACGCGGCCGCGGCCGGGGACGTCTCGAAGGAGTTCCTCCAGCGGTACGAGAAGGGCTGGAGGGCGCGGCTCGAGGAGAAGCTCTACCGCAACTGGCTCGCGAAGGAGAAGCTCGTCACCCTCAGCGACGAGACGTTCGACAAGATCGTCGAGGTGCTCTCGGGCGTCAAGCTCGAGAAGCTCAACGTCCACAACATCCTCAAGGCGGTCCACACGAAGTACCCCGAGGTGACGAAGGAGTTCGAGGCGTTCCTCTGAACGCCCCGCCCCGCGCATGCCCGGAGCGCCGAACCGACCCCCCGAGATCGCCGGCGCGGCCCCTCCGGCCCCCCCGGCGGCCGAACCGCCGGAGGTGAAGCTGCTGCGCCGCCTCGTCCCCTCCCACGTCGCGCTGCTCCAGGAGTCCTGGAAGGGCGGCGTGCCGCCCGAGGTCGTCGCCCCGTACGAGAAGGCGCTCGGCGCCTTCCGCTCCGGCGACCTCGCCACCGCCGCGACGTCGCTCGACCAGCTCAGCATCCGCTTCGCCGAGCCGCGGTGGCCGTCGCTCGCCGAGCCGTTCAAGCGCCTCCGCGTCCCGATCCCCGCCCCGGTCCCTCCCCACTGGGACCCGGACCACGCCCTGGAGGCGTCGGAGAAGGAGGCACGCCGGGCGCGCCGCGTCGCCGAAGAGCAGCTCCTCCTCGCCGAGGGGAGCGTCCGGTGGGCCGCCGCCCACGGGATCGACGCGGCCGCGCTCGAAGCCCCCCTCGCGGCCGCGCGGGCGGCGCTGGTCCAGCCGGGGGTCCCGGCCGAGTTCTACGCCGCGATCGATGGCGTCTGGCGCGATCTCGAGCCGCGCCTGCCGCCGCCGGGACGCGCCGGGAAGGCGCCGGCCGTCGCCCCCGCCGACGACGCCTAGGCCGTCGGGGGCCCGGAGCGACCGCGGGACAGCTTAATCGCCCGGGGCGGGTCGGCCGACCGGCATGCTCGCGCCCCGGTTCGGAACGTTCTCGATCGTCGCCCACGACCCCGAGACCGGTTCCTGGGGGGTCGCCGTCCAGTCGAAGTTCATCGCCGTCGGCTCGATTGTCCCCTCAGCCTGGCCCGGCGTCGGGGCGGTCGCCAACCAGGCGCTCCCGAACCTGGCCTACGGTGCCGAGGCCCAGCGCCTGCTTGCCGGCGGGGCGAGCGCCGAGGAGGTCGTCCGCGCGCTGACCGCCTCCGACCCGCAGCGCGAGGAGCGGCAGCTCGGGGTCGTCGACGCGAAGGGTCGCGCCGCCGCCCACACCGGAAAGGCCTGCTTCGACTGGGCCGGCCACGAGGTCGGCCCGGGGTTCTCCTGCCAGGGGAACACCCTCTTCGGCCCGGACGTCGTCCGCGCGATGGCGCGCGCCTACGCGTCGACCGGCGGGGACATCCTCGACCGGCTCCTCGCCTCGCTCGCCGCCGGCCAACGGGAGGGAGGGGACCGCCGCGGGATGCAGTCGGCGGCGCTCCTGGTCGTGCGCCGCGGGGCCGGCTACGGCGGCAGCGACCGCTGGGTCGACCTGCGGGTCGACGACCACCCGAGCCCGATCGAGGAGCTCGTCCGGGTCTTCCGGCTCTACGACCTCTCGATGCTGTCGCGGGAGGACCCGACCTCGCGCCGCCGGCTCGAGGGGGAGGTCGCGGCAGCGGTGCAGCACGACCTCGCGGTCCTCGGCTACTACACCGGCCGGCTCAACGGCAGCTGGGACGCTCCGAGCCGCGCGGCGTTCGTGCGGTTCGTCGGCGAGCACAACTTCGAAGGGAAGCAGGGCGACGACGGGACGATCTGGCCGTCGGTCCTGCGCTACCTGCGGGAACGCGCGGCGGCGGAGACGACCCGACGCACGCGGACCGCGCCGATCGTGCCCGGAGCGCTGGAACGCGGACCGGGCGCTGCGCCGCCAGGAGGAAGCGCATCCCCGCCGCGTCGACCCGACGCCCCGAGCTCCGACTGACCGTCCGGGTCCGGGCCGACTGCGGCGCCGCGGCCGCCGCACGCGCGCTGCGGGCGGCGGTCCTGCCGGACACCCCGTCGTTCGTTCGGCTCACGGTGCGGGGGACCGCCCTCGAGGTCCGCCTCGAGGCGACCTCCGCGGCGAGCGCCCGCGCGACGCTGGACGACCTGCTCGCGTGCCTGAAGGCCGCCGAGCGGCTCGCGCCGCTACGGCGGGCCGGCCGCGCGCAGGGCTAGCGCGACCGGCTCGACGAGCGCCGGGACCACCGCCTCCAGCTCTCCGACGATCCCGACGTCCGCATCAGCGAAGACCGGCGCCTCCGGGTCGCGGTTGACGGCGACGACCGTCCCGGCCCGGCGCCAGCCGACCATGTGGTTGACCGCCCCGCGCACGCCGAGCAGTACGGCGAGGCGGGGGGCCAGGAGGCGGCCGGTGAGGCCGAGCTGTGCCCGCACCGGCAGCCACCCCGCGTCGACGACCCGACGCGTCCCGACGAGCGCGGCGTCCCAACGCTCGAGGAGGGGGCCGAGGGCCGCGATGCGCTCCGGACCCCCGATCCCCGCCCCGACCGCGACGACGACCTCGGCCCCGTCGGGCGAACGGCCCGCGACCGGCTCGTCGACCGCGCTCTCCCGGGCCAGCCGTCCGATCGGGGAAGGCACACGGATCCGGTGCCAGGCCCAGCCGTCGCCCGGTCGGCCCTCCCCGGACGGAACGGAGGCGCCGGGCGGCATCGTGACGACCGTCGGGGACGAGCGCGATCGGACCGCCGCGACGGTCCGGCCGCCGAACGACGGTTTCGTCCACTCGAGCGGCCCGTCCGGGGCGACCCGGACCTCGAGCGCGTCGCCGACCGCGCCGAGCCGGCGCCGACCGGCGAGCAGCCCTGCGGCCTCGCGCCCGAACGGGGTCGACGGAGCGACCAGGGCCGCCAGCTTCGGCCGCTCGTCGAGCAGGCGGTCGAGGCCGTCGCTGACGTCCCGCACATCGAACCTCGCCCCCTCCGTGTCGAGATGGAACCCGCCCAGCGCGCCGGCCCGCTCCAGCGCCGCCGAGCCTCCGAGGTCGGGGGCCGGGCCGTAGACGACCGCCGTGACCGTGTGATCCGGCAGCGCGTGCCGAAGGGTGGAGAGCGTCCCGACGGTCGACGGGTCGATCCGGCCGGTGTCGTCCGAGACGAGGACCGCGATCTCCCGCGATGCCTCGAAGGCGGGCGGCCACGGGAGCGGAGGGGGCCCCGGATGCCGCACGAGCAGGGGCGCGAGCGCCTCGACCGCGGCCCGCACCCGATCGGCGACGCTCCCCCCGGCGCATCGCCGGCCTTCACGGTGGGAATCGACGTCGGCGACCGACGCCACGCGCGTCGGGGAAGCGAACTCCCCGACCTCGCCGTCGCCGAGGCCCAGGTCGACCGGGGCGAGCGTCCGGATCGACCCGTCGTCGACGGCGCGCATCGCCTCCTCGCTCACGTGGAGCGGCTTGCCGATCTTCTCGCCGACCGCGACGACGGCCGGCGGGACGAGGCGGACGGTCGCGTGGCCCCGCGCGGTCTCGTGGACGATCTCGAGGGGCTCCGGGCCGTCCCCACGACGCACCGCACGCGCCCCCGTGACGAGCGGCACGTCGAGCAGGGCGGCGACCTCCGGGCCGACGAGGCCGGTGTCGCTGTCGGTCGAGCGGCTGCCGGCGAGGACCAGGTCGGCCCGCAGGCCGCGGAGCGCGGCGGCGAGCACGGAGGCGGTCGCGAGGACGTCCGAGCCCGCGAACGCGGGAGCGCAGAGATGGAGCGCGCGGTCGGCGCCGAGCGCGACCGCCTCGCGCAGCAGCGGGCGGACGGACGGCGGTCCGAGCGCCACGACCGTCAGCCGCTCGGGAACGCGCCGCAGCGCGAGCCCGACGCGCAGCGCGCGCTGGTCGAACGGGTTCGCGACGAGCTCGACGGACTCCCGCGCCACCGCGCGCCGGACCGGGTCGTAGCGCAGCTCCTCCGAGAGCGGCACCCCCTTCAGTAGGACCGCGAGCTCCACGGACGGACCGCTGTCGCTGGCCGCGGGCCGATATGAGGGCCCGGACGGTCCCTCGAGGCATGGCGGGAGGGGACGGTCGCCCGGCGGGCGGCCCGCCTCCCTCGGTCGCTCGCTACGCGATCGGCGTCATCGTCCTCGTCGGGGCGATCGCGAGCCAGTACGTCCTCCCGCAGCACGTCGCGGCCTTCCGGGCCGTCTACGGCACGCTCGTCGGCGACGTCGCGGTCGTCTACCTCCTGCCCGTCCTCGTCTTCGCCCTGCTCGTCGGCGCGGGACCGCTGCGGGGGTGGCGGGCCCACTTCGCGATCGCGGTCCCGCGGGGGCTCGGGTGGTACGGGGTGCTGAGCCTGCTCGCGCTGGTCGTGCTGTTCGTCTCGGCGCTCGTCTATCTCGCGGTCGACCCCGGCGCCCTCCGGCTGCTCGATCGGCCGAACCCGGCGCTGGAGGCGGCGCGGGGCGACCCGTGGTTCTTCGTCGGCTTCTCGTTCGTCGTCGGGGCGTTCGAGGAGACGCTGTTCCGGGGCTGGGTCTTCGGCTACTGGCTCGCCCGCCGGACCCCCTGGCTGCTGCCGGCCCTGCTGTCGAGCGCGCTGTTCGCGGCGGTCCACCTCTACTACGGCACGACCTACGGCGCGGCGGCCCCGCTCGTCTTCCCGACGCTGTTCCTCATCGGCTTCGCGTTCGCGGCGACGTACCGCGACGCCGGGGGGAACCTGGTCGTCCCGGCGCTCCTGCACGGCGCCAACGACGCCGCGGCGTACCTGACGCTCGTCTCGCTTCTCGCCGGCGAGGCGCTCCACTGGACCGTCGTCCTGGTCGGCGCCCTCGTCATGCTCGTGCTCTGGGCGCTCCGTCCGAGGGGGGCGCTGCCGGCCCCGGCGCTGCCGTCCTGAGCCGCCCCGGGCGACAGGGTCATCTATCGACGGTCGTCGCTCCGCCCGATGAATCCGCCGGACGACGAGCTGCGTCGGCTGCTGACCGGGGCGCGCACGCTCGCCGTCATCGGGCTCTCCGACAAGCCGGAGCGGGACTCGAACGAGGTCGCCCGTTACCTGCGGTCGCAGGGGTATCGGATCGTGCCGGTCAACCCCGCGCTCCCCGAGGTCCTCGGGGAGCGGTCCTACCCGTCGCTCGCGGCGATCCCGCCGGACGTGCGGGTCGACATCGCGGTCGTCTTCCGCAAGAGCGAGGCGGTGCCGCCCATCGTGGACGAGGCGATCGCGCGACGGGTGCCGGTGCTCTGGATGCAGCTGGGGGTCGAGCATCCCGAGGCGGCGGCCCGAGCTCGCTCCCGGGGCGTCGTGGTCGTCGAGAACCTTTGCACGATGGCGACCCACCGTCGCCTCCAGCTCGGGCGGGTCGCCTAGGCGCGGGTCGATGGCCGCGGCAGAGCACCCGGCGACCGCCTTCCCCGACCCCGGTTCCCGTCCGGCGCCACGTCGGCCGACGGTCGCGGACCGCGGCACCGTGCTCCGCGCGGAGCTGAGCGCCGGTCGATGGTCGACGGAGGGCATCGCGAAGGTCGAGGGCGACGCGACCGTCGACCGCGCCCGGTTGCGCGGCACGGTCGTCGTCGGGGGCCGACTGGTCGCCGGGGAGGTGCGCCTCTCCGGCACGCTGGACGTCCGGGGAGCGGTCGCCGTCGACCGGGGACTCCGCACCGACGGCACGCTGCTCGCGCGTTCGACCGTCGACGTCGGCGAGGCGGACCTGGACGGGACGACCCGCGTCCTCGGGGAACTGCGCGCCCGGACCGTCCTGAGGAGCCGGGGAAGCCTCACCGCCCCCGCGGTGCGGGCGCTCTCGGTCGACCTCGCCGGGACCGCGGAGGTCCCGGGCGAGCTCGCGGCGACCGCCGTGACGGCCCGCTTCGCGCGGAGCGCGCGGCTCGGCACGGTACGGGGACGAAAGGTCTCGCTGCGCGGCCCGGTGCCGAACCCGGTCCGCTGGGCGCTCGGCCTCCAGGCGGAGGTCGAGGTCGGCCGTATCGAGGCGGACCGGACCTACCTCGAAGGGGTGCGCGTCGCCTTCGTCCGCGCTCCGGAGATCGAGCTCGGGCCGGCGAGCCACCTGCTCGCCCACGAAGGGACCGTGCTCCGGGCGCACCGAACGAGCCGGATCGGCCCGGAGTCCTGGAGCCCCGCGCCTCCCGGACTGCGCCGCTGAGCCGCCGAAGCGGCTTTTATCCGCCGCTTCGGTCGAGACGGCGATGACCGGGGAGCCCGACGGACCGCCGGCCGCCTCGCCGCAGGAGCGGGAGCGGCGGGTCGCGGAGTTCTGGCGACGCGAGGGGGTCGCCGAGCGGGCGGTCGCGGGGGTCGCCGACGGACCGGTGTTCCGGTTCAGCGAGGGGCCGCCGACGGCGAACGGGCCCCCCCACCTCGGCCACCTGATCGCGCGCGTCCTCAAGGACGTCCAGCTCCGTTACCGGCGGCAGCGCGGCTATCGCATCCTCAGCCCGAAGGCCGGCTGGGACTGCCACGGCCTCGCGGTCGAGATCGAGATCGAGAAGCGGCTGGGGGTCCGCTCGCGCCAGGAGATCGACGCCTACGGGGTCGAGCGGTTCTGCGCGGCGTGCCGCGCCGACACCCTCCGGGTCGCGGCGGTCTGGGAGGAGATGAGCTCGCGGATCGGCTACTGGCTCGACTACGAGCACCCCTACCGCACGATGGACGCCCCGTACATCGAGAGCGTCTGGTGGTCGCTCCGCCAGCTGTTCGACCGCGGCCTCCTCGAGAAGGGCCACTACGTCCTCCCGTACTGCCCCCGGTGCGAGACGACGCTCAGCTCGCACGAGGTCGCCCAGGGCTATCACGAGACGACCGACCCGTCCGTGACGGTCCGCTTTCCCCTGGACGGGAGCGACGGGCGCCGCTCGCTGCTCGTCTGGACGACGACCCCGTGGACGCTTCCGGCGAACCTCTTGGTCGCGGTCCGGGCCGACCTCGACTACGCGGTCGTCCGGCTCGCCGACGGCACCGAGGTCGTGGTCGCGGAGGGGGCGCGCGCGCGGTTCGTCCCCGCCGACGCGCCGGTCGTGGAGCGGGCGCGCGGGGCCGCGTGGGTCGGACGCTCCTACCGTCCCCCGTTCGACGCGCTCGCGCCGGCCCCCGGCCGCTTCCGCGTCGTCGCCGACGACTTCGTGACCGCGGACGAGGGGACCGGGTTCGTCCACCTCGCCCCGAGCTTCGGCCCGGACGACTACCGCGTCGGCGCGCGGGAGGGGGTCGGGGTCTTCGACCCGCTGGACGGCCGGGGACGGTTCACCGCGCAGGTCCCCCTGGTCGCCGGGAAGTCGTTCAAGGCGGCGGACCCGATCCTCACGCGGGAGCTCGAGGCGCGGGGCCTGCTCTACCGGTCCGAGTCGCTCCGCCACACCTACCCGTTCTGCTGGCGGTGCGACTCCGCGCTCCTCTACCGCGCGATCGACTCCTGGTTCGTGCGCACGTCGCGGGTCAGCCGCCGGCTGGTCGAGGCGAACGCGACCGTGACGTGGGTCCCCGCCCACCTGCGCGAGGGACGGTTCGGGAACTTCCTCGGTGAGGCGAAGGACTGGGCGCTCTCCCGCGCCCGGTACTGGGGGACGCCGCTGCCGATCTGGCTCTGCCCGCAGGGACACGCGACGTGCATCGGGAGCTTCGCGGAGCTCGCCGAGCGGAGCGGGACGGAGCTCCCCCGGCCGTTCGACCCGCATCGCGTCGAGGTCGACCGCCTGAGGGTCCGATGCGCGCGCTGCGACGCTCCGGCCGTGCGCGAGCCGTACACGATCGACGCCTGGTACGACAGCGGCTCGGCGCCGTTCGCCGCCTTCCACTACCCGTTCGAGCCGGGGCCGTTCGAGCCGGCGGAGCCGCTCGACTACATCTCCGAGGGGGTCGACCAGACGCGCGGGTGGTACTACACGCTCCTCGTCCTCGCGGTGACGTTGTTCGACCGGCCGGCCTACCGCTCCTGCCTGACGAGCGGGCTCGTCCTGGACGACTCCGGACGCAAGATGTCGAAGTCGAAGGGGAACGCGCTCGAGCCGATGGGCTTCCTCGAGGAGCTCGGCGCCGACGCCGCGCGCTGGGGGTTCCTCACGCTCGACTTCACCGAGGAGATGCGGGTCGTCCCCGCGGAGTTCGCCCGCGCGGCCCACCGCACGGTCGGCACGCTCGGGCACGTGGTCGAGTTCCACCTCTCCAACGCCGCCGAGGACCGTCTCGCGCCCCAGCTCACCCGTCCGGAGCCGAACGGCGTGCTCGACCGGTGGCTCCTCTCCCGGCTCGAGGGGACGCGCGCGAGCGTCGAGCGGGCGCTCGAGGCGTTCGACCCCCGGCCGGCGTCGGCCGCGGTCCGTGCGTTCGTCGACGACCTCTCGACCTGGTACCTGCGCCGTTCCCGGCCCCGCTTCTGGGGGGAGGAGGGGCCGGACGCCCGTCGGGCGGCGCATGCGACCCTCTCCTACGCCCTGCTCGGCCTCGCCCGGACGATCGCCCCGCTCGTCCCCTACGCCGCCGAGCGGACGTACCAGGAGGTCGGGGGCGGGGCGTACGCGCCGGGCGCCCCGTCGGTCCACCTCGCCGGCTGGCCCGGCCCGCTCGCGGAGCGGGACGAGCCCCTCGAGGCCGCGATGGAGCGGCTTCGCTCCACGGTGGAGGTCGGCCGCGCCCTGCGGCAGGACGCCGGCGTGAAGTCCCGGATCCCGCTCGAGGAGCTCCGGCTGTACGGCCCGCTCGCCGACGTCGCCCCGGCGCTCGGCGCGGAGGCCGACCGTCTCCTCGCCGCGGAGCTCAACGTGCGCCGGGTCGCGCGCCTTACGGCCGGGGAGATGCCCGACGCGTCGGCGTGGGTCGTCCACGAGGAGCACGGGGCCCCCCTCGCCGCGTTGCCCCGGCGCCCGACCCCCGAGCTGCTCGAGGAGGGATGGTACCGGGAGCTCGCGCGACGGCTGCAGCAGCGCCGCAAGGAACTGGGGCTCCGCTACGGCGAGCCCGTGCGGCTGGTCGTGAGCGCGGACGGTCCGCTGCGGAAGGCGATCGAGGCGCGCCGGGAGATCCTCGCACGCGAGCTGCTCGCCGACCCTCTCGAGGTCGTGGCGACCCCCCTCGGGGACGGCCCCGACGTGCGCACCTGGGAGTTCGAAGGGGTCCGCTGCGCCGCCGCCCTCACGCGACGGGCCGCCGCCGCGCCCGGTCCGTAGGGGACCGTTCTAGCGGACCGGACCGAGCACGGCCCGCACGACCGCTCCGCCCGGGGAGCTCTCGCGGAAGACCTCCGCCCCGAACCGGTAGACCGTCACGTCCTCCTCCCGCCAGGCCCCGGGAGGAAGACCGGCCTTCTCGCACGCCCCGTCCAGGAACGCCGCGGCGTCCCAGCCCTGCTCGGGCGCGACCTGCGGGAGCAGCAGCCCCCGGCGACGACCCCGCTCGACCTCGAGGCCGTCGACGCCGACGCGCACGCTGCCCGGCAGGTCGGCGCGCGCGACCGGCTCGGCCGGCGTGAGGAGCGAGACCTCGACCGTCAGCCCGGGGAGCTCGGCGGCGGTGATCGGCGGGAAGCGGGGGTCGCCGAGGGCGGCGGAGAGCGCCGCCTCCCCCAGCCCCTCCCCGAGCGGAAGGACGGCCCGGGGAAAGCCGACGCAGCCGCGCAGGCGGTGGCCGATGTGGCGGTACCAGCTGACGAAGACGCCGGTCGGCCGGGAGAACGGGGCCGGGAGCCTCGCCGGGAGCGCACCGGCGTCCCGGGAACCGAGGGCGCGGGCGACCGACGCGCGCGCGAGGCGCACGGCGAGCGCGCCGTCGTCGTCCGAGAATGCCGTCGGCGCGGAGGGCGCCCCGTCCACGACCTGTACCGGGCCGGCGGACGTTTTATAGCGAACGGCCGTCGGCGCCGACCCGATGCCGTTCCCCGAGGCCGTTGAGCGGCTGCTCAACAAGAAGATCTGCATGAACTGCTCGGCGAGGAACCCTCCCCGGGCGGTCCAGTGCCGCCGCTGCGGCTACAAGGGGCTCCGCGTCAAGTCGCGCGAGCGCTCGGGCAAGACCCAGTAGCCCCCTAAGGGGGGACGGACGGCCCCTCGCCCCGGGCGAACGGGACCGGCGAGCCGTGATGGACCTCGCGGGCGAGGGCGAGGCGCTTGGTCGCCAGGAAGACGAGGTTGCGGATCCCGTCGCGCCCGCTCTGCAGCTTGGGGGGCGTCGCGCGCTCGCCGTAGGCGATCGGCACCTCGACGAACCGCAGGCCCCGGACGATCGCCTCGAGCTTCAGCTCCTCGCTGAACGCCATCCCGTCGGAGGTGAGGTGGACCTTCTCGAGGACGTCCCGGCGGAACACCCAGTAGCCGCTCTGGCTGTCGACGAGCCGCCGGCCGGGGACGGCGGCGAGGTAGCGATGGTAGGCGATGCCGAGGAACAGGTTCAGGACGCCGTTGCCGATCCGGTGCTCGGTCGTCATCGAGCGGCGGGTGATGCCGCTCATGCGGTCGCCGCTGAGGAAGTCGATCCGTTCGTCCAGGAGCCGCCGCACCGCCCCCGGGATCGTCTCGACCGGGTACGTACCGTCCCCGTCGGAGGTCGCGATCACCTCGCCCTGCGCGGCGCGGAAGCCGGTCTTGTAGGCCCGCCCGTAGCCGCGCCGGCGCTCGGTGAGGACCCGGGCCCCCTCCGCCTCGGCGATCGCCGCGGTCCGGTCGGTCGACGCGCCGTCGACGACCAGCGTCTCCCACGCGAGCGGCCGGTCGCTCAGGAACGTGCGGTTCGCCGCGTCCGCCGCCGCGTGGAACGAGCGGAGGACCTCCCCGACCGAGCGCTCCTCGTTCAGGGTCGGCACGACGAACGACGCGCGCATCCGTGGAAGGGCCGGAACGCGACGGTCCCTTAAGGCCGCCCGACGGCTTTCCGACCCCGTGGCGCCCGCCTCCGGTGCGGTTCGGGGACGCCGATGGGGATCGTTCCCGACGACCGCCGACATCGGCCTCTGGGCGACCGGGCCGACGGCCTCGGCGCTCCTCGAGGGGCTCGGCCACGCGCTCTACGCCCTGCTCGCCGAGCCGCGTTCCGTGCGGCCCCGCGAGGAGCGGGTCGTCGAGGTCACGGGGCGGGACCCGGCCGAGGTGACGGTCGCCTTCCTCGGCGAGCTGCTCGTCCTCGCCGAGAGCGAGGGGTTCCTCGGACGGTCGATCGACGTCCGCACCTCCGGCCGCCCCGTCACCTCGGTCCGCGCGCGCATCGCCGGGGAGCGCTACGACCCGGCGCGGCACGTCGGGCGCACCGAGGTGAAGGCGGTGACCTACCACGACCTCCTCTTCGACCCGGTCGCGGGCCGGGCGCGCGTGATCGTCGACCTGTAGCGGGGCCGGGGCTACGGCATCCGCGCGACGATCTCCGCGAGGGCCGAGCCGGCGGGCGGGGACCGGCCGTGACGCCGCAGGATCCGCTCGAGCGCGGCGAACGTGACCAGAAGGTCCGGCCAGTCGGCGATCCCCATGTGGCCGAGCCGGAAGATCTTGCCGGTGAGCGCGCCCTGGCCGCCCTGGACGAGGATGTTGTACTCCCGCTCGAGGACCTTGCGGAGCTGCGGGTCGCCGAGCCCGTCCGGGTTCTTGAGCGCCGTGACCGTGTCGGAGGCGAAGCGCCGGTCCGGGAACAGCTCGAGCCCGAGCGCGTCGGCGGCGGCGCGCGCCCCCTCGGCGAGGCGGTGCGTCCGCTCGAGGCGCCGCTCGAGCCCCTCCTCGCGGAGCAGGACGAGCGCCTCCCGCAGGGCGAGGAACAGGGGGACCGCGGGGGTCCACGGGGTGTCGTTCTTCTCGAGCGAGCTCAGGTGGGCCCCGAGGTCGAGGTAGTACGTTCCGGGGTGGAGCGCGGCGACGGCGCGGTCGGAGAGGTGGACGAGGGCGAGGCCCGCCGGCGCAGCGAGCCCCTTCTGGCTCCCCGCGACGACGGCGTCGATCCCCCAGGCGTCGATCGCCATCGGGACGCCGGCGACGGCGCTGATGCCGTCGACGAGGAACAGCGCCCCGGACCGCCGCACCGCCGGGGCGATCGCGGCGAGGTCGTTGACGAGCCCGACGCTCGTCTCGTTGTGGACGACGCAGACCGCGCGGACGTCCCCGGCCTCGATCGCGGCCTGGGCCTCCTCGACCGGCAGCCCCTTTCCCCACGGTGCGCGGACGGTCGTGACGTCCGACGCGTACCGGCGAACGATCGCGTCGGAGCGGTCCCCGAAGTTGCCGTTCGCGACGACGACGGTGCGGCCGTCCTTGGGGAGGAGCGAGCTGTAGACCGCCTCGAGGCCGGCGGTCCCGCTGCCGCTGAGGACGAGCTGGCGGCCCTTCGCCCCGAAGGCGACCGGCAGCAGCTCGCGGATCTCCTGCACGACCCCGTGGAAGTAGTCCCCGCGGTGGTTGAGCGACGGGGTCGCCATCGCGCGGAGCACGCGCGGATGGATCCGCACCGGCCCGGCGATCAGGAACGTGGTCGTCTCGGGGTCGAACGTCATCCGGCCCCCGCGGCCGGCGGCTCCGCCCGCGCGAGCGGGGGGAGGGCGGCGAGCACCTCCGCGACCACCCCCGCACCGGCGCGCCGCTGCGCCTCCTCGGTCGACGCCCCGAGGTGGGGGGTCGCGAGGACCCGCGGCTCCTCGAGGAGCTCGCGACGGGTCGGCGGCTCGACCTCGAAGACGTCCAGCGCCGCCCCGGCGAGCTGGCCGCTCCGGATCGCCTCGAGGAGTGCCGCCTCGTCCACGAGGGGGCCCCGGGCGACGTTGACGAGGTAGGCGCCGTGCCGCATCCGTGCGAACGCCGCCGCGTCCAGCAGGTGGCGGTTCTCGGGGGTGAGCGACGCGTGCACGCTGACGAGGTCGGAGTCGGCGAGCAGGCGCTCGAGCGACCGGAGCTCGGTCCGGTCGCCGGTCGAGGCGACGAACGGGTCGAAGGCGACGGTCCGGACCCCGAACGGCTCGAGGCGCCGCGCGACCTCGCGGGCGATGCGCCCGTAGCCGACGAAGCCGACGGTCCGGCCCGCGAGCTCGTGACCGTGGACTCCCTTCTCCCACCGTCCCGCCCGCATCCCGGTCAGGCTCGGGAACAGGTCCCGGACGAGGAGCAGGCAGAGCGCGACGGTCAGCTCCGCGACGCTCGTCGTCGCCGCCTGCGGGACGTTCACCACGCGGATCCCCCGCCCCGAGGCCGCGCCGACGTCGACGTTGTCGAGGCCGACGCCGGCCCGCGCGACGAGCCGGAGCTGCGGCGCCCCCGCGAGCAGCGCCGCCGTGACCTTCGTCCGGCTGCGCACGATCAGCCCCCAGGCGTCGTGCAGCCGGGCCGGCAGCTCGGCCGGGGTCGCGCTCGCGTCCAGGACGCGGCACGGGCCGTTGCGCAGCGCCGCGAGCGCCTCCGCGTCGATCGGATCGGCGACGACGACCAGCGGCAGCTCGGCCATCGGCGCGCCGAGCGGGCCTCCGCTCAAAAGGCCTTTGCGGCCGGAGCGGCCGCCGAGCGGGACTTCGGCACCGCGGTCTTCTCGAGCGCCGCGCGGACGATCGCCTCGCCGCGGATCCCGCGGATCCACGGCTCCGGCTTCACGAGGACGCGGTGCGCGAGCGCCGGCTCGGCGAGCGCCTTCACGTCGTCCGGGACGACGTAGTCGCGCCCGGCGAGCAGCGCGCGGGCCCGGGCGAGCTTCTGCAGCGCGAGCGAGCCCCGCGGGGAGGCCCCGACCTCGCTCCGCGGGTCGTCGCGCGTCGCCCGGACGAGGTCGACGATGTAACCGGCGATCGACGTGTCGATCTCGATCCCCTCGACGGCGAGCTGGAGGTTGCGGAACGTCGGGAGGTCGATCACCTTGGGGGCGTCGATCCGATCGTCCTTGCGGGCGCGCCGGCGCGCGAGGATCGCGCGCTCCTCCTCGAGGTCGGGGTAGCCGACCCGCAGCCGCAGCAGGAACCGGTCGACCTGGGCCTCGGGGAGCGGGTACGTCCCCTCCAGCTCGAGGGGGTTCTCGGTCGCGAGGACCAGGAACGGCCGCGGGAGCCCGTAGGTCGTCCGCTCGCTCGTCACCTGGTACTCCTGCATCGCCTCGAGGAGCGCGGACTGCACCTTCGGCGGGGCCCGGTTGATCTCGTCGGCGAGCAGGACGTTCGTGAACAGCGGCCCGGGCCGGAAGCTGAACGCCCCCTTCGTCGCGTCCAGGATCTCGCTGCCGGTGATGTCGTGCGGCAGCAGGTCGGCGGTGAACTGGATCCGCTGGAAGCCGAGGCCGAGCGCGAGCGCGAACGACCGGGCCATCAGCGTCTTGCCGAGGCCCGGGAGGTCCTCGATGAGCAGGTGGCCGTCCGCGACGAGCCCGGTGAGGACCGTCTCGACGGCCTGCGTGCGCCCGACGACCGCGGTGCGGACCGACTGGCGGACCTTCTCGGCGACCGCCTTCGCCTCGTCGGAGTTCATCGCGCGCTCCGGGCCCCGGGACGACGGCCGCTCATAACGCGGTCGGCCGACCGCGGCCGCTCTGCCCCGGCCGTAACGATCCGCGTCACGGTAGGCGACTGCCCTCTCGGCGGTCTGACCCCGGCCGGGGTTTCGGACACCGGGGTTGTCCTCGCGTCACGCTCGGCGGACGACCCGTCCGCATAGAGTCGGGAGGGACCCTTCGTCGGTACCCGGGCGGCGGCGTTGGCCGCGCCGGGGAACGGACGGCGCCGCGGCTCCTAAGCATTTGGCCCCGTCCGGGTGACGAGCGCCTGGGGGCGCCCGAGCAGGATCGCGAGCAGCAGGATCGCGGCGGTGAGCAGGCCGGCGGCGACACCGATCTCCGCCGAGCCGGTCGGCAGCGAGAGGCTGATCGCCCAGGCGAGGCCGACCGCGAGGGCGGCGAGCGCGATCGTCGGCGCCGCGCGCCGCCCCCCGCCCGAGGCCCGGGCCGGATCGTCCGCGAGCCAGAGGAGGAACGACAGTCCGGTCAGCCCGCCGAACAGCTCGGCGGCGTCGACCGGAGGGGCCGTCAGCGCGAGGACGGCGATCGCGAGGAGCGCCGGGGCGACCGAGAAGGCGGTCCTCCAGCCCCCCCGGGTCGCCCGCTGGCCCCGCCAGACGGACGACACGACCACCCCCCCGATCCCGACGGCCGGCCCGGCGAACCCCGGCAGTCCGCCGACCAGACCGAACAGCCCGGCGGCGAAGGCGAACAGGGCGGTCGTCGCGAACCCTCCCCCGCGCTCGGAGCGCTCCGAGGGGGCGCTCACGAGACCCTCCGGTAGGCGGGCCGGCGCAGGACCCTCGCGAGCGGCTCGAGCGTCCAGTAGTCGTCCCAGTCGACGACCGGCCCGTGGACCCAGAGGTCGGCGAGGCGGACCCGGCGCTCGAGCCGCTCGAGGCGGACCGCGATCGGCTCGTCGGCCGGGTCGAGCCCGCCGGTCCGCTCGCGCATCGGCAGCGGCGACGGGCTGAGCAGGACCACCGGGAATCCCTGGCGCCGGATGTACGGGAGCAGGTCGAAGCCCGGGTCGCCGGCCCAGCTCGAGACGACGAGGACGGTGACCCCCGGACGGTAGAACCGCCGCAGGCCGAGGGCGCACCGCTCCGCTGGTCCGGCGACCTCCGCGCGCCGGGACGCGAGGATCGCGCGGAGCAGGCGCACCCGATGGACCCTACCGGTCGAAAGGGGGACCGCCTCGACGAACTCGCCGAACGACGCGAAGCCGATGCGGACCTTGTTGCGCAGGAACGCCTCCGCGATCCCGTAGACCGCGGCGCGGGCGACGCCCAGGATCCGCTCGTCGAACTCCGGCCCGAACTCGCTCGGGCGGACATCCAGGACGACGACGAGGTCGCCGGTGCGCTCGAGCTGGTAGTCGTTCGCGAGCAGCCGCCCGGCCCGCGCGCTCGCCCGCCAGTTGATCCTCCGCGGCGGCTCGCCCGGCATCGCGACCCGGAGCCCGAAGAACTCGCCGCTCGCCCCGATCGTCCTCGACCGGCTCTCCCCTGGGGCCGGTATCGTCCGCTGCAGGCGCAGCGACGCCGAGCGCTGCAGGCCGGGAGGATACCGCTCGAGCCGAAGGTCCGGCCGCGCCCCTTCGAGGGTCCGCTCGGTGAGCCCGAGCGGGTCGCGCAGGACGACCCGGGGCGCCGGCACCGTGAGGATCGAGGGCTCGTGGAGCCGCCAGCGGAGGGTGAAGCGGACCTCGGTAGGACCCCGGGCGTAGCGGATCGGCGCGAGCTCGGTCACCCCGTCGACCGCGGGCATGACGACGCCAACGTCGCGGGACGCTCCCCCGAACCGTCCGCGCAGGACGCCGGTGACGACGACCTCGGAGCTGAGCCCCCCGGACTGCCAGGAGAGGTCGACCTCGGCGAGGCCGCCCGGCACGCGAAGGCCGGCGAGCACCGGCGCGAGCAGGAACGGGAGGCCGGCGAACAGCGGGACCGGGTTCCGGACCGCGACGGAGAGGACGGCGAGTCCGGCGCCGAAGCCGAGGAGCAGGTAGGTCCGGGGCGTCCAGCGGACCGGCTCGGGCGTCGGCTCGGGGACCGGCTCGTCCAGGTTCACGACCGCCTCTCGAGATCGTCGAGCCGCGCGGCGAGGTAGCGTCGGAACGCCTCCGGCGGCTGACGGACGAGCGCGGTGATCTCGGGGCCGGTCCGGGCGGGCAGGTCCGGCCGGTCGATCCGGCGCTCGAGGAGGTCGAGCGTCAGGACGATGTCCTCACGGCCCGGTTCGCCGCCCGCGAACGCCTCGCGGACGCTCCCGACGTGGACCGGCGGGGCGTAGACGCGGCGGGCCCGCTCGGTGCGGCGCTGGCGGAGCGGCTCGATGAACGCGAGCGCGGCGGCGATCACCGCGACGGTCGCCGCCGGGACGGCGACCGAGTAGCGGGGCCCGGCGACGAACGTGACGACCAGGGCGACCCCGGCGACGAGCGGCCACCACCAGCCGATCGGCGCCTTCACTGCGGGGCCCCGCCCGCGACCAGGTCGTGCTCGACCGCCTGCATCGTCTGGACGTAGCGCTGCGCGTCGGCGTCGCCGAGCGCGTGGTTCGAGTAGCAGGCCTCCTCGAACATCCGCGTCACCATCTGCGACCGCTCCGAGGAGACGTGGAGGCGGCTGAGGACGGTCCGCTCGATCTCGGCCGGCGTCGCGCTCGCGAGCCCGTGGACCCCGGGCCCGATCCCGTCGAGCAGTCGGCCGTACAGCCGGACGATCGTCTCCCGCGGGCTCTCGCCGGCCTCGATCGCGACCCGGGCGTCCCGGAACGCGAGACGGACCGCGCCGACGCCGGGGAGCCCGACCCCCGCTCCGCCGCCCCGCGGCCGATCGAGCAGACGCGACAGCACGCCAGGAACCGAGACGAGCGCGACCGTCGCCGAGAGGACCGCCGCGATCCCGAGGAAGACCCAGTTGGAGATGCTCACGCGGACGCCGCCGGTCGACCGGGCCCCCGAGACGCCCCGGCTCGAACTGTTGTTGCCGTGGCCGTGACCGGGCCCGGTCGAATTGTTCCCGGTCCCGTTGCCGCTCCCGTTCCCGCCGGTCGCGTTGCCGCTGCCGTTACGGGTGGTGTTGTTGCCGGTGCCCCCGCCCCCGCCTTTCCCTCCGCCTTTCCCCCCGCCCCCGCCGCCGCCCCCGGTGGCGTTCGAGCTGTTCCCTCCCCCGCCTCCGCCGTGGTGGGAACCGGTGGTGTTGTTGGCGGAGCTGCCCGAGGTTCCCCCCCCGCCGTCGCTGTTCGGCCCGAGCGAGAGCTCGGTGCTGTGGTTCCAGCCCTCGTGCAGGATCGCCGCGGAGAGCAGCAGCACGACCCCGACCGCGAGCAGGACGCTGACCGCGACCCGGATCGCCACCGAGACCCGGGTCATCAGGACCCACCGGACGACGTAGGCGAGGAGCCCGACCAAGAGCGGGCCGAAGAACAGCGCCCCCCACATCGGCGCCGAGAGCGAGACGTTCGCCTCGGCCGAGACGTGCTGGTCGATGATCGGGGCCGGACCGACCAGGACCGTCGAGCCGAGCCCTACGAGGACGACGACCAGGACGAGGATCCCGACGCCGACGCTCGACAGCTTGAACCGACCCGACCGCGCCATGGTCCGACGGATATCCGGGCAAGGGGAGCACCTCGGTTAACCCCTTGCGGGGACCCGCGGTCCCCCCGGTAGCCCCTCAGGCGGGGACCGGCAGGTGGGCGAGGTCGCGCTCGACCAGGGCGATGACGTCCCGGCACCGGCCGGCCGCCTCGGGGCCCATCGGGTGGGTCGAGTAGCGCGCCTCCTCGAAGAGCGTCGTCAGCTCCCGCGCGGCGGGGGGCCGTACGCCGAGCCGTTCGAGCACCGCCGCGCGGATCTCGGTCGCGGTGAGGTGGTCGATCCCGCCGACCCTCGGCTGGAGCTCGGCGAGCAGACGGAGGTACAGGCGCACGATCGTCTCGCGCGGGTCGCCACCCTGGCGGATCGCCGCCCCGGCCTCCGCGACGGCCTCCCGGGCCCGGGCGCGCTCGGTCGGGGAGACCCGCACGGTCGGTCCGCGCCGGTCGAACACCCGGGAGAGCATGCCGGGCACCGCGAGCACCGCGACCACGGCCGACAGGCCGGCGACCCCGGCGATCGCCATCCACCCCGAGATGCGGATCAGCTCGGTCCCGGGGACGGGGGCGGACGAGCTGTTCCCGGGGCCGGAGCCTTTCGGCGACGGCGGGGACGACGAGTTGTTCCCCGCGGGGGGCGAGCCGTGGAAGTAGCCGACGTACGACGCGTTGCTGGAGCCCTGCGCGGCGAGGACGTAGACGAAGACGACCGCGACGAGCAGCAGGACGACCGCGACCAGCATGCCGGTGCGCTGGATCACCGTCCCCCGGTGCGTGAGCCGACGGAGGAGGAGCGCGGCGACGCCGACCAGCAGCGGGCTCAGGAAGAACAGCCCCCAGAGCGTCTCCGGCAGGTCGACGATCAGCTCGCCGGCGCGGGGCTTGGGCGGCGTCGGCGCCGCGACGGCGAGCAGGCTCGCGACGATGCCCAAGGCGACCGCCACCCCGAGGACGACCGCGACCAGGCGCAGGCCGCGCGACGCCCCTGGCGCTCCGAGCGCCATCGACCTCGTTCCCCGAGCGGGTACCGTCCTTGCTGACGATACCCCTTGCGGGGGTCCGCGCGACGGGCTCCGCTCAGCGTTCGGCGGGCTCGGCAGGTGGCCCCGGCGGTGCGGGCTTGCTCAGCAGGTAGAAGCTCCGGCGCTCGTGCTCGATCGCGAGCGTGGCGAAGTCGTCGACGCCGTAGCCGAGGTCGAAGACGACCCGGAACGCGTCGCGCACGGCGTGTCGCCACCGCCGGACGGCCCCGGGCTCGTGGGACCGGATCGAGGCGAGGTCGAACGGGATCTCGAGGTGGGCGGTAGCGCCCTCGGGCTCGGAGACCGCCGTCGGCAGCCGGAGGCCGGTCTCCCCGACCTCGGTCTCGACCAGCGCGCTCGCGGCCGACCAGCGCGCCCGGTCGTCCTCCGCCGCGGGGACCCCGCCCTGCAACCGGCGCTCGACCGTCGGGTCGGCGAGCGGCCAGCGCATCCGCAACCGATCGCTCTCGTCCCGAGGGCCGTTCGACTCGGCGAGCTGTCCGAAGTAGTTCGCCCGGTACCCTTCGGCGCGGGCGCCGAGACGTCGGACGGAGAGGGAGGCGCTCGGTCGATGCACCGGGTCGACGCCCCAGCGGACCTCCCCCAGCCCGAGACGGAGGACCTCCTCGCGCAGGATCGCCGCGAGCCGGAAGCCGACCCGGTGGTTCTGGTACTCCGGCCGTACGACCGTCGTCAGGACGTTCTGGTAGAGGATGCTGCCGTCCCAGCCGAGGGTCGCGACGACCGCGCCGGCGAGATAGATGTCGGCGAACGCCCCGAGGACGATCCCGCCGTTGTCCTGGACGGTCTTGGCGAGCGGCGCGGGGACCGCGAGGGCCGCCTCGGGGCCGAGCGCCTCCCGCTGGAGCTCCTCGGCCTGCCGGAACTCCTCCGGCTTCTGGAGGGCGCGGAACGTGAAGTCGCGCGGCTCGCCGGCGGCCTTCGCCACGAGCGCTCGACCGGCGGACGCTACTTAATCGACCCGGTCCCGGGGGTACGGCAGGCCTTACCGCCGGAGGCGGAGCTCGGCGAGCTTCGTCTCGTACCGGCGCTCGTCCCGGGGGGTCAGCTCCCAGAGCAGCTCCTCGATCTCGGGGAGGTTGCGGAGGAACTCCGCCTTGCTCTTGGTGAGCATCAGGTGCTCGAACCGCTGGCGCGCGTAGAAGTAGGCCCCGACGAGGTAGCCGCCGATGATGATCAGGATCGGGCCGAGGATGACGAACAGCAGGTCGTAGTTGGCGCTCGGCTGGTTCGTCGCTCGATTGATCGACGTGAACGGGTAGGACTGGCTCAGCGGCGTGAAGAACCCGAGCGCGAGGATCGTGAGGAGGAAACCGGTCGCCAGGACCGCCACCGAGATCGCCGCCCGGCGGGCCCGCAGGGCGACGCGCAGCCGGTGCTCGAACGTCAGCGCCTCGGTCTCGGACGGCATGCCGAGGGGCGGACACGCCCCGCCTTAAGATTCTATCCGAGAACGCTCCGGGGGCCGCACCGGGGGCCTGCCTCGCGCTCCGCGGCTACGGGGCGCGCCGGTCGGGGGCGCTCTCTTCGGACGCCGGAAGCTCGGTCCGGCCGTACGGAAGGGGGCGGTCCCCGGAGGGCGGTCCCCTCGGGGCGCCGGGGGCGGGGACCGCCGCGAGCACGGCCCGGCGACCCCGGTAGGCGAGCGTCGCCCCCCCGAGCACGACCAGGGGCGCCGCCACGGCGCCGGCGGGGCCGACCAGCGGCCCGAGGCCGATCAGGAAGAACGCGACCAGGGCGAACAGGCCCCCGGCGAGCGGGCCCCCGACGCGGACCGCGCCGGAGCTCGCGTCGCGGCGGCTGAGGAGGCCGCCGGCGACCTCGAGCGCCACGACCGCGAGCGCCTCCACGGCGGCGGCGACGGTGCCGAGGACAGTCGGCGCCGCCGTGGTCCCGAGGTACGCCGAGACCACCGCGAGGGCGAGGATCGCCCCGATCCCTGCCCGGAAGGCGAGCGCATAGAACGGCAGGGCGGCGCCCCGGCCCCAGTAGACGGTCCGCGCGAGGAAGAGCTGCGCGAGCTCGGTGCCGGCGACGAGCAGGCCGAGGAACAGCGCCGCGCCGGGAAGCGCGCCGTTGGCGGCCGAGTCGGCGAACAGGACGAACGCGACCGCGAGCGGCACCCCGACGAACAGGCCGACCGTGTAGCCTGCGAGGAGCTTGCGCTCGTCGAACAGCGTCACCGGGACCTGGGGGGCGGCGTACCGGCCGATCTCCCACCACAGGAACGCCCCCGAGAGCAGGACGCCGACAGCGCCCCCGATCGTCAGCGACGCGACGACCATCGTCAGTCGACCTTCCGCCCCGCGGCGAGGAAGCCGGTGTGGCCGAGCATCTCGAACTCCGGTCGGGTCCCCCCGTCCCCTACGTGGATCGGACGCTCGATCAGCTCGAGCGCCCGCACCTCCTCGAACCGCTCGTCCCGCAGCGCACGGACGGTCCGCTCGAGCTGGTTGTACGTCGGGGTGTACGTCGCGAGCGAGCCGCCCGTCGCGAGCGCCTCCCGCGCCGAGCGCAGCACCGACCACGGTTCCGGCAGGTCGAGCACCACGCCGTGCACCGGCTCGCCCGGCAGGCCCGCAACGGCGACGTCGCGCAGGCGGAAGGCGACGCGGTCGAGGAGCCCGGAGCGTTCGACGTTGCGACGCGCCGCGTCCAGGAACTCCGGCCGCCGGTCGTAGCTCGCGACCCGCCCCTCCCGCCCCACCAGGGTCGCGAGGACGACCGTGAGGGCGCCGGAACCGGAGCCGGCCTCCGCGACCGAGGCCCCGGGGACCGCCCCGGCCAGGAAGGCGAGGTGGAACGCATCCTTGGGAGTGACGATCTGGGGGCCGCGCTCGAGCCCGCCCAGGAGGTCGGAGAGCGACGGACGCACGAGGCGGTACTGCCGGCCGAGCCAGGCGACCGTCCCCCCCGGCGCGCGACCGAGCTCGGCGGAGAGGTCGAGGACCGCGCTCCCTCCGACCGCCTGCGGCGTGGGGCGCAGCCGGACGACCCTCGGCGCCTCGCCGGCGCGCACGAGGACCGCGACGTCCCCCTCGGCCCAGCCGTCGCTCATGCCTAGGAGGGTTCTCCGTCCCGCGCGCACCCGCCCGGGGGGCGCCCGCGTGGCGCGCCGAGCCGCGCGAGGCGCTTAGCCTCTCGGTCGCGGCGGGCCCGGCCGTCGCCCGGACGGGCCCGGAACGACGCGCGCGCGGACGGCGGACCGGTCGGGCTTATAGTACCCGCCCGTGTCGGGGGCGCCCGGAGGGACCGACGACGCGCGGCGCACCGACGACGCACCGACCCGCGTCCGACGGCGGTCCTTCGTTCCCGGGGACGGGGCGGTCGCGACCTCACGCGGGCATAGTGTAGTCTGGTTATCACATAGGCTTGCCAAGCCTATAACCCGGGTTCAAATCCCGGTGCCCGCATCCTGAGCCCGGCCGCCCGCCTCCGGGGGGCCGGTGCCCCGGAAGGGGTTGCGCCCCCGCCGGCCCATCGACCGAAACGCCAAGAACGATTCCCTCTTCGGACGGCCCGACCCTCATGGATTCCGGTGCGCTGGTACTCGAGACGCACGACCTCGGCTACTCGTACGCCCCCGGGAGGTTCGCCGTACGGCACCTGTCGGTCGGCCTGCGTCAGGGCGAGGTCCTCGGGCTGCTCGGGCGCAACGGGGCGGGCAAGACCACGACCGTTCGGCTCCTCACGACGCTGCTCCCGCCGACCGAGGGGACGGCGACCGTGCTGGGCCAGGACCTGCGGACCGCCGGGCGCGGCCTGCGGTCCCGCCTCGGGGTCGTCCTCCAGTCCGAGTCGCTCGACTTCGTGACGGTCGAGCGGAACCTCACGCTGTACGCGTTCCTCTGGGGCGTGCCCCGGGAGCTGGCGAAGAGCCGCGCGGAGGAGATGATCGAGCTCTTCGAGCTCGGACCGGCCCGCCGTCGCAAGCCGTGGGCGCTCTCGGGCGGGGAGCGCCGCCGGTTCCAGGTCGCCCGGGAGCTGATGCACGACATGGAGATCCTCTTCCTGGACGAGCCGACCGTCGGGCTGGACGCGATCGCGCGCCGGCGCATCCTGAAGTACCTTCGGGAGCGGGCGCGCGGGGGCCTCTCGATCGTCTTCACGACCCACATCCTCCACGAGGCGGACCAGCTCTGCGACCGGATCGCCGTCCTGCACCTCGGCCGGCTCATCGCGCTCGACTCCTCCGAGGAGCTGAAGCGCCAGCACGGGGGCGCGCGGGAGGTCTCGCTGACGTTCGCCGCCCCGCTCTCCCCGGCCCACCGCGCGGAGCTCACGGGCGAGCTGGCCACCCGCGGCGCGGTCGCCGTGCCCCTGCCGGCGGACGCGGAAGCCTCCGGGGTCCTCGCCTTCCAGGCGCGCGACGCGGAGGAGCTGCTGCCCTGGATCAGCGCGTGGTCGCATGCGAACGGGCTCGCGATCGACCGGATGTCCGTCGAGGCCGCGACCCTCGAAGGGGCGTTCCTCGGGATGATCGAGGAGACCGACGAGGACGAGGGGGAGGGCGGGACCCGCCCGGCCCCCTCCGCCGGCGTTCCCGGCGGCGACGGGAGGGTCCCGTGAGGCTCCCTCCCGTGCTGCGCCTCGTCGCCCGGAACTTCGCCTCCAACCTCGACCCGCTCACGATCATCATCCGGTTCGGCCAGCCGGCGATCACGATCGTGGTCCTCGGCACGATGTTCAGCTCGATCATCTCTTCGAACGTGACGGGGGGGACGACGTACACCGCGTTCCTCGTCCCGGGGATGGTCGCCTTCCAGATGATCACCGGAGGTGTGGTGTCGGGGAACCTTTTCTGGCTCGACCGTCGATGGGCGATGGTCGAGCAGATCTTCAGCGGGCCGTTCCTGCGCGCGGAGTACCTCGGCGGCCTCGTGCTCACGACGCTGCTGTTCTCGCTGGTCGGGGTCGGCGTGATGATGCTGGTCGGGCTGCCGTTCATCGGCGTTCCGTCGCTCTCGCCGCTCCGGGTCGGGGTCGTCCTCGTCACCGTGGCCCTCGGCAGCGTCTTCTTCGCCGGCCTGCTGATCGCCCTCGGCACCCGGCTGCGGTCGGCGAACGCCTACTTCACGATCCAGTCGTTCCTCCAGCTGTTCGTCATCTTCCTCTCGACCGTCTACTACCCGGTGACCTCGTCGACCCCGAAGGTCCTCGGCGTCATCTTCTACGGCAATCCGCTCACCTACGCCGCGAACACGATCCGGGACGCCTTCTACCACACGCTCGGTTCGGGGGACCTGGTCTCGCTCGGCGTCCTCGGCGGATTGGCGGCGGCCGCGTTCGGGTCGGCGATCTGGGGTTTCCGCACGATGGACCTCGGCCCGATCCAGTGACCGGCCGGCCCGCCGACGTCCGGAGCCTGGCCGCCCGGAGAGCGGGGTGCTAGGCGTCCCCCGAGGTCGCCCCGCGGGCCCCTTCCCCGGGGGAACGGTCGGCGCCGTGGGGGCCGTGCCGAGGACCTCCGAAGCATCCTCCGCCGCGCTCCGTCGGACGCCGTCCGACGCACGCTCGGGGGCCGGAACGGCCCACCGGTGGCACCGCCTCTTCGAGGCCACGGAGCGTCGGGGCGCGGGGGCTGCCGCTGCGGAGGCGCTCCCCGGACCCTCCGGACGGGGACGACCGGCGCTCCGGTCGGCCGCCCCAGCGCTCGCGGGGGCCCTCGCGACAGCCGTCTCGGACCGGAGGCGACGCTTTTGGGGCGGACCGACTACCGGTCTCCGTGGCACGCCTGCGGCGGGTGCACGCCCCGGGGCGTCGGGAGTTTGAGTACATCGCCCAGGGGACCGGGCCGGCGACCCTGCTCGTCCACCCGGGCGGCCCCGGCCTGACCTACCACTACCTGCGGGGCCTGCTGCGGCTCGCGTCGGCGAACCTGCGGGTCGTCCTGTTCAACCCGCGCGGCGTCGGTCACAGCTGGGCGCCGCGGCGCGCCGCCGAGTACACCGTCGCGAACCTCGCCGAGGACGTCGAGGCGATCCGCCGCGCCCTCCGCATCCGCGAGCTCCACCTGCTCGGTTTCTCGGCCGGCGGGTTCGTGGCGCTCGAGTACGCGCACCGCTACGAGCGTCACCTCACGTCGCTGCTGCTCTGCGCGACGGCCGGCAGCGCGGAGGAGGTCCGCCAGGCGAACCGTCGGATGGTCGCCGCCGCCTCTCCCGGCCAGAGGGCCCGTCTGCGCGAGCTCACGCGCGCCCGGGCGTTCGGCAGCCCGGAGTACGTCGCGCTCGTGGAGGCGATCCAGCGGCCGTTCCAGGCTCGGTTCCTGCGGAGCTGGCCCCAGGACTGGAAGGCGACGCGCGCCGCCCCCGCGGTCTACCGGGCGATGGTCTGCCGCTCGGGGGACGAGTTCGAGGTCGACGGGACGCTCGCGCGCTGGGACGGCCGGCGCTACTACTCGAGGATCGAGGTCCCGACCGCGGTCGTCGTCGGTCGGTACGACTACTTCTTCGAGGCGGCGGTCGAGGCGAACGAGCGGATCGAGCCGGCCCACCTGCGGGTGCTCCCGCGGTCGAGCCACCTCGCGATCCTCGAGCAGCCCCGGGAGTTCGTCGGGACGGTCCGCGAGTTCCTCGGCGATGTGACCGGCGGCTGAGCCGGCCGCTCCCGTCGAACGTATAGCGCCTCCCTCCGTAGGAGGGGGGAGGACGGGCGACGATGGCACCGGGAACGACGGGCGGCAGCGTCGACCCCACGACGATCCGCCTCCGACTCACGCCCGCGGCGCGCGAGGCGCTCGCCGGGGCGCTCGCCGGTCGGACCGACGGCTTCGGGGTCCGGCTCTGGGTCGAGCGGGGGATGCGCCCCCACGCCCAGATGATGCTCGACCGGCCGAGCGTGCGCGACGTCCCGGTGACGGTCGACGGGGTACCGATGCTGGTCGACGAGGCGAGCATCGCCTTCCTGCGCGACGCCGAGGTGCGGTACCGGTCCGACGTCCAGCCGGCCGGCTTCGAGGTCGTCGGACCGTTCCTGCCGTCCCGGCTCGCGGCCCCCGAGGGGGCGGCGCCATCGCCCGGTCCGTCCTCCGCGCCGTCCGACGGCCCCCACGCCGCCGCGGAGGGAAAGGTGCGCGAGGCGCTCCGGAACGTCTACGACCCCGAGATCCCGATGAACGTCGTCGACCTCGGGCTGATCTACGGCCTCGCGTGGGGCGACGACGGGGCGCTCACGGTCCGGATGACGATGACGAGCCCGGGCTGCCCGGCCGTCGAGGAGCTCGTCCGCGAGGTCGAGAAGACCGCGCAGGGCGCCTCCGGCGCCCCGAGCGTGAAGGTCGAGATCGTCTGGGAGCCCCCGTGGGGCCCCGAGAAGATGACCGACTTCGCCCGGCGCCAGTTCGGCTACGCGTAGGCGGGCGCGCCTACGGCTCGGGGTTCCTCGGGAGCGGGGCGCCGCACGCCTGACACGTGCGCCGTATCGGCAGATTGGTGGAGCCGCACTTCGGACAGACCTTCGCGCCCCGGACCGAGCTCGCCGGCCCGGTCGGGGGGACCCACCGGGACATCGCCGTTCGGCGCTCGGCCTCCTCGTCGCGCCGGCGCGCCGCGGCGACCCCGATGGCGAGCACCACGCCGCTCGCGAGGCCGGCGAGCAGGCCGAGCTCCGGGGTCACCCAGGAGAACGCCGGCTTCGGGTGGACCTCGATCGCGTACGACGCCGTCGCCCGGACCCCGAGCGCGTCGGTGACCACGCACTGCGCGACGTACGTCCCCGTGCTCCCGTAGCTCGCGCTCCCGTTCGCGTAGCTGTCCGAGCTACTGATTCGCGCGCCGTCGCCGAGCGTCCAGGCGGCCGTGGTCGGGGCGGTCCCGAGCGAGCCGGCGCACCGGAACGCGAGCGACGAGCCGACCGTGACGTTCGTCGCGCCGACGCTCGCGACGACCTTCGGGGGCGGGTTGACGAGCACGTCGACGGCCGGGGTCACGAAACGGTCGCCGGCGTGGTCGGTCACCTGGCAGCGGACGGTGTAGCCGGAGGTCGACGGTTCGGCGTAGACGTGGCTGGAGGTCCCCGAACCGGCGACGAACGAGGTCGTGCCGTTCGTGTAGTTCCAGCGGAACGTGTACGGCGCCGTGCCCCCGGACGGGTTGCACGTGAAGCCGACCAGGAGGCCCGTGTCGACGACCGCGCGCGTCTCGGTCGCCGTCGCGGTGAGCGCGGTCGCCGTTCCGGCGGTGATCGTGTTCGAGCTCGTCGTCGAGCGTCCCCCGGGCGAGCAGCCGGAGCAGGCGTCCGAGGTGTTGACGAAGAACGAGTAGCTGTGGCCGCTCAGGAGGTTCGTGACGTCGAGCAGCCGGTCGGACGGGTTGGTGATCGTCGCGTAGACGCTCAGGCTCCCGTCGTCGACCTCCTCGACCGTGTAGGCGCCGAACGTGATGCCGCCCGAGCCTCCGGGGGTGTACGTCGCGTTGTTCGTCCAGGAGAGGTTGATCGAATCCGAGGAGTTGGACGGGCTGGTGAGGTAGGCGACGCCGGGCTGGAGGGTCGAGATCACCTCGCCGTACGTCGCCACCGTCTTCGCGCCGATCCCGAGGATCCCGGCGGTCGTGCTGTAGGCGGTGACGTTCCACCAGTACGTCCCGTCCGGCTCGAGGTTCGAGACCACGGCCGCCGGGGAGCTCTCCGCCGTCACGACCGCCGCGAGCGTCCACGGGCCGGAAGCGCTCGCGTTCGAGACCCGAACGGTGTAGTTGTCGAACCCGGTGGCCGTCGACGCGGTCCAGGCGAGGCTCGCCGCGGCGGGCGACAGGCCGTTCGCGCTGACCGTGAAACCGGCCGACGGGACCGGCGCGAGCGGGGCCGACGGCGCGTCCGAGCCCCCGCTGCGGCCCGCGACGCCCAGCGCGAGCGACCCGCCGACGACGAGGACCCCCAGAAGGAGCGCGGCGTACCCGGAGCGCGACACGCGCCGGTGTTGAGGCCGCGATCGGGGAGATATACCTTCCTCCGAAACGAGCGCGAGCCGCCGTCGTCGGCCGGCCCGGCCGGGCGCCGTCGTCCCTCAGCTCGGGGCCCCGGTCGAAGCGTCGGCCGGGAGGCGGCGCACCGCCGCACGGAACGCCCAGCTCCCCGCGATCGTCGTCACGAGCGAGGTCAGGACGATCGCGGCGAGCTCGGACTGGTCGAACAGACCGCTCGACAGCCCGATCGCCCCGACAACGAGGCCGATCTCCCCGCGGGGGATCATGCCGACCGCGACCGCCCGTGCGGCGACGCCCTCCCGCAGCTTCGCGCGCGCGAAGCCGTAGACGCCGGCGAGCTTGCCGACGACGGCGAGCGCGGCGAGGCCGAGCGACGCCGCGACGAGGGTCGGGACGAGCAGGTCGTGGACGTCGAACTCCGCGCCGACGACCACGAAGAACAGCGCCCCGAAGAAGACGAGGAGCACCTCGGTGAGCTCGCGCGTCCGCTCGGCGACGAGGCTCTCGGCGACCGCGATCCCGGCGATGAACGCGCCGATCACCGCGGAGAAGCCGAGCCCGACGACGATCGCGACGAGGACGAACAGGAACAGGAACGGCATCCCCCGCGTCGCGCGGAGCGCCGGCAGGCGCAGCAGCCGCGGGATCACGATCACCGCGGCGACCAGGAGCACGAGCCAGGCGACCGCCGACTCGGCGACGCTCCCCGTGACGGCGAGGACGTCGACGTGGCCGCCGACGATCGTCAGCACGACGCTGAGGAGGATGAGCGCCACGACGTCGTCGAGCGCCGCGGCGTTGAGCAGCAGGCGGCCGGCGGGCGTCTCGCCGACGCGCTCGGAGCTCCGGAGCGAGGCGACCACGGCGGCGCTCGTCGGCGCGGCGGCGACGCCGAGCAGGAGCGCGGTGTCGAGCGGGACGAACCGCGACGCGACGAGCGCGACCAGGGCGAACGGCGCGAGGTCCCCGGCCAGCGCGGCGCCGACGGCGGCGGCCCCGGCCTCGCGGAGGCTTCGGACCCCGCTGCCGAGCCCGGCGGCGAACAGCAGCAGGATCACGGAGAGGTCGGCGAACAGCTGGACGTCGGTCCCGGTGCCGAAGAGCGGCACGCCGACCAGGCGGTTGAGCACGCCGCCGACCGCGAAGTTGCTCAGCACGATCCCGAGCAGGATCCAGGCGACGACCGGGGGGATCCGGGCCCGCTCCGCGAGGGGAACGAGCAGCTCCGCGAGCGCGAGGAAGACGAACACCTCGAGGAGCGCGTACTCGCCGACCACGGGGACGCTGGTCATGCGGACGCACGCCTCGGCGCGGCAGCCGGGCCGAACGGAAAAGCGTCCCGGCGCGGCCGGACGACGGCCGGCGGCGTTCCCCAAAACTCAAATAATGTACCCCAAGTGGCCGAGGCCTTGACGGCCGCCGCTCTCATCGCGGCGCCCGGGAAGAGCAGCGTGAGCGACCGGTCGACCCCCCAGGCCCGGTCCCGGGAGGAGTACACCCGGTTCGAGCGCGCCCGCATCCTCGGCGCCCGCGCGCTGCAGGTCTCCCTCGGGGCGCCGATCCTGATCGACGTGCCGCCGACCCTCGTCGACCCGGTGGAGATCGCCGAACGGGAGTTCGCCGCCGCCCGGATCCCGATCACGGTGCGCCGCAAGCCGGGCAGCCCGGCGTCCTAGAGCCCGGCCTGGTCGAGGGCCCGGGCGCACGCGCAGCGCGGCTCGCGCGCAAGACCGGGGAGGAGCTCGGCGAGGACCCGGCGCATCCTCGCGGCGTTCTGCGTCATGGTCGCGACGATCTCGGCGGCGTCGACCGGCTTTTCGGCCCAGACGTCGAAGTCGGTGACCATCGCGAGGCAGACGTAGCAGAGGCCCCGCTCCCGGGCGAGCGTCACCTCCGGCACGAGCGTCATGCCGATCACGTCGGCGAACGAGCGGAAGTAGCTCGACTCGGCGCGCGTGCTGAACCGCGGGCCCTCGACGCAGACGTACGTCTTCCCCGCCGCGAAGGGGCTCGCGCACCGCCGGCCGGCGTCGGCGGCGGCGTCCGACAGCTCCGGGCAGAACGGGTCGGCCATCGAGACGTGGTAGACGCGGCCGCCGTCGAAGAACGTCGTCGGCCGCTGCCGGGTGAGGTCGACGAACTGCGACGGGAGCACGAACGTTCCCGGCGGGAGCTCCTCCCGCAGCGAGCCGACCGAGCTGACCGTCACGATCGCCTCGGCGCCGAGCTCCCGCAGGGCGTCGATGTTCGCGCGGTAGTTGACCCGGTGCGGGGGGATCGAGTGGCCGGGACCGTGCCGCGCGAGGTAGAGGACGCGCACCCCCCCGACCCGGCCCTCCTCGATCGGTCCGGACGGAGGGCCCCAGGGCGTCGCGACGCGGTGGAGCTTCGGCTCGCCCTCGAGGACGCCCCCGACGCCGGAGCCGCCGATCACGCCGATCGTGGACCGCGCGCTCACGGGGAGCGGCCCCCGCGGTCGGCCGACGGCCGGGCCCGCGCGAGGAACCGCGCCATCACCACCTCGCCCCGCGTCCGCTCGACCAGCGTCCGCGCCTGGTCCTGCTTCGGCTTGAGCTGCACGATCGCGCGGCTCGTGTCGAACCGCAGCAGCGCCTGGGTCAGCTCCTCCATGAGGCGCAGGTGCCGTTCGGCGCCGCCGACGTCGTCGTGCCCGAGGCGCTCCAGCGCGAGGCGACGGACCTCTCCGATGACGTCGCCGAGCCCGAGCAGGTAGGGCTCCGGCTCGACGTCGAGCTCGCCGGGTCCCGGGAACGGCGCGCCGGTGACGACCGAGCCGAGGAGGCACGCCTCGACCCCCTCCTGGAGCGCGTCGTGGGCGAGCGGCTCGTCGGCCCGGCCCTCGCGCCGGAGCCGGGCCGAGAGCTCGCCGAGGGAAACGCGGACGCTCGCGAGCTCGGTCGCGTCGGCGACGCCGAGGTGGACGCGGTTCATCGTCGCCTGGGCGAGGCGCCGGAGGCGACGCGCCTGCTGGTAGAGCTCCTCGCGACGGAGCTCGCGCTGCCGCAGGTGCGTCTCGATCGACCCGAGGACCGCCTCGCCGAGCGCCGGCGGGGCCGCGCCCGAAGCGTCAGCGGAAGAGCGTGAATCGTGCTCCATCGTTCTGTCCGTCCAGGAGACCGAGCCGGACGCCCGCGTCGAGCCAGCCGTGCGCGTAGCTGACCGCGGCGAGCGCCCGGTCTCGGTCGCCGCTCGCCGAGAAATGCTCCGCGTCCGCGAGGTAGGCCCGGGCCATCGCGAGCACGTCGTCCGACCCCCCGCGCAGGAACGACCGCTCCGGCACCCCGGGGCGGACGACCGCGAGCGCCTCCCGGGTCAGGCGCAGGTAGCGCTCGAGCAGGGTCCCGGCAGGGTCGACCGGCGGCTCGCTCATCCCTTCGGGACCTTCTCCCAGTCCTTGAGGAACCGGGCGAGCCCCAGGTCGGTGAGGGGATGCTGGACGAGCTTCTCCATGACCGCGAACGGCATCGTCGCGATGTCGGCCCCGATCTTCGCGGCGTCGACGACGTGCATCGGGTGGCGCACGCTGGCGACCAGCACCTTGGTCGCGACCTTGTAGTTGCGGTAGATCGTCACGATCTCGCGGATCAGCTCCATGCCGTCCTGCCCCTGGTCGTCCAGGCGGCCGATGAACGGGCTCGCGTACGTCGCGCCGACCTTGGCGGCGAGGAGCGCCTGGTTCGCGCTGAAGACGAGCGTCATGTTGACGCGCGTTCCCTCGCTCGCGAGGATCCGGGTCGCCTTCAGCCCGGCGGGCGTCATCGGGACCTTGACGTAGATCGACGGGTGCATCTCCCGCAGGCGCCGCCCCTCACGGAGCATCCCCTCCGTGTCGGTCGCGACGACCTCCGCCGAGACCGACGGCACGCCGAGCGCGCAGATCTCGCGCAGGACCGCGTCGAACGTCCGGCCCTCCTTCGCGACCAGGGTCGGGTTCGTCGTGACCCCGTCCAGGATGCCGATCTCCCACATCGTCTTGATCTCGGTCACGCTCGCCGTGTCCAGGAACAGCTGCATCGCCGACCTTCCGATTCCGGCCGCGGCTAGCCGCGTTCCCTACTCAACCTTGCCGCGTAGGCGGAGCAGCTCCCAGGCGGCGTCCACGAGCCGCGGCACGCCGAGCGGCCCGCCGACCAGCCCCTCGGGCTCGCCGTCGGGCTCCCCCGGGCCGATCCGACGGATCGGGATCGGGTGGTTCTCGGCGGTGATCGTCGCCACGAGCGTCCCCACCCCCGTCGGGAGGGGCGCCGGCTCGACGACCAGGATCGCCCCCGTCTCCCGCGCGGCGCGGACGATCGATGCCTGGTCGAACGGCTTCAGCGAGGCGACGTCCAGCACCCGGGCCGAGACCCCGACGCGCTCGAGCTCCCCGGCCGTCCCCAGAGCGGGGACGAGCGCGGACCCGTACGCCACGATCGCCAGGTCGGCCCCCGCGCGGCGCTCGACGGCGCGGCCGAGGACGAAGCTGCCGTCGGTGCAGGTCCTCGCGGTCGGCTCCGGCAGTCGGAGGTAGCACGGGCCCTCCCGAGCGGCGAGCGCCTCGATGGCGGTGCGTGCGCTCGGGCCGTCGGCGGGGGCGACCACCGTCGTCCCCGGGAGGCTGCGAACGAGGGAGAGGTCGTGTCGGTCGGCGTCCGTCGGTCGGCCCCTCCCGCCTTCCGGGGCGGTCGCGAGGAAGCGGACCGGGGCGCGGAGGGCGATCGCGGGTCGGACCACCTCCTCCAGGCCCGGACCCATCAGGAACGCCGCCGGGGCCCGCACGAAGAGCGCGGGGGAGCCCGCGGACGACCCGGCGAGAGCGTCCCGGGCCGCCGCGGGCGTGGCGGTCGACAGACGGTAGCGTCCGGGGTAGCGGGAGGCGAACGACGGGGCCGCGGGCGCCGTGCCGATCTCGACGACCGCGAACCCGTGACCGGCCTCCGCGGCGGCGACCCACGCCTCGTCCGCAGGGTCGCGCGCGGTCGGCTCCGCGCCGGCGCTCCGTGAGGCCATCACGCCGGCCAGCCGAGCACGGCTCTTAGGGTGCGCGTCCGCGGCTCGGTCGGCTCGGGCCTCGGGAGGAGCCGCGTCTCGCGCCGGCCGCTCGGCGGGGTCGCCCGGGCGGGCCCCCCGAGCCTCCGAGACGGCGCAGCGTGGCGAGGTCCTCCGCGTAGCGGGCGTAGCCGTGGTCGTCCAGCGGCGTCTCGAGGTAGCCGGGGACCCGAGCCCACCGGGGATCGCGGACGAGGCGGGCGAAGCCGGCCTCGCCGATCTCGCCGCGGCCGATGTTCTCGTGACGGTCGAGGTGGGAACCGACCCCGGCCTTGGCGTCGTTCAGGTGGAACGCGAGCACGTTCTCCGCTCCGATCGTCGCGCGGACCCGATCGACGAGCGACCCGTAGCCGTCCTCGGATCGAAGGTCGAAGCCGGCGGCGAAGAGGTGGCACGTGTCGAGCGTGACGCCGAGGCGCCGGGAGAGCCGGACCCGAGCCAGCACCTCGCCGAGCTCCTCGAGCGTCGAGCAGAGCGCCGACCCCTGGCCGGCGGCGTTCTCGAGCAGGAGCCGCGTCGGCGAGTCGACCGTCGCCTCCAGCGCCCCGTCCAGGCTCGCGCAGAGCGTCGCGATCCCGGCCTCGGTACCGCTGCCGAGGTGGGCGCCGGGATGGAAGATCAGCGCGTCGACCCCGAGGCGGTCGGCGCGGCCGATCTCGTCCCGGAACGCCGCGCGGGAGCGCTCGAGCATCTCCGGCTTCGGACTGGCGAGGTTCAGCAGGTAGCCGTGGTGGACCGCCGTCGCCCGCAGGCCGGAGCCCCGGACCGCGGAACGGAACGCGGCCGCCGCCTCCTCCGTGACCGGCGGACCGGCCCACATCTGCGGGCTCTTCGCGAACACCTGGAGGCACTCGGCCCCGAGCTTGGTCGCCTCGGCGACCGCGCTCGCGAAGCCACCGGAGATCCCGAGGTGGGCGCCGAGATACATCGGCGCGCGGAGACCGAACGGGGGATTACGCTAGCGCCGGTCCCCGAGGTCCGGGAGGCTGACAGCTTTCCGCGGTTCCCGTAGGCTCGCGCACTTCAGTACCGCGCGGAACGCCAGTGGGCTTAACTGCCGGGTTCGGAATGGGACCGGGTGTTTCCCCACCGCTTTGGCCGTCAGCCATCGCGGCCGAGCTAGGCCGGCTATTTAATCCTGCGGCCCCGCCCGGAGCGCGCCCCCCAACCTTCATCTCGCGCGGACCCTCGGTGCGGTACCGCGTCGCCGTGGGACGCGGGCCGGGTCGACCGTGAACGGGGCCTCCGAGCCAGCGATCGAGGAGTACCGTCTGCGGCTCCGGATCGACTTCGCCGGGCTCGCCTGGAGCGGTTCGGTCGAGTTCGACGCCCCGCGCGAGCCCGGCCGGTACGCCCTGGACGCCGAGGGCCTTCGCGTCGACCATGTCCGGGCGGGAGGCCTCGCGCTTCCCTTCGACCTCCAGGCGGCGACGGCGCGGCTCGCCTTCGACGTTCCTCCGTCCGCGCGCGGGCCGGTCACCATCGATTTCGCCGGAACGATCGAGACCAAGAACCTCTTCGGGTTCTACCGCTCCGCCCACGGGGACGGCTACCTCCTCACGACGCACTGCGAGCCGACCGGCACGCGGCGGGTCTTCCCGTGCGTCGACCGGCCGGACCGCAAGGCCCGGATCCGGCTCACCGTTCAGGCCCCGTCCGATCTCGAGGTGATCGCGAACGCCCCGTGCCGCGCGAGCCGCCAGGAGGCCGGCGAGCGGACGTGGGAGTTCGAGCCGACACCGGAGATGTCGACGTACCTGTTCTACCTCGGCGTCGGCCGGTTCGACTTCGCGAGCGACCGTACGAACCCGGTCGCGGTCCGCGTCGCCGTGGCCCCCGGGCGCGTCGCGTCGGCCGACTGGGCGCTCCGCTCGGCCGGGCGGATCCTCCGGGCCTACGAGAGCTACTACGGGATCGCTTACCCGCTGCCGAAACTCGACCTGATCGCCGTCGCGGAGCACGCCTTCGGCGCGATGGAGAACTGGGGGGCGATCAGCTTCCAGGAGTCCCGGCTGCTCGTCGACGGGGCGAGCAGCACGTTCTCGACGCGCGACGTCTTCGAGACGAGCGCCCACGAGATCGCCCACCAGTGGTTCGGCAACCTCGTGACGATGCGATGGTGGGACGACATCTGGCTGAACGAGAGCTTCGCGTCGCTCATGGAGACGAAGATCACCGAGCAGCTCGAGCCGTCGTTCGACGCGTGGGCCGACTTCTTCGTCCGGACCGCGGGGAAGGCCGCGGCGGTCGATGCCGACTCGCTGCGATCGACCCACGCGGTCCGGGCGCACGTGGAGCGGCCGGAGGAGATGAGCCAGATCTTCGACGAGATCAGCTACGGCAAGGGCTCGAGCGTGCTCGCGATGCTCGACCGGTACCTCGGCGAGGAGAAGTTCCGCGCCGGCGTCACCGACTATCTCTCGCGGTTCCGGTTCCGCAACGCCCGCACGGAGGACCTCTTCGACGCCCTCGGCCGCGCGAGCGGTGAGCCGGTCGCGGCGATCGCCGGTCCCTGGATCGACCGACCGGGCCTACCGGTGCTCCACGCGAGCGTCGTCCCCGGCGGGGTGCGCCTCCGCCAGGACCGCTTCGCCTTCGCGGGCGAGCAGGAGGAGCCGCCGTGGCCGATCCCCCTCGTCCTCGAGGTCGATGGCCGCCGGGAGCGCCTCCTGTTCGACACGCGCGAGCGGACGCTCGAGGTCCGGGACGGCGCGACCGTCGTCCTGAACCCGGGGTCGATCGGCTTCTACCGGGTCCATTACGACGCGGAGCTCCTCGAGCGACTGCTCTCCGCCGTCTCCGGGAGGGCGAGCAAGGACGGCTGGGCGGTCATGGACGACCTCGCCGCGTTCGTCATCAGCGGGACGATACCGTTCGCGACGTTCGCGGCCGCGGCGCAGCGGTTCGCGGCGAACCCCGAGCGGCTCGTCGTCGAGACGGTCGCAGCGGACCTCGTCAGCCTCGCGCTGACGTTCCCGGAACGGCCGGCGGTCGCGGCGGCGGCCCGCGCGTTCGTCGCCTCCCAGATGGACCGGGTCGGCGTCGACCGCCGCGCCGACGAACCGGCCGGGCTCGGGGTGCTGCGGGACCGGCTCGCCTTCGGACGGGTCCGCATCGACGACGCGTTCGCCCGGTCGCTCGCCCCGAGGTTCGACGCCTGGACGACGATCGATCCCGATCTACGGACCGCGGTCGCGATCGCCCGGGTCCGGGTCGGGGGGGACGCGGCCTACGACGCGGTGCTCGCCGCCGTGCCGAAGGCGGCGACGGCGATCGAAGCGCTCCGCCTCGAGCGCGCCCTCAGCTGGACCCCGCGCCCCGAGAGGATCCGGGAGATCCTCGACCTCGCGAGCGGCGGGAAGATCAACCGCAGCCACCTGCTGATCGTGGCGGTCCAGGCCGCGGCGAACCCGGCCGGCCGGACGGTGACGTGGGACTGGCTGCAGGAGAACCTCGCGACGCTGACCGAGACGTTCCGGGGCTCCGGCTACCTGCCGCTCCTGCTCGAGAACGTCCTGCCGTACGTTGGGCGGGGCCGGGCCGACGAGGTCCGCGCGTTCTTCGGGTCCCACGGCTCCCCCGAGGGGGCGCGAGGGCTGGCGAAGGGGCTCGAGCGCCTCGAGCTGGTCGAGGCGCTCGGGCCGCGGCTCGCCTAGCGCCGGGCCGTCGCGTTCGGCCGTCCGCTGGAGGCTCCGCCGCGGGGCGGCTCGGCCGCCGACCAGATGTACCACGTTCCCCGCGCCTGGCTGAGACGCTCGCCGTGGGTGCCGAGGAGCTCCCCTTCGGCGAAGGCGATGTGGCGACCCCGGCGCAGGACCTCCCCGCGCGCGGAGAGCACCTCCCCCTCCCGGGCCGCGCGCAGGAACTCGACGTAGAGCGACGTCGTCGCGGTCGTCTCCTCCTCGGTGAGCAGGGAGACGACCGAGCCTCCCATCGCGGTGTCGAGGATCGTCGCGTAGACCCCGCCGTGCACGACACCGTTGATGTTCAGGTGGCGGCGCTCGACGCGGCCGGCGACCGTGCAGTAGCCGCGCCCGCTCCGCTCCGGGACGACGCGGAAGCCGACCTCGTGGTGGAACCCTCCGCGGCGCGCGGCGCGGAACAGGTCCGGGGTCGGACGCGTCGGTCGCGGTTCCGGGGCGGGGCTTCTTCGGGCCACGCCGGAGGGAGGTTCCCGCGGGGATAAGTAGTCCGGGACGACGTCCGTCGTCGTGGGGCGCGCAGCGCGCCGGCCCGGCACGGCGACGTTCGAAGCCCCGCCGAACATCGCCCTCGTGAAGTATTGGGGCGTTCGGGACGCCGAGCGGGTCCTTCCGTACAACTCCTCGGTCTCGATGACCCTCGGAAAGCTCCGGACGCGGACCCGGGTCCGCTTCGACGTCGCGCTCGCGGGCGACGAGGTCGTGCTGAACGGCCTCCCGGCGAGCGGGGCCCCGCGCGCGGCGGTCGTCGCGATGCTCGACCGCGTGCGCGAGCGCGCCGGGCTGGACGCCCGGGCGTCGGTCGTCTCCGACAACAACTTCCCGACCGCGAGCGGTCTCGCCTCGAGCGCGAGCGGCTTTGCGGCCCTGGCCGGCGCCGCGAGCGCGGCGGCCGGGCTCCGTCCGTCGCCGCGGGAGCTGTCGCGCCTCGCCCGCCTCGGCTCGGGCAGCGCGAGCCGCTCGATCTTCGGCGGGTTCGTGCTCTGGCGCGCCGGCACCCGTCGGGACGGGGCGGACTCCTACGCCCGAACGATCTACGGCGAGCGCCACTGGCCGGCGCTGGTCGACCTCGTCGTGCTGATCGCGGACGCGCCGGTGAAGGCGGTCCGCTCGGCCGAGGCGATGCAGGCGACCGTGCGGACGAGCCCGGACTACCCGGTCCGCCTCGAGCAGCTGCCGCGCCGGATCGAGCGGATCGTCCGGGCGCTCGGCGCGCGCGACGCGTCGCGCCTGTTCCCCCTCGTCATGGAGGAGTGCGACAGCTTCCGGGACGTCTGCGAGACGACCCGACCCCCCCTCGACTACCTGACGGCGAGCTCCCGCGCGGTGCTCGCGGAGGTACGGGACCTCAACCACGCGGCCGGCCGACCGATCGCCGCCTACACGCACGACGCCGGGGCCCACGTGCACGTCTTCACGCTCCGCCCGCACCTCGCTCGGGTGCGCGCGCGCCTCCGTCGCGTCCCGGGGGTCCGATCGACCGTCGTGGTCGGACCCGGGCCGGGGGCCCGGCGGGTCGACGGGGCGGCGCGCCGAGGCTAGGCGGCGCGCGTCCGGCCCCTACAGGACGTGGCGATCGAAGTCGTCCGGCGGAAGCTCGAGACCGATCGACCGCACGAGCCCCCGGACCTCCTCGGTGAACTTCGCGCGGGCCTCGTCGTTCGTCCAGCGCTTCAGGCCGAACTCGATCGCCCGCCGGCTCGTCTCGGAGTGCGAGTGGCCGAACATGTCCAGCGCCCGCGGGTACCACTTGCGGACCGCCGCCTGCGCCTCCTCTTTCGACCCGTAGTAGTCCGAGCCGTCCTGGACCATCCGGCGCAGGACGCTCGCGCCGAAGTTGAGGTGGAGCTGCTCCTCGCTGAGCATCAGCGGCATCGCCCGCGCGAGGGGGCCGTAGGAACACTCCTGGAAGGCGCGGAGCTGGTAGACCCCGACGCGGTCGACGAAGCAGGTGAACGCCCCGACGTCCGACCACCGGTCGAACTTCATGTTGAAGGCGTCCAGCTTGTGCTCCCCCTCGCGCTTTTCGAGGAGCTCGTCGATCCACCGCTGACCCTCCGGGCCGAAGTCGCGGAGGATCCGGCACGCCTGGAGACCGTGGCGGGCCTCGTCGGCGACGATCCGGGCCTCGATCCAGCGGTCCTCGAGCGTCGGCGCCCGGTCGAGCCACGGCCGGTGCTGCTGGATCGACGCGAACTCGGTGTCGGCCTGGACGACCATGAGCTTGACGAGGAGCTTGCCCATCTCCGCCGGGACCTCCTCGGCGGTCTCGTACTTCCGCACCCCGGCCGACTCCCCCCAGAGGATCTCGCGGACCGGCTCGACCGTCCGGCCTTCCTTCAGCGTCGGGGCGACCGGCGCGCCGGACGGGCTCGCGGGGGCCACAGAACCCTCCCGGTCCGGAGCAGGCGTCACTTGCCCTTAAAGACCGGCTTGCGCTTCTCGACGAACGCCGCCAGGCCTTCCTTCGCGTCCTCGGTGACGAACAGCCGGTTCTGCAGCTCCCGCTCGAGCGCGAGCCCGCTCGTCAGCGGCTGCTCGACCCCCTCGACGACCGACCGCTTGATGAGGCTGATCGCGCGCGCCGGCCCGTGGGCGAGCGCGCTCGCATAGCCCTGCACGTCCTTCGCGAAGCTCTCCTTCGGGTAGACGTGGTTGACGAGGCCGATCGCGAGCGCCTCGTCCGGCGTCAGCAGCTTGCCCGTGATCATCATGTCGAGCGCGCGGGCGGAGCCGACCAGCCGAGGGAGCCGCTGGGTCCCCCCCGTCCCGGGGAGCACGCCGAGCGTCACCTCCGGGAGACCGATCTTGCCGGAGTCCTTCGCCATCGCGCGCAGGTCGCACGCGAGCGCGATCTCGAGACCCCCGCCGACGCAGTGGCCGTTGATCGCGGCGAGCACGACCTTCGGGGTCGTCGCGAGACGGTTGAGCGTCTCCTGGCAGTGGAGGCAGAACATCGCCTTGAAGTCCGGCTGGCTCGCGCGGAGCATCTCGATGTCGGCCCCTGCGCTGAAGAACCCCGGCAGCGAGCTGGTGAGGACGATCACGCGCGCGTTCTCGTCGAACCGGAACTCCTCGACCGCCTCGTCGAGCTCGCGCATCATGGCGAGGTCGTAGGTGTTCGCCTTCGGCTTGCCGATCTCGATGTAGCCGACGTGGTCGTCCACGCGCGTCCGGAGGAACTTCCCCTGCATCGCCGAACCTGCCTCGCCGCCGGCCAGCGGCGGCGGCACGCGACCCCCGCGGGCGGATAACGCCGACGCCGGGGCGCCGCGGCTACGGACGGCCGGGGACCGGCGGTCGCGCGATCTCCCGGACCGACCCGTCGGCGCTCGCGACCACCGCGCGGTCGGCGAACCCGACGAACAGGCCCGTCTCGACGACCCCGACGGTGCCGTGCAGGCGCCGGTCGAGCTCCTCCGGCGCGTCGACCGGCCGCTCGGGGCGGAGGTCGAGCACCTCGTTGCCGTTGTCCGTCCGATACGGCTCCCCGTCCGGCGCGGCGCGGAGCCGCGGATTGAGCCCGGCGGCGCTCAGCGCGTGCGCGACGACCGGCCGGGCGAACGGCACGACCTCGACCGGGATCGCCGCTCGCTCGCCCAGCCGGGCGACGAGCTTGCTGTCGTCCACCACCACGACCAACCGGGACGAGAGGCCGGCGAGGAGCTTCTCGCGGAGGAGCGCGCCGCCGCCGCCCTTCGTCAGCTCGAGGTTCGGGGTCACCTCGTCGGCGCCGTCGAGCATCAGGTCGAACCGGTCCTCCCCCCGCAACGGACGGACGGCGAGACCCAGCGAGCTCGCGAGCCGCTCGGTAGCGACCGAGCTCGCCACGCAGTCGAACCGCTCCTCCGGGTAGGCGGCCCGCAGGGAGCGGACGGCGTGGGCCGTGGTCGAGCCGGTGCCGAGCGCGAGGCGCATCCCCGGCCGAACGTAGCGGGCTACGGCGGCCCGAGCGGCCGCCGCCTTCGCGGCGTCGTGCGGGTCGTGCACGGCCGGAGGACGCGCGCGGGCTAATGAGACGCGCGCCCGGGCTCCGACACGGCTATCTCGCGGGTCCGCTCCGGGTCGCCGAATGGCGGACCGCGCGACGGTCGCGACGTCCCCGATCGTCGTTTCGGTCGGGGGCTCGGTCCTCCTCCAGGGCCGGGACGACGCGTCCTACGTCGGCCGGCTGGCCGGGCTGCTCGCCGGGGTCGGACGGGAGCGACCGCTCGTCGTCACGGTCGGCGGGGGCCGCACGGCGCGGGAGTACATCCGCCTCGGCTCCGAGCTGGGGCTCACGCACGTCGAGCTGGACGAGATCGGCATCGACGTCACCCGGCTCCACGCCCGCCTCCTCGCCGGCCGCATCGGGCTTCCGACCGCCTCCCACCCGCCGACGACCGTCCGGGCCGCGGTCGACGCGCTCGCCCTCGGCTCGCCGGTCGTCCTCGGCGGGACCGAGCCGGGGCACACCACGGACGCCGTGGCGGCGCTGCTCGCCGTGCGGATCCGGGCCGAGCGGGTGGTGAACGCGACCGACGTCGACGGGGTCTACGACCTCGACCCGAGGTCGCACCCGAACGCCCGCCGGCTGGACGCCGTGGGTTGGCCCGAGTTCCTCGCGATGCTGCGGATGGGGACCGAGGGGGCCCCCGGCGAGAGCTTCCCGTTCGACCGGCCCGGCGCCGAGACGCTCGCCCGGGCCGGGATCCCGCTCGCGGTCGTCGCCGGCCGCGACCTCGCGAACCTCGAAGCGGCGATCCGTGGCGGGGCGTTCACGGGGACCCGGGTCGGCGGGAGGGGTCCGTCGTGACCGGCCGGGCCGCCGCCGTCCACCGCATCGTCTTCCTGGGTCCCCCCGGCGCCGGCAAGGGGACCCAGGCCGCCGCGCTCGCCCGACGCCTCGGCGTTCCGCACCTGTCGACCGGCGACCTGCTCCGCAGCGCCGTCGCCGAGGGGAGCGAACTCGGCCGGGCGGCGGACGGTCACATGCGCGCGGGCCGCCTCGTACCGGACGAGCTCGTCCTCAGGATCCTCGGCGAACGGCTGCGCCGGCCGGATGCCGTCCGCGGCTTCGTGCTGGACGGCTACCCGCGGAACCTCGAGCAGGCGGTCGCCCTCGCCCCCCTGACGCCCCTGGACGCCGTCGTCGCGTTCGAGCTCGACCCGAAGCTCCTGGTCGAGCGCCTGACCGGTCGCCGGCTCTGCCCGACGTGCGGCTCGATCTACAACGTCGTCTCGCAGCCGCCGCGCCGGCCGGGGAAGTGTGACCGCGACGCGACCGACCTCATCCAGCGCCCGGACGACCGGCCGGAAGCGGTCGAGGTGCGGCTGCGCGTCTACGCCGAGCAGACGCTGCCGCTGCTGGAGCACTACCGCGCGCTCGGGCTGCTGCGCTCGCTGGACGCCTCGGGCTCGCCGTCGGCGGTCGCCGAGCGGCTGGGCCGCCTGCTCGGCGTCGTCGGGGAGCGCCGGCCCGCGCGACCCGCGGCGGAGAGTTTATAGTCCGCGCCCCGGTTCTCGCGGCGTCCCGGCTTAGCTCAGTGGTAGAGCGGGGGACTGTAGGCGCGACTGCCGGCAACCCCGGCGGCCCCCGTGGAGATCCTCAGGTCGCCTGTTCGAGTCAGGCAGCCGGGACCTGAGGTCAGCCCGCCGTTCCGTCCGGGGAGCAGCGCCGGGCGGTGCGGCGCGCCGCGGCTGCATGCGGTTGTCGGGATTCGAACCCGAGTAGGTAGCTTGGGAAGCTACCGTCCTAACCACTAGACCACAACCGCGCGAGGAGCGCTCAGTCCCCTCCACTCATACCGTTTGTGCGGGCGACCCCGTCAGAGGAGGAGACCGACGGACTCTCCGGGGATCGACGGCGCGCTCGCCAGCAGGTCGTTGTTCGAGACGAGACCCTCCGCGGCCCGGCTGACGAAGCCGGCCCGCTGGAGGAGCCGCCGCGCCCGGGACAGGTCGTTGGAGGAGAGCGCGACCAGGGGCCGGTTGCCCTCCCTCGCGACCAGGATGGCGACCGACTGGATGTTGACGCCTTCGGCGGCGAGCACCTCGAGGACGCGAAGGAAGCTGCCGGCCCGGTCCTCGAGACGGACCGCGAGCATCTCCCGCACCTCCGGCTCGTAGCCGGCGGCCGCGAGCAGGCGCATCGCCCGGTCCGGGTCGTTGACGATCAGGCGGAGGCGCCCGCGACCCTGCGACGAGTCGGCCCCGATCGCCGCGAGGTTGATCCGCTCCTCCGCGAGCGTCCGGGCGACCCCCGCGAGCGCCCCCGGCCGGTTCGGCAGCGTGACGGAGATCTCGCGGAGGACCATGCGCTCCTTCCTCAGATGCCCCCGGGTCTTAGGCTCACCGCGCCGGGACGCTCGCGCCGACGCAGATATTTATACCATGACCCGACGTAAACACCGCTGCCCCGGAGGTCGCGAGAGCGTCCGGGCGGTCGCGGATGGGGGAGAGGCTCCGAGCACGGTCGCGCTCCGGCTTCCGCCACTCCCGACGCCTCCGTCGGGACCGCCGCGGGGTCGTCGCCGTCATCGGCACGCTGCTCTCGCTCCTCGTCTTCTTCGCGCTGTTCGGGGTCTTCCTGACGCAGTACGTCCCCCTCTGGATGACGCAGAACGAGAGCCAGCTCGCCAACGGGCTGGTCGGCTCGCTCGCGACGCTCAAGAGCGGCGTCGACGACCAGTACCTGCTCGGCGACATCCCGAGCTACTCGGTGCCGTTCACGGTCAGCTCGCAGTCGGTCCCGCTGTTCGCCCAGCCGACGGTCGCGACCCTCGCCTACCTGGCCGGCTGCACCTCGGGGTTCAGCGCCTCCGGCACCCCGGTGACGATCGCGAGCTGCGTCTTCCAGAGCGTCGCCTACACCGACCCCGCGCTCTCCGGTGACCCGACCCCGCACGGCTACGGCTCGACCGCCCCGACGAACTACCTCGCGGTCTCGGTGCCGAACCGCTACTACCCGCCGGTCGGCTACTACTTCGAGAACGACGGGGTCCTCGGCATCTCCTCGACCGTCCACCAGTGGATGGTCCTGCCGCCGCCGATCAACGTCAGCAAGACGACCGGCAACCTCTCGATCCAGACGAGCCAGCTCGTCCTCCTCGGGAACGCCTCGTCGTTCACGAGCGTCGGCTCGAAGGAGGTCTCGAGCCACCTCCTCGCCCGCTCGCAGGTCTCCTCGGTGGGCCGGTTCCTGACCGCGAGCGATGCCGCGCGCGCCTTCACCTTCACGATGACGATGGGCGTCTACGGCCTCTGCGGCTGGTACAACTACCTCGAGAACACCACGGCCGCCGCGCTCGGGAGCCCCGGGGCGTCCCACGGCTGGTGGCTCAACATCACCTCCTCCGCCGGCAGCGTCACCCCGCCGCTTTCGCAGGCGACATGCATCGCCGCCGCGTCGTCGACCTACGACCTGAAGCTCACCGTCCTCAGCGTCAACTACGCCGTCTCGTTCGTCGCCGAGGCGTCGATCTCGTTCAACGCGGGAGGGCTGTAGCGTGGCGAGCGGGCCGCTGCGGGTGAAGGTCCCGCGCGCGAGCAAGACCCTCACGCCCACGGCGCCCCCCAGCGTCGAGCCCCCTCCCCGGGGGGGACCGGCGCCCGCGCCGGTCGACCTGCCGGGGACGTTCATCACGGCGATCCCGGCCCTCGCCGGACCCGAGGTGAAGCAGCTGCAGGTCCGCCCCGTGAACCCCCCCTACTCCTACGCGCGCATCTCCTACAACGAGCAGTCCAAGGAGTTCCTCTACGAGGTCATCGAGCCGCAGCTCTCGGCCCACGAGCGGCAGCTGGTCGACCACCTCAAGGAGACGCTCACGAAGATCATCGGCGCCGACATCACGACCCTCTCCGGCTCGGACAAGCGCGCCTACCTCCGCGGCGAGGCGGAGGGCTACTTCCGCTCGCGCGGCGTGCCGCTCAGTCCGCTGTCGCTCGAGCGGATCGTCTACTACGTGCTCCGCGACTTCGTCGGCTACGGGCCGGCGGACGCCCTGATCCTCGACCCGGAGGTGGAGGACATCTCGTGCGACGGGGTCGGCGTCCCGCTGTTCGTCTTCCACTCGAAGTTCGAGTCGGTGAAGACGAACGTGGTCTTCCCCGACGAGGAGTCGCTCAACTCGTTCATCGTCACGCTCGGGCAGCGATGCCTGAAGGCGGTCAGCGTCTCCGCCCCGATCCTGGACGGGACGACCCCGGAGGGCCACCGCGTCCAGGCGACGTACGCCCGCGAGGTGACGACCCGCGGCGCGAGCTTCACGATCCGGCGCTTCAAGGAGCGGCCGTTCACGCCGGTCGACCTGATCTCGATGGGCAGCGCGAGCGACGAGATGGTCGCCTACTTCTGGCTCGCCGCCGAGCAGGGAGAGTCGCTGATCATCTGCGGTGGCCCGGCGTCCGGCAAGACGAGCACGCTCAACGCGATCGCACTGTTCATCCCCCCGACGTCGAAGATCGTCTCCATCGAGGACACGCGCGAGGTGAACCTCCCGCACGAGAACTGGATCCCGGGGGCGACCCGCAGCGGCACCGGCGACCGGGGCGCGGACGGCAAGGCGGCCGGGGAGGTCGACATGTTCGACCTCGTACGCGCGGCGCTGCGGCAGCGCCCGAACTACATCATCGTCGGGGAGGTCCGGGGCCGCGAGACCTACACGATGTTCCAGGCGATGGCGACGGGCCACACGACCTACTCGACCATGCACGCCGACAGCGTGAAGTCGATGGTCAACCGCCTCGAGAACCCTCCGATCAACACGCCGCGGATCCTCCTGAGCGCGCTCAACAACGTCGTCATCCAGCTGCAGACCCGGACCGAGAAGGGCGTCGTGCGGCGCCTGAAGCAGGTCCTCGAGATCGTCGGCTTCGAGCCCGAGACGAACGAGCTGATCACCAACACGGTCTACGAGTGGGACCCGGCGACCGACACGTTCGTGTTCAAGGGCCACTCGTTCCTCTTTGACAAGATCATGGAGCTGAAGAACTTCACCGCCGAGGAGATGGAGGCGGAGTTCCACCGCCGCACCGAGGTGATCCACTACCTCGTCCAGCACAAGATCAACGACTACCGCCAGCTCTGGCAGGCGATCGCCCAGTACTACAAGGACCCGAACGAGGTGCTGGCGCGCATCCACCCGCCGGGCGCGGCGCCGCCGGCCGCGGCGGCCCCGGCCGCGAAGGCGGCCTAGCGATGGCGACCGGAGCGGCGCGCGCGCAGGTTCCCGCGGCGGCCGTCAGCCGCACGGTGCGGCTCCGCCGGGGCCAGCAGCCGACCCCGTCCACGCTCTCGCCGTTCCAGCGGTGGGCGTGGAAGACGTTCGGCGCGCGCATCAGCGCGAAGGAGCCGAACCTCGTCCTCGAGGAGAACCTCGTCAAGGCGCACATGCGCGTCCGCGCCGACGAGTACCTCGCCACCGCCTACGCGACCGCCGTCGTCACCGCGATCGCGCTCGCCGCCGTCGGGGTCGGGCTCTCGGCGCTGCTGATCGTCTCCGGCTCGACGCTCCTCGAGGTCTCCGTCACGTCCGGACCCCTGACGATCCGCTTCTCCCTGCTGCCGATCCTCGTGCTGTTCCTGCCGGTCTTCGGGCCGGTCGCCTACGCCGTCCTCCAGGGGCTCCCGGGCTCGAACGCGAAGGCGCGCGGGCACAAGATCGACCGGAAGATCGGTCCGGCGATGAGCTTCGTCTCGGCGATGGCGTCCGCCGACGTCAACATCGACCAGATCTTCAAGGAGCTCGGCCACCAGAAGATCTACGGCGAGGTCGCGGAGGAGGCGGCGTGGATCACCCGTGACACGGAGCTGCTCGGCGTCGACATCCTGACGGCGATCCGCCGCGGCGCGCAGCGGACCCCCTCCAAGAAGTTCCAGGACTTCCTCCAGGGCGTCGTCACGACCGCGACCAGCGGCGGCCAGCTCAAGCCGTACTTCCTGCTCAAGGCCGAGCAGTTCGAGCGCGAGCACAAGCTCGAGATCCTGCAGCGGACCGAGACGATGGGGCTGATGGCCGAGACGTTCGTCACGGTCGTCGTCGCCTTCCCGCTGTTCCTCGTGATCATCATCGCGATCTTCGCGATCATCGGGGGCGGCGGGACGACGATGATCGACATCCTCTGGGCGATCGTGCTCGCGATGATCCCGCTCTCGCAGCTCGCGTTCATCTTCTTCATGTATTCGCTCGCGCAGGAGATGGTCTAGCGATGGCGAGCGCCAGCGCCCCGGCGTCCGTCCAGCGCGTGCGGGCCCTCGCCCCCACGGCGTCCGCCCACCGGACGCCGTTCCTCACGCGCGAGCGCCTGCTCCTCGTCGCCGGCGGGGTCGTCGCGATCGTCCTCTGGGCGATCGGGATGCTCAACTACACGGGCACGCTCACGATCATCCTGCGGCCCGGCGAGAGCCCCGGGATCAACCCGGCGGTCGACTTCTTCGTGCTCGGCCTGCTCGTCCTGATCGCGCCGTACGGCTTCGCCGAGACGGCGCGGCAGCGGCGCATCGCCAAGATCGAGGAGCGGCTGCCGGACTTCCTGCGGGACGTCGCCGAGGCCGGCCGGTTCGGCATGACGCTCTCGGACGCGATCGTCGTCGCGAGCAGCGGGCGCTACGGCCTCCTCACGGACGAGATCAAGAAGATGGCGAGCCAGCTCGAGTGGGGGGTCCCCGTCGCCACGGCGCTCCGCCTCTTCGAGGAGCGCGTCCCGACGCCCCTGGTCCAGCGCGTCGTCTCGATCGTCACCCGGGCGAACGAGGCCGGCGGGAGCGTCGCGGACGTGCTGTCGATGGTCGCGCACGACACCCGCGAGGCGCAGCTCTCCGACCAGGGGCGCAAGATCTCGATGATGACGTACGTGACGGTGATCTACATCGCGTTCTTCGTGTTCATCGTCACGGTCTACATCATGGCGGCCGTCTTCCTGCCGCAGATGATCACGGCGGGCGAAGGGGTCGCCTCCTCCAGCCTCGGCTCCGCCGGAGGGGTGACGCTCCAGTTCTCGCTCGTGCCGGTCCTGTTCCTCGCGTTCCTGGTCGCCGTCATCGTGCACGCCGTCGGGGACGGCATCATGGCCGGCGTCCTGTTCAACGGGCGCATCGCCGAGGGGCTCCAGCACGCGACGATCATGCTCGGGGTCGGCTGGCTGATGATGCGCTACATGGTCCCGATCCTGCACACCTAGGAGGAACACCGTGGCCGACAGCAGCGCGAGCATGCCCGCGAGCGACGATACCGCCGACCTCGGGGACCGACGGCGCCGTTCGTCCTCCCCGCTGGTCCGCCTCGGCGCGGTGCTGCGGCGCGGCTCCTCCGCCCCGCGGCCGGTGAAGCTGACCCGGCTCGGCGTTTCGGGCCAGGGCTCGGGCGAGGTGACCCCGATCCCGCCGCTCAACGACCCGGCGCTGCAGGAGCTCGACCTCGTGCCGATCCTGCCGAAGCTGTCGTTCGTCCGCATCACGCTCCAGACCCAGCGCAACGAGTACCTCTACGAGGTGATCGAGCCGCCGCTCTCGCCGATCGAGCGGGACCTCACCGAGCGGCTGAGGACGGCCCTCGTCGACGCGTTCGAGCCGCTCCCCGAGCACGACCCCGAGGCGAAGGCGAACGAGCTCCGCCGGATGGTCGAGCGGCTCCTGCACGACTGGCTCGTCTCGCCCGGGCCGACGACGAAGTCGCGCCTGCTCTACTACCTCGACCGCGACTTCATCGGCTACGGCCGGGTCGACGTGCCGATGGTCGACAGCGAGGTCGAGGACATCTCGTGCGACGGGGTCGGGATCCCGCTGTACATCTACCATCGCAAGTACGGCTCCGTGCGCTCGAACCTCAAGTTCGACACGGCCAAGGAGCTGGACGACTTCGTCATCTGGCTCGCGCAGCGCTCGGGGAAGCACATCTCGGTCGCGAACCCGATCCTGGACGCGACGGTCCCGGACGGCTCGCGGCTCCAGGCGACGCTCGGCATGCACGTCACCAAGCGCGGCAGCTCGTTCACGATCCGGCGGTTCCGGGACAACCCGTTCACGCCGGTCGACCTGCTCAAGTTCAAGACGATGAGCCCGGAGATGATGGCCTACCTCTGGATCGCGATCGAGGCCGGCCAGTCGATGATGGTCTGCGGAGGGACGGCGAGCGGCAAGACGACGACGCTCAACGCGACGCTCCTGTTCATCCCGCCGCAGATGAAGATCGTCTCGATCGAGGACACGCGCGAGCTGAACCTGCCCCACGAGAACTGGGTCCCGTCGCTCACGCGCGCCGGCTACGGGGCGAAGAACGCCGTCAGCGGCAAGGCGCCGGGGGAGATCGACATGTTCGACCTCCTCGCCGCCGCGCTCCGCCAGCGCCCTCAGTACCTGATGGTCGGGGAGGTGCGCGGCGCCGAGGCGTTCATCGTCTTCCAGGCGATGGCGACCGGCAAGACCTGCTACACGACGTTCCACGCGGAGAGCGTGAGCGCGATGGTCCACCGGATGGAGAACCCGCCGATCACCCTGCCCCGGTCCCTCGTGAGCGCGCTGAACCTCGTCCTGCTCCAGCGGCAGGTGAAGGTCGGCCAGAAGATGACCCGCCGCGTCCAGTCGCTCACCGAGATCGTCGGGCTCGACCCCGAGACGAACGAGCTGATCACCAACTCGGTCTATTCCTGGAACGCGGCCGACGACACGTTCCTGTTCAGCGGCCACTCCTACGTCTACGAGCGCGTCGCCCTGATGCGGAACTGGACGATGAAGGAGATGGAGCGCGAGGTGCGCAACCGCGTCACGATGCTCGACGCGATGATGCTCCGCGACGCGCAGGCGACGCGGCGCAAGCCGTTCACGCACCGGGACGTCGGCCAGATGGTCTCGTTCTACTACAAGGAGCCGGAGAAGGCGCTCGCCGAGGCGCAGGCGGTCCTCGCCCAAGCCCGCCCGTCCGCCCCGGCGCGCTAGTCCGACGACGGTGCGCCGCCCGGAGCCGGCCGCCCGGAGCGATCGGCCGTTCGCGCGGATCCCGCTCGGCGACGGCCGCGCGGTCCGCCTGTACCGCGAGGAGGCGCTCGCCGCGCTTCCCGTGCGCGCCCCGCGCCCGTCCGTGGTCGTCACGAGCCCGCCGTACAACCGGCGGGTCCGCTACGCGAGCTACCGCGACGACCGGCCGCGGGAGGAGTACCTCGCCTGGATCCGCCGGCTGGGGGCGACCGTCGCGGGCGTCCTGGACGGGGGCGGCTCGTTCTTCCTGAACCTCGGGGGGTCGCCGAGCGACCCGTGGCTCCCGTGGGACGCGGCCCGCGAGGTCGGCCGCTCGCTGGTGCTCCAGAACGTCCTGCACTGGGTCAAGTCGATCGCCTTCGACCGGGGGGAGGACGGGCCGGTCGCTGTCGGCCACTACAAGCCGCTCGTCTCCGACCGGTACGTCCACGGCGCGCACGAGTACGTCTTCCAGTTCTCCCACCACGGCGACGTCCCCCTCGACCGGCTCGCGATCGGGGTCCCCTATCGCGACCGCTCGAACGTCGCGCGGTGGCGGCGGCCGGCCTCCGAGCTGCGGTGCCGGGGGAACACCTGGTTCCTGCCGTACGAGACGATACGGCTGCGCGCGCGGGACCGGCCGCACCCGGCGACGTTCCCGGTCGAGCTCCCGGAGTGGTGCGTGCGACTCCACGGGCTCGACCGGGTCCGTCAGGTCGTCGACCCGTTCGTCGGGATCGGCGCGAGCGCCGTCGCGGCGGCCCGCCTCGGGGTCGACTTCGTCGGGCTCGACCTGGACGCGGGCTACCTGCGCGTGGCCGCTGCGCGGGTCCGCCGGGAGCGCGCGGCCGCTAGCGCCCGTGCCGCCGGTACGCCGCCGACGGGGCCGCGCTAGCGCGACGCCTCGTCACCGGAGCCCCCCTCGGCCCCGGCCGGCGGGGTCCAGGAGCGCATCGGGGTCCGCCGCACCCCCGCGGCGGCGGCGAAGGCGTTCTTGGTGCCTTCCTTCGCCTTCTTCCCGGCGACGACGACCGCGTCCTTCGCGGCGCCGGCGGCCCGGGCCGTCCCCGAGCCGATCGCCGTTCCGGCCTCGGCCAGGGCGTGCGGGAGGCGGCGCAGCTCCTCGTCGACCGAGCGACCGAGGCCCGCGAGGTCGTCCTCGATGTCGAGGACGAGCTCCCGGGTGTCCCGGGCCGTCGTCGTGCCGAGCTGCTCGATCTTGCGGTCCAGCTGGGTGATCTCGCTCGCGAAGTCGTGGCCGAGCCCGCCGGCCGCCCGTCGGAGCTCGTTGAGGTGGCGGCGGAATTCTGCCTGGTCGGAGGTGTCGGGCATCGGTCCCTCGGGCGGCGCTGGCGTGCTCGTCCGATAAAGCCCTAGCGTTCCAGCGGAGGCGCACTACCCGCCCATCCGGCGGTCCGACCGCCGACGGCGTCCGCGCCCCGCCCGCGGGGCCGTCGGCGGCGGGGGGGCGGCGGGTGCGGGGCTCCGCGGCCGCTGCTCGATTTCCGTGCCGTGCGCCCAGCGCACGAGGAGCTCGATCCCGAGGTGGCTCGGCTCGGTGACGACCAGCTCGCCCCCCAGGGTCCGCGCGATCGCGCGCGCGGCGACCTCGTACTCGGGGTGCTCGCTCTTCAGCAGGAGGACCGCGCTGCGGAGCGGAGCGACCGTCGCGAGCTCCCGCGCCCGCTCGAGCGCGCGCTCCATCGCCACGTCCAGCTGGCCGGAGCGCACCTGGCCGAGCTCGTCGGTGTACGCCTCGGGCAGGCCGTCGGTGATGACGAACAGCTCCCGGCGGCTCGCGCGCGAAGCGCGCAGCAACAGGTGCGCCGCCCGGAGCGCCTCGGCGGTGTTCGTGAACGCCCCGGGCGTGCACTCCCAGAGCTCGACCAGGTCGAGCGCCTGGACGGTGTTGTCGAAGGCGAGGACGTCGATCGTGGCGTCCGGGTAGCGTCGCCGGATCGCGACGTAGAGCGCGAGGAGCGAGCGCTTCGCCGCGTCGAGCTTCCCGCTCTCGGCCATGCTGCCGGAGCGGTCGAAGGCGACGACGACGTGGACCCGCTCGCTCGTGATCTCGCGGTAGACGTAGCTCGTCCCCTCGTCGATGTGCCGCGAGCCGACCAGGCGGGCCTCCAGGAGCGAGCTCGGGACGTCCAGGTGGGCGATCTCCTCGAGGCGGCGCAGGCGCGCCTTCTCGTAGATGCCGGTCGACCCGCCGCCCCGGAGGGAGAGCCGGACGTCGCCCGGCAGTTGACGGCTCGTCTCCTCGAGCAGGAGGCGGGCGAACCGCTCGACCAGCCCGTAGGTGACGGAGAGGTCGCCGCCCCGCTCGGCGACGAACCCGCGCTCCTTCAGCTCGCGCTCGAGCCGTCGCTGCTCGGCCTCGCGGACGCTGCGGTCGGTCTCGCTCTCCGCGCGGCCGGCCGCCTCTTCGCGCTCCCGCTCCAGCTCGCGGCGCTGGGCCTCCGCCGCGGCCCGCTTCTCCTCCGCCTCCCGCTCGAGGTCCCGCTCGCGGCGACGGATCGTCTCCTCGACCCGGTCGGAGAGCTCGCGGCGCTCGGGGTCCGAGAGGCGGGCGAGCGCCTCGCCCAGCTCCGAGCCGCCGAGCGCCCGGCCGTCGGCGCTCGCGAACGCGAGCGGCACGGTCCGCTCGCGGCGCGGCGGGCCGCCGTCGGCGCGGCGCCTCGAGAACAGGCCCCTCAGCCAGGCGACGAACCGACGGAACGCCGCCGCGAGGCGGGCGAGGACCGACGGGCGCGCCGCCGGTCGGTTCCACGAGGCGTCCGGCACGAGGAGGGCCTCGCGGACGTCGTCCCACAGGTCGGTCGGCGGCAGCTTCGACCAGTCGACCGCCCGCGAGCGCCGGAGCCGCTCCTCGAGGTCGGCGATCCGGCGCGCGACGTCCTCGTCCGAGCGCTGCGAGAGCGCGTCCAGCTCGGCGGCGCGCTGGTCGTAGGCGTCCATCCGCCGCGCGACGCGGCGCGCCGCCTGGCGTCGGAGGCGATCGCGGAGCCGCTCGAGGCGGGAGCGGAGCTCTCCTTCCTGCTCCGCCTTCGAGCGGAGCAGCTCGCGCGCGGCGTCGACGCCGCCCTCGGCGAGCGCCCGGACGAGTTCGGCGCGGTCGATCGCGTCCAGCAGGTCGTCCGACCGGACGTCGTCCGGGAACGCGGCGCAGTCCGGGAGGGTGACCGCGGGGCTAGAGGGGGGCGTCGTCGCCGTCCTCCTCCTTGCAGGAGAACAGCGAGAACTGCTCGAGGAGGCGGAAGACCTGGACCGCCGCCTCCGTCGGGGCCGTCGGGGGATCCGGGCGCTCGCGGTCGCCGACCCAGGAGGCGAACGCGCGGAACCGCGGGAACTGCGAGGCGTCCTGGCCGAGCCCGCTGACGAGCGCCGCGTCGTCCTTCAGGCGTCGCCCCTCGCCGACCAGCGCCTCGGCGTCCTTCGCCTGCTCCTTGAGGGTGCCGGTGAAGTAGCGGCACCAGTAGACGCCGGCACTCCGCTGGAGCGCCGGCTCGACGTACTGTCCGATGAACTCCTCGACCCGCTTCGCGTTCTGGCGGAACGAGTCGCCGCTCCGCGCGCGGATGCGGCCCCGCATCGCGTGGACGAGCCCGGCCCTCAGGTCGTCCGGGGTGGCGACCGGGCGACCGGCGAGGAGCGCGATCGCGCTCGTCCGCTCGGCGACGTCGATGAGCGTGCGGTTCGACCCGACCTCGCCGACGTCCGGATTCTCCTCGCTCATCCGCAGCCGCCAGGCCTCGATGACCCGGGTCCCGGCGTCCGTCAGCACCTCCGGGACGTAGACGTCCCCCGTGCGGTCCCGCCCGAGCTCGACGATGTGACGGTTGTCGCGATGCCGCTCGTTGAAGCCGACGTGCAGGCTCGTCAGTCGGTCCGACAACGGGTCGTTGATGTTGTCGAGGTCGGAAAGGTTCGAGGTCGCGACGGCGACGAACGACGCCGGGAAGCTCTCGCGCGACTTGGAGGGCGTCACGGTCCCCTCCTGCAGCGCCTGGAGCAGGACGTTCTGGGTCCCGAGGGGGAGCTTGCCGATCTCGTCCACGAGAAGGAAGCCGCGGTTCGCCTGGAGGAGCTTGCCCGGCTCGAGTACGAGCGGGCTCATCGGGTCGCCGACCTCCTCGAGCTTGCGGAGGTTGATGTTGCCGGTAAGGTGGTCGGGGAACACCTCGGAGCTTCCCTGCACCCGGGCGAAGCCGAACCCCTCGCGGAGGACGACGAACACCCCGGGGACGCGCGCCGGGTCGACGATCGTCGGGTCGAACTTCGCTAGGTCGCCCCCCGGCGCGAACCGGCGGCGGCAGATCGGGCACGCCGGGAACCGCGCTTCGGTCGCCGGGTCGATCAGCGACAGCGGGTGGTCGAGCACCGGGCAGCCGTCGACGACCCACGCCCCCTTCGGGAACAGCTCCCAGAGGTCCTTGGCGAGGCTGGTCTTGCCGGCCCCGGAGGGGCCGAAGAGCAGGACGTGGGCTCCCGAGACGAGCGCCGCGATCAGATCCTCGTACGTCGGCTCGGGCAGGATCGTGCGGGGGAACAGCGCCCGGAACGTCTCCCGGCGGTCCAACCCCCGAGCCCGCAGCGTCTCGAGCGCCTTGAGGATGTGCCGACGGAACCGCTCGGACGGCGCCTCGACCTGCGCCTTCGCCGCCTTCAGCTCGGCGGCGGTCGCCCGGGTACCGGGCGTCGGACCCTCTCGGGAGGGAGCGCTCACGGCGCGCGCAGTTGGGTGCGAGATATGTAGTTTTGCGCGCGACGGCCGACCGTCACGGCGGGCGGAGCGGCGTCGCGGGGCGGCCCCAGCGTCCGCCCGACCTCTCCCCCACAAACACCTTAATAGCCGACCCGGCTCGAGCGCCCGCCCGATGGCCGAGAAGGAGACGGGGGCGAAGAAGCCGGCGCTCGCGCGCACGGTCAAGGACAAGTGGCGCTCCAAGCACTGGTACAAGATCCGCGCCCCGGGGCTGTTCCAGCACGTCGACCTCGGCGAGACGGCGGCGAGCGAGCCCGAGCAGCTCGTCGGCCGGACGCTCGAGGCGACGCTCCCCGAGCTCTCGGGGGCCGTCGACTCGGGGAAGGCCCACGTCAAGCTCCGCTTCCGCATCGAGCGCCTCACCGGGGACGGCTACGCGGAGGCGCGGTTCGTCGGCCACGACCTGACGAGCGACTACGTGCGGCGGCTCGCGCGCCGCAAACGCTCGAAGATCGACGTCTCGCTCCACGTCACGACCAAGGACGGGGTCGAGGTCGTCCTCAAGCCGGTCGCCGTCGGAGAGCAGCGACTGCAGACCCGCCTGCGCGCCGAGCTCCGCCACCGGATCGTGAGCGTCCTCACGGAGGAGGCAAAGCTTCGGACCTCCGCCGAGTTCGTCCAGCAGATGATCCAGGGCGAGCTGTCGAAGCTCCTCGCCCACGGCGTCAAGTCGCTCTATCCGCTCAAGAAGATCGAGATCCGCCGTTCGCTCGTCCTCGGGGTGGTCTCGGACGAGATCCCGACCGCGCCGGCCGAGACGGCGCCCGAGGGACCGGCCTCCCCGGAGGTCCCGCCGGGGGACGCGATCGCTGCCGACGCGGGACCGGCGGCCTAGGGGTTCCCGGGCGAGCGATGTCCGGCGCTCTCACCGTCGGAGTGGCTCAGCCTGGCAGAGCACGGGACTCATAGCGACGCCCGCCTCGGGCGTCGGGAGAGATCCTGGGGCCGGGGGTTCAAATCCCCCCTCCGACACCTCTTGCCGACCTCTCCTCGAGGGATGGTGGTCTTGGGTCCTTCGTGGGTTCAGGAGGTGACCCCGGGTGCGGCCGCTCCGGAGAGGGGTGGATCGTTCGACGTAGGCTGGCGCGCCGGGTCTTCGACTTTCCGCCGGTTCACGCCTTGTAGCCCCGTAGCCGAAGCTCTCCGCTGGCTACGCTCGCCGTGCCGGTCGCCCACACCGGTATCGAGTTCACCCAGGCATGAGCCGGCGAGTTGGACTTCAGCGTCATGCTTTCCCGAAGCTGGAGGACCCCGTTCGCATCGAGCATAGCCAATCCCTCGGCGAACAGCGACACCTTCCCCCATCGTTCAAGTCGAGCCGGCCGTGGCCGTGGAGCTCGATTCGTCCGTCGGCACGAACGTTGAGGTAATCCACGGAGCGGAACGCTCCCTTGAGCTGAGGACCGTCAACGGTGCCTTCGACCCGGCCATCGAAGCGGGCGCCGGCGGGAGGGGGAGGGACCTTTCGCTCCAGGATCGCCTGGATGCTCGCCCCGTACTCGTCCGTCCCCGTCATGCGCCCAGTAATCTCCAAGATCAGCTCGGTCAATTCCATGGGTGTCTCCCAAGGGGATGACGATGAAAGTCCTGTCGTACCTCTCAGGCCCGACCGGCCCGGTCTCCCGGCGGTGCGAGCCAAAAGCGCCCGCCCCGACGCGGGACCGCGGTCCCCCCGGCTGCGCACGACCGAGCCGGGCCGCAGTGCCCCGGCCCCCTTCTGCGGTGCGGTCGGCTACCGAGGGGGCGGCGCCCCGCCGAGTTCGAAGACATACTCGACCAGGGGCATGCCGAAGTAATCCGTGACCGTTCCCGACCTACGGAATCCGTTCCTCTCGTAGAAGCGCCTCGCTCGGCCCAGGGGCGGGGTCGTGTCGAGGGTCACCCGCCGGCACCCGAGGGACCGCAGGTGCTGCAAGGCGCCGACCAGCAACGCCCCGGCGATGCCGGTTCCCTGCCGTTCGGGCCGAACCGCCATGCCCCGGAGATGGCCCTCCTCTGCGGTCCGGCGGGCCCCCGCCAGCGTCCCGACGATGATGCCGGGAGGGGTCTCCACGACCCAGACGCTCATCGTTCGGAGGCGTTCGCCGACGGTCGCGGGCGAGGGGACGGTGTCCGCGTACGCCGCCGGGGTGTACTGGGAGCGGTAAGGGGCGAAGGCCGCCTGCAGGCAATCGACCACGCCCGGGATGTCCTGCTCGGTCGCCCGTCGTGGACGAAGGGGTGCGGCTCCGGCGGGAGCGTCTCGCGCGTTCATCGGGCTCCGACCCGGTGGCGCGGACCGGCCGACGGGGCCGGGGCGTCCCGCCGACCCAGCCGGCCGAAGCGCGAGCTCGCGATCCGTTCCCGTTCGAGCCGCCGGAGCGGAGCCGCCAGCTTCCGTACCTCCGGAGACCGGGCGAACTCCCGGTCCCGGAGGGCGTCCCGCGGACCGAAGCGGACCCCGTGGAGCCTCGCCAGGGTGCACTCGAGGTAGTACCGAGCCTGACCGCCGAGATCGGCCGGTTCCCGTCCGTCGTCCGGAGACCGGAGGGCGTCGCTCAGGGAGGGGAACTCCCGACCGTACGGGTCCCAGGAGACGATGCACGTGGTCGTACCGTCCTGGGTCCGGAGGGTCGCCGGCACGGGGATCCAGCCGCCCCCGGCGGGCCAAGCTCCCGCGGGGGATCGGGGCCTGCCCTCCCGAAGCGCCTCCCGCCACTCGGCCACGGCCGCGGTCCGCCCCTGGCGTCGGCCGTCGCGGAACGCCCGCAGCTTCTCGGCGAGGGAACCGGGAGGGAGGCTGTCGATCTCGGAGGTGAACGCCTTCCAGAGAGCGGAGGGCCAGCCATCCCCGGCGCACACGGAGCCCGGGCCCAGCTCACGCAGCGCGCGTGGGGCGACCCAGTGGATGACGCAGTCGATCCCGCGATCCGGCAGCCGTCCCGGCATAGCAACCTCGGCCTGTACCCTCGCCGTGCTGAGGTTGGAGGTGAACCGGCGATAGCGTGCGGACCAGGAGCCGAAGTAGCGGCGGAGGGGACGCCCCGACTCCTCGGTCAGGACCCCGAGCCGCGAGGCGATGATCGGCGGGAACTCGTCCCCCGGACGCAGCAGCCCCGCCCAGCTCATCCGCGCGCCGTGAGCGACGATCGGCTCGCCCTCGCCCCGGGACGCGCTCATCGCGACCGCGTTGACCCGGGAGCGCCGCGGCTCGGGGTTCCGTCGACCACGAAGGGGGCTGGGGGCAGGGGGGTCGCTCGGCCGCGGGGCCGGGCGGCAATCCGTCGGACCGCCGCTTCGCGTGGGGGACGAGCCGTCACGACCGAGGAAGTGCGGTCCGCGCGCCTCCTCCGCGCGGGACGTCGCGATCGATCCGCTCGGCCGGGCCCCCCGTCGGTCGGAGACCGACCAGCAGGCCCCGGCCGGCGGTCAGGCCCCGCCGCAGAAAGCGGGCGCGCAGCCCGGCGGCGCCCAGGAGCTCGACGAGCCGGTCCCTCGGCACCAGCAGTCCGGGGTCAGCCTCCTCGAAGTGCTCGACAGGGTGGCCGGGCCGCCCCACGAGGTAGTGGTAGTGGACCCACGACCGCCGTCCCCGCCGGGAAGAGACCGCCATGCGAGCGACCGTCGCGGTGGGGCCCGTGTGGGCGAGCACGTGAACGAAGCCGGGCCGAAAGTCGGCGGGGTCGATCCACGGCTCGACGACGGCGATTCCCCCCGGCTTCAGGAGGCGTGCGAAGTTCGCGAACGTCGCCGCGAGCTCCCGTTCCGAACCGAGGTGGCCGATGGCGCTGTAGAGGCAGCTGACGACGTCGAACGTCTCGTCCAACCGGAGGGTCCGCATGTCGCCCCGGAGCAGGCGGATGCCGGGAAGGCGACGCCGTGCCACCCGGAGCATCTCGGGGCTGACGTCCACCCCGGTGACGACATGGCGACGGCGCAGGAAGCCGAGGTGCCTGCCGGTGCCGCACGCGACGTCGAGCCACGAACGCCCGCCCGAACGGACGTAGCGGCGGGCGAGCGCCTCGAGCGTCCGGGCCTCCCGCCGGTAGTCCTTGGCCCCGACCAGCTCGTCATAGTACGGGGCCAGACGATGGAACATGAGCGGTCCGGCCCGGCCCATCCCCGATCCCCCTACGGCCCGGCTCTCGACGCCTCCTCGGGTCATCAAGGAGCGGGGCGACCGACGCGCGGCCGTTCGAGGCTCGGCGGGCTCGGGCCGCAGGGAGGCTGCCGACCGGAGGGAGAGCGCTCCCTCGGCCGAACACTCGGACGTCCGAACACGGCCGACGAGCGAGCCGGCGATCGGGACTCCGCCGAGGCCCCGCGACCGCGCTGTCGGGCCGCTCCGAACCCCGTTCGGACGAGCGGACCGGCGCGCCGGTCAGCTGCCAGAGCCACCGTCCGCGGAGGAGGTCGCAAGGGGCCCGTGCCGGGGCCGGTCCGGGTCGGGGACTTGGATCGAGCGAGGCCCCGGGCGGGCGACCCGGGGGACCGACCGCAACCGTTCTTCCCTGCGGAGGGGTCCCCCCGAGGAGGGTACCGGCCGGGGCAGCGCAGCCTCGGGACCGCGGAGAGGATCGTGAACGCCTTAGCGAAGCCCCAGACACCGCGCATCTTTCGCGTCCTCGTCGAGGCGAACGACCTCGAGCGCTCGCGCCGGTTCTACGAACGGCTGCTCGGGGTCCGAGGGCGTCGGGTCGCGGAGGGCCGTGTCTACTTCGACTGCGGGTCCGTGATCCTTGGCGTGGTCGAGCGCCCGGCGCGCGGCCGACACCGGCAGAACGCGCCCGCCGAGGCGATCTACTTCGCCACCGACGCCGTCGAGACGGCCCACCGGCGCGCCCGGAGGCTCGGGTGCCTCGTTCCCGACCTGCTGCACGGCGACCCCGCGAACCCGATGGGGGAGATCGTGGTCCGGCCCTGGGGAGAGCGCTCGTTCTACGCGACGGACCCCGCAGGCAACCCGCTCTGCTTCGTCGACGAGCGGACACTGTTCACCGGCCGGCCTCCGCTGAGGGCGAGCCGGGGCCGGGACCCCCGACAGCGGGGGGCGTAGCGTCGGCGGGACCCTCCGGGACGCCGACTTCCGCTGGCCGCGGACCGTGGGCGCGAGGGAGCGGCCGGCGGGGGCCCGGGGACCGTCCTACCGGGCGACGCCCTCACGCCCGGGGCCGCGGTCCGCGATGTCGACCGAGGACGGCCGCCAGACGGCGGCTACGGCGGCCGCCCCGAGAGGCACCGCGAGCAGGTAGACCCAGAGGAACGCGTACGTACCGGAGACCACCGCCGGGGCGAGCGTCCGGGCCGGGTTCAGGGAGCTGCCGGTCCAGGGGCCGATGAGATAGGTCGACACCCCGACCGCTGCGGGGGGCAGCAGGAGCCGCCACCGTCGGCGCCCCTCTCCCCGGTCGGCCAGGACGAACACCGCTGCGACGAGCACTGCGGTGAAGCCGGCTTCGGCGACGAACGCGGCGAGCGCGTCGCCGGGCGCCGGCACGGTCGCGCCGAGATGAGATCCCCCGCCGAGCAGCGCCCGCACGACGAGGCTTGCGACGAGCCCGCCCGCCACCTGGGAGGCCCAGTAGGGGGGAGCTTCCCTCCAGGCGATCCGGCCGCTGCCGGCGAGCGCGAGCGTGACGGCGGGGTTGAGGTGGGCACCGGAGACCCGCACGAACAGAAGGATCGGCACCAGGACGGCGAGGAACCAGGCGACCGCCATCAGCGCCGGGGGAATCCCCCCCGCGTTCCCCGCGGCGACGATCGTCCCGGTGCCGATCCCGACGAGCAGGGCGGTCCCGCCGACCTCGGCGAAGCACCGGTGGAGGAGTCGCGCCGGCACCCGGGCTCAGCGGCTCCCGGCGAGCGCGGCGCGTCGCCGGTCGGAAACGGCGAGCTCCCGACGCAGGCCTTCGACCAGGTCGAGCAGGTCGCGCCGCACAGCGCGAAACCCGTCGTCGTCCAGCCGCGCAGGGTCCGGCAGGCCCCAGTCCCTCACCTGCGCGGATCGGAGGTTCGCCGGACAGCTCTCGCTGTCGAGGCAGCCCATCGTCACGATCACCAGGGCGTCGCGCAGACGCTCGTCGGTCAGGGGCTGCGGGGGATGCTCGGGGAGCTCGAGACCGATCTCGCGCAGCATCGCCTCGGTCCGGGGGTTCGCCCGGGCGGCGGGCTGCGTGCCGGCGGAGACCGCCCGCCAGCCGTCCGGAGGGTTGCGGTTGAACATCGCCTCGGCCATCAGCGAGCGGCAGGCGTTCTCGACGCAGACGAACAGCACCGTGCGCGCCGGACCCATCGTTCACCCGGAAGGCGGCCGCCGGGCCCGGATCTCGGCCGAGGCGACCCGAGGGGGCCGACCGGCCCGGCCCTGCCGGCCGGACCCGGGTCGCCGACGCAGCACGATGCGGACGTCGTGGAATCCGGCGCGCTGGAGCAGGCGACGCGTCGTCCGGGGCGACAGGGCTCCGGCGACGCATGACGCCCAGTCGGGCCGCTCCGAGGCGGCGGCCGGACGACGGGCGAGGACGTCGGCGATCGCGATCCGCCCGCCCGGCCGCAGGACCCGGAACGCCTCGCGATAGACCGGCGCCTTCGCGGGAGCGAGGTTGATCACGCAGTTGGAGATCACGACGTCGACCGAACGGTCGGCGACCGGCAGGTGCTCGATCTCGCCGAGACGGAACTCGACGTTCGGGACCCGGGCGTGGCGCGCGTTCTCCCGGGCCCGTGCGAGCATCTCGGGGGTCATGTCGACCCCGATCGCACGCCCGGACGGCCCGACCCGCCGGGCGGCGAGGAAGCAGTCGACCCCGGCGCCGCTCCCGAGGTCGAGCACCGTCTCGCCGGGCCGGAGGTCGGCGAGCGCGCTCGGGTGGCCGCAGCCGAGCCCGAGGTCGGCTCCGGGAGGGAGCGCGGCCAGCTCCGCGGGCCGGTAGCCGCTCGGGGACGGGCAGGGAGCCCCGCCGCAGCAGCCGTCCCCGCCCCGGGACCGGTCGGAGGGGCCGGAGCCGCCGCAGCACCCGGCGGCGCCGGCGAGACGGGCGTACTGCTCCCGCACGTGCCTCCGGAGGTCGGCAGCGGCGGGGCGTCGGGGGCGCGGGAGGCGTGCGGTCACGGCAGCTCCACGCCGGCGCGGGGGCGCAGGCGGTAGTACATCCACTTGCCCTGGCGACGCCCCTGGACAAGGCCGGCGTCGACGAGCACGGCCATGTGGTGGCTGACCGTCGCGTGCGAGAGGCCGGTGGCGGCCTGGATCTCGCACGCGCACAGCTCGCCGCGGCGGCGGAGGAGGGCGACCGCGAGCAGCCGGTGCTCGTCCGCCAGCGCCTTGCTGCGGGCCAGCGCGACCGGGAAGCGCGCGGAGCTGCGGATGGCGCTCGCCGAGCCACGGTAGCTCGGAACGCTGCAGCCGGACGGCTCCCCGTTGAGACGGCCCAGACGGTCCTCCAGTCCCTGCTCGGCGACGATCCGCGCCATCAGGTCGACGTACATCAACATGAATATATGTAGACTTCCATCGACATGATGGACGGCGCGCCGGAGCGCGAGCTTCATGACGGCGCGCGCGTCTGAGCGCGACGGGGATCTCGATGCCGACGGGCGGGCCTTCCGGCGCGGGCGACGGGCCGGGCGGCCCACCCCCGACGCGGCGGGCCTGCTACCTCAGCCGGTCGCGCGGCTGGATCGACCCCGCCCGACCGCGGCGGGCGACCTCCGAGGTCAATCTGCTCGCGGTCGCCCTGGGCTCACCGGTCTGGACGCTCGGGACCGCGTGGGAGACGGTCTTCCGCAGCCTCATCCCGCCCCGGATCGAGGAGGCGTACCGCAAGGCGATGGTCCGCGCCCGGCTCACGGAGGAGGAGGTCGAGCGGCTCCGCGCGGTCGCGGAGCGCCTCGGCATCGAGCTCCGGGTCAGCGCGTAGCGACGCGGCGCCTACGGAAGCTCGCCGAGCAGCAGCTCCCAGACCAGCAGCTCGCCGCCCCGAAGGACCCCCGAGCGCATCCAGGGGTCCTCGGCAAGGCGGGCGCGGAGCGCCGACTCGTCGTCGGCCCGCAGGACGAGCAGCGCCCGGTGCCCGGTTCCGCCGCGCAGAGGGCCCCCGAGGACCACGATCCGGTCCGCCGTCAGGGCGTCCATGAAGGCGGCGTGCTCCGTCCAGCCGTCCTGCTCCCGCATCGGCCGCCGCCCATCCCAGTTCGGGCCCTGCTCGTTGAGCACCGCAAACAGCGTCATGGTCGCTCCCCGGCCGACGCACGGCGCGACCGACCTTGACCGCGTCGGCCCGGGCCGGCGGGCCCGGCTCCCCCGCGAGCGCGCCCGACGACGGGGGGAGGTGCCGCCGAGGGGGTCGGGGGCCGGGCGGAACGCCGTCAAGCGGGGTTGACGACCGGTCCAAATCCCCGGTGCGCGGTGTCGGCCCGGAGGGATCGGCCGTGGGTACGGTGTCGCGCGCGCTCGTCGTCTACAGCACCGGGGCGGCGTGTACCCGGGCCGCCGCCGAGGCGATCGCCGACGGGATCACCCGCGCCGGACGGGTCAGCACCGTCGTCGCGAGCGTCCACGCGCTCCAGGCGAGCCGGCTGGATCGCTCCGACATCGTCGTGCTCGGCTCGGAAGCGTCGGACCGGGCGGCGCTCGCGGAGCTGCGGCTCCTGTCGGCCCTCCTGCCGGCGACCGCGCTGGAGGCGAAGATGGTCTCGGTCTTTGACGCCGGTCCCCGGGGACGGTGCGGCCACGGGGCGCGTCGGCTCCGGGAGGGACTGCGGGCCGCCGACCCCGCGCTGCACCTCGCCGCCCCCGGGATCTCGCTCGAGGTCGACCCCCGAAGCCACGAGCTGCCGGAGCCGGAGCTGCTCCGCTGCCGGCAGTTCGGCGAGCATCTCGCCGGGATCGCCGCGGCGGCCGGCACCGGCTAGTCGCAGGACCCCCCGCGCCCCCTCGCGGGTTCCTGTCCACTCCCTCCCTTATAAGCGGGTTCCGACGAGCACCCTTCGGTCGAGTCCCCGATGGTCGCGCGCGTCGATCCTCCGAGGTCCCGGCCCCCGGCACGGGACGCCCTCACGGACCCTGCGGCACGGTATCCCGGCCTGACGCCCGAGGAACGGGGCTACGACCTCGCTCCGATCTCGGCGACGGACGGGGAGCCTCCCCCCCCGCTGTGGGTGGCGCCCGCGGAGCTGCCGGCGGCGTCGCGGTCGACGGGCTTCTTCGGCCCTGCCCCGACGGCCCCCTCCGAGCGGACCCCGCCCGAGGGGCTCTTCGATGTCCCCGGCCTTCTCGAGCGCCTGTGGCTGGCCCGCGCGCTCGAGGCGAACCACGAACGACCCTGGGCGGCGTACGCCGCCCGCACCGCGGCGGCCCCCGCTCCCGGTCCCCCCGCGACGCCGCCACCGGGCCCGTCGGCCCGTCCTTCCGCGGCCCCGCCCCCGGCGCCCCCGACGGCCGCCCCCGTCGCTCCCGCGGCGGCGGTGCCAGCCCCCGCGGTCAGCCCTCCGGCCCGGTCGACGCCGGGGTTCGCCCCCGTCCGGTCGCCGCCGGCGGTCCCCTCCTCCGTCCCCCGGCCGCCGACGGCCTCCCCTCGTCCGGCCGCCCCGCCGCCCGCCCCGGTGGTGCGACCCCGGCCGTCCGCTCCGGCCCCCCCGTCCCCGGCGCGGCAGGCGCACGCCGCGCTCTGGAGCAGCTGGATCTGTCCCCAGTGCTACCTCACCAACGACCACGCCGCGAGCGCCTGCCGCGGTTGCCGCCGGCCCGCCCCGCGAGCCTAGACGCGACCGCCGACGAGCCGGTCGCTCCGGGCTACGCCGAGCCCTCGAGCAGGCGGTCGATCAGCCCGATCGGCGGGGCGCCGAACCCGAGCAGCGCGTCGTGGAACGCGCGCAGCTTCCCCTGATACTTGGCCGCGAGGAGCCGCTTGCGCGCGTTCAGGATCGCGAGCTTGCCCAGCGTGTAGCAGAAGTACTCCGGGTTGAACGTCCCGCGGACCGCCTCCCGCTCGGCCGGCAGCTGGTCCATGTGCGCCGAGCTGCGGAACAGCTCGGTCGCCCGCTCGACCGTCCATCCCTCGGTGTGCAGCCCGATCGACGAGAGGAGGCGGCAGTCGCGGAGCAGGGCGTCGTGGATCTGGGCCACCTCCGCCGTCCGGTGGAGGGGGTCGAGCCCGTTCTCGATGGCGAGCTGCTCGGCGTAGTGCGCCCAGCCCTCGGTGAACGAGTTGGAGAGGTAGACCTTGCGCGTGAGCGAGGCCGGTCGCGCCCGGAAGTGCAGGAACTGCAGGTAGTGGCCGGGATAGACCTCGTGGACGGTGATGTTGCGCAGCATCGGCCCGTTGAGGCTGCGGAGCCACTGCTCCTGCTGCTCGGGGCTCCAGGACGGGTCGACCAGCGTGACGAAGTAGATCCCCTCGGAGGCGGCGGTGTCGAACGGCCCCGGCGGGTTCATGCTCGCGGTCGTCCACGCCCGGCTGTACGGCGGCGTCTCCTCGACCCGGCAGGACGCCGGCTCGGGGATCGTGACGAGGTCGTGGGCGACCACGAACCGCCGCGTCTCGTCGACGAACGCCTTCGCGGTGAACAGGACGTCGGAGGCGGCCGGGTGGTCGGCGGCGAGCTCCCGCAGGATCTCCTCCTCGCTCCGCGCGGCCTCGCGGGCGATCTCGGCGAGCCGGGCCTCGTTGCGGCGGAGGTCGGAAAGGCCGGCGTCGCGGATCTCCTCGACCGGGGCTTCGATGCCCTCCCGCACGAACAGCATGCGCCGGTAGAGCTCCGGTCCCAGCGCGAAGTTCGGGCTCGCCCGGGGAAGCTCCTCCGCGCGGAGCCAGGAGAGGAACTCCCGGAGCGCCGCCTCCGCCGCGACGCGCGCGGCCGCGACCCGGGGCCCGGCGCCCGCACGCGTTGCGAACTCCTCCGCCTCGGCGAAGTGGCTCGGCAGCTGCTCGCCCATCGTCAGCGCGAGGTCGACGAACGGCTTCGGGAGCGGCCCGCGCAGTCGGCTCCGGCCGGTGCGGAGCAGCGCCTCCGCTCCGAGGAGGATGCGCTCGATCGCGGCGGCCCGTTGGGCGGCGGGGGCGTACTCCCGGGCCATGTAGCTCGTCAGGGAGAAGATCGCGACGTAGGAGAGCGGGTTGCGCTCGAGCTCGTGCGCCTCGCGCAGGTCGAACAGCGGACTCTCGAGCAGGAGGCGCAGGGTGAACCGATCGATCTGGCGGTCGGGCGGAAGCGACGACGGATCGATCTGATCGAGCCGCCCCAGCAGGGCGTCGGCGCCGGCCTGCCAGCGTTCCGTCGCCGCCGGCGAGAGGTCGGGGGACCGTCCGTCGTAGTCGTGGAGGCCGAGGGCCACGGCGTACGACGGTTGGAGGACGAACAGGTGGTCCACGACCGATCGCTCGACCGCGTCCAGCTCAGACGAGGAGGTCATGGCGGCCAAGGGGCGCCCGTCCTCTAAAGCTGTCCGCGGGACCGGCGGTTCACTCCGCCCACGTCATCCGGCACTGCGCGCACCGACCGGAGTCGAGCGGCGACCCGCAGACGAAGCAGCGCGGGAACGGCCCGGTCGCCGCGGTGCCGGCGCCCCCGCCGGGTCCCCGCCGGGGCAGGGGGGGAGGGGAGGCTTCCGGAGCGCCGGGCGACGGCGCGGCCGCCGGCGCCTCCCCGGCCGGGACCGGGGGAGCGGGCTCCGGTGCGACCGGCGGCTCCTCGGACGACGGAGCGTCGTCCTTCGAGCGGGCCTTGCGTCGGAAGAGACCCATCGGCTCGCGAGGGCGGGGCGGCGCTTAGCGGTTCCCGAGGGGCGGGGTCAGTGTTTTCGTTGCCGCGCGCTCCCGGCCCCCGTGGAGCCGAGGCCGTCCGAGCGGCTGAGCGCCCTCGGGATCACCCTGCCGCCTCCCCCGGCCCCGAAGGGTTCCTACGCACCGGTCGTCCGGGCCGGTGCCCTCGCCTGGGTCTCGGGCCAGATCGTCTTCGAGGACGGCGCGGTCGTCCACCCCGGGACGGTCGACCGGGACGTCCCGGCCGATCTCGCGCGCGACCTCGTCCGGCGGGCGACCCTGCAGGCGCTGAGCGCGCTCGCCGCCGAGCTCGGCGGGCTCGACCGGGTGCGTCGCGCGGTGCGCCTCGCGGTCTTCGTCGCCGTCTCCGAAGGGTTCCACCGGGAGCACGAGGTCGCGAACGGCGGCTCGGAGCTGCTGATCGCCGTCTTCGGCGAAGCCGGGCGCGCGAGCCGCACCACGGTCGGGGTCGCCGACCTGCCGCTGCACGCCCCCGTCGAGGTCGAACTTTTGGTCGAGACGACCTAGCGCGGCCGTGGAGGCGACGCGCTGGCCGGAGGTCTGGCGCGAGGGCCGGGAGCTGTTCACCCGGAACGCCGAGCCGGGGACGAAGGTCTACGGCGAGCCGCTCCGCTCGGTCGACGGGGTCGAGTACCGCCGGTGGGATCCGTGGCGGTCCAAGCTCGCCGCCCTGCTCCTCAACGGCGCGCCGGCCGACCTGCTCGTCCCGCCCCGCGCGGTGCTGTACCTCGGGGGTGCCCACGGCACGACCGTGAGCCACCTCTCCGACCTCTGGCCGGGCGTTCCGCTCTACGTCGTCGAGAAGAGCCCGAGCGCGTTCGCGGCGCTCCTCGCGCTCGCCCGCCGACGGGCGAACCTGCTCCCGATCCTCGCCGACGCGCAGCTCCCCGAACGCTATCGGGCCGACGTCGGGGAGGTCGACCTCCTCTACCAGGACGTCGCCCAGCGGGACCAGGCGCGGATCTTCCGCGAGAACGCGGAGGCGTGCCTCGGCCGGGACGGACGCGGGCTCCTGATGCTGAAGGTCCGCTCCGTGACGCAGCGGGGTTCGGCGGCAGCGGTCGTCCGCGAGTGCCGGGCCTCCCTCGGCCGCGCCGGCCTCCGCGTGGACGGCGAGCTGCCGCTGACGCCGTTCGCCCGGGAGCACACCGCCCTCCTCGTGCACGCCGAGGGGCGCCGTTCACCGTCCGCTGAGGCGTAAGCAGGCTTCCCGCGGACGAGCGTCGCTCCCGTCGGGTGGGGGCGCGTGCGGAGGCTCGGCCCGTTCGTCCTGGTCGCCGCGCTCCTGCTCTCCACGTGCACCACGCTGGTCCTGCCGTCCCGCGCGCCGGCCCTCCCGGGCCTTCCGCAGCGACCGGGGAGGCTCCTCCCGTCCGTCGCGCCACGGCCCCCTGCGGTAACGGTCGACCCGGCATCGTGGTGGCTCGAGACCGGTGCCTCCGTCGTCCTTCGGGCGAGCTGGGTCGGCATCCCGCCGGCCTGCCGCCTCCTCCCCGCGTGGTTCCGCTGGTCGATCGCCTCGAACGGAAGCGAAGGCGACCTGAACGCGACCGCGGGAGCCGCGGTCGCCTTTCTCGCCTCCGGAGCCGAAACCGGAACGACCGCGGTCGCCACGGAGGCCGCCGCGACGCTCGACTGCGCGGGGGGGTCGGTCGCCGTGACCGCCCGCGGGGTCGCGAACGTCAGCGTCGAGGCGCCGGTCGCGCTCGGTGCCCTCCGGGGCGGTCCGGATCCGGTGGGAACCGGGGTCCCGGTCACGTTCACGGGGACGGTCGGCGGCGGGACCCCGCCGTACGATCTCGGGGTCGACTGGGGCGACGGCTCGACGGAGGCGGAGAACCTCTCCGCGCCGGGGCCGTTCGCGCTCGTCCATGCGTTCGAGACGAACGGCAGTTTCTCCCCCCGGGTCACGGCGACCGACGCGAACGGGGGGATCGCCCGGGCGACAGCCCCGGAGCCGATCAACGTCAGCGGAGCGTTCGCGGCGGCGATCGCGGCCTCGGTGCCGGTCGCCGAGGTCGGCGTTCCGGTCACGTTCCGCGTGAGCACGACCGACGCCCCGCGGTCGTTCGGTTCCCTGTTCGCCTGCGAGAACGCGACGCTCTCCGGTGCGGAGAACTCCTCCGGCCTCCTCTTCGGCTGCACCTTCCGCGAACCGGGGGTCGCGCCGGTCTGGTTCGAGGCGGTCGGGGGAAGCAACCCGTTCCCCGTCGCGACCGCCCGGCTGGACGAGCCGGTCGAGACCGGCCCGTCGGTCGCGATCGCCCCCGGGGTGAGACCCGGCGAGGCGGGGAGGCCGTGGGAGGTCCCGATCGAGCTCGCGGGAGGGGTCCTGCCGCTCGCCGTCCGATGGGCGACGGTCGGTGGCGCGGGGAGCGGGGTCGTCCCCGACCTCGACGACGGGCGCGCGTACCTGAGCCTGCTCGCCGACCGCCCCGGGGCGATCGTGCTCACCGTCAGCGTCGTCGACGCCCTCGGGGTCTCCGGCACGCCGGTCTCCGCCACGGTCGACGTCCGGGCGGAGCCGCTCGTCGAGGCGGCGGCGCTCGCGACGCCCGGCAACGGCACGGTCGCCCTCAACGTGAGCGCCAGCGCGGCGGACGGGGAACCCCCGTTCGACTGGGCCGTCGTCAGCGCCCCGTCGATCGACGGGCCGGGGCGGGAGGCGCCGGTCGGGACCCTCGCCGGCGCCGGTAGCTTCGGCTGGAACGCGACGCTCGATGTCGAGGGGCCGATCCCGGTCGACGTTCTGGTCGTGGACGCCGACGGGCAGCTCGTCCGGTGCCCGGTCCCGGAGGTCGGGGTCCCCCCGCTGAACGCCACGGCTTCCGCCGAGGAGGAGGGAGGGGGAGGGCTCGAGGTCGCGCTGACGATCGAGGGAGGGGTCCCCCCGTATGCGATCGGCTGGGGCGACTCCTCCGGGGGTGGGGGGAATCGGACGGCGCCCGCGCCGGGCGTCGTCTCCTGGGACGTCCCGGCGGCGACGTCCGGGGTGGACCGGCTGGTCGTCCGCGTCGTGGACGCCCTCGGCGACGCCCGTCTCGCCTTCGCCAACGTCACCGTCGCGTTCCCCCGGCCCGTCGCGGCCGCCTCGACGGACGGGGCGAGCCTCCTCCTCCTGGGGACGGTCGCCGTCCTCGCCACCGGGGTCGGGGTCCTGATGCTGCGGCGTCGCCGTCATCTCCCCTCGACCCCCCCGGAGCCACCGGACCCGGTCGCCGTGCTCCGCGAGGTGATCGAGCCGTCCGACGGGGTCGATCGCGCCCTGGTCGAGATGCTCGCCGAGGAGCGCGGGCTCGCCCCGGAGGTGATCGGGAGGACCCTGGAGCGGCTGAAGGAGGAGGGCACGGTCCGGTCGGACGTCGGGCCCGACGGCGAGGAGTCGCTGACGTGGGGCGCCCCGGGAGGCTCGTGAACGCCTCCGTGCTCGCCGGTGCGCTCGGGGTCGCGCTCCTGCTCGCGGCCGTCCCGGTCGCCGCCCCGGCGCACGCCTCCGCGGCCCGGGGCGTTCCGACCGCCGCCGCGAAGACCGCCGGCCCGGTCGCGAACTTCACGGCGGCCGTCAACCGGCTCGTCGAGCTCGTCGGGCTCGCCGGCGGCGGCGTCCTCGCCCTCGTCTGGGCCCGGGTCGCGCTCAGCTGGTTCTCGAACGACGTGACGAAGAAGGTGCAGGCGAAGGACCGGGCCCGCGACGCGCTCGTCGGGACGCTGCTGTTCACTGCCGCCGTCAGCGGGCTGATCTACGGACTGGCCCACTGGGTCGTGACCGGCTCGTAGGGAGGTCGATGCTCGCCCTCGACCTTCCCGTCCTCGTCCAGACGCTCCTGTTCCTGATGTTCATCGACATCACTGCGCTCGTCAACGCGGTCATCGGCCCGACGTACGACAACCTGCTCGTACCGGAGATGGCCCCCCACGCGCTCTACCCGGCGGTCCTTGCCGCCCACCCGGTGCCGGCCGACTATCTCGGCCAGGCCGCGTCGTTCTCGTCGTACCTGCTCACCGGCGTCGTCGACCCGGTCGTGGCGCTCGTCGCCCTCGGCATCGCCTTCCTCTACCTCGGGCGGACCGTGGTCGCGCGCTGGGCGAGCTCGTTCGACGCGCTCGTCCCCCGCCTCGTCCTCGCCGTCGTGGCGGCGAACTTCACCGTGCCGATCTGCGCCGCGCTCCTCGGCCTGGCGGGGGGCCTCTACCCGGTCGTCGCCGGCTGGGACGGCGGCGCCTGGCGGCAGTGGGTCCACCTGTCGGGGTACGGCGCCGTCGGCCTCACCTGGGACAACGGCGTCGTTGCGTTCGTCCTGTCGCTCGTGGAGTTCACGGTCGTCTTCTCCCTCGTCCTCGCGATCGGGCTCCGCGACGCCGTCCTCGCGGTCCTGATCGTCGTCCTGCCGCTCGTCACCCTCCTCTGGCCGTTCCGGCCGCTGGCCTCCGTCCCCCGGCGGGCCTGGCTGCTGTTCCTCGAGCTCGCGTTCCTGCCGTGCGTGCTGGTCGTGCCGCTCGAGCTCGCGGTCGACAGCCCGAACCCGGTGCTCCTCCTCGGCTACCTCTCCGCGGCCCTGGCATCCCCGTTCCTGTTGTCGATCGCCGGCACGCACCTGGTGGCGCTGGGGTTCCCGAGCGCGAGCACCGTCACGCAGTCCGGTGTCGGCCGGGGCCTCGCCGCCGCCCCGGCGGCGGTCGGCGGCCTCGCCCTCCCGGCCGCGGGCGCCGCGCGCGGGGCCGGCGCCGCCGGCCAGGCCCTCGCCGGGGCGACGCGCGCCGCGGGAGGCGCGTCCCTCCCGCTCGCGATGCCGGCGGCGCTCCACGAGCTGCTCGGTCACGGCGCGAGCGCGGTCGTCCGCCACCTCCAGCCGGGAAGCCGCGCGATGCGGGCCCCGGGACGGCTGCCGCCGCTGAGGCCTCCCCCGTGAGGCCGGGATGGAGGCGTCGGACGGTCGGCCCTGGGTCGCCTACCCGGAGCGTCTCGACCGCCGGATGCGGCTCGGCCCGTTCGCGAGCGGACGCGACCTGCTCAAGTTCCTCACCGCGGTCGCCGCCGGCGCCGTCGTCGGGATCGCCGCCTCCCCGATCGTCGGCGCCGGGATCGCGGCCTCCGGCACCGTGGTCGCGCTCTGGCGGCCGGGGGGCGACCCCGTCGACGAGCGTCTGGGAGCCGTCGCCCGTTGGGGCCTCCGCCGGCTCGGAGAGGAGAGCTCGATGACGACCGGCCTCGCCGGTCCCGCGGCCGCGCGCGCCGTCGCGCTGCCGGACGGCCGGCGCGTCGCGTTCCTCCGGGCCGGCGGGGTGCCGCTCGCCTACCTTCCCCCGGCCGACCTCGCCCGCCAGTTCGACGGCTACCGTGCGGCGCTCCGGGCCGCGGACGGAGCGCTGCTGCTCCACGCGACGGCAGCGCCGCTGCACGCGGGGGTGCTGAGCCCTCGCGGTGGGGAGGCGGCGCCGGCGGAGCGGGAGGCGAGGGAGGGGTACCGGGAGCTCGTGCTCCTGCTCGGACGTCGGCGCTCGCTCCGGCAGGTCTACGTCGGGATCGTGGGCGAGGGGGGCGGGACCGAGCGGGGCCGCCGTCTGGAGACCGCGACAACGCTGCTCGCGGAGCGGCTCGGGGAGCTCGGGATCGCGACGACCCGTCTCGAGGGTCGCTCGCTCAGCGAGGCGGCGCGACGGCTGGGGCTCGGCCCGGAGCACGGGGGACGATGAGGACGACCGGGGCGACCGGCCCGCTCGGGTTCGAGGCGTTCGGGACGGCGTGCGGGCTCGCGGTGGTCGTCGGCGGCCTCTCCCTCCTCCTTCCCGGCCTCGCGACGCTCGCCGGTACCCTGACGGCGCTCGCGGTCGCGGGCTGGGCCGCGGGCCGAAGGCGGGGGCCGGACGGGGGACACGGCCCGCGGGGGCTCTCGGCGGTCGACGCGGGGGCCCTCGGGCTCCTCGCCGCCGCCGGCGCGCTCGCGCTCTGGCCCTCCGCGCCGCTCGGCGCGAGCCGGGGGCTGCTGCTCGGGCTCGCGGTCGTCCCGCTGTGGTCGGCCGAGCGCGCCCGGCGCGGAGCCCGCCGATGACCGGGCCGAGCGCCCCCCGCGTGGAGGAGGGCCCGGGATGGAGCCGCCTCGGCCGTCGGTTCCGGTTCCCGCTGCTCGTGCGCCGGTTCCCTCCGGAGCTGCCGTTCGGGTTCGTCGCACGGGCGGCCCCGCCGTCCGCGCCGGTCGAGCTGACGCTCGAGGCGCGACGGATCCCGGCGGAGGAAGCGCTCGGCATCGTGCAGGGCGCCCGGTCGGTCACCGAGGCGGAGCTCGCCGGCGGGGCGGCCGGGGCGGCGACGAGCGAGCTGGAGGTCGAGCGGCGCTCCGCCGAGGAGCTCGGCCTCGCCGTCGCCGGGCGGACCCAGGAGCTCTGGCGCGTCGGGCTCCGCTGGGTCGCCTCCGCCAGCGCCCGGCCCCGGGGCGAGGCGGAGCGCCAGCGCCTCGTCGAGCGTCTCGCCGGCCTCGGCTTCCGGACCCGCGTCCCGCGGTACGAGGTCGACGGAGCGCTCGCGCCGCCGGCGAGCCTCGCCCGCCGGCCCGCCGGCTACTGGCAGACGATGACGACCGACGGCCTCGCGGCGCTCTACCCGTTCGGTGACGAGTCGGTCGTCGAGCCGGGGGGCGTGCTCGTCGGCCTCGCGCTCGGGGACGCGAGCCCGGTGTTCCTCGACCGCTGGTCGCACGCGAGCCACTCCTGGGGGATCTTCGGCGCGACCGGCGCCGGCAAGTCGTTCCTCGCCGCCCTGACGGTCCTCCGCAGCCGTTGGATGCGGCCGGAGACGGAGCTGGTCGTCCTCGACCCGCTCGGCGAGTACGGCCGATTCGTCCGGGAGCTCGGCGGGACCGTCGTGCGGCTCCGCGCGCCGGGGACCGGCCGGCTCAACCCGCTCGACCCGGTCACGACCGGCGGGGACCGTCGGGAGAAGGCCGGCCGCGTCGCGACGATGCTCCGGACGCTCTGGCCGAGCCTCTCGGACGAGGAGGCGGCGACGCTCGATGCGGCCGTCAGCCGTCTCTACGACAGCGTGGAGCGGGAGCCGACGTTCGGCGCGCTCCGGGACGAGGTCGGGCGCGCGGGCGGGGCCGCCGGGCGCCTGCCGACGCTGCTCGAGGTGTTCCGGAGCGGGTCGCTCCGGGGGGTCGACGGGCCGACGACGCTCCGGGTCGACACCCCGATCGTCGGGATCGACCTCGCCGGGGTACCGGAGGAGCAGCTCCCGTTCCACCTGACGTACCTGCTCGACTGGACGTACCACCGGCTCGCGACCCGCGCCGGGCCGAAGCTCGTCGTGATGGACGAGGCGCACCTCCTCGCCCGTCACGAGGGGACGACCGAGTTCCTCGACCGCACCGTCCGCCACCTCCGTCACTTCGGCGCCGGGCTGCTGCTGCTGAGCCAGAACCCGGACGACTTCCTCGCGCGCGCGAGCGGGCGCTCGCTCCTGCGGAACCTGTACGCCTGCGCGTTCCTGCGGCTCGCCGAGGTCTCGGAGCCGTGCCGGTCGTTCTTCGCGCTCACCGCGCCGGAGGCGGAGTGGCTCGCGCGGGCGCGACTGCCGGCGGAGGCCGGCTACTCCGAGTCGCTCTGGCGCGTCGGCCCCTGGCACCTGCCCCTGGCGGTCGTCGCGTCGACCGCCGAGTTCTCCTGGCTCGGGGCGCTGTTCGGCCGGCGCGCCGAGCCGGCCGACCCGGCGCCGGATGCCCCTCGAGGCGGGGGTTTATAGGGCCGCCCGACGCCGGAACCGGGCGTGACCGACGCCCCGACGGCCGACGGGCCGGCCCGGCGCCGCTCGAGCTGGAGCCTGAAGACGATCGTCGAGGACGTCTCGGGGAGGTCGATCGCCGACTTCCAGGACCCGGGGCGGCCGGTCCACCCGTACCTGCAGGTCAAGGGGAGCGACCGGAGCGCTCCGTCCCCCGCCGTCGACGCGCCGACGGAGGACGCCTACGACCCGGTCGGCCACCTGTATCCCCCGCTGGTCGGCGAGCACGGCCGCGGCTACCACGGGCCGGAGCACGAGCATCACGCCGAGACGCTCGCCCGCCACCCGGCGGTCCCCGCGGGCGTCGGCGAGCGGCCGCGGAGCGCCGGCCCGCTCCATCGGCCCGAGCGCCTCTACCTGCACTACCTCCTGCTGCACCTCGACCGGCTCAACGACGCCGCGCTCGCCTACCTGCACCATGCGGTCGACGAGGAGCTCGCCCACCGGGCCGGCCCTCCCGCCCCGCCCGCCCGGCCCGTCGCTACCCTCTCCGCCGCCCCCTCCGCGGACCTGCCTCCCCCCTCCGTGCCCGCGCCGTAGGCTCGCGGCGCCGCGCCTCGAGCGCGAGGCGGGCGTAGACGTCCGGGTCGATCTCGACGCCGATCGCCTGGCGCCCGAGGCGGCTCGCCGCCCAGAGCGTCGTCCCCGTGCCCGCGAACGGGTCGAGCACCGTGTCCCCGACGACCGAGAACATCCGGACGAGCCGTTCGGCGAGCGCCGGAGGGAACGCGCCGGTGCGCCGGCCCGTCCCCCCCTGGCGCGCTCCGCGAACGTCCTCCCAGACCTGGGAGAACCAGGCGTCGCGCTGCGGGCGGGAGAGGCGGCTTTCCTCCCGTCGCGGGTCGTGCGGGGCGAACGTGCGGAGCGCGCCCCGCCGCAGCAGGAGGACGTACTCGCAGTCGAGCGTCACGTAGGCGTTCGGCGGCAGGAAACCGGAGCCGAGGTAGGCGTTCGGCCGGTTCGTCGGCTTCTTCCATAGGAGGTAGGGGAGCGGGACGAAGCCGGCCCGCTCGGCGTCCAGGAGCGTGGCGGCGTGGTTCGGCCAGAGGCGGAAGCCGCGATCGCCCCGGCGCAGCGCGTCGCCGATGACGACGGCGAGGATCCCTCCCGGCACCAGGACGCGGTAGCAGGCCTTCCAGGCCCCGGCGAGCACCGCGAGCATGCCGGCGTAGTCGCGGGCGCCGAGGCTCCGGAACTGGTCGTCCCACTGGGGGAGCATCGGGTACGGGGGGCTCGTGACGACCAGCTCGACCGAGCCGGCCGAGAGCCGCTCGAGGCGTCGCGCGTCCCCGCGAAGGACGCGGACCGCGCCGCGCGGCGCCCCCTCGTCCACGGCGGGCGCGCGCAAGGGAGGATGGGTTATCAAGGGCCCCCCGCTCGTCCGGGGGATGCGGCTCGACCGGCCGGTCCTGCAGGTCGCGCTCGACTTCGAGAACCTCTCCCGGGCCCTGACCGCGGCGCGCGAGGCCGTCGAGGGAGGGGCCGACTGGGTCGAGGCCGGCACCCCGCTCATCAAGAGCGAGGGGCTGAACGCCGTCCGCGAGCTGAAGAAGGCGTTCCCCGCCCAGCGGATCGTCGCCGACATGAAGGTGATGGACACCGGGGCCTTCGAGGTCGAGATCGCGGCGAAGGCCGGCGCCGACCTCGTCACCGTCCTCGGGGCCGCGGACGACGGGACGATCGCGGAGGCGGTCCGGGGAGGCGAGCTGTACGGCGCGGAGGTCGTCGTCGACCTGCTCGGGGTCGCGGACCCGGTCGGGCGGAGCCGTGAGGTCGCGGCGCTCGGCGCCGCCGCGGTCTGCTGGCACGTCGGGATCGACATGCAGATGACCGCCCGCACGCCGTTCGAGAAGCTCGCCGACCTCGCGAAGGCGTCGCCGGTGCCGGTCGCGGTCGCGGGGGGCCTCACGAGCGAGACGGTCGCCGCCGCGACCCGCGCCGGGGCGCAGATCCTCGTCGTCGGGGGAGCGATCACGAAGAGCCCGAAGATCGCGGAGGCGACCCGGGCGATCGTGCGGGCGATCGCCGAGCGCGCCGAGGTCGCGAGCGCAGAGTTCCGACGCTACGGGGCCGGCGAGGTGCGGGAGGCGCTCCGGAAGGTCTCCACGCCGAACCTCTCGGACGCGATGCAGCGTCAGGGGGCGATGCACGGGATCGTCCCCCGGCACCTCGGCCCGGCCGGCCGGATCGTGGGACCGGCGGTGACGGTCGTCACACGCGACGGGGACTGGGCGAAGCCGGTCGAGGCGATCGACCGCGCCGGCCCCGGCGACGTGATCGTCGTCGACGCCGGCGGGGGCGAGACGGCCGTCTGGGGCGAGCTCGCCAGCTGGTCGGCGCACGGGCGCGAGGTCGCCGGGGTCGTCGTCGACGGGGCGATCCGCGACCTGGACGCCATCGTCGAGCTCGGCTTCCCGGCGTTCAGCCGGCACGTCAGCTCCAACGCCGGCGAGCCGAAGGGCCACGGCGAGATCGGGGTCGAGGTGACGGTCGGAGGCCAGCGCGTGCGTCCGGGGGATTGGGTCGTCGGGGATGCGAGCGGGGTCGTGGTCGTCCCGCGCGAGCGGGCCCAGGAGGTCGCCAACCGGGCGCTGGACGTGCTCGAGCACGAGAACCGCGTCCGCGAGGAGATCCGACGCGGCTCGACGCTCGCCTCCGTGCAGAAGCTCGAGCGCTGGGAGAGGGTCGGATGACGACCGCCGGCGAAGCCGACCTCCCGGCCGGAGCGCGCGAGGACCCGCGGAGGGTGTCGGGCGAGGACTCCCCGATCCGCGCTCCGGACGCTGGAGCCGCCGCTCCGGCGCCCTCCCCGGCCACCGCCCAGTTCCTCCTGCTCGTCGGGGCGTTCGTCTGGGCCGGGGCGATGGTTGCGGCGTTCTGGGGGTGGTACGGCTACGCGGCCCACCCTTCCACCTTCACGACCGCTGCCTTTCGCCGGTGGCAGCTCTCGGAGGTCTGGGCGTGGTTCGCGGGCGGCATCGGAGCCCTCGTGGCCGGGGCCGGCTGGTCGCTGCGCCAGTGGAACGAGCGGGCGACGAAGCCCCCCGGAGCCGCGGGCGAGCGGGGGACGATCGTCCTGGCGATCGTTCTGGTCGAGCTCGGCGCCGTCGTCTGGGCCGCCGGCTCGTTCTTTCTGGGCGCGGTGGACGCCATCGAGTACGAGCACTGGCCGTTCTCGATACCGTACTGGTCCCTGCAGGTGACCGAGCTGACGGGAGCCCTCGGTCTCGCGCTCGCCGCGCTCGGGGTCGTGCTCAGCTGGGGCGTGTCGCGGCGCTAGCCCGAGACGCGACGGGCCGACGGCCTCGCCCGCCGGCGGGACGGCGCTCCGTGCCCGACGCGGGACCCGGTCCGCTCCTCCCGTGAGGCCGGCCTCCGAACCGGTGTCTCGGTCCCGATCCCGCTCGCGCGCGCGGGACCCCTCGACGGAACCCCGGCCCCCGTTCACTCGGCTCGGTCGCCCGAGAGCGCCGCCAGCACCCTCGACCTCCGCCAGAGGTCCTTCCGCGCGCCGGTGAGGTAGCGCTCCTGGAGGCGTGCCGGACCGGCCCATCGGAACTCCCAGCGAAGAGGGTACTCCACGTCCCAGAGGACGAGCCCCTCCGGCTCGGCGAGCGGGAGCGTCAGCCGCGACCGGCCGCGGGCCGCCGCCTCGAGCCTCTCGAGGGAGAGGCGGCCGGCGTCGACCTCCCGCAGGGCGCCCACGATCTTGCGTACCATGCCCCAGACGAATGCCGGAGCCGTGACCTCGATCATCAGACCGCCCGGCTCCGGGCGTAGGTGCAGCGACTCGAGGGTCGTCCAGTGGGGCGAGGCGGCCGGGAAGCCGCGCCCGAAACTGCGCGCGTCGACCGAGCCCACCAGCAGCTCGCCGGCGCGGAACGCGAGGGAGCTCCGCTCGAGCGGGCGGGGGTCGAAGTACCGGTAGACCCGGCGGAGCGCCCGGCGGACCCGGAACCCGGCCGGCGCCTCGGTGGCCGCCGTGAACATCAGCTTAGGGGAGATCGCGTTGAGCCGATGGAGCAGCTCGGCGGCTCCCAGCCCCGACCCGAGGGCCAGCACGTTGGCACGAGCGCTCACGCCGCGATCGGTACGGCTCGCCACCTCGACCCGCACCGGGGCGCCGGGGGGCACCACCCGGCGGCTTCGGATCCCGTCGCGAACGGTCCCCTCGACGGTCGGGAGCCTCGGCTGGCGAGCCCACCCCGCGAAGTCGGCGCCGTCGTAGCCGAAGCGGACCAGCCATCGGTGGCCGGCGGCCTCGGGGTCGCCGTCCATCGCCTCCGGCGAGCCGCACCGGCTTAGAAGTCGGCGTGCCACACCGTCCCATACGCTGACCTATGAATTCGAATATAGACTACGGCGAGTTCCTCTATATTCGAACCCCGAATCTCCGCGCCCGGAAGCCCGCGCGAACCGAAGGGGCGAGCGGGGCGCCAAAAATCGGAAAGAGGTGGAGAAGGTCGAATGAGTGCGCAGAACACAGGCGGAGCGGGACCGACCCCCAGCGGGTCGGGAGGCGCCTCGCCGAGCGGAATGTCTTCGGGCGATTCGATGTCGACCCCGATGCGGAAGCGGGGGCGCTCGTTCAGCGCCGGTGCCGCGGTCGCGATCGGCGTCGTGCTGCTCGCGGCGGGGCTCGGCGGAGGGTACGTCCTCGGGGCCTACCTGACGAAGACGACGGCGACCACGGTGAACATCACGGAGGCCGGCTCGACGCTCCTCGAGCCGCTGGTGCAGATCTGGAGCCCGGCCTACCACAGCGACGTCAACTCCCACGTGACGATCAGCCCCGGGGGCGGCGGCAGCGGAGAGGGCCAGAGCGAGTCCGAGGCCGGGACGATCGACATCGGGGCGTCGGACGCCTACACCGCCTCCGACCTCGGCGTCGTGGACGTGCCGGTCGCGATCTCCTCGCAGCTCGTGATGTACAACCTTCCGGGCCTGCCGGCGAAGTCGCACCTGAACCTGAACGGGACGATCCTCGCCCAGATCTACGACGGGACGATCACGACCTGGAACAACCCGGAGATCGCCTACGCCAACCCGAGCGTCGCCACCGACCTGCCGTCGTCGACGATCGTGCCGGTCGTCCGCTCGGACTCGAGCGGGGACACGTTCATCTTTTCGTCGTACTGCGACATGGCGTTTTCGGGCTGGCTCTACGGCAACTCGACCACGGCGTTCCAGAAGATCGCGCCGGCGAGCGGCTTCGACTCGGGGTCCGGTAACACGGGCGTCATCCAGAAGCTGAACGCGACGACCGACAGCATCGGCTACGTCGGGATCAGCTACAAGACGATCGCTCTCGACACCGGCCACCTGCAGTACGCAGCGCTCGGGGACAACAACTCGAACACCGCCGCGGGCGGGAACGTCACGGCCACCCCGGCCGATGCGAAGAACTACATCTGGTGGTCCGCGCAGAACGTCAGCTACGACGCCGCGCTCGGCCTCAACCAGCTGGACTACCCGGCGGACGGGCTCGCGGTGAGCCTGATCCTCGGCGGCAGCCCCGCCGGGGCGACGAAGTGGACGGCCGGTGACGGCGGGACGAACAGCACGACCGCCAACCCGAGCCCGTACCCGATCGTGAACCTCGAGTACTTCCTCGTGAAGACGGCCCCCGCGGACGCGAACCACCAGTCCTACGTCGTTCAGTTCGTCCAGTGGGCGATCGCGTTCGGGAACGCGGCGAGCTACCTCAACCAGGTAGGGTTCATCGCCCTGACCTCGGAGATCGCCGGGCTCGATCAGACGGCGCTCTCGGCCGTCCACACGAGTTCGTAGGGCGGCGAGGAACGTGCGCGCGCGGCCGGCTCCCTCGGACAGCGGGGAGCCGCAACCCCTTCCCCCACCCCTTTCCCGGCCCGTTCCCCTGCGGCAGGTCGCCGTACGCCTCGTCCCCTACGTGCCGGCGCTGATCCCGCTCGGCCTGACGGCGGCGATCATCCTCGTGCTGCTGGAGGCGAGCCACCTCGAGAACTTCGGCTGGGCGTTCTTCGGGTTCAACTTCGCCCAGAACGGCATCCTGATCTTCGTGGTCGGCTCGTTCCTGACGGCCACCCCGGCCCTCGCGTTCGCGATGCTGGTCGGGCTCGGGATCGCGATCGCCTCGACCTCGTATCTTCCCCGCCTGCTCTCGGCCTGGCTCGACCCGTTCGTGGACCTGCTGGCCGGGATCCCCAGCATCGTCTACGGGATCTGGGGCTACTTCATCATCGGACCGTACATCGGCCGGTGGGTCTACCCCTGGATGGTCCTGCGGTTCGGCTCGATCCCCGGGTTCGGGAGGACGATCTACTCCCCGGCCCCGACCGGGGACGGGCTGCTGCTCGCCATCGCCATCCTGACGATCATGATCCTCCCGATCACGACCCTGCTCATGCGCGACGCGTTCCGCTCCGTGCCGCGCGAGCTCTGGGAGAGCGGCCTCGCCCTCGGGGCGACGCGGTGGGAGGTCACCCGGAGGGTGGCGATCCCCTACGCCAAGCGGGGCATCTGGGGGGCGGTCTTCCTCGGCTTCGGACGCGCGATCGGCGAGACGGTCGCGGTCGCGATGGTGATCGACCAGGCGAGCCAGCTCCCCCCGAACGTCTACGGGGGCACGTCCACGATGGCGTCGCTGATCATCAGCACGATCGACTCCGCGTTCCTGACGAACGCCACCGGCCACCTCTACCTGCGGTTCCTGACCGAGCTCGCGCTCGTCCTGCTCGCGATCACGCTCGCCGTCAACATCGCCGGCCGCTGGGTGATCCGGCGGACGTTCACCGAGGTCGCGGGGCTGTAGGCGGCGATGTCGACCCCGGTACTCTTCGCGGGCGCCGTCGCCCCGATCGACGACCTGGGACGGGACCGGTCCGGGCACGTCACCCGACGCGTGGGCTTCGACCGGGTCGTCGGCTACCTGCTTCCCCTGCTGTTCCTCGTGGCGCTCTTCCCGATCCTCGACATGATCTACTGGGTCTCCCTCCGTGCGCTGCCGAAGTTCACCCTCGCCACGGTGACGACGAACCCCGCCGGCAATGCCGGGGGCCTCTACGCGCCGCTGGTCGGCTCGCTCGCCATCCTGCTGCTCGCGACCGGGGTCGCGCTCCTGCTCGGGTTCTTCGGCGGCCTCGCCACGGCAGAGTTCCTGCCCGAGGAGGCCGCCGGGGTCGTCCGCATCACCGCGAACGTGATGGTCGGGACGCCTGCGATCGTGGTCGGGCTGTTCGGCTACTTCGCGTTCGTGACGTTCTTCGGCTGGCACCTCACGCTCGCGGCGGCGTCGGTGACGCTCGGGATCTTCATGACGCCCTACGTGTTCCGGGCGACCGACCTCGCCTACGGTTCGGTGCCCCCGCACATCCGCGAGGCGGCCCTGGGCGCGGGGGCCCATCCGATGCAGTATCTCGTCCGGGTCGCGACGCCGATCGCGTTCCCTCAGGTGCTCACGGGGGTCTTCCTCGCGATGGCGATCGGGGTCGGGGAGACCGCACCCCTCGTGCTGACGACGGCGCAGACCGAGCTGCCCCCGACCGGGCTGTTCGCCGCCTCGAACGCGCTGCCGTTCTACATCTGGAACGGCTACTCGTCGATCTTCCCGAGCGAGATACGCCTCGCCTTCCAGGCCGCGTTCCTCCTGCTCGTCATCGTCATCGGCCTCAACATCCTGGTGCGCGTCATCGCCGCCCGAGCGCGACGGCGCCTGGAGGGGCTGTTCCAGTGACCGCCACCGGGCCCGAGGGACCGGTCGTCTCGGTCCAGGACGTCAGCGTCCTCTCGAAGGAACGGAAGCTGATCGACCACGTGTCGCTCGACTTCCAGGGCCGGACGCTGACCGCGGTCGTCGGTCCGTCCGGCTGCGGGAAGACCACGTTCATCCGCACGCTCAACCGGATGACCGAGCTCACCCCCGGCCTTTCGGTCGAGGGGACGGTCCTCTACCTCGGGCAGAACATCTACGACCCGGCCGTCAGTCCGGTCGTCGTCCGCCGACGGATGGGGATGGTCTTCCAGCGGCCGACCGTCTTTCCGATGTCGGTCTTCGAGAACGCGGCGTTCGGGCTCCGCCTCGTCCGGGCGGACGAGGAGGAGGTCGACCTCGCCGTCACCCTCGCCCTCCAGCGCGCGGGGCTCTGGGACGAGGTGAAGGACGACCTCGACCGTTCCGCGCTCGCGCTCTCGGGGGGCCAGCAGCAGCGCCTGTGCATCGCCCGAGCGCTGACGGTACGGCCCCGGGTGCTCCTGCTCGACGAGCCGACGAGCGCGCTGGACCCGGCGGCGACGCAGCGGGTCGAGTCGACGCTCCAGCGCCTCAAGCAGGACATCGTCCTGATCCTCGTCACGCACAACGTGGCCCAGGCGGCCCGGATCTCCGACCGGATCGCCTTCCTGCACACCGGCCGGCTGGTCGAGGTCGGTCCGACCGCGGAGGTCCTGGAGCGGCCGCGCGACCCGCTGACGATGCAGTTCATCACCGGAAGGGTCTGAGCATGAGCGGGCAATCCCCCGAGACCAGGAGCCTGATCCCCGTCGACCACCAGCGCGAGATCCGCCGTCTGGAGCACCACCTGCGCGAGATGACCGACCTCGCGGTCGGCATGGTCGCGGACGGGACGCGCGCGCTCCTGAACGGGGACGCCGCCCTGAGCCGCTCGGTCGTCTCGCGGGACGCTCCGCTCGACCGCTACGACCTGAACATCGAGATCGAGGCGATCCACCTGGTCGCCATCATGCAGCCGGAAGGCCCGGACCTGCGCACGATCGAGGCGATCCTCAAGATCGCGACGTGCGTCGACCGCATCGGCCGATTGGGCTACGACATCGCCCGCTATGTCTCTACGGCGCCGCTCGCGTCCGACGAGGCGACCCAGCTGCTGCGGCAGATGGACGAACGCTCCCGCGCGATGGTCGAGCAGTCGATGGGCGCGCTGCTCGCCGGGGACGCCGACCGGGCGAAGGCCGTCTTCGTGCTCGACGACGACGTCGACGCGCTGCACAAGCAGACCCAGCGGAAGCTCATCGAGCAGCTCTCCCAGGGGGGACCGTCGACCGAGCGGCTCGCTTTTTTCCTGCTCGCCGCCCGGCACCTCGAACGGGTCGCCGACAACGCCTGCAAGATCGCCGAGAAGACCGTCTATGCCCTCACGGGCGAGCGGCGGCCGGAGTACTTCCCGGCCCTCGTGCACCGACCCCCGCCAGGGACCTCATGAGCAGGCCCGCCGCCGAGCCGTTCGGCGCCTCCCGGTCGAAAGCTCATTATCGCGAGGGGGGGCTCCCCCGCGGGCGGACGGGACGCTCCCGTAGTCTAGTCCGGTCAAGGATTCGGGGCCTTCGACCCCGTAACGCGGGTTCGAATCCCGCCGGGAGCATCCCCCGCCCCCTCCGTAGCCGTCCGTGGTTTCCGTCGGCCTCCGCTTCGTCCATAGACTATAGTTCGAGACATTAAGCGTCCGTAACCGCTCCGTATGATTCCGAGGGGGAGAACCGTGGAGGGTCGCAAGCTCCAGCTCGCCGGCAAATCGACGTTCCTCGTCTCCCTCCCGAAGCGCTGGGTCACGAACGCCGGTCTCAAGCCGGGCGACACGCTGTTCGTCGACACGGAGTCCGACGGCTCTGTCTCGATCCGGCTGAGCAGCGGAGCGCGCCCGACGGTGCGACGGAAGTCGTTCGTCGAGCGGGGGGAGGAGACCCGCGAGCACCTGATCCGCAAGCTGATCGGCGCCTACATCGCCGGATTCGGCCTGGTCGAGGTCCGCTTCTCCCCGCCCCGGGGGCCGTTCGTCCGACGCGTCGCGCGGGAGTTCTGCCGGCTGGTCATCGGACCGGAGGTGATCGAGGAGACCCAGGGGTCGATCACGATCCAGGACCTCTCGGATCCCTCCGAACTGAGCTCGGAGAAGTGCCTGCGCCGGATGCACCTCACGGTCCGAGCGATGCTCGAGGATGCGATCAACGCCCTGAAGACCGGCAACGAGACCCTCGCCCACGATGTCGAGCTCCGCAGCCAGGACGTCAACCGCCTGTACTGGATGGTCGCCAAGCAGTACCACCTCGCCCACGCCGGCGCCTCCGACGGCGCGAACGCCCCGACGGTCCACGGCCACCGGCTCATCGCGAAGATGCTCGAGCGGATCGGGGACCACGCCCAGCGGATCGCGGTCGCCGGCAGCTCGGTCACCGCGGACCGTTCGCTCGACGGGCGGCTCCGCGACGAGCTCGACGAGGCACGCGGCTCCGCGGTCGGCATCCTCGACCAGGCATTCCAGGCCCTCGTGACGCGGAACATCGAGACGGCGAACGCCGCGATCGACGCGCGCGGAGAGCACCAGAAGCTGATCGATGCGCTCGCCCACCGGGTCGCGGCGCGGCGGGGGCCGGGCCTCCTTCCGCTTGGGGCGGTCGTCGACAGCCTGAACCGGATCGCCGTCTACGCGGGGGAGATCGCCGAGGAGGCGATCGACCTCGCGGTGTACTCGAACCCCGAGGCGACCTAGCCGGTCATCGCGAGCGACCGAACACCGAGCGGCGCCCCGTTCGCGGCGGGACGACCGGCTCGGACGCGTCGGGGGGAGGCGCGGCCGGCTCGTCCGTCTCCCGCCACGGCGGCGCGGACTCCGCGCCGGGGTGCTCCCGGGCGACGATCACCGCGTGGACGACCTCCTCGTCGATCTGGTAGGCGCGGGTCTGGACGCCCCGTTCGAGGGCCCCGTCGGCGAGCTCGAAGAGGCGGCGGGGGTTGCCGTGGGCCGCGACGTTCAGCTCGTGGACGGCGCCCCGGTCGAACGGGTAGGTCGGCTCGAGGTCCTCGACGATCCGCTTGGCCAGGAGCTTCTTGGCAAGGACGAGACGCGCCTCATCGTCGGAGAGCGTCGCGAGCGGGAGGCTCCGGTTCACCCGGGAGACGAAACCGGGCTGGTTGGCGGTGAGCCACGCGAGGTAGCTCGCGTAGCAGGCGAACATGATCAGGACCCCGGGACGGATGACCCCCGCGACCTCTTCGAGGGTCCTCGCGAAGCGGTCGACGTCCGCGGCGTCGACCAGGTTGTGGAGGTCGTTGAGCAGGAGGAACGATGGGCTCGCGGCGTTGAGCGCCTCGCCGAGGCGGCGCCCGGCCTCCTTCGGGTCGTACCCCTCGCCCTTCGCCTTGGCGAGCGCCGTGACCGAGCGCAACCAGGCGGGCGCCCCGAGCATCTTCACCAGGCCGGCGTCGCGGGCGGCGCGCTCGAACCCTTCGGCGAGGCCACGAAGGGCCCATGGGCTCCGGTTCGTCACGTCGAAGTAGACGCAGAAGGCGTGGCGGGCCTTCGCCTCCGCCCGGGCCAGCAGCAGGCGCTGGGTCTTTCCGGAGCCCTGGGGACCGGTGATCGCGACGACCGCCCGATTCTCCTTGTCGAGCACCTCGTCCAGGATCGTCCGAAGCACCGTGTCGGACGCCTGGGGGACGTGGAAGATCGTCACGTCCTCGACGTTCTCGCTGGCGAGCTCGCGGAACGGATTGCCGGTCAGGCCGTAGCGCTCGTAGCTACCGGTCGGCATGGCTCGTCCCTACAGTACGCGGCGGCGCAGGTCGATCGCGAGGCGCTTGCCGTCGAACTCGTAGTAGATGTTCCGGTCGACGAACGAGCGGTCCATCCACTTCGGCACGCGCAGGTAGCGAACGACGCCCTCGGGCCCCTCCCGGGTGTGGAACTGGAGGAGGCCGTCGGCCATGTGGACCGCGATCGCCTCGTTGCGGGGCTCGAACATCCCGCGGTCGGTTCCCAGGACGGCCGTCGTGCCCCGACGCCGGCAGAGCGCCCGCAGCTTGCGCAGCGATCGGGCGAGGGCATCGGCGGGCAGGTCGAGCGTCAGGAACGAGAACGAGTCGATCGCGAGCAGTCCCCCGCCTCGTCCGAACTCGTCGAGCTCCGCGATCTCGTCCCGCTCGAGGATCTCGACCCACCGCTCCGGCATCGGCGCCGGGCCATGCTCGGCCGAGAACTGCGCCTGGAGCTCGTCGCGGTCGCGGGAGGTGACGAACGTCACCGGCCAACCGGCGCGTCCCGCGGTCAGGCTGAGACGGCGGACGAAGAAGCTCTTCGCGCTGTCCGCGCCGCTCTCCGCGATCACGAGCTTCCCCTCCGGCAGCTCCGGAAGGATCATGTCGAGCCCCGGGACCTCAACGGGGATGCTCATGGACGCGCCGGGGGTCCCCTCCGCGATGACCAGCGCCGCGGGGGGGAAATAGGAGCGACTACGGTGAAGCCGGGGCTCTTCGTAGACTCCATAGGGGACGACTAAGCGGACGGTCACGGTCCGCCGGTCGATGCGGCGTTTTCGTGCGCACGCGCGGGGGCTCGCGGAGATCGTCGGGACGCTCATGCTCGTGGTGATCGTCGTCGCCGCCGCCACCGCGTTCTCGTTCTTCGTCGCAGCCTACCAGAGGCAGGTCGAGGCGCAGGAGACGCTCAACCACGATCGTACGCTCGAGAAGGTGAAGGTGGTCGGCGTGAGCGAGTCGACCTGCGCGAGCCTGTGGAAGGCCAACGGGTGCAACGAGAGCGGGGCGCCGAACGGCTCGTTCGCCAACCTCTCGTTCGTCGTCAGCAGCCTGGACGTGAACCGGATCGTCGTCTCCGCGCTGTTCATCGACAAGCTCGGGGTCGTCAACTACACGGCGAGGTGGGCGAACGGGACGACGGTCTCCCCCTGCTACAACGCGAGCGCCCACGTGACGGGGAAGACGTTCACCGGCCTGGTCGCGTGCGCCCCCCTGTCGATCCCGGCGTTCGCCTCGGTGACCCTGAAGTTCGACCTGGACGCGGGGGTGAAGACGCCGTCGGACGCTCCGGTCTATGCGCTCGGCTTGGAGGACGATGCGGTGAGCGCCACCGGGCCGCTCACGTTCCAGCTCCTGACGTCCCTCGCGAATCTCTTCACCCAGACCTTCGTTCCGCCGGTCGCGGTGGCCTCGATCTTCTTCGTCTCGGACGGCACGGGCAGCGTCCCGGTCTTCTCCGGTCTTGCGTCGTTCCAGCCTCCGGGAGCCGACAACGCCTCCCTGGTGTGGTACTACTGGACGACATCGCCGACCACCAATTGTTCGGGCGTCTCCAGCCCCGAGCTCGAGTGTGACGGCCTGGCCCCGGGCCACGTCTACGCGGTCACCCTGCAGGTGACCAACACCGACGGCCTCTCGGGGACGGCCTCGCTGACCTACTCCGCGCCGACCTGAGGGGCAGACCGGGGCGTCGGCGGCCGCCGGGCGCGGACGCGTGCGAGCGAGTGGGGTACCTCGCTGCCCGGCGACCGGACGGTCGACACCTAAGGGAAGAGCACGAGGAACGCGACGGCGGTCGCAGCGACGAGGCCGAGGGAGTGGATGAGGCCGTACCGGGCCTTCCCCTCCGTGAACGCGCCGATGATCGCTCCGGTCCCGAGCCCGTTGATCAGCATGAGCTCGAAGAAGCGCTCCTTGAGCGTGTCGAAGCTCAACTTCGGCACGACGGTCGGAGCCGGGCCCGAGGCGCTGAGGGGGCTCCCCGCCCCGAGGAAGGAGATGTTGAGCGTCCCCAGCGTCGGGGCGATGTAGAGCAGCGCGAAGAGGACCGCCATGAGGACCGCGAAGGCGATGTAGATCACGGCGACCGGGAGCATCAGCTGCTTTTCGCGCTCCTCCTCGATCTTGACGAAGTCGTCCATATCCTTCGCCGCCCGGTAGACGACCGTGGCGGTCTCTCCGCCGATCGAGGAGGCGTCGGCGATGAGGCCGGCGTACCGCGTGATCAGCGAGCTCCGCATCGAGGAGACCATCTCGCGAAGGATCGAGCCGAACGGCCGGCCGAGACGGACGGAGTCCGAGGCGATGCGGAGGGGCTTCGCGAGGATGTTCGTATGGGTCTTCGCCAGCTCGACCAGCGCCTTCGCGGGGTCGATCCCTCCTCGCATCGCATCCGCCATCTCGAAGAGGAACTGCGCGAACGAGCGCTCGAAGGCGCGGATGCGGGCCAGCTCGCGCCGTGCATCGATCCCCCACGGCGTCAGGGCGACGAACGTGGTGACGATGAACACGTAGTCGATGGCGTTGTCCGGAAGGCCCGGGGTCGAGAAGACGTAGGACAACCCCACCAGGAGCACGACGAAGGCGACGGCGGCCGGCAGGTAGAGGACGAGGTACGTCCGCTGGACAGGATGGGTCGCGAAGTAGCGGCGCAGCGTGAACCGCGTCGTCATCTTGAGGAACAGGATGTAGCCGCCGACCCCCGCCCCCGCGAGCGCGGCGGCCAGCCCGACGTACAACAGGAGGGTGGTCGGCTTCACGCCGGCGAGGGGGTTCGCGGACACCGGGCTCCCCGGCGTGACGGTGAAGTTCCAGGAGATCGTGGCGTGGTTGCCGGCGGCGTCCGTGGCGGTGACCGTCGCATTGTTCGTGCCGGTCCGCAGTCGGAGGACCGTCGGAACGTGGTAGGAGACCGACGTGGCGCTGACGTTCACATTGCCCGAAACGGTGACGTTGAGGCCGTCGACGATCATCACCACGGAGCCCGGTTCGACCGAGGAGACCGCGTCCACGAACTCCGCGCTGATCGTCGGGGTCGTCGAGCGGACCGTGCTCCCGGGCAACGGGCTGAGGATCTGGATCGTCAGCGGGCCGGAGGCGGCCGGGGACGCTGCGGCGAGCGCGGGGACGGTGCCGAGCGCGGTCAACGCGAGGACGAGGAGGGCGGCGACCGCCGTCGCGGCCCTCATTCGGCCCTCGCGTAGGCCATGGAGACCATGATGATCGTCATCGCGACCGCCACCGGTACGAGGCCGAACGTCAGCAGCAACAGCAGTTCGTCGGCGTTCAGCC
>DATJUZ010000050.1:0-36734 GCA_035502035.1 Thermoplasmata archaeon
TCCTCGCCTGGGTGGCCCGCGGACCTGACGGCCCACGACGACGGACTTCCGGGCGGTCGCCGACCGCCGGCGAGCCGGGGACTGCGCCCGGCGCGCCCGACCAGATAATCCTGGTCGAAGGGGGGAGCGCCGAGCAGGGGAGAGGTATCCCGCGGCGGGGAGCGCTCGGGTGCACCGCGTGAACCCGGCTTGAGCCGTACGCCATAGCGCGGAGCGCGATCCTCCTGCCGAACCGATGGAGGCGCACGCGGTCTGGCAGCACGGGTTCGCCCTCCTCCTGAACGATGGTCGCGAGCACGCTACGACGGTCGACCTTCCGGCCGACGAGGGGGGCGGGAACACGGGTACCTCGTCGCTCGAGCTGTGTGTCCTCTCGCTCGCCGGGTGCATCGGCACGATCTTCGCGATCATCGCGCGCAAGCGGCGCCTCGTCTATTCGGGCCTCGAGGTCGCCCTGACCGCCGATCGACCTCCGAACGCCGCGACCGTCGAGCGCGTGGCCGGAACGGTCGACGTCCGCTCCGGCGCGGACCGGGAGGACCTCGAGACGGTCCTGCGGATGACGTTGAAGACCTGCCCGGTGGGCGTCCTCTTCGAACGCGCCCGGGTTCCGGTCGACGTGCGCCTGCGGCTGCTCCCGGCCTGATCGGGAGCCGCCCGCTCCGGCGGCGTCGGGCACCGTTATCTCGCGGTCTCGGTTGCGCCGCCCTCCGTGACCTCGTCGTCGCAGCGGTACCTTCCCGAGATCGTCGCGGCGCTGCTCGTGGGCATCGCCGGCGTGGTCTCGATCCCGCTCTACTTTCGCGCGGGGGACGTGACCTGGGCGTTCGCCGTGATCTGGGGCCTCGCGACGCTCGCCTCGGTCGCCCTCGTGCCGGCAGTCCGACGCGCCGGCCTCGACTGGCAGCGCGAGCTCCGGCTGCTGTTCGCGGTCTCGTTCGTGGTCGGGGTGGTCAGCATCGCCACCGGCATCGGCAACAACGCCACCGACGAGCCGTTCACGATGGCGGGGTACCTCGGGGTGCTGCTGCGGGGCCAGGACCCGTACACGACCTCGGTGACGATCACCTACACGGCCCGGACCCTCGACCTCTGGTCGCAATCGGTCTCGACGCCGTTCCACTACGTCTACCTGCCCTTGCTGCTGTTCTTCCAGGTCCCGGGGACCGGCGCCACCGGCTACAAGGCGATGTGCCTCGCCTGCTGGGTCGGGATCGTCTACCTCGTGCGCAAGGATGCGTTCGCCGCCCTCTGCCTGGTGTCGCCGGTGGTCGCCCTGGTCGCCGCGAACGGCTTCACCGACCTGCCGGTCCTCCTGCTGATCACGCTCTCGCTGCGCGGGGCCCAGGGGACCCCCGGCAAGGCGGCGGAGTATGCCACCTACGCGATGAAGCAGTTCGCGAACGCGTTCTGGTTCGTCTACTACCTGCTCCGCAGGGACGTCCTGCGCGCGGTGCTGGTCCTCGTCCTGACGGTCGTCTTCGCCGCCCCGTTCATCGTCTGGCACCCGAACGGGATCTGGTGCGAGGCGCTCACCTTCAGCCTGAGCCCGGGGTGCTCGACGGCGATGAACTCCTCGCGCTCGGTCTCCGACCTCTATTCCCACTGGAACTACTACCTCTGGATCCTGTTCGTCTACGCCCTCTTCCACGCCGAGATCCACCGGGGGGTGGCGCGCGGGCGGGCGTGGCTCCAGCGCCGACGCATCGCGCCCGGGCCCGTGACATGATCGCGCATCCGAGCGTCGGCGGCGGACGACCGCTCGTCCCGGGAAGAGGAGCGCCGTGAGCACGGACGGCCCGCCCCCCCGCGCCTGGCTCTCCTGGAGCAGCGGCAAGGACGCTGCGTTCGCCCTCTCGGAGGTCCGGAGGACGCGGGAGGTCGACGTCGTCGCGCTCCTCTCGGTCGTGAGCGAAGCGTTCGGCCGCGTGTCGATGCACGGGGTGCGCGAGGAACTCCTGCAAGCCCAGGCGCGGGCGGCCGGCCTTCCGCTCGTGACCGTTCGCCTCCCCTACCCCTGCCCCAACGAGGTCTACGAAGAGGCGATGCGCGGGGCGATGGAACGAGCGCGGAGAGACGGCGTGCAGGCGATGGTCTTCGGGGACCTGTTCCTCGAGGAGGTGCGACGCTACCGCGAGGAGCGGCTCGCACCGCTCGGCGTCCGGGCGGTCTTTCCTCTGTGGGGGAGACCGACCGATGCCCTGGCGCGGTCGATGATCGAAGCCGGGGTGCACGCCCGGATCTGCTGCCTCGACCCGAAGCGGCTGCCCCGATCGTTCGCCGGCCGAAGGCTCGACGCGACGCTGCTGGACGAGCTTCCGCCCGACGTCGACCCGTGCGGGGAGCGCGGCGAGTTCCATACGTTCGTCTCGGAGGCGCCGGCGCTCCGGAGCCCGGTCCCGGTCCGCGTCGGCGAAACCGTGGAGCGGGACGGGTTCGTCTTCACGGACCTGATCCCCGCGTAGGCGCCGGCACGACCCCGGGGTGGCCCGCACAGCCGACCGGTCCCGCTCGCCCGGCTCAGGGCGCCCGACGAGGTCGGCTCCCCCCGGCCGCTCCTCCGTCCCGGGGGGAGGTTCTTTATGGGGCGCCGACTAGCCGCCGTCGTGGCCGCCGGCTCCCGCTCCCCCCCGGACGTCGCCGCGATGCTCGGCAAGGCGCCGATCCTCGCCGCGCTGACCGAGCGCCAGCTCCGATCCCTCGCGAAGACCGCGAAGGTGATCGCCTACCCGCCCTCCTCCCGGATCGTCAAGGAAGGGGAGCCGGGGATCGGTCTCTACCTCATCCTGGACGGCGAGGCGGAGGTCCGCCACGGCGACCGCGTGCTCGCCAAGCTCGGGACCGGCCAGTTCTTCGGGGAGATGTCGCTGCTGGACGAGCAGCCGCGCTCCGCCGACGTCGTCACGCTGCGGCCGTCCGAGTGCGCGGTGCTCTCCCGCTGGGAGTTCTGGGGCTTCGCGAAGTCCGAGCCGGAAGTCCTGCAGGGGGTGCTGCGCGAGATGGCGCGGCGCCTGCGCGAGACGAACCGCGCGCTCACCGAGTAGTCGCCCGGCGCCGGCGTGCGGCGTCCGCCGTCCTGTGCCCCTCCGTGCATTTCTCCGCACGCGAGCGTTATATCGAACTCGATATAGTCGACCCCCGGAGCCTCTTGGATGCCCCCGCGCCTGATCGGCCTCTACGCGCTCGCCACGATGGAGCGGGAAGGGCCGATCCACGGCTACCGCCTGTCGCAGCGGATCGCCGAACGCACGGGCGGCGCCTGGCGTCCGGGAGCGGGGGCGGTCTATCCGTCGCTCCGCTCGCTGGTCGAACGGGGACTCGCGCGGAAGCGCGGCCGCGGGCGGCGCCAGGAATACGCCATCACGGCGGCCGGCCGCCGCGCGCTCGGGGCCCTGCGCCGTCGCGCGGGCCCGAGCGGCCGAGGCGGGGCCGACCTGAGCAGCCTCTGGTCGGAGATCGTCGGAGAGGCGGAGGTCGGCCGGTTCCTCGTCCGGCGCCTGCAGCGCAGCCTCGAGGCGATCGCGAGCTACACCTCCCGGAGCCCCCCGCCGAGCGACGCGGCGCGCGTTCGGCGGGAGACGATCGCGACCTGTTCGAAAGCCCGGACCGCGCTCGCGCGTCCCCACCGGAGGGGGTCCGCGTGAGCGCCCTCTCCTCCGCGCCGTCGGCCCCCGCCGATCCTCCGCCGGCGATCGAGGTCCAGGGACTGACGAAGCGCTACGGGTCCCGGGACCGCGGCGTGCTGGCGCTCGACCAGGTCTCGCTTCGCATCCCGGCCGGCACCGTTTTCGGCCTGCTCGGGCCGAACGGCGCCGGCAAGACGACCCTCATCAAGGTCCTGACCGGGATCAGCGACATCACCTCCGGCGACGCGCGCGTCGCCGGCCTGGACGTCCGGCGCGACTCGCTGCGCGTGCGGGCGCGGATCGGCTGGGTCGCCGCCGAGGTGATCCTCGATGACGACTTCTCGGCGTGGGAGAACCTCTGGCTGCAGGCGAAGCTCCAGGACCTGCGCGACTGGCAGGAGCGGGCGCGGGAGCTCCTGCGCTACTTCTCGCTGGACGACCGGCGCGACGAGAAGGTGAGCCGCTACTCGACCGGCATGCGCAAGAAGCTCGAGATCGCCCTCGCGCTCCTCCACCAGCCGTCGGTGATCTTCATGGACGAGCCGACGATCGGCCTGGACGTCGCCACCCGGCGGATGCTCTGGGAGATCGTCACCGGCATCCACACGGAGTTCGGGGTCACCGTCCTCCTGACGACCCACTACATCGAGGAGGCGGACGCGCTCTGCGAGCGGGTCGCGATCATCGACCACGGCCGGATCATCGCGGAGGGCAGCCCGAACGAGCTGAAGGCGCGGGTGCAGGCCGACCTGGTCGTCCTGGAGACGGCGAACGGCCTCGACCCGAAGATGCTCTCGGCGCTCCCGGGGGTCCAGGAGGTGCGGCCGCTCGGGAACGAGTGGACGATCCGCGTCGCCTCGGCGGAGGCGTTCCTGCCGAAGCTCCTGCACGCCGTTCCCCCGGAGGAGGTCCGGCGGATCAGCGTCGAGAAGCCGAGCCTGGAGACGGTCTTCCTCGACCTCACCGGCCGGCGCCTCGGGCAGGACGAGCCGATGCGCGACGTGCGCAAGTTCTACATGCAGATGCGGAGGGCCCGCGCGTGAGGAGCCAGCTCTGGGGGCTCTACCTGCGCGAGATCCTGCGGACGTTCCGCAACCCGTTCGTGCTCCTGATCACGATCGTCCAGCCGTTCATGTGGCTCGCCTTCTTCGGCTCGGGGTTCGGCCAGTACGCCAAGGACCTCGCGAGCGTCTACGGGACGTCGAACTACATCGAGTTCCTGCTGCCCGGGGTGCTCTCGACCTCGATGCTGTCGGTCGGGATGTTCGGCTCGATGAGCACGATCCAGGACAAGCGGTTCGGTTTCATGAAGCGCATCCTGATCACGCCGACCTCCAAGGAGGTGATCTTCCTCGCCAAGGCGCTCGGCTCGGCGACGCGGGGCCTGATCCAGATCCCGGTGATGGTCGCGGCGGCGGTCGCGTTCGGCGTCACGTTCCACCTGTCGGCGCTCGACTGGCTCGCGTGGACGGTCGGGCTCCTGATGGTCGCGATCGGCTTCTCGAGCATGTTCCTCGCGATCACCGCCTCGTCGACCGACTGGCAGACCCCCGGGGTCGTCTCGAACTTCATCACCATGCCCCTGATGTTCGCGAGCGCGGCGCTCTACCCGTCCAGCGCGTTCCCGGCGTGGATGAAGGCGATCAGCGACGTCAACCCGATCAGCTACTCGGCGAAGCTCGGGCGGACGATGGTCCTGGGCGGGTCGATCGACCTCCAGGGCCTCGCGGTCCTCGCGCTCTTTGCCGGCGTGATGCTCGCGATCGGCTACGGCGTTTCGGCCCGGTGGCTCAAGGTCGAGTGACCGGCCCCCGCCCGTCGGGAGGCGGTCTTTTCTCGCCCGCGGCGTAGGCGCGCCGTGGACCTCCTCGACTTCGTGCTGCTGCTCGTGCTCACGGGGGTCATCGCGGGCCTGGTCGGCTCGCTCACCGGCCTCGGCGGGGCCGTGGTCGCGCTCCCGGTGCTCGTCATCGCCTTCGGGGTGCCGTTCCCCGAGGCGGCCGGGGCCGGGCTGCTGACCGTGCTCGCGACCTCGTCGGCGACCGGCTCGGCGTACGTGCGCGAGCATCTCTCCGACCTCCGGATCGGGATGTTCCTCGAGATCGCGACGGTGCCGGGGGCGCTGCTCGGCGCGACCGCGACCGTCTTCCTCGTCCACGCCCGGCTCGACGACGCCCTCCTGGTCGCCCTCGGCGTGGTGCTGCTCGCCCTCGTCCCCGGTATGATCGCGCGGGGCCACCTCACGTTCACCGAGCCGGCGGAGCCGGACGACGTCTCGCGCTCGCTCGGCCTCGAGGGCTCCTACTTCGACGAGCGCCGCCGGGAGCGGGTCCGCTACGTCGCCGGCGACACGCGGCCGGCGCTCGGGGTCGCGTTCGGGGCGGGGATCGTCGCCGGGATGTTCGGGATCGGCGGTGGGGTCTTCAAGGTCCTCGCCCTCGAGCGGTTCCTCGGCCTGCCGATGAAGGTCGCGACCGCGACCAGCAACTTCATGATCGGCGTCACCGGCGCCGCCGGGGCGAGCGTGCTCCTGATCGCCGGCTTCGTCGACCCGGTGATCGGCGGGCCGATCGCCCTCGGGACGGCCGTCGGGGCGGTCGGGGGGGCGCGCCTGCTGCCGCGCCTGCGCAACCGGACCGTCCGGTGGCTGTTCATCCCGGTCCTCGTCGTGCTCGGCGTCGAGGTCGTCCTGCGGGGGTTCGGGGTCGGATGAGCGCGCTGTCCCCCGCCCCCGGCCCGGCCGAACGCCCCGCGGGCGAGCTCCCCGCGTCGGCCTACCGGCGCCTGTCGCTCGTCCTCCGGGTCGGGCTGCTGGGGGCGCTCGCGCTGTTCGCCGCCGGGCTCGCCGCGCTCGTCGCCCGGCACGGCTCCTCCGCGTCGGGGGGCTGGGTACGCCCGAACGCCCTCGCCGGCTACCTCGACCTCCGCCACCTCGGGGGGGCTCTCGCCGCGGGAACCCCGGAGGCCTACCTCACCCTCGGGGTGCTCGTCCTGATCGCGACGCCGGTGCTGAGGGTCGTCGGGGGAGCGCTCGCCTTCGCCGGCCACGGCGAGCGCCGGATGGCCCTCCTCTCCCTCGCGGTGCTCGCGATGCTGCTGCTCGGACTGTTCGTCCTCGGTCCGGTGATCCGCTGAGCCGGAGGATCGTCCCCTACGACGCGGCGCCGGCCAGCTCGGCGAGCGCCTCGCGCACCGTCCGCATCCCCTCGTCCGCCAGCGCCCGGGCGTCGGCCTCGTCCTTCGCCTCGGCGGCGATGCGGAAGATCGCCTCGGTGCCGGACGGTCGCACGAGGAACCAGCCGCCCGGCCGGAGGACCTTGACCCCGTCGAGCGTGTCGACCTTCGCCCCGCCCCGGTCGAGGAGGGCGGCGGCGCGCGCGAGGACCGTTTCGCGCAGCGCCACCGGGCAGGCGACCGTCTCCTTGACGAGGTGGTAGCTCGGGACCCCGCGGAGGATCTCCTCGAGGCTCGCCTCCTTCCGTGCCAGGAGGTCGAGCGTCGCCGCCGCGGCCATCGCCCCGTCCCGGGCGAGCTGGAAGCCCGGGACGACGAGGCCACCGTTGTCCTCCCCGCCGAAAACGGCGTGGTGCTCGCGCATCGCCCGCACGACCGACGGGGAGCCGACCTTCGTGTACACGACGCGCCCCCCGACCGGGGCGACGGCGTCCTCGACCGCCCGGGAGGTCGAGACCGGCACGACGACCGTGCCGCCGCCGGCCCGCTCGACCGCGTCGCGGGCGAGCGCGGCGAGCATCGTCTCGCCCGGGACGTAGCGGCCGTCGGCCCGCACGAAGACGGCGCGGTCGGCGTCGCCGTCGTGGGCGATGCCGAGGTCGGCGCCGACCGACGGGACCATCCGCTTCAGGTCCGCGAGGTTCGCCTCGGTCGGCTCCGAGCGGCGGCCCGGGAACGTCCCGTCGACGTGGCCGTTCAGCGTGACGGTCCGGCAGCCGAGGCGCTGGAGGAGCCGGGGACTCGTCGGCACCGAGGCGCCGTTCGCGCAGTCGAGCGCCACGCGGAACCGGCGCGCGACGATGCGGGCCCGTTGGACCTGCTCGAGGATCCCCCGCAGGTACCGCTCCGCGCCGAGGGCGTCGCTCTCGACCGAACCGACGCGGTCGAACGGCATCGCCGGGGCGTTCGCCGCCTCGACGCCGGCCTCGATGCGCTCCTCCGTCTCGCGGGGCGCCTCGAGGCCGTCGGCCCCGATGCACTTCAGGCCGTTGTACTCCGGCGGGTTGTGGGAGGCGGTGACGATCACCGCGAAGCCGGCGCCGACCTTGGGCACGTTGTACTGGATCGCCGGCGTCGGCAGCAGGCCGATCTCGACGACCCGGTGGCCGGCGAGCGCGAGCGTGGAGCTCACGAGGCGCGCGGCCTCGGGGCTGGACGTCCGACCGTCCCAGCCGACGACGACCGGACGGTCGTACGGCGCGACGAGGGCGATCGCCCCCGCCACCCGGGTGACGAACGGGGGGGTGAACGTCTCCCCGACGACCTCGCGGATCCCGTTGGTCCCGAACAGCCGCGTCACGTCCGACCCCGGGGGGAGACGGCGGGGCCTATATGAGACGCCAGTCGCCCGGACGGCCTACCGGCGGCGGCGCGCCGGCCGGAACGGTTTTGCCGGCGGCCGGAGTGCGCCGGCGTGGCCCCGCCCCGGTGGCTGGTGGACGAGATGCTCGGGCGGCTCGCCCGCTACCTGCGGTTCGTCGGCTGCGACGCGGCCTACGAGCGGGGTGTCAGCGATGACGAGCTGCTCGCGCAGGCGCAGCGGGAGGACCGGCTCCTGCTGACCCGCGACCGCGCGCTCGCCGCCCGCAGTCCCCGGGCGCTCCTGCTGCGGAGCTCGGAGGTCGGCACGCAGTGGGCCGAGGTCCGTGCCGCGTTCCCCGACCTCCCGACGACCCCGACGTTTGAGCGCTGCTCCCTGTGCAACGGGACGCTGCGCCCGGCCCCCGCCGGCCGGCCGGCGGTCGACGCCCGTGGCCGGCCGTGGTCCGGGGCCCCGCCTGAGCGGCTCTTCGCCTGCCTGGACTGCGGTCACCTCTTCTGGGACGGATCGCACACGGAGAGGATCCGTCGGCAGCTTCAGGTCTGGTCCTCGGGCGGGGCGCTATGATCCTGGGCTACGTCGAGCCGTCCGGAGAGGCGCCGGGGCTCGCACGCCTGGAGGTCGAAGGAGCGGCGGCCGCTCTCGGGGGCCGGCCGGTCGTCTCGTCGATCGAGGGCGTGTTCGCCGTCGAGGTCCCCGACGCGCTGGACCTCCTCCGGCTGGCGGGGCGGCTCGCCCTCGCCTGGCGGACGCTGGTCGAGGTCCCCGGGGCCCCGGGGGTGGAGAGCGCCGCCGAGGCGGAGGGCGCGGCGGGAGCCTCCGCGGCGTTCCGTCGCCTGGGTCGGCCGGGGGGGACCGCCGACGGGCTGCTGCGGGCGCTGGGCGCGGCGTACGTCCGGGGAGGGGGCCGGATCGACCTGACCGCCCCCCAGCGGCGGTACTGGATCGCCGCCTCGGGGCAGGCACCGGGCGATCGTCTGCTCCGCGAGGTCGCCGCGGTCGATCGCGCCTCCTTCGCGGGGCGCGCGATGCCGCGGTTGCCGTTCCGACGGCCGGTCTCCCTCGCTCCGCGCCTCGCGCGCGCGGCGGTCAACCTCGCCGCGGTCCGGGCCGGGGACGCTGTGCTCGACCCGTTCCTCGGTACGGGCGCCTTGCTCGGCGAGGCCGCGCTCCTCGGCGCGCGGGTCTATGGGATCGATGTCGACGCGGCGATGGTGCGGGGCGCGCTCCGCAACCTCGAGCACGTCGGGGTGCGGGCGGAGGGGGTCGCCCAGGGCGATGCCCGCACCGTCGAGCCCGCGGAGGCGCCTCGACGGCTCGACGCCCTGGTCACCGATCCCCCGTATGGACGCTCGTCCGCGAGCGTGGGCGGAACGCCGGCGACCGTCGTCCGCGAGACGCTGGCCCGCTGGTCGGCGCGCGTCCGGCCCGGCGGCCGGGTCGTTGTCGTCACGCCCGACCGTCGCTCCGTGCTTCCCGTCCCGTGGAGGGAGGCCGGGAGCGCGTCGGTCCGGGTCCACCGCAGCCTGAGCCGGGAGTTTCGTGTCTACCGGCGGGACGACTAGCTGAACTCGACCGTGATCGTGGTCGTGACCGAGCCGCCGCCCGGGGGCGGACAGAACTCGAAGGCGTCGTACCCGACGACGAGCGCGATCGCGGACCGGTTGTTGGTGACGACGGTCGACGTCGCCACGGAGTCGCCGGCGCCGACGGCCAGATAGTCGGCCGACGGGAGCGTCGCCGAGGCGCCGGCGAACGGGCCGAGCTGCGTGCCGTTCGGCAGGACGAACGTCCAGTTCGTCGTACGTTCCCAGGCGGCGAGGGCGGCCCCCGTCAGATAGACGCCGGGAGCCGTCGAGACGTTGACGACCGAGACCGAGTAGAGCAGCCCGTGGAGGACCGGGTCGCCGTTGCGGATCGTCATCGCCACCTCCGCGGCGATCCCGGGCCCCACGGGCGGGAGCGGGGTGTAGCCCCCGTGGGAGAGCCCGAGGTCACCGGTCGGCGCCGAGAGCGGTACGAGGACGAAGCCGCTGACGAGGATCGCGACCACGACCCCGCCGAGGGCCATCCGCTTCCCGTCGAGCCGCGTCGTGTCGTTCAGCGGGGGAGGATGGCGCAGCCCCAGGATGAGGACGAGGAACGCGAAGAGGAGCCAGCCGAGGTAGAGCGTCGACAGGCCGAGCACGAACAGGGTCGCCGCGGCGGCGTAGCTGACGTAGCGGGCCCGGTCGCCGAGCAGCGCGCGGAAGATGTGGCCGCCGTCCAGGGTCCCGGCCGGCAGGAGGTTGATCGCCGTGACGAGGATCCCGACCCAGCCGGCGAGCGCGAGCGGGTGGAGCGAGACGATCGACGGCGGAAAGAACGCCGACAGCGCGACCCAGAACAGCGACGGCCCGAGCAACAGGTCGCCGTAGCTCTGGCCGAGGACCGACGGCCCGCAGTAGTTCGCGGCCAGGCTCGGGGAGTGGACCGACAGGAACATGCCGGCGATCGAGATCGGGATCGCCATCGCGAAGCCGGCGAGCGGGCCGGCGGCCCCGACGTCGAACAGCGACTTGCGGTCCGGGAACGGCTCGCGCATCGAGACGAACGCGCCGAACGTCCCGAGGATGTACGGCGGAGGGATCGGGATGAAGTACGGCAGCGAGGCGTCCAGGTGGTAGCGCCGCGCGACGACGTAGTGCGCGGTCTCGTGGACCCCGAGGATGAGCAGGAGCGGCAGCGCGAAGTACAGCGCGCCGTAGAGGACGTCCGTCGCCCGGATCGGGTAGTAGGCGCCGACGTACGTCAGCCAGATCATCGTGCCGGCGAACACGGTGGTCGCGACCGTCGCCGCGAGGAGCACGACGTTGATCCAGGGCCGCCGCGGGCCGAACCGGGGCCGGCGGATCACCTCGATGAACTCCTCCCCCGTCTCCCGCCGAAGGATCGGGACGTAGCCGAGGCGGGCGAGCTCGCGGCGGAGCTGGTCGAACCGGTCGCTGAGCCGGGAAGCGTCGACGTGGACCGCGAAGAGGACCGACTGGGGCCCGATCCTCGTCTCGTAGACCGGGAAGTAGGCGGCGACCGCCTGCCGCACGCGGTCGAGCTCCGAGACGGAGCCGCTCGGGATCGGACCGGCCATGGAGCGCCCGACGGCTACTCGCCCGCGGACTTCCGCAGCCGGCGCGCCCGCTCCTTCGCGTTGTAGCCGGTGACCTCCTCGAGAAAACGATTGTACCGCGCGATCGTCTCCCGGGCCACGGCGTCCTCGACCTTCGGGTTCATCCGGACCTCGATGGCGAGCGACCGGCCGTCCGGGCGGACGAGGAGGGTCTCGATCGCGCCGTACTGCGCCCGGACCTCGCGCTCGCCGACCGCGACCTGGTCGAAGTGGCTGCGGGCGATGGTGGCGATCGCGGGGAGCTCGAGGTTGCGCCGGTGGGTCGTCCGGACCGGGTAGGACTGCACGGCGGCCGGCGGAGCCCGGCTGGCGTTAAAACGCTCGCCCTCACGGGGGTCGCCGCGGCGCGGCTAGACCGTTTCGATCTCGAAACGGACGCGGAATCCGCGGAGCTGCTCGGTGACCGCGTCGGCGAGACCGAGGATCTCCTCGCGCGGCGCCGAGCCGTTCCAGTCGTAGACGAAGTCGTAGTTGCCGTGGGTCGGGACGAACCCCGCGGCGAGGAGCCGGTCCGCGACCTCGGAGGGCTTGCCTCCCTCGCTGTCGAACGTCACGCGGACGTAGGTCTCCATGGCCCGGCGAGGGCCCGCGCCTATGTAAGGGGTGACGGCGGAGGTGCACGGAGCAGGCCGGCGAGCGAGCGCTCGAGCGCCGCCGCGCTCGCGCCGTACAGACGGAACGGGCCGATCGTGACGTGACGGCCCCGCACGGCCACCGCCCAGCCGCCCGACCGGCGAGCGACCATGCCGAGACCGACGTCGCGCGTGCGCGCGGCGTCGAGCGCGAGGCGTCGAGGGTCGGACGGCGGACCTCGCCGCGGCCGCGCGAAGAACAGCCTCGCCCTTGGGAACGCCCGCCGGATCCCCGCGCGCACTGCCGCCTCGGGGACCTCCCCCCGGACCGCGACCCCGACCGCGACCGGACCGACCCGCCGGCCGTTCCGGTCGATGGCGCCGGCGCGGATGCGCCGCGAGCTCACCGGCTCGAGGTCGTCCGCGAGGACGAGGGGCACCGGGACGAGCGCGAGCGGGGGGTGGCCCCGCCGGGCCCGCTCCCGATTCACCGCACGACCTCCTTCCATGGTATCGACGGAAACGACGAGCGCGTCCGCCGGGGCGTCGGCGGAGCTCCCGAAGCGGTCGTCGATCGGGACGATCGTCCAGCGACGGGCGGGGTAGCGGGCGGCGAGCCATCGCTCGAGCGCCCGGCGCCGCGCCGCGGGCGAGCCGATCCGTGTCCCGGCGGGCTTCGGATGCTCGGCGAGGAACGCGCGGCTGGTCAGCCCGATCGCTACGTGGTCGCCGAGACGGAACGCGGTCGCGAGGAGCGCCTCGTGGCCGACGTGGAGCCGGTCGAACGTCCCGCCGAGGACGACGCTCCGGAACGGTCGCACGGCCGGTCCCTACACACCGGCGTAGCTCGCGATGAACAGGACGAGAATGAACGCGATCAGGCCGTAGAGCACGTAGCGCTGGTTCTTGGCGGAGGCCATGCGGCGGGCCCGCACGTCCGCGCAGGCGTCGCTGCACGTGTCGTTCCCCGGCTTGGTGACCGCCCCGCAGACCTTGCAGTGGCGGTGGTCGGCGTCGCGCATCATGCGGTCCCTCCGTCCCTCGACCCGCTAACGCGGGCCGGGCTTATGAGCGTAGGCCGGCCCCGCGGCTAGCCGGCCTTGCGCGCGCGGCGGCGGGGCTCCTTCGGCCCGGTCTCGCCGGCGAGCTCCGGGTCCATCGGGTTCGGAGGGTCGGCCGCGAACGGCGAGGCGTCCGCCGACGGCTCGGTCGAGGCGCTGGGCAGCGCGGCGGGCCGCAGCCGCTTCGAGACGCGGTGCGAGCCCTGGCTCGCCGGCGCCGGGAAGCCCCCGGCCTCGGGCGAGTACGTGCGGAGGAAGTTGAGCCAGATCCTTCCGTGGCTCTGGATCGACAGCTCGAGGCGCTCGCGCAGGTCGCTCGTCTGCTCCTCGAGCTCCTGCTCGAGCCGCTCGAGCTTCTCCCGGAGCTCCTTGCCGAGCTCGGCGAACTGCGTCTCGGACGGCCGGGCCTGGGCGTTCGCCTCGTTCTCGGTCAGCTTGAGCCAGGTCTGGCGCACGATCGGCAGCACGTGGTCGTTGACGACCATGACGCGGCGGTCGATGTCCTCGAGCTCCTCGCGGAGCTTCGCCTCCAGCACGATGAGGTCCTCGCCCCGCTGGTCGAGCTGGTGCTCGATCGTCTCGAGGCGTCCGACCGCCTCCTGGGTCTCCGAGCGCAGGCGGCCCTCGGAGGCGGTGAGCGTGGCGGCGAGGGCGACCTCCTGCTCGCTCCGGGCCGTCTCGACCGACTGCTCGATCCGGTCCCTCAGCTTCGTGTTGAACTCGGCCGAGCTGATCAGCGAGGCGATCGTCGTCTCGAGCTCCGCCTTCAGGCGCGCGAGCAGCTCGATGTACTTCTCCTGCTCGGCCGCCTGGTTCTCGCGGACCATCTGCTCGACGAACGCCTGCATACGGACCTGCAGGCCAGCGACGGCCGCGCGCTGGGCCTCGTTGACCTCGGCGATCCGCGCGTCCCGCTCGAGGGCGAGGCGCCGCTCGACGTGCGCGACGCGGTCGTCGGCGGAGGCGGCGAGCTTCTGGGCCTCGGCGCCGAGGGAGGCGACGAGGTGCTCCTCGACGTCCTTCGACCGCCCGTCGACCAGGATCCCGACACGCTGCTCGAGCTCGCGCATCTCCCGGGTGCGCCGCTGCTCGCCCTCCGTCAGCCGGGCATCGAGGATCTCGCGGACCCGCGCCTCGACCTCCTCGCGGAGCGCCTGGCCCTGCTCCTTCGCCTCGAGGAGCTCGAGGTCGAGCTGGGCGACCAGCGCGGCCCGGAGGTCCTCCTCGGACTTCGCGCTCCGGGCGGCGAGCTCCTCGGCAGCCTCCTTGAGGTCCCGGCGGAACCGCTCCGCCCAGCCCTCGGCCGTCGACTTGACCGCCTCCGAGACGCGGTGCTCGATCTCCGCGATCTTGGGGTCGACCTTCGCGGCGACCTGCGCCTCGACCTCGGGGCCGAGGTTCGCGGCGGCCGCCGCCGGCCGGGCTTCGAGCGCCGTGAGCCGGGCCGCGAGGTCGGTGCGGACCGCCTCGGCGGCGCGCGCCGACGCCTCGCCGACCTCGCGGAGGCGGGCATCGAGCGTGACGGCCCAGCGCCGCTCCAGGTCGCGCGTCGCGAGCGACAGGCGCGCGTCGAGCAGGCCCCGGTCGGCGCTGGACGGGACCGGCGGCGGCGCCGCGGCCGCCGGCGGTCGTCCGGTGACGAGCGGCGCCGCTCCGCCGGGGGCCGCCGGCGTGACGGACGACGGGCGCGGCGCCAGCGGCGCGGGCCGGGGCGCGGCGCCCCGCAGCGACGTGTCGTCGGAGGTCGAGACCGGTACCGTGCCCGGGGTTTCAGGGGGGAGCGTGACCTGGGTCGGGCCGCGGAGCCACTGGGGGACGCCGGCGGCACCCGTGGCGGAGGCCGGCGGCGGGGCGGCGGGAGGCGTCGTGGGCGGGGCGGAAGCGACCGGCGCGGCCGGGGGGACCGTCGGCGCACCCGCGGCGGGCGTCGGCGCCGCCGCCGGCGGGGCCGTCCGGGTCGGCGCCGCCGGGGCCGGCGTCGGGACGACCGGGGGCGCCGTGACCAAAGGGCTCTCCCCCGGCTTCGCCTCGAGGTACTCGTTGGCGCGCTTCGCCATCTCGCCGGAGACGTTCACCGTCTTGCCGCGCGGCCGCGCGAGGAGGAGCGCGGCGGTCTCCATCGCGGTGCCGATCCGCCACATCTCCTTCCGCCGCTCGCGGCCGGTCGGCGCCTCGGGGTCGCCGAGCGTCTGGGTGAGGCGGGTCGCCTCGACCTGGTCGACGCGCCGGACGACCTCGGAGGCCTTCTCGTCGGCGTGGTCGCGGACGTACTGGAGGACGAGGGGGAGGCTCTCCTTCGCCTTGGAGGTCGGGGGCCGGCTCAGGTCGCGGAGCGAGATCGCCTCGCTCTGCCAGCTCTGCATCCGCTTGGTGTGGCGCTCCCCCTCCGCCTCCTGGCGGGGCACGCGCATCACGGCGAGCGCGAGCGGCATCGTCTCGGAGAACTCGCGGAAGTTGACCTTCGGGGCCGGCAGGAAGTACGGGAAGACGAGGAACGCGCCGAGGGCGGTGAGCGCGGTCGGCATCGCCGTCACGAGCTCGAGCACCGACTGGGCGACGGCGTCCCACTGGTCGCTCGCCGCGACGACGAGCACCGGCTCGGTCGTGCCGCGGTGGAACAGGAACCCCTCGCCGACCGCCTGGAAGACCGACGCGTCCGGTTCGGCGCGCGGCCGGCGCGGCTCGTCGCGCCCGACCATCGTCGCGTGGGCGCGGGCGACCGCCCCGCCGAAGTCGCCGGTCCGGACGAGCTCCTCGGTCGAGAAGACGAGCGTCTTCATGCCGAGGCGCGGGCGGTCCTCCGTGGAGAGGAACATCCGGCCGATGCACGTGTAGCGGCCGCCGGCGGCCGGGTAGAGGAACAGGTTCGGGTAGAACGAGAGCGTCTGGCTCGGGTTCGGGTCCCAGTAGTCGTGGGTGTCGGCGACGTTGATCGTCAGGTTTCCGACGAGGCGGATCGCCTCGAGCGCCTCGTGGCGGCCGGCGAACTCGTCCGGGATCGCGGTGTAGCCGGGGCTCTCGGCCTCGTTGTCGACCTGGCGGCACCAGACCGAGGCGATCGGCGCGACGGTCGAAGGGCGCTCGAGACCGCCCGCCGCCATCACGACCCCTTCGTCGCCCTCTTCGCGAGGACCCGTTCGCACGCCCGCGCGAGGGGGAGCGTCGTGTTCACCATCACCGGCACCCCGAGGGTCGGCGTGCCGACCTCGGGCGCCTGCTCGCCGCTCTCGCCGAGGAACATCGGATGGCCCTCGCCGGTGGAGACGGCGCTCGCCACCAGGAAGACGTCCTCCCGGGTCGAGAGGCCGCGCCCCTCCTGGGCGACCAGGATCGTCCCCATGCCGGCGCCGTCCCGCCGGAGCAGGAAGTCGGTCGTGTCGAAGCGGCTGCGGTACGTCCGCTCCTTGATCGACCGCTCGATCTCGGTGTAGAACTCCTTCAGCCGGTCCGCCTTCGAGACCGCGATCACGAGGGGGAGGTTGCGCGTGCGGACGTAGCGGAAGACCCCCCGCGCGAGGTTCACCTGCTGGGCCTGGTCCCGGAGCGAGGCGAGCGACGGGGAGAGGAGCAGGATGATCGCGTCCGCGCCGTCGACGAACCGTCCGAGCAGCGTCAGCCCGCGGCGCCAGAGCTCCTGGCGGTCCGGCCTCCAGGAGTCGAAGTGCGGGATCACCCGGCAGCTCCGCGCGGTGACCTCGCCGTCGGCGCTGCTCAGCCAGAGCCGGTCGTAGGTGAAGTAGTCGGCGATGATCCCTCCGGCCTCGTCGACGGTCAGGAGCTCCATCGGCTTGGCGCCGCCCGGCCCGTCGGCCGCGCCGAAGCGGAAGCGCATGCGCATCTCGACGAACTGGTTGAACTTGGTCGGCAGGGGGTACTTCGTCAGGATCCCCTGGTCCTCGCGCCCGGCGCTCAGCTCGACCCAGAGCTTCTTGCGGTCCTCGAGCGGCCGGTTGACGTAGTAGCGCGTCGTCGTCTCGAGGCTCCCCTCCGGATCGGTCGGGTCGGAGGTCTCGTACGTCGTCTCCTCGAGCGCGACGTCGCTCTCGAGGTCGCCGAACAGCGGCAGCGCCCAGCCGTCCTCGCGGGCGGGGATGTAGCTCACCGGCAGGTTGAGGCCGAAGTGGCCGCTCAGGAAGCGGAAGTACGTCGTCTTGCCGGACGCCGGGATGCCGACGACGGCGATCCGGGTCGACTCCTCCGTCCCTTTCGCCTCCCGCTTGGAGCCCGGGGCGCGGCGGGTGCGCGTCGTGACCTTCACGTCCGGCACGATGGGGACCCTCCTAGCGCATCTCCGCGAGACATATCTCGATGAAGTCGAGCGTGCTGTCGACGACCGGCCCCGTTCCGGCGAGCTCGAGGCGGGCGTCCTGGAGCTTCCCGAAGACCTGCTCGACGGCCTGCTCGTGCTTGAGCGCGGCGTCCTGGAGGTCGCCGGCCCCGGCGAGTCGCGTCAGCTGGTAGGTCCCCCGCAGCTCCATCATCTCCCCGAGCAGGCCCCGCAGCCGCTCCCGGATCGCCGGCCGCGTCCCCTCGAGCCGATGCTCGGCGTCGTCCAGGAACTGTACCAGCGTCTCCGTCTCGCGGTCGTCCTGGAGCTTCGCCTGCAGGAGCGCGAGCCGCCGCACGACCTGGACGCGGCTCTCGTCCGGCAGCTTCTCGGCGGCGTTCCACGCCTCGAGGAGCGCCCTCGCCGCCTCGGTCGGCTGCTTCTGGGCGAAGCGGATCCGCGCCTCCCAGTACCACCGGCTCACCGGCGGCAGCACCGCGGCGGCCCGGACGAGCATCGCGGAGGCCTGGTCGTAGCGCCCGGCGAGGTACGTCTCGACGATCTCGCCGAGCGGACCGTAGCGGTCCTTGAGGTACGCCGGAGCCCCGCCGGCGGTCGGCAGGACCCCGACCTCGACGGCCGGGGAGACGAGCGGCGCGGACGGGGAGCTCGGCCCGGAGGGGTTGACGTGCAGCTTCGTGACCGTCCCGTGCGTCCCGGGGTCCTTGAGCGCCCTCGCCGCCGCCGCGGCGGTCTTCGCGAGCTCCTCCGGATGCAGCTCGTCGACCGCCGGGTGGTCGTCGCCGTAGCCGACGTCCAGGAACGCCTGGACCATCTGGGCGAACAGCGCCGAGCCGGTGGTGACCTCCTGGAACGTGAAGACCCCCCCGCCCCCGATCTCCGCCGAGCGGCTCCGGAGCCGCTCGAGGAGGTCGTGCATCTGGGCGGCGTCGACCCCCTTGTCGCGCTCGTCGCCGGCGCCGATCCCGAGGATCCGCACGCTCAGCTGGGAGTTCGGCGGCAGCAGGTGCGGCACGAGGTCGACCTTCGCCGGCTCCTGCGTGTCGTCCGGCACCGGCCGGGAGGTGTAGCGGGCCGAGGCGTTGTCCCAGCCGTCGGTGACGAGGACGAGGTTGCCGCGGACCCCCCGCTCGCCCGACCGCAAGAGGTCGCCGCCGGCGCCGAGGGCGTCCCAGATCGCCGACCGGCCGCTCGGGCTCAGGAGCGAGATGAGGTTCTCGATGAACGGGAGGTGGTCGCGATGGATCTCCCCGAGCGGCACGGGGACGCGGACCGTCTCGGTGAACGTCACGAGCCCGAACGGCGTGCCGCTCTTCGCGGCGTCCTGGAGGATGCGGTAGACGGCGGTCCGCGCGACCTCGATCTTCTGCCGTTCCCGCGAGACGCCGTCCGGCTCCGGGAGCGGGGCGAGCATGCTCTTGGAGAGGTCGAGGAGGAGGACGTTCCGCTCGCGGAGGTCCGGGCCGGCCGGTTCGGCCGCGGCGTCGGCCTGCGTTTCCGGCTCGGCCGGTTCGGACCCGACGCCCACGCGTACTCTCAGCTCCGGGCCCCCGCCGGTGCGGGCCCACGGTAGAGCATGGTGCGTGAAACCGAGAGATGGGTATTTGTGGGTTCCGCCGCTTCCGCGCGCTCGAAAGCGGCGCCCCCGCCGGTCCGGACGGGCGCCGCGAGCCCGCGGCAACGGTTATTATGGGCCGCACGTCGGCCCGCGCGCGCATGGGCAACATCCGCCAGACGTACATCAAGCGGGTCGCGATCGAGCTGATCCGCCACCACCCGGAGTCGTTCGGGGGGGACTTCACCCAGAACAAGCGCAAGGTGCTCGAGCTCACCGACCTCGGCGTGGTCGTCGACGGGAAGCTCTCGGTCACGCACAAGAAGCTCGCGAACCGCATCGCGGGCTACGCGACGCGCTACGTGAAGCGCAAGCGCGGGACGTAGCGCCCGCGCCCTAGATCAGGACGTTCAGCCCTTCCTGGAGGTGGACGATCTCCACCGGCGTCGTCGGGCGGCCGACGAGCAGCCCCCGGGAGTTCGCCACGACGCACGCCCCGACGACCGGCACCCCGAAGTTCGCCGTCGACCGCTGGACCGTGACGCCGAGGAGCTCCTCGGCCCGGGCGAGCTCGCGGTCGGTCGCCTTCGGGTGGACGACCGCGCCGCGGTTGGTCGCGACCCCGGCCATCCCGACCGTCGCAAGGCCCGCGAGCGTGCCGCGCTCGGCGCGGACCCCGAGCGCCCGGCCGATCTCCTCGACCGCCTCGTTGGAGTACTCCGGGTGGACGAGCGCCCCGTGGTCGTTGACGAGGACGTTGTTGCCGACGGCGTTCTGGCGGTGGCGGACGATCGTCACCGGGGCGACCCGCTCGAGCGCCCGTCGCTCGCCCGCGTCGATCCCGTCCGTGACGAGGACGCCGTGAGAGTTGGAGGCGACGAGCGCGCCGACGACCTCGCTGTCGCTGACGGTCGTGCGGACGACCTCGACCCCCAGGACGCGTGCGACCTCCCGCTCGACGGCCGCCGGTAGCGTCGGGGGCACGATGGCGCATCGCTCGTCGGCGCGTACGAAGACCCCGAGGTAGGGGCTCCCGCTGACCACCGTGCGCCCGACCGGCACGCGACCGGGACCCCCGGCGCTCAGTCGGTGTCGAGGAGGTCGACCTCGATCAGGCCGTCCTCGAACCGGATCGCCTTGACGCGGACGTGGGAGGGGATCCGCTGGATCCCCCGCTCCCAGATGTGCTCGTTGAGCCGGGGGTCGATCCAGACGTCCTCGGCCGCTCCGTGCATGTGCCGGACGACGAACCGGCGGACGGTCTCGAGCGCGTGGCCGGCCCGGCGGCGTCGGGACGGCTGGTGGCGGCTCGCCCGCAGCGGGATGACGTACTCGCGCTCGATCTCCTCGCGCTTGTGGGTCGGGGGGTTCGTCGGCATCGTTCCGTATCCTCTACTTGTGCAGGTGGCCGCGCTTCCAGCTCCGCCGCTTCGGGTGGCGCGTCACGGCGCGGTTCGTCCGCTGGATCACCCAGGCCGGCACGCGGCGGTTCGTCTTCACGGCGCGGAACAGTCGGACCTTGCGCGCGTGGCTCTTGCGTCGGTTCGCCATCGTCAGCTCTCCGCTAGCGGCGCGTGATGCGGATCTCGCGCCGGTCCGGCGCGATCCGTTCGAGGAGGGCGCGCAAGGTCGCGTCGTCGACCGCGCGCGGGAGGCGGCCGCTCGCCGCGAGCGCGATCAGCTGCTGCTCGACCGCGCCGGCGACGTCCGGCTTCGCGAGACGGATCCGCCCGAGGCGTTCCCGGGCGTCCGGCGTGAGGATGCGGCGCAGGATCTCCGTGCGCTCGGCGTCGCGCCGGCGCATCTCGGCCTCCTGGGCAGAGAACGCCTGAGCGTTCACCGCATCGGACGCCTGCATCTCCTGCAGCTGCTGCAGGCGGCGACGCCGCAGCTCGGCGAGCTCGGAGTCGTCGGACTGTGCCATCGGCCCGGCCCTCCTGCCCCGTAACGCTCCCTAGAGGTACTTGGCGAGTTCGGGGCGGGCGGCGGCGAGCGCCCGGAGGACGTCGCGGCTCACCGCGTCCAAGAGCTTCTGTCCGTTCGCCGTGACGCGTCGGCCCCGGCCCTTGAACGGCTGGAGGAACCCGGCCTTCTCGAGCTGCTGGACGATCTCCCGCGTGACGGCGCGCGAGCCCTGGCGCGCGTGGTACGGCGCGCTCCCGCGGTCGCGCTTGCCCCCGTACTCGGAGCTCAGGCGCGTGACGCCGATCGCCCGCTTGAGGTAGACCTTCCGTAGGACGGAGGCGCTCCGCAGGTACCACCAGTCCGGGTCGGTCGGCGCGCGCTGCTTGTGGACCCCGGTCTTCGCGAACGCCGCCCAAGGCGGCGGGCTCACGACCGCCCGGCTCTTCAGCTCGGCCGCCAGCTTCGGAAGGAGGGCGGACGCCGGCACGTCGTTCGGTCGGGTCATGGGGCGGCGCGGCCACCCGGCCCCGCTATTTAAACGCGGCGCGCCGCCGGCGGCGGAGCGAGGGCAGGCGCTCCCGTTCCGGCCCCGTGTCCGAGCCGGACGGAGGGGGATTTAACAAGGGCCGGCGGTCTGTCGCATGGCAGAGGGACGGCCGGAGCGGATGACCACCGAGACCGCGGCCCTCGTGCTGAGCGGCGGCGCCTCGAGCCGGCTCGGCGGAGAGCCGAAGGCGCTGCTCAGCGTCGGGGGACGGAGCGGCGTGCGTCGGATCGTCGAGGTCTGCCTCGCCGATGGCCTCGCCCCCGTCGTGGTCGTGGTCGGACCCCATCGCGCGCCGATCGCCCACGAGCTGCGCGGGTTGGACGTCGAGCTCGTCGACTCCGAGCGCTGGGAGGAGGGCCGTACTGCCTCCGTCCAGGCCGGCCTCATCGAGATCCCGGACGATCGCGACGTGCTGTTCTGGCCGGTCGACCACCCGTTCGTCGCACCGAGGACCGTCGACGCCCTCCTCGGGGCGCGGGAGAGCGATACGCTCGGCGTCTGGTTCATCCCCACGTACGAGGGGCGGGGGGGGCATCCGGTCCTGTGGCGCCCCCAGGTCCGGGGGGACATGTTCGACCTCCGGCCGGATGCCCCGATCCGCTCCCTGCTGCCGGAGTTCGGCCCCCAGGTCCGTCGCGTGGCCGTCGACGACCCGGGGATCGTCGCGAACGTCGACACCCCGGAGGCGTACGACGAGGCGGCTCGGCGCTGGACCGCCTGGGAGGCGATCTAGTGGATCGTCGGACCGAGGCGGAGGTCCTGCGCCTGCTCGGCCGCCACCGGCCGTTCGTGCGGGCGAGCGTCGTCCGCACCGCGGGCTCGGTTCCCGGGAAGCTCGGCGCGACGATGGTCGTCCGGGAGGACGGCACGACCGTCGGGACGGTCGGCGGCGCGGCGCTCGAGGAGGAGGTCAAGCGGCTCGCCGCGGTCGCGATCGAGCGCCACGCCGGCGAGCTCGTCCACTTCGACCTGGCCGCCTGGAAGAGCGGCGGGCTCCCGAGCCTCTGCGGCGGCTCGGTCGACATCGCGCTCGAGTACGTCGGGCCGCGGCCGAACCTGCTGTTGTGGGGCGGGGGGCACGTCGCGGAGGCCGTGGCCCGCCTCCTGCCCGGGCTCGAGTTCGACCATTCGGTCGCCGACGACCGGCCGGACTACGTCGGCGCCGACCGGTTCCCGGCGGCGGAGCGCCGCGAGGTCGTCGCGCCGGCCGACCTGTTCGACCGGTTCGAGCCGGCGGAGTTCACCCACCTCCTCGTCCTCGGCTATGACGCCCGCAAGGACGGCGAGGTGCTGTTCGAGGCGGTCAGACGGTTCCCGAACACCATCGGGCTGATCGCGAGCGCCGCGAAGCGAGAGCACCTGTACGCCGCGCTGCGCGCCCGCGGAATCGCGCGCGAGGCGCTCGCCCGCATCCGCTCGCCGGTCGGCGTGCCGATCGGGGCGCAGAGCCCCGCCGAGATCGCCGTCAGCATCGTCGCCGAGGTCGTTCGCGACCTGCACCCGGCGGCGTTACGTGCTCCGGGCGCACGCGGCCGAGAGGTCACGGCGGAGAGCGATGGGCGAGGGCGGGACGCTTAGCTTCACGCTCAACGGCCGGCCGACCGTCGCCCGGTGCCCGGACGAGACGATCCTCCTCGACCTCCTCCGCGAGCAGCTGCGGCTGACGGGGACGAAGCGCGGCTGCGACCTCGGGACGTGCGGCTGCTGCACGGTGCTCATCGACGGCCGACCGACGCTGAGCTGCCTCACGCTCGCCCGCCTGGCCGCCGGACGCGCGGTCACGACGATCGAGGGGGTCAGTCCGGCCCAGGGGCTGTCGCCGGTCCAGCGGGCGTTCGTCGAGCTCGGGGCGACGCAGTGCGGCTTCTGCACGCCCGGTTTCGTGATGACCGCCACGGCGCTGCTCGCGGAGTCGCCCCACCCGAGCCGAGCGGAGGTCGAGCGCGCGATCTCCGGCAACCTCTGTCGGTGCACCGGCTACTCCGCGATCGTGCGCGCGATTCTTTCGGCGTCCCGGGAGGCGCCGTGAGCGCCGTGGACGACCGCCGGACGACGCACCTGCTCGGCGGACGGATCCCGTACATCGAGGGCCCGCTCAAGGTCACGGGACGAGCCGAGTACACCGACGACATCCAGCGTCCTGGCCAGCTCGTCGGCCGCCTGCTCCGGAGCCCGTGGCCCCACGCGAGGCTCGTTGCGGTCGACGTGCAGGCGGCCCGGGCGATGCCCGGGGTCGCCGCGGTCCTCACGGGGGAGCGGTACCCGACCCCGTTCGGCGTCCTCCCGATCACGCGGGACGAGACGGCGATCGCCGTCGGGAAGGCCCGCTACCTCGGCGACATCGTCGCCGCGGTCGCCGCGGTCGACGAGCGGACCGCGGAGCTCGCGCTCGAGAAGATCCGCTTCACGGTCGAACCGCTCCCGGAGTACCCGGACCCCGCCGCGGGGACGAAGCCGGTCGCCGAGCCGATCCACGCCCGCGGGCTGGCGGGCTCGAACATCCAGAAGGAGGTCGTCCAGGACTTCGGCGACGTTGACGCCGCGTTCGCCCGGGCGAAGCACCAGGTCCGCGTCCGCGGCGTCTTCGCCGGGGTGACGCACGCGTTCACCGAGCCGCTCGTGACGATCGCCGAGGCGACCCCGGACGGCCGCCTGACCGTCTGGAGCGCCACCCAGGTCCCGCACTACCTGCACCGCGCCCTTTCCGAAGTGCTCGGGTTGCCGATGCACCGGATCCGCGTCATCAAGCCGGAGGTCGGCGGCGGCTTCGGCGGCAAGTCCGACCCGCTCCCGCACGAGATCGCCTGCGCGGCGCTCGCGCTCGAGACCGGCCGGCCGGTGAAGATGCTGCTCGACCGCGAGGACGTCTTCTACACCAACCACGGCCGCCACCCCACGCAGAACGACGTGCGGATCGCCACGGACGACCAGGGCCGGATCCTCGCCTACGACATCGAGGCGCTCATCGACGGGGGCGCGTGGAGCTCGTTCGGGACGGTGACGACGTACTACAACGGCGTCCTGTCGATGGGGCCGTACCGGGTCCCGAACTTCCGCTACCGCGGCCGTCGCGTCTACACGACCAAGCCCCCGAGCGGCGCGATGCGCGCGCACGGGGGGACGAACATCCGCTACTCGGTCGAGGTCGCGCTCGACCGCCTGGCCGAGGAGGTCGGGGTCGACCCGTTCGACCTGCGCGCGCGCAACGCCCTGGCGCCGAACTCGACCACGGTCAACGAGTTCGTCATCACGTCGACGTCGTTCCTGAAGTGCCTCGAGGCGGCGCGGCGCGCGAGCGGCTGGGACCGCAAGCACCGCCAGCTCCCCTACGGCCGCGGCGTCGGGCTCGGGTGCGGCTTCTACATCTCCGGCTCGAACAGCCCGATCCACTTCACGCCGAGGATGCCGCAGTCGACCGTCCACCTCAAGGTCGACATGGACGGCGGGATCGCCGTCCACTCGATGCAGGCCGACATCGGCCAGGGCTCGAACACCCTCCTCGCCGCGATCGTCGCCGAGGTGCTGGACGTCGACCTCGACCGGGTCCACGTCCAGCGCGTCGACTCGGACGTCAGCCCGATCGACCTCGGCTCCTACTCGAGCCGCGTGACGTTCATGATGGGGAACGCCGCCCGGTCGGCGGCGCTCGAGCTCCGGGAGAAGATCGTCGCGGGGGCGGCGGCGTGCCTCGGCGTGACGCCCGGGGAGGTCGAGCTCGCCCACGAGCGTCTCCACGTCCGGGGCGCGCCGGAGCGCGCGGTGCCGTTCCTCGAGGCGCTCCACGAGGCGATGGCGACCTCCGGGGCGCTGACCGCGAGCGGCTCCTACCAGTCGAAGCCGCGCGGCGGGACGTTCAAGGGCGCGCGCGCCGGGACGGCGCCGGCGTACTCGTTCAGCGCCTACGTCGCCGAGGTCGACGTGGACGTCGAGACCGGGGTCTACCGCGTCCCGAAGGTCTGGGCGGCGTTCGACTGCGGCCGACCGCTCAACCGCCTCGCCGTCGAGGGGCAGATCGAGGGCTCGGTCCACATGGGCCTCGGGCAGGTCCTGGGGGAGACGATGACCTACCGCGGCTCGCGGATGCTGAACCCCTCGCTCCTCGAGTACAAGATCCCGGCTCCGCAGCAGATGCCCGAGGTCGAGATCCTGCTCGTCGGGGACGACGACCCGGACGGGCCGTTCGGCGCGAAGGAGGCCGGCGAGGGGCCGCTCGTCGCGACGCTGCCGGCGGTGGGGAACGCGCTGTACGACGCGATCGGCTGCCGGTTCACGGAGCTGCCGATCACCCCGGACCGCGTCGTGCGGGCGCTCGAGATGCGCCACGAGGAACGCCGGGTCTGGAAGGGGGACTAGGCCGGATGCACCTCGATGCGTTCGAGCTCCACCGACCGACGACCGTCGAGGAGACGGTCGGGCTCGCCCGGACGCTCGTCGGGCGTTTCGACTACCTCGCGGGCGGGACCGACCTGCTGCCGAACTACAAGATGCACCTCAACCTTCGCCCCCACCTGGTCGCGCTCGAGGACGTCCGCGAGCTGACCGGCCACTCGACCGAGCGGATCGGCGCGATGTGCCGCCTCGCCGACCTCGAGCGCGACCGCGAGCTCGCGCGCGCCTGGCCGGTGCTCGCCGACGCGCTCGGCGAGGTCGCGACGCCGCTCGTGCGCGCGAGCGGGACCCTCGGCGGGAACCTCCTGGTCGAGACGCGCTGCTTCTTCTTCAACCAGAGCGCGTTCTGGCGCGCGAGCCTCGGCTACTGCCTGAAGGCCGACGGCGACCGCTGCCACGTCGTCCCGCAGAAGACGACCTGCTACGCGACGTTCAGCGGCGACCTCGCGCCGGCGCTGCTCGCGAGCGACGCGGAGGTCGAGCTCGCCGGCCCGGACGGGCGCCGGCGGCTCCCGCTCGAGCGCCTCTACGACCTCGCCGGGGACGGCATCCGGCGGCTGACGCTCGCACCGGGGGAGCTCGTCGTCGCCGTCCACCTGCCGGCGGCGGCGCGCGGGCGGCGCGGCCGCTACCTCAAGCTGCGCGTGCGGCCCGCGTACGACTTCCCCGAGCTCGGGGTGGCGGTCGCGGGGCGATGGTCCGAGGACGGCCGGGTCGAGGCGCTGCGGCTCGCCGTCGGCGGCGCCGAGCCGCAGCCGCGCCGGTACGACGACCTGACGGAGCCGCTGGTCGGCGTCCGCCTGGACGACGCGCGGCGCCGCGAGCTCGGCGAGGCGCTCGCCCGGCGGGTGCGGCCCGTCCACAACACCTTCCTGCTGCCGGAGTACCGCAAGAAGATGGTCGCGGTCTACGCCCGACGCGCGCTCGCGGAGGCCGAGCACCGCGCCGGATGACGCGCGCGCCGGTCTTCGCGCTCGTCCCCCTCGAGCGCCTGCGCGGGCACGAGGAGCACGAGAGCGGCAAGGTCGACGAGCTCGTCGCCGAGCTCCGCCGCACGGGGGAGTTCCGCGAGCCGATCTGGGTCGCGCGCGACACGTGGGTGATCCTCAACGGCCACCACCGCGTCGAGGCGTCCCGGCGCCTCGGGCTCAAGTTCGTGCCGGCGTGGGTCTTCGACTACCACGGCGACCACGTCGAGCTCGACCGCTGGCGCCCGGGGCCGCCGATCGACAAGGAGGAGGTCGTCCGTCGCGCCCACCGCGGCCGGCCGTTCCCGCCGAAGACGACCCGGCACCGGCTCCGCGTCGAGCTGCCGGCGCGCACCGTCCCCCTCGAGCAGCTGACCGACTAGCCCGGTCGGACGCCCGCCAGCCTAACGTGCGGGGCTGCCTCCCCGGCGCCCGTGCGGGTCGTCACGCTCGACGAGCTCCCGGTCGAGCTCGAGGCAGCGCGCCATGCCCTGGCGCACGGCGCCTTCTCGGGGGCGCTCAGCCGCGAGGCGCTCGCGGTCTACCGGCGCCACGACTTCGAGCTGAGCGACTACGTTGCGCTGTTCGGCGTGGAGCGCGGACGGCTGCTCGGCCAGGTCTTCGTCCTGCGCTTCCCGTACCGCACGCGGGCCGGTGTCGAGCCCGTCGCCGGCATCGCGGGGGTGACGACCGCCGTCGGGGCCGCGCGTCGGGGGGTCGCGCGGCGGCTCCTCGAGGAGGTCCACCGGCGGGAGGGCGCGGCCGGGGTCCGCTTCGCTCTCCTCTGGACGAGCCCGTCCTGGCACGCGCACCACCTCTACGAGCGTCTCGGCTACCGCGACGTCTTCGTTCCGCCGCTCGCCGTCCGCCTCGCCGGGCCGGCCCACCTCCCGGCCGGTCCTCGCCTCGAGCACGTGACCGCCGCCGACCTTCCCCTCCTGGAGCGGCTCCATCGCGAGCAGGCGGCCGGGCGGACCGGCTTCTCCGACCGGCCGGCGGCGTTCCTCCGGGTGGAGCGGGAGGCCGGCGGGCTCGAGCTCGCCTCGCTGCGCCTCCTGCGGCGCGGGGGCCGGCCGGTCGGCTACGCGCTGGTCCAGCGACGGAGCCACCAGCTCGTCTGCGGGGAGCTCGTCGCCCGAGCCGGCGCGGCAGGGGCGCTCCTTCGCGCCGTCGAACGGGAGTCCGCGGGGCGGACCCTCGTGCTGGGGAACACGCCGGTGCTCGACCTCGCCCCGGAGCTGGCGCGGCGCGGCTACTTCGTCCGTCCGGCGGCCGAATGGCGCTCGCTCATGGCGTGCCGGCTCGGCGGGGGCCGCGCCGCCGGCGGGCTCGCCGCCGAGCTCACGACGGACGCGCGGTCGTTCCTCTGCCTGGGCCTCGACCGCTTCTAGGACGGCCCGCTACGACCGGGGCGCGGGCTCGGCGCCGGGCTCCGGGTACGGCAGCGGCAGCGAGCCGTCGGCGAACCGTCGCAGGGTGGCGCCGAGCAGGGCGACCTCGACCGGATGGAGGCGGGCCCGGAGCGACGCCGGCGTGTCGTCCGGCAGCACCTCGATCCGCTCCTGCGCGATCGTCGGCCCGCGGTCGACGTCGTCCGTGACGAGGTGGACGGTCGCCCCCGTGACGCGCTCGCGGGCGGCGAGGACCGCCTCGTGCACCCGCAGGCCGTAGAGCCCCCGGCCCCCGTGGAGCGGGAGGAGCGACGGGTGGAGGTTGATCGCCCGTCCCCGCCACGCGCGGACCCAGCTGGGAGGAAGGATCGTGAGGAAGCCGGCGTTCACGACCAGCTCGACCCCGCGGGCGGTGAGCTCGTCGGTGACGCGACGGCCCCAGTCGTCGGCCGGGGTCCCGCGCGACGGGAGCACGAGCGTCGCGAGCCCCCGCTGGCGCGCCTTCTCGATCGCCGGCGCGTGGGGCCGGTCGGCGACGACGAGCGCGATCCGGATCGGCAGGTGGCCCCCGCTCGCCTCCTCGGCGAGGGCGTCGAGGGTCGTCCCCTCGCCCGAGACGAGGACGGCGACCGTCAGGATGCGGCTCACGGCCGAGCGAGGCGCGCGCCCGTAAAGAACGTGGCGCCGGCGGCGCCCTAGAGCAGCACGCGGAGGTTCAGCTTCTCGGTGAGCTCCTTGTAACGGTTGCGGATCGTCACCTCGGTGACCCCCGCGACCTCGGCGACCTCGCGCTGCGTCCGGCGCTCGCCGCTCTGGACGGTCGAGATGTAGATCGCGGCGGCGGCGACGCCGGTCGGGCCCCGCCCGCTCGTCAGCTCCCGCTCGGTCGCCTGCTTCAGGATCTCGTTCGCGCGCGACTGGACCTCGCCCTTGAGCTTGAGCTCCGAGCAGAACCGCTGGATGTAGTCCTGCGGGCGCGTCGGGAGGAGCCGCAGCCGCAGCTCGCGCGTCATGAAGCGGTAGGTCCGCCCGATCTCCTTGCGGCCGATCCGGGACTTCGAGGCGATCTCGTCCAGCGTCCGCGGCACGTTGCACTGGCGGCAGCTGCCGTAGAGCGACGCCGCGACCACCCCCTCGATCGACCGGCCCCGGATCAGGTTCTTCGCGACGGCCTTGCGGTAGATCATCGCGGCCGTCTCCCGGACGTTCCTCGGGAGCGCCATCCCGCTCGCGATGCGGTCGAGTTCGGCGAGCGCGAAGGCGAGGTTGCGCTCGGTCGCGTTGGAGACGCGGATCCGCCGCTGCCACTTCCGCAGCCGGTAGAGCTGCGCGCGGTTGCGCGTCGGGATCGACTTGCCGAACGGGTCCCGGTTCTTCCAGCCGATCTCCGTCGAGAGGCCCTTGTCGTGGATCGTGAGCGTCGTCGGGGCGCCCGTGCGCGCCCGCTTCTCCCCCTGCTCGGCGTCGAACGCCCGCCACTCCGGTCCCTGGTCGATCATCGACTCCTCGAGGACCAGCCCGCATTCGTCGCAGACGAGCTCGCCGCGCTCGTAGTCCCGGGTCAGGTGGGTCGATCCGCAGCTCGTGCAGCGCGTCGCAGGACCGGAGGCCTCGGCCCGGGGGCCGGCCGGCTTGTCGTCCGGGGCCGGGGCGTCCGCCGGGACGTCGACCCCCGACTTCACGCGCGCACCACCTCGGCGTTCAGGAGCGCCGCCGCGTCGACCGGGCTCGGAGCCCGGCGCGGGCGGACGAGCAGGTACGGGCGGGCGACCGGGCCGAAGACCCGGACGACGCGCCCCTCGAGCCGGCGCGAGCGGTCGACGACCGACGCGCCCTCGCTCGGGAACCGCTCCGTGCGACAGCGCACGGTGACGAAGCCGCTGGGGGTGAACGCCACGACCGCGCCCACCGGGGAATCCCCACCGCCGTCCGACGCTCGCGGCAAGTAGTATAAACGACTTTCGTAGTCTATAATAGGCTTGCCATGGAGGTCGCGCCGGGACCGCGTCCGGGGGACGCCGTCAGTCCCGGTGGCGAGAGCGCTGGCGTCGCGGGCTCCCCGGGGCGGAGCCGGTCTCCGGCGGGGCCTCCTCCGTCGAGAGGTCCGGGGGGACGTAGGCGGAGGCGATCGTGATCCGTGTCGGGCGGGGCACGCGGGGACCCGCGCCGTCGGCGAGCGTGTCCGGGCTCTGCGGCGCCGGCGCGCCCGCCGCCTCGTCCGGGACCGGGGTGAGCGGCGGGACGATCGGCATCGGGAACCGCGAGGCGGGGACCGGGGTCGGCGGGGTCGACGAGCTCGTCGTCGGAGCGACGGCGGTCGCGCGGCCGGCGGCCGGGACCGGTCGTACCGGCTCCGCGACGGCCTCCTCCTCGTCCTCGAGGTCCTCCTCCTCGTCGCCGAGCGGCTCCCCTTCCTCGCCGTCCTCCTCCCCCGACTCGTCCAGCTCGGCGCCCCCCCCGGCGACGGCCCCCGCGAGCCGCTTCTCGCGGGTCAGGCGGTCGACCTCGGCCCACAGCGCCTCGACCTCCTCCTCGGGGGAGGCGTACCGGCGCTCCTGCCGCTCCTCGCTCAGCGCCTGACGCACCTGCGACATCAGCCGCACCGCGTCGGTCGCCTGGTGGGCCCGGGTCTTGATCCGGTGGAGGCGGCGGGCGAGGTTGCGCGCCTCGCTGAGGATCTCGTCCTCGGCCTCGTCGGAGACCGCGGCGACCGGCGGGGCGCGCGGGATCCTCGCGACCGCCCTCCGCGTCTCGAGCAGCCGCTCGGCGCCCGCGTCCAGCACCGGTTCCTGCAGCGCCCGGAGGAGCTGGGCGAACGTCGCCGCCGCCTCCCGGACGTCCTCCCCGCGGTCGCGTGCGCGCCGGATCGACCGGCCGAGCGCCTGCGCCTCCTGCACGATGTACTTCGGGATCGCGTCGTTCAGCACGGCGAGCGCGAACGAGGCCCCGGCCGCCGCGCGCTCGATCGACGTCGGGGTGAGCGGCTGCCCGAGGAGCTGGGCGCGGGGATTGCCGACGCGCGCGTCGATGCGGGCGAGGTCGAGGCCGACCGTGTCCGCCACCGCGCGGAGGCCGTCGACCCGGGAGAGGAGCTCGCGCAGCCAGCCCCAGTCCTGGTCGGCGCGCGCGAGCAGGGTCTCAGCGCGCTTGACGATCGCCTCGGCGCGGTCGACGTCGCCCGCGCGCATCGCCACCTCGAGCTCGGACTCGAGCTGGGCGGTCGGGATCGGGAGCCCCTCCTCCTGGTAGCGGCCGGCGCGGTCCTGGATCTCTGCGAGGCGGCGGCGCAGCTCCGGGAACGGGGACGGCTTGCGCGGCACCGACTAGCTCCGGCTGGGAGGAGGAGGTAGGCTGCGCATAAGACGCGTGAGGGCCTCGTTCGCCTCCGCGAACCGCCGGGCGCGCAGCAGCTCGGTCGCCTCGCGGATCTGGCGGCCGGCGTCGACCGCCTCGGGGCTCTCGGCCGGCAGGGTGCGGACCCGGGCAGCCAGGCTCCTCGCCTTGGCGAGCAGCTGGGCGACCGCCTCGGGCGCGGGCGCGACGTCCGGGCCGGCGCCCACCGTGGCGGGGGTCGGCGGTGGGGCGGCCGGCGGCGCACCGCCGGCCGGCGACGGGGCCGCGCCCTCCCGGTCGGGGCCGGGAGGAGGCGTGGCGGGACTCGGGGTCTCGACGGCCGGAGCCCGGGGCGGCGCCTCGGTCGGGACGGTCGGGGTCGGCCGGGCCGCCGGGGCCGGTGGAGCGCGCGGCGTCGGCGGGGGGGCACGGGCCGCGGCCTCCTCGGCCTCCTTCGCCTCCCGGGCGAGGTCCCCGAGGACCGCGCGGAGCGCGCGGACGCTCTCGACCGCGTTCTCGAGGTGGCCCTCGGAGAGGTGCTGGCCGGCCTCGGCGTGGAGCCGACGCGCGGCCTGGGCCCGGCTGTGGCGCGCCGGGTGCCGCTCGAGCGCCGCTCGATGGCGCGCCAGCTCCGCCTGCAGCGCGGGAGGGATCGCCTCGTGGAGGGTCATCAGCGCCTCCGCTGCGGCCTGCGCGGCGAGGTCGAGCGCGCGCTCGTCCGCCGGCAGGCTGGCGAGCCGCTGACGGGCCGCGTCGAGCCGGTCGGTACCCGCGGGGAGCTCGATGCCGAGCTGTTCGGCCTCCGTCCGCAGCGTCATCACCTGGGCGATCAGCGCCTGGAGGCCCCTCCAGTCAGCCTCGAGGCGTCCGACCCGGCGCTCGGCGGCGAGCAAGGCGGCGACGGACGCGCCGGGCTCGCCGACGACGACGCTCTCCGCGACCCGGCCCAGCTCGTCCTCGAGCCCCAGCCGCATGCCGGTCGACTCGAGCGCCTTGCCTCGCGCCTCGAGGTCACTGATGTGACGGCTCAGGAGCTCCTCCGTCTCGCGGTCGAGCCGACCCTGGGCCGAGCGCAGGATCTGCTGGGCGTCGGCGACGCGTCCCGCGGCCTCGCTGAGCGCGGCCTCGCACAGCTCGCCGGTGACGTCCGGGGCGTCGCGGTCGACCGTGCGGAGCAGCTCGGCCCGCTCGACCAGGCCGTGGGCGATCGAGGCGTTCACCTCCGCCTCCGGGGTCGTCTCCCTGCGCGCCGGAGCGGGTTCGACGAGCGCGGTCGGCTCGACGTCCGAGCTGGACGTCTCGGCGACCTCCACGGGACCGTCGAGCAGCGGAAGGAGGGCGGTCGGGAAGCCGCACCGCGGGCAGTGCTCGGACTCGCCCGGGAGCTCCTCCCGGCAGACCGGACAGGTCTCGTCCACGCCTTACGCTCCCGGCCGCGCCACGAAGAACGCGCCTTTAGACGTTGGGGGCACCCGGCGCCTCAGCCCCCGGAGAACGTCGGAACGATGACGAGGCGGACCGGGACGGTGAGCGGGGTGTCGAGCGGGATCGAGACGCCGTCCCGAAGGACCGCCGAGCCCTCCGGCGACTCGCCGACGTCGCGGACGACCTGCTTGACGAGCGTGCCGACCACGACGACCTTCTGCACGGTTCGGGAGGCCCGGCCGCGAGCGACCTCGACGTCGACCTCGATCATCGGGGAGGCGCTGAGGGGGAGATGCTCCGGCGCCGGGGTACCGGCCCCGACGCCCTTTGAACTCCCGCGATGCATACGCATCACCAGATCTCGAATCTGGCGCCTTGGCCGAGCTAGGCTACCTCAGCACCCGGCGGCGGTGAGAGGTTCCGTCCTTTAGCGCTTTGCCGACGCCGGCGCCCGCTCGCGGTCCCGGCGACGCACGCCGACTCGCCCTACCGGGGCCCGCCGGCGAGGGCGGCCCGGGCCCGTCCGATCGCCCCGACGCGGCTCGGGTCGACGCCGAAACGACGCGCGAGCGCGAGCGACGTGAAGTCCGCGTACAGGACGCCGGCGGCCATCGCGGTGAGCGGCTCCCCGCGCAGCGCGACCGAGCGCAGGGGGATGGCCCGGGCGCGGAGCCGACCGGCAAGGTAGGCCGCGGCGCGTCGCTCGGCCGCGGGGGCGCCGCTCCAGGCGAGCAGGACGACCGGCTCCCGACGCGCGTCGGCGGGCGTGAGCGCCTCCCACCCCTCGATCGCGTTGTGGAGCGCCTCGGGCAGCTCCCGGAGCGAGGCGAGGAGCTTCGCGTTCTCCTCGAGCTGGCTCGCCCAGCGCCGCCCGACCGGCGCGAGCGCCCGCGGCGTCACGACGGTCGGCCTCCCGGCGGCGAGGTGCCGTGCGAGCGAGGTCGCCGGGCCTCCGTCGCTGCGGAGGCGAGCAACCGTCGGCTCAAGCCCCGCAGCCAGTCTCCGGAGCCGCCCCGCATACGGCCGGTCGAAACGCTCGTCGACGAGCCCGATCAGGGCGCCCCAGAGGTGCCCGAGCGCGGCGCGGGGGGGTCGTCCGTCCGGGACCCGTACCACCGGGACCCCCCCCACCGCGGCACGCTGGGCGAGCCGACCCCCCGAAGCGATGACGATGCGTCGCGCGCGGCGTCGTCCGGCGGCGGCGAACGCCGCGAGCGCCTCGCGGGTCTCGCCGGAGTGGCTGAGCACGATGACCGTCGTCCGTGCATCGACGCCGCGCGGCAGCTCCTCGCCCCGCACGACCCGCAACGACGTCTCCGCGCCAGCCTCGAGCATCGAGGCGGTGAGGTCGGCCGCGATCGCGGAGCCCCCGAGTCCGACCGCGACGATCGGCCGCGGCCCGTCCTGCCCCAGGGCGTCGGAGAACCGCTGTCCCTGTCGGAACCCCGCGAGCAGGTCGTCCGGCAGACGACCGGCGTAGCCGAGCATCCGCTCGAGGCCTGGCTCTCGGGGGCTGCTCACGGACACGCCCCCGGCAGCGCGCGCGTAATAGTCCTTGCGACCCCGCAGACGGCCGTCGCCCGCGAGGGAAAATCCCGCCGTCAACGCGCGTTGACCCGGCCCCGCCGCCAGCGCTTATCGTGCCCCGTCCACTCGCCGGGTCGATGGTCGCGATCCGCCCGCTCGCCAAGATCTGGATGGACGGCCGCTTGGTCGACTGGGACGCCGCCCGCGTGCACGTGCTGACCCACGGTCTCCACTACGGCTACGCCGTCTTCGAGGGGATCCGATGCCATGCGACACCGAAGGGACCGGCGATCTTCCGCCTGGACGAGCACCTCGACCGGTTCCTGAACAGCTCGAAGATCTACCGGATGAAGCTCCCGTACTCCCTTCCCGAGCTGCGCCAAGGCTGCGTCGACCTCGTCCGGGCGAACGGCCTGGCGACGGCGTACCTCCGGCCGATCGCCTTCTCCGGCTACGGCGAGATGGGGCTCGACCCGACGAAGGCCCCGGTCCAGGTCGCGATCGCGATGTGGTCCTGGGGAGCGTACCTCGGCGAGGAGGGGCAGCGGACCGGGGTGCGGGCGCTCGTCTCGAGCTGGACGCGGATGGATTCGCGGTCGCTCCCTCCGCAAGCGAAGTGCGCGGCGAACTACGCCAACTCCGCCCTCGCGAAGATGGAGGCGGTCGCCGCGGGGTACGACGAGGCGATCCTGCTCAACTCGGCCGGCATGGTCGCCGAGGGGCCGGGCGAGAACATCTTCCGCGTCAAGCGCGACGTCGTGAGCACCCCGCCGGCGAGCTCGGGGATCCTCCGCGGGATCACGCGCGACACGGTCATCGAGTTCCTCGCGGACGAGCGACTGACGTTCCGCCGCAACGACTTCACGCGGGAGGAGCTGTTCACCTCCGACGAGGTCTTCTACACCGGCACCGCCGCCGGGATCACCCCGGTGCGAGAGGTCGACGGCCGGCCCATCGGGACGGGCGACTACCCGGTCACGCGACGTCTCCAGCAACGGTACGCGGCGGCGACCGAGGGCCGCCTTCCGGGCCGGGAGCGCTGGCTCACCTACGTGACGTAGTCGTCCCGGCGCCGAGCGGACCGGCCGGAAAGACCGCCCCGAGCTTGGGGAGCGCCTCGTTCGCGGCGGCGAACGATCGCTCGGTCCACCGCTCGAGCGCGGCGGCGCGGCCCGGGTCGAGTACGAGCGCCGGCCAGGACCAGTGGACCGCGACCGCGTCGCCCGGTCGCACCTCCGGAAGCGCGCGCGCGTCCCGCCGAAGCGTCCGATGGACGTCGCCGTGCAGGGCGAGTCGGGGACCGTCCGCGGTCGCCTCGGGCCCCTCGACCTCTATCTCCTCGGGTCCTACGGCGCGGACGCGCGCGAGCGCGGGGCGGCACGCCTCGAGGTTCGCGACGGTCGTCGGCACGTGGCCGGTCACGGCGCCGACGCCCACGAAGCCGACGTGGAAGGCGTGGTGGGCGAGCGGGCGCTCCGGCAGCGCGTCGGCGAGGCGCCGTGCGACCGGGCGCGGAAGCCCCCGGCCGGCGAGCGCCTCAAGGAGCGCGCGGAACCCGGAGCGGTCGACCGCCTCGAGCAGGTCGTTGCCGATCCAATAGGCCTCCACGACCCTCGCGTCGAACGGGTCGAGCTCGTTCGCGGCCCCGATCGCCTCGAGGTACGGCATCAGCGCCTCGAAGGCGGCGAGCGCCGCCCGCGCCCGCGGCGAGCCGGTCCCCGACACGACCGCGTCGTACAGCGCCGGCTCGGCGTCGGCCGGACCGCAGTAGGCGAGCCGGTTCGTCGCGATCGAGAAGCGGGCGCAGAGCGCGACGCCGTCCATCCGCGTCAGTCGGTCGCGAGCGGCCGACGGGCCCCGAGCGGATACCGCCACGCGGCCCGGAGCGACCGGGCCCCGAGGGCAACGAGGACCCCGACGGCGACCGCCGCCGCACCGAGCGCGGCGAGCGGGGCGACCGGGCTGCCGGTCGCGACGACCTCGAGCATCCAGGAGATCGGGAAGCCGAGCACGAGGACCGTGGTCGCGACGCCGAGGTCGACGCGCGCGAGTCCGGTGTACCAGGTCAGCACGAAGACGGCCAGCAGGGCCGCGCTGATCCCGACCCAGCTCCACTGTCCCGGCGAGAACGCCGCGACGGCGCCCCAGCCGCCCGTGACGAGCAGGTAGCCGGAGAGGAACGCCGCCCCGAAGCCCATCCTCCCGAGGCCCACGGTCGTACCCGCGAGGTGGCCGAGCGCGCGCTTGGAGATCGTGTACTCGACGGCCCAGAGGACCGTGGCGAGCAGCACGTAGAGGCTGCCGTCCGTCCAGACCGGGGAGACGAGCGCCATCAGGGCGAGGTTGCCGGCGAGGACGAGCGCGGCCGCGAGGGCCGCGCGGGGGTGGGCCCGCTCGCGGAGCGCGACGACGCCGAAGACGCTCGC
>DATJUZ010000051.1:0-12927 GCA_035502035.1 Thermoplasmata archaeon
ACCAGCGACTCCAGGGGCCGGGACATCGAGCAGGGGTGGTAGCCGAGGGCCTTGGCGAGCTCGCTCTGCCCGATCCCGTAGCCCCCCTCCTCGGCCGTGTCGTGGGTCCGGATGTAGTCGAGGATCTCGATCGGGAGGTGCGTCTGGAGGCCCACGCTCAGGGATGGGGCGCTCCCCCTACTTAGAATTAATTTGTACAAAATAACTGAGGGGGTTTAAGTATCCAAATTCGCCACAAGTATCCTCGATGAGCCGGAGCCCCTCGACCCCGAACTACCTCGGAGGCATCGGCCTGATGCTCGAGGTCGCTCGCGTCTGCCCTCGCTGCGGGCAGCGGCTCCCCGACTCCCCGACCGCCTCAACGTACCACCTGACGGGTCGAGGCTGCCGTCCCACCGTCTTCGCGGCGCTCCCGGAGATGGAGCCGTCGGTCGAGGGCGAGGAGGACGTCCCGCCCGTCCCCGCGGGTCGCAGGATCCACGACTTCGAGGTCCACTCCGCCTTCGCGGGGGACGGAGAGCTCGCTCAGGCCGCGGCCGAGCCCGCCCCGAACCCGGCATCCCTCTCCCGCGCCATCGCCGCCCCCTGGCTGAGGCCTCCGGACCTTGGGGAGGTGCTCTGATGCTTCACCGGGGAGGGAGTCGCAACGTCGGCTCGTTCCACCACGTCCCGACCGGCTCCCTCCCGACCTCCTCGAAGGTCGTGCTCGCTGTTGCCCCGCCGCTGCGGGTAGTCAATCCCACCCACTGGGGCTGGCCGCACTGGCTCGCTCCGGTCTACCGAGTCGCGGGGCAGCACCGCCCCAGCCACCGCACCTTGGAGGAGTTCGGATGATCGTAGACACCACGCTGTAGTTCCTCCCTCACGATGATCTGGGCCCTCGCGGAGTTCCCGGCTCCGCGGGGGCCGTTATTTATCCGGGACCGACTCGAGTAGTCGCCTCGGCCCATCGTCGCCCGAGAGCGGCGGGAAGGCCGGGAACGACGAGTCCCCGAAGCTCCCGCTGCACCCCGGTGCGCCACGGTAGCAAAGGAGAGATACCCGGCCTCGCTCGGCCGGCTCGAGCATCGATGGACGCGGGGAAGTGCGCCACCTGTGGGAAGGCGACCGAGGCCGGCTACATCACGACCTCGAACGGGTCGGGCCTGTTCTGGGCGCACGACGCGCCCTCGGCGCGGCCTCGGCCCAAGGGGCTCGAGGTCCTCGTCGGCACCGGGTTCGGGGGGACGTACTCCGCGAGCCTCCCGGGCGTGCGATGCCCGAGCTGCGGGACGCTCCTGTTGACGCTCCCGAAGACGAAATAGGACCCTGCGGGCGCCGCCCGGCGCGTCGGCCGGCCTAAGCGCCGGCGACCGTCAACGGCTTGACGAGCAGCGGTGGCGAGACGAACGCACCGGACCGGGAGGCCGTGCTGCCGATGCTCGCGAGGCTGTGCAGGAGCGACGGCTGGCCCGGCGGAGCGAGCGCCGACCCTCCGACCGTCCCGCCCCGAAGCGGCTCGGCGACCTTGCCGCCGCGGATCCGGTAGCCGATGCGGATCTCCCCCCCGAAGGAGCTCGTGATCGGGTCCGGGATCGCCCAACCGAGCTGGGTCACGAGGACCCCGTCGCCCGCCTCCTCGGCGAGCTCCTCGAGAGTGCCGCCGTCCCCGGGCTGGACGACGACCGTGGAGGTCCCCGGGCTCGGGGCGTGGGGGAACCGTAGGCTCGAGGTCGGCCCGACCGACCAGCGGGAGGCGTTGGAGGTCGACGGGGAACCGAGCGCGGAACCGTAGAGCGTGTCGTAGAGGTGGCCGGCGACGACCCCGCGGTCGACGAGGGTCGTCTTGCGGCGCGGCCGGCCCTCGTCGTCGTACGGGCCCGAGCCGGGCGACCAGGCGTGGTCCCCCTCGTCCCGGATCGTCAGCTCCGGCACCCCGACGTTCGCCCCGACCTCCGGCGCGATCTTGCGCAGGCGCGCCCCGGCCCCGAGCCGCGTGCCGACGACGGTCGGGAGGATCCCCTCGAGCACCTCGGTCGGCAGGAGTACCGGCAGTTCGCCGGTGGGAGGAGGCACGGCCCGACGGACGTCCGCGGCGTACCGGCACCAGGCGTCGACCCGGTCCCCGACCAGCTCGGGCTCGAGGCGTCGGGCGGTGTCGTTGACCCAGAACTCACCGGGGGGCGGACCCTCCGGTCCCCCGAACGCCTTGATCGCGAGCTCGAGTTCGACGACCGTGCTCGGGTAGCTGACCCGGAGGCCGGAGGAGTTGCTGAGCGTCAGCTCGGCGAGCATCGCCTTGACCGAGCCAAAGCTCGGGACGACCCCGGAGCGGCCGTCGAAGCCGCCGAGGAGCGTGTCGACGTAGTCCCGCAGCGCGCCGAGCGGGTCGGCCCAGAGCTTCGGGTCGACGACCGGGACGCTGGGGGCGGACGCGGCTCCCCCGGGGAGCTCGACCGCCTTCGCCGGGAACTCCCCGTGCTGGGCGACCTGGCCGGCGGTCTCCACGGCGGCGGCGACGCCCGCCGGGCTCGCGTCGGTCGACGCCTGGAAGCCGACGCCGAGCGTCGTTCCCCGGGGACGGAGCAGGCGCACGCCGAACCCTTCGACGGCGACCGGGCCGCGCTCGAGCTCGACCTGGGTCCCCTGGAGGTGGAGCTCGTAGCGACGAGCCCGTTCCCCAACGACCTCCCACGGGGCGTCGGTCTTCAGCAGGCCCGCGACGCGGAAGGCGAGCTCCGAGCCCCCGTTCGCGCTCACGCCGGCCCCACGATCGCGCGCGAGAGGACCGGGGCTCCGCCGGTGCCGACCGGCAGGTAGTCGCCGTGGCCTTTGCCGCAGTAGCCGGGCTCGATCGCCAGGTGGTCGGCCCGACCGACCGCCCGGGTCGACCGCAGGAAGTCGAGGACCCGGCCGGAGAGCGCCATCGAGCCGACGAGATCGGTCGCCTTGCCGTTCTCGATCCGGTGGCCCTTGCGGACCTTGAGCTGCATCTGGCCCCCCAGCGGGTCCTCGATCCCGCTCGACCCACGCTCGAGGACGACGCCGTGCTTCACCTCGGCGATCAGCTCCTCGAGCGAGCGGTCCCCGGGCTCGACGTAGGTGTTCGTCATGCGCACGAACGCCCGGCTGAGGAAGTTCGAGCGACGCGTGCTGCCGGTCGCCTTCGCACCCAGGATCGCCGCGCTCTCCCGGTCGTGGAGCGCTCCGACGAACCGGCCGTGGTCGATCAGGCGCGTCTTCTGACCCGGATGGCCCTCGTCGTCGCAGTAGATCGATCCCCAGCCGCCGGGCACGCTGCCGTCGTCCGCGATCGAGAAGAACTCGGGGGCCACGACCTGCCCGACGAGCGGCTTGAGGTAGGAGCGCTCCCGCACGAACTGGTCGGCCTCGGTGCCGTGCCCGAACGACTCGTGGGCGAGCAGCCCGGCGACGCTCGCGTCCAGCACCACCTCCATCTCCCCGGTCGGCGGGCCCTTCGCGTGGAGGAGCGCCTTCGAGTCCTCGGCGGCCCGGCGGACCGCCGTCTCGTCCAGGCCCGGAACGCGCTCGAGACCGCCGACGCCCCCGTGGCTCCAGAAGTCGAACGCCGGCTGGCCCCCCTCCATCGCGATCGGCACGATCGCGACGTGGGTCCGTATCGTCCGCTGCATGCAGCGGGCCCCCGCGGAGTTCGCGTACAGCCGCTGCTCGTCCTCCCAGGTGAGGCGGGCCTGCGTCTCGACGATGCCGGGGACGGCGATCGCCCAGCCGCGGATGTCCTTGCCCAGCGCGATCGTCCCCTCGAGCCCGAGGTCCCGCAGGCTCCGCTTGGGCTGCGTCGTCCAGCTCCCCTGGGTCGTCGTCGACTCCCCGGGCACGGGGGCGGTGCCGGCGGCACGCGAGAGCTCCGACTCCAAGCGGCCGACGGTCGCGTCGAGCTCGCGGCCCTCGAGCGCGGAGGTCGACGCCTCGGCCCAGCGCTGGCCCGTCCAGACGCGGTAGACGACCCCGGAGAGCTGCGGCTCCGGGGAGATGACCGTCGACTTCGTGTCGACCCGGACCGAGGCCCCGCCGGAGTACTGCGCCATCAGCTCGGCGAACTTCGCGCGCCGGGCGAGACGGTCCAACCCCTTCGCGAGGTCGCCCTCGTGGTCCTCCACGAGCGTCAACGCCCCCCGCACGGGCGGCGGCACTTAACCCCGATGGCCGGGGCCCGGCGTCCGGACCGACGGGGCGGGGAGCGCGGCTCGTGCGAGGCGATATAGCACGAAGCGTCTCTCGTCCGGCGTGCCGGCGAAGGCGGCGACGCGGGACTTCGGACTGATCGGCTTCGACCACGTCGACCTGCGGTTCAAGGACCGCGCGAAGGCCCGCCGGTTCTTCGTCGAGCAGCTCGGCCTGGACGTGCTGGGGGAGGGCCCCGAGCACACCAACCTCCTGCTCGGCGACCAGGTGCTGGGGCTCCACGACGCGAAGGAGGGGACGACCCCGAACGGCGTCGACCACCTCGCCCTGCGCGTGAGCGAGTGGACCGGCCTGCGGAACCGGATCGGACGCGCGCGCGTGACGATCACCCGCGAGAAGGAGCGGGACTCTTCGCGCTCGCTGTTCCTCCGGGGACCGGAGGGGCTCTCGATCGAGCTCGTCTGGCGTCCGGACCCCGAGGCGCACGTCTGCTCGCACCCGGCGCCGCCGGCCCCCCCGCCGTCGGACGACGACGACGGGGCCTGAGCGCGCCGGCGAACTACGTCGCTCGGCGGGAGGCGACCGCGGCCGGGGCGGCCGGGGCCTGGAACGCCGGGACCCGGGTCAGCCAAGCGGCGTAGCGCGGCTCCTCGCCCCGGACGGCCCGGGAGAACCGCTCCATCACCGCGCGGGTCACCGGGCCGGGGACCGCGGTCCCGATCGCGTGGTGGCCGAGCGTCCGCAGCGGGGCGAGCTCGGCGTACGTGCCGCTGAAGAACCCCTCGTCGGCGGTCAGCAGCTCGTTGACCGACACCAGCTTCGGCACGACGGGGTAGCCGAGGTCGGTCGCGATCTGGATCACCGACTCCCGCGTGATGCCGAGCAGGATGTCCGACTCGAGGCCGGGCGTGTAGATCGTCCCTCCGCGGACGAGGAACAGGTTCTCCCCGGTCCCCTCGGCAACGTAGCCGTTCGCGTCCAGGAGGACCGCCTCGTCGTAGCCGTCCTGCTGGGCGTCGATCCCGGCGAGGTAGCTCGTGAGGTAGTTGCCGCACGCCTTCGCGTAGGACGGCATCGCGTCCGAGCGCGGCTTGCGGAACGGGGAGATCTTCGCGCGGACCCCCTTCTCCGATCCCTCGCCGAGGTACTTTCGCGCGGGGATCGCGGCGATCGCGACCGAGACGCGGCCGCTCGTGTTCTTCACGCCGAGCGCGGGCTCGCCGCGGTAGACGAGCGGGCGGATGTACGCCGGGACGATCCCGTTCGCGGCGACCGTCTCGACGATCGCGCGGGCGACCTCCTCCTCGCTGTACGGGATCGGCAGGTGGTAGACGTGCGCCGAGGCGAAGAGGCGGCGGACGTGCTCGGCGAGGCGGAAGACGGCCGCCCCCTCGGGCGTCGGGTAGGCCCGGATCCCCTCGAAGACGCCGACGCCGTAGTGGAGGGTGTGGTTGAGGACGTGGACCTTCGCGTCGGCGAAGTCGACGAGGCGTCCGTCCATCCAGATCTTCTTGCCTTCCGCCGCCATCATCGCTGTGGTCTCCGTGCGGCGCCGAACGGCGCTCACGGACGGTGAGGTGGGGTCGGCTAAAAGCCCTATCCGGCCCGGACCTGCACGCTCGCCCAGCGCAGAGCCTCCCGGCTCGGCAAAGCGGAGAGAAAGAGAAGAAAGGGTTGGTCAGCCGGCCACCGCCCCGGGGGGCGGCGACGGACCCGAGCGACCTACGCCGCTCCCGGGGGCGGCGCCCCCGTGGTCGGCCCGGTCCCCGGTCCCCCGCTCGCGGGCGTCTCCGCCGGGGGCGATGCGGCGGGAGGCGACGGGCTCGCCTTCGGCTTGCGGCGGCGCAGGAGCAGCGCGAGCGCGGCGACCACGACGATCACCGCGATGATCGCGCCGAGGACCCCCCAGCTTTCCGTCGGCGAGAGCCCGGGGATGATCCCGCTCGCGGGCGCCTTCGAGACCGTCTCCGTCAGCGACTTCGAGACCGTGTTGCCGACCGCGTCCGTCATCACGACGCTGACGGTGTAGGTGCCGGGCGTCCCGAACTTGTGGGTCGGTGTCGCTCCGGTCCCGGTCGCGCCGTCGCCGAACGTCCAGGCGTAGGTGAACTGCGCCGTGCCGCCGGACGGGCTCGCCGTGAACTGGACGTTCGTCGCGGTCGTGGGCGTCGCGGTGCTGGACGAGATGGTCCCGGTCGGGACGGTATTGATCGTCACCATCTCGGTCGCGTCCGCCGTGACCCCGAGGGCGTCGGTGACGACGAGCTCGACGGTGTAGGTCCCGATCGCCGCGTAGGTGTGCGCCTGCGTCTGACCGGTGCCGGTGTCCGAGTCGCCGAACGTCCACGCGTAGGACGCGTAAGGCCCGACGCCGTTGACGCCGTTGCCGGTGAGGGTAAGGCCCTTGCCGAGGTCGGTCGCGGTCGAACCGGTGATCGTCGCGGTCAGCGCCGGCTCGACCGTCTCGACGAACGACGACTCGGCCGTCTCGCCGAGCGCGTCCGTCACCTCGAGCGTCACCGTGAAGTGGCCGGCCGTGGCGAACGTGTGCGTCGGTTGGGCGGCCGTCGACACCGGCGAGCCGTCCCCGAAGTTCCAGCTGTAGGTGTTCGGCGACGTGCCGCCGCTCGTTCCCGCGTGGAGCGTCGTCTCGAACCCGACCTCGGTGCTGGGGCCGGGGTCCGCGAACGCCGCCGCGGCGAGCGTATCGTTGACCTGCAGGGTCACCTGCCCGAGCGTCTCGACCCAGTAGAAGTCGTAGTCGAAGAGCGAGATCGTGTAGACGCCGGGCGTCGTGTAGCTGAAGTTCCTCTCGATCGAGATGTTCGCGAGGAACCCCTCCGCGCTGTAGTTCTCGGCCGAGAAGTCGTTCTCGGGGAAGGCATTGTCCTCAAGGTAGAGGTAGTAGATCGGGCCGGACGCCGTCCCCGGGACGATCCCGGCGGAGACGTTCACCGTGTAGCCGATGTCCGACGGGCTCGGCGTGACGTGGTAGAACACCATCTCTCCCGGTGCCTCGAAGACCCAGGACTGGTTCTCGCAGAATCCGACCAGGCAGAACCCGCCCACCATCACCGGGGCGACGTCCGTGCTGTTCTCGGGCATCGCCGCGCCGAACGCCTGGATCGGCCCGGGGATGAACCCGCCGAAGATCCCTCCGGAGGGGTACCAGTGGTTCCCCACGAAATACCAGGTGTCGTTCGCATAGCCGGTGCCGTCCCAGCCGCCGGTCATGATCATCTCGCCGAGCTGGCCGTCCCAGCTCATCACGCCGAAGTCGCGGCCGGCCGGATAGTAGCAGAAACCGGGCAGGATGCCGCACAGGATGCCGGAATAGGAGGTCGCCGTGAGGTTGTACCATCCGGTCGAGTTGTAGATCCAGGTAGAGTTCTGGAGCCCGCCGTAGTAGGACCACCCGCCGAAGACGACGACCTCCTGGTCGACCGGGTCGTAGGCGACCTGCGCCCCCCACCTCCACGCCGAGTCGAAGGTGGCGTCCCACGGGGCGAGGCCCTCGTACTGCCAGCCGAAGGCGCCGAGCACCCAGAACTGGTTCCAGGCGTCGGAGCAGTTGGAGAAGATGCACCCGTCCAGCAGCAGGACCTCGTTCAGCTGATCGTCGTAGGCGACCGTGGCGAAGCCCTCGCCGATGCCGATGCCGGGCTCGTAGTCCCCGACGTACCCAACGATGCCGGTGATGTTCCACCAGGTGTATTCGGACAGCTCCCAGGTCGTGTTCAACCCGACCCCGAAGACGTTGAACCCTCCCACCATCAGGAGGGAGTCCGCTGCCGGGTCCCAGACGAGGGACATGCCGAACATCGCCGGCACGTAGCCGTAGATGGAGTCGGTGAGGTTCTCCCAGCCGAATCCCGAATAGAACCAGGTGGCGTTCGTTGGGCAGACGTAGCTGCAGCCCCCGAACAGGACGATCGAACTGTACGACGGGTCGTACGCCGCCGCGGCGTAGTAGACCACGGGGGGAGAGATCGACCCGTACAGGGACATCGAGAACGTCTGGTTGAACCAGTCGCCTCCGCCCGCGACCGCCGGCTGGACCGCGGAAGACGAGCCGGGGGCAGCGCGCGGGCTGGAGACCCCGGCGCTGCCGGCGGCCGCCCCGTCGCTCGAGGCGCCGCCCGGGGCCCGCGCGAGAGGCTGGGGCCCCTTGCAGGTGAACCCGAGAGGGCCGGACGCGGAGCAGGACCAGGAGTGTCCGGCGGCGGGGCCCTCGCCCGCGGCCAGCGAGGCCGCGGCCTCGGTCGCCAGGTGGGCGCCGGGGGAGTTCGTCGAAGGTGTCGGCGGTGAGACCGCGACGGCGGAGCTCGAAGCCTCGGCGGCGGCGTGCGGTGCTACGGCCGCCGCGGCGAGCGGCGAGAGCAGCAGAGCCGCCACGGCCACGATCATCAGGGCGATACGCGACGTTCGGACTAGATGGCGCATAAAAGGCCGACGAGGGCCCTAGTATTTCAATCTGCTTGTAGTTTTTCGAGAGACGGCCGCAAGTCATCGGGACAGGGGAACGACCGACGCAGGGGGAGAGACCGTCCTCCGCTCCGCGCGTCACCGGCCCGGAGCCGGCCGGCGCGAACCCCCCCCGCCCCAGCCTATACCGGCGGACGAACCCGGCGAATCCAGAGAACGGCTGCCCCGACCCCGACGGCCGCGACCGGGGCCCCGACCAGCACGTAGAGGCCGCTGCCGTGGGTCCAGGGCGAAGGGGCGGCCGCGCCGCCCGAGCCGGACCCGCCTGCCTGGACCCGCTCGGTGACCGATGTCGCTGCGGTCACACCGACGCTGTCGGTGATCGTGACCGTGACCGTGTACGTCCCTGTCGCTGCGTAGGCGTGGGTCGTCGAGCCTCCCGACGCGCTGGCGCCGTCGCCAAATGTCCAAGCGTAGGCGTACGGCGACGTTCCCGCGTCGGCGTTCGCCGTGAACTCCACGCTCGCGGAAGCCCCCGGCGTGAGCGAACTCGATGCGACGGTCACCGACGGTAGAGGGTTGGCCGTGACGTCTACTGTCGCCTCCGCGACCGCCCCTAAACTGTCCGTGACGGTGAGCGAGACCGAGAAGGCCCCCGCCGCCTCGTAGGCATGGGCGGGAGCGACCGCGGAGGAGACGGCCCCGTCCCCGAAGCTCCACGCGTACGCGACGTAGCTTCCGCTGCCGTACTGCGGTTCTCCCTGGAAGGCAACCGGGACACCGACATCGGTCGCCCCCTCGTCGGACCGGATCACGACCTCCAGCGCCGGCACGACGGTGACGGTCGTCGAGGCGTTCACGTAAACGTCGTCGGCGTCGGTGACGTTGACCCAGACGACGTACGCTCCCGCAGCGGCAAAGGCGTGCGCGGGGCTCGCGAGCGTCGAGACCGGGCTCGGGTCACCGAACCCCCAGCGATAGGCGAAGCCTCCCACCCCCCCGGAGACCTCGGTGCTGAACGAGACCGGAACTCCGACCTCGGTCGGGGCGGGCGTCGCGAGCACGCTGACGAGGAACTCGGGCTGGACCGTGACGTTGAGCGAGGCGGTGGCTACCGCGCCGCGCGCGTCGGTCAGGGTGACGTCCACGACGTCGCTGCCGGCCGACGCGAAGGTGTGTGACGGGGTGCGTCCCGTGCCCACCCCCCCGTCGCCGAACGTCCACCGGTAGCTGTACGGGGCCGTTCCTCCGATCGGCGTCGCGAAGAACTGGTCCGGCTCGGTCGTCGTCGCGTTCAGGGTGCTCGCGCTCAGGAAGACGACCGGGGCGGCGTTGACGGACACGATCGTCGAGCCGTTCGCGGTGACCCCGAGGCTGTCGACGACCGTGAGACGAACGAGGTAGGAACCGGTCGCCGTGTAGAGGTGGGTCGGCGAGCTCGCCGACGAGTCGGTTCCGTCCCCGAACTGCCAGGCGTAGCTGCTGACGGTTCCCGAGCCGTTGCGCGCCTGAGCGTCAAAGGCGATCGTGGCGCCGAGGTCGGTCGACCCGGGGGTCCCCGTCGGCGCTACGGAGAGCTCAGGGTGGACGACGATCGGGACCGAGGCGTTCGCCCAGGCACCGAGAGTGTCGGTGACGTTCACCCAGGCGACGTACGAGCCCGCCGTGTCGTAGGTGTGGGTGCTCACGTTCGCGAGGGAGAGGGGCGTACCGTCGCCGAACCCCCAGCGATAAGAGTACGGCGGAACGCCGCCGATAGCCGACGGGGTGAACGCGACCGGAACCCCGACCTCCGTCGGGCTCGGGGAGGCCGTTGGCAGGGCCGAAACGGGCACGATCACGGTGACGTTGGTGTAAGTGCTGTTCTCCACGCCGAAGAAGTCCGAGACGTTGACGGAGACGTTGTAGGTCCCGCTCGCCTGGTAGTCGAGCTCGCCGGAGAACGTGACGTTCGTCGCAAAGTCGACCGTGCGGACGGCTCCCGAGGTAGCATGGTGGGCGTCGTCCGCTATCGTCCAGCTCATCTGCGGGCCGGAGCCGGTCCCCGGTTGGACCCCCGCGTCGACGTCGAGCTGTGCAGGGTCGAGCGGGTTCGGCGTCGCGCTGTAGATCACCGGCCTCGCCTGCGACTCGAGGACCCAGCTCTCGTTGAAGCACGTGTACGGGTAGGCGCAGTCCATCGCCACCAGCAGCGGGGCGATGTCCGAGCTGTTGCTCGGCATCGCCGCGTAGGCGGTCGCCGGGCCCGGCACCGAGAAGAGGATCCCCGACGGGATCCACGTGCCGTTCGCGGTAAGGTACCAGGTGTCGTTCAGGAACGAGGTCGCGTTGTATCCCCCGTTGAGCACGATCACGTCGATCTGGCCGTCCCACGTCATGCTGGCGGCCGCGCGCAGGTTCGGGTAGAGCTTGAAGCAGACGAAGAAGCAGATCCGGGTCCCGGAGGTGAGCGTGACGTTCGACCAGCCGCTCGCGGTGAGCGCGAACGTGGCGTTGCTGTAGCCGTTGCCGACCCGCCCGCCGAAGAGGACCATCTCCTGGAGGGTCGGGTCGTAGGCCATCGCGGCCTCACGGAGCCACGCCCCTCCGCCGCCGATGGTCGGCGCGCTACCCGCGTCCCGCCAGCCCCCAGTCGCTCCGAGGACCCAGTAGTCCTCCCAGCCTCCGGGGCAGGAGCCGAACGCACACCCCCCGACGAGCACGACCTCGTGCAGCGCGTCGTCGTAGGCCACCGACCCGGAGACGACCCCGTAGTACGTCCCGACCGTGCCGGTGATGTTCACCCAGCCGCCGGTGCCCTGGAACTCCCAGGTCCAGTCCCCGGCGGAGTCGATGTAACCGGTCGTGTTGTTGGAGATGTAGCCGAACGTTTGCTGGTCTCCGCCGACCATGAGGACCGCGCCGAACGCGGGGTCCCAGACGAGGCCCTCCCCGAAGACGGCGGGGGGACGGGAGCCGAGCGACGCCGTGGCGTTGGACCACTGCGTGCCGTTGTAGATCCACGTCGCGGCGCTCGTGCACGAGTAGTAGTAGTAGGTCCAGTAGTAGCAGCCGCCGTAGTAGACGACCTCTCCCAGGAGCGGGTCGTACGCGGCGGCGCCGTCGTAGTACGGAGGACCCCCGTTTCGGTCCATGTAGGCGCCCTGGTCGTGCCAGATCGGGAACCCCACGCCTCCCGCCGCCGAGCTGATGCGGTCGGCGCCGGGGTCCGACGCTCCCCCCGGCACGCCCGACCCGTCCCCGAGCGTTCCGCATCGGAGGGAGAGCGCGGCCGGCGTCTGACACGTCAGTGCCCGGCCATCGGCGGGTCCGTCTCCAGTACCCAGGGAGATCGAGGCCGACCGCAGCATCGCGGCGCCGAGGGGGCTGGCGGGAGGAAGAGGGCCGGGCGCCGCGCTGCTCCTCGCTGCCTCAGCGAGATGCCCCACACCCACGACGACCCCGAGTGCGGAGCCCCCGAGGAACATGCCCACCAGCAACAGGACGGTCGGCCGGCGCGTCGGGGTCGCACTCTGGGCTCGGAGCCTCGGCACGCGTCGCTGACCCGGAGTCGGCTACTTGAACGTATGGTCGGGCCATTGGCCCCCGGGTAGTCCGTGCCGTTCGTCATATGGGACGGACCTTGCGCACAGGCGCATATGCATCTGCATATGCATACACACCAGCCCTTCCGGGCGAACCGGAGATTGCCCGGCCACCCCCCAACTTGGGAGGCCAGGCGAACCGGAGGGATGACAGGCCCCAATGCCCGAGGTCTGCGTCGGGCAGCGTTGGGAGAACCCGAAGGGGCCAGGCTCCTCCCTGGCTTCAGGGAGTGCGCGTTGCGCCCCCCGAGCGACGAAAACCGCCCGATCCACCGAGCACTACCCGCCCCTTGTCCGAAGGCTCTCCCCGTAGGAGTCTTGTCGCAGGCGGAGCACGGCACCACCCGCACCCGACAAACATCCATTTGCAATATCTGTGTAATGTATTACACGCATCTAACCATCCCCAGACATCGAGCATAGCGGTGCAGTCATGTATTGAGCGTCCCACGACGGGCAGCCAGATCGGGATCGACCCGCCGGGGCGGTCTCTTGGGCTCTAAGCAGCCCCTCGGTTGGCGCCGTATAACTCGTGTTATACGCCGTCTCGAGAGAGAACCGGACCATGAGGGCCCGTGCTTCCGGCTGGAGTGCTGATCACCGGCGGCTCAAACGTCACACTATACGAGCTACAGGAAATAGACAACCGTAACCGAGGTGTCTACAGCATGATGGATGGCGAAGTGGGCGAGTTTCTACGCTGAAGGGTGGGGTTTGGACCGACTCATGCCCGCGATCGGGCTCCGGACCCAGGGTCGGGCCCATTGCATCG
>DATJUZ010000052.1:0-30200 GCA_035502035.1 Thermoplasmata archaeon
CGCGCTGCGGCGCACCGACCTAGGGGACGCGGGAGAGGTAGCGAGCGTGCTGGCTGAGATGCTCTCGGACGCGGGCGCGCGTAGCCGGCTCGCGGCGGCCGGAGCGACGATCGCCGATCGGTTCGCGCCGGAGCGGGTCGCGCACGAGCTCGAGGCCGCCGGCTGGCTGGGCGGGCGCTAGCTCGGGCCGTCGGCCGTCTCGTCCAGCCGCCACTCCCGCCACCGTCGGCCCCCCGACGCCCGACGGACCTCGCCGAGGACCCCGGACCATCGGACGTCGCCAGGAACCTCGCCGCGGTCGATCCCCTGCAGGGTCCGGCGGAGCAGCGAGCGGGTCGTGGCGAAGGCGTCGGAGTCGCCGTCGCCGTGGGTCGGGGACGCGGGCCGGTGCTCGAGGACGGTGCCCCCGTGCACGCTCCAGACGCCGACGAAGCCGGACCGACGGCCGGCGGTCCGCGCGACCAGGTGCTCGGCCGTACGGCGGGAGGCCACCGCGACGGCGACCCAGTCGGCCCAGGACCGACGCAGCAGCGCCTGGCGGAGCACCGCGGACGGAGCCCCGACCTTGCCCTCGACCAGGCCGACCTCCTCGCCCCGCCGGCAGGCGAGGTCGAAGTAGTCCGAACCGTCCGGGTCGACGTACGTCCGGTAGCCCCGCTGCTCGAGCACGACGGCGACGGCGCGCAGGAGGTCGCGCTCGGCCGGGCGCCGGGGGGTCGCGGCGGGGGGAGCGCTCACGCTCCGCTCCGCAGGAACCAGCGGTCGAGCCGGCTCCGGGGCAGATGGACGGCGATCGGGCGTCCGTGCGGGCAGGAGCGGGGACGGTCCGATAGGCGGTCGAGGCCCGATAGGATCTCGGCGAGCGTCGTGCGCTCGATGACGTCCCCGGCGCGGACGGCGGCGTGGCAGGCGATCGACGCCGCGCGCCGCTCGGCGACGCCGTCCGGCACCGTGGGGCGTCCGCCGTCCGAGAGCTCGCGCAGCAGGCCGAGGAGCTCCTCGGCCCGGACCAGCCGCCCCCGGTACGCGGGGACGCTCCGGACGCGGTAGGAGGTCGGACCGAACCGCTCGACCTCGAAGCCCGCGTCCCGCACCGCGGCGGCGTTGGCGTCCAGCTCGGCCCGCTGGGCGGCGGTCAGGGTCAAGAGCACGGGGTCGACCAGCGCCTGGCGCGCGATCGTGCCCCCCTCGAGCAGCCGGGCGTAGAGGAGGCGCTCGCTCGCCGCATGCTGGTCGATGAGCAGGAGCCCGTCGTCGCTCGACGCGACCCAGTAGAGGGCGTCGATCGCCCCGAGGAGCTCGAGGCGGGGTCGACCGGAGCCACCGGGGACGGCCGAGGGCCCACCGGGGTCCCCGAGCCCGACGAGCTGGCGCTGGCGCCCCGGGGAGGTCGAGGCGGAGAACGGGAGTTCGAACGTCGGGGCAGGACGGTCGGCGTCCGGGCTCCCGGGGGCCGCGGCCCGGGGCGGCGCGCTCGGGGACGGGACCCGGTCGAGGGCGACGCGGACGGCGCGGCGGAGCTCGTCCTCGACCGCGCGCGGCGCGGCGAAGCGGACCTCGCGCTTGGTCGGGTGGACGTTGACGTCGAGCTGGCCGGGCGGGACCGTCAGATGGACGACGCCGACGGGAAACCGCGGCCGGGGGATCGTCTCGCCGAACCCGAGGCGGACCGCCTGGGCGACCCCGCGGGAAACGACGGGCCGGCCGTTGACGGCGACGTAGAGCCCGGACCCGGTCGCCCCTGCGAGCGCCGGTCGGCCCAGGACGGCCTCGATCGCCACGGTTCCCGGGGCGCCGCCGGTCACGGGGAACGAGCGCTCGGGAAACTCCCCGCCGAGCACGCGCGCCGCCGCCTCCAGGAGGGTCGACGACGCCGGCAGGCTGAGCAGCTCGCCGGCCTCTCCGGAGAGGCGGAGCCCGACCGACGGGCGCGCGAGGTAGAGCTGCTCGAGCGTCCGAACGACCTCGACCTGCTCCCGGGCGGCGGCGTGGAGGAACTTCCTCCGGGCCGGCGTGTTGAAGAACAGCTCGGTCACCCGCACCGTCGTGCCGGGGGCGCGCGCCTCCGTGAACCGCTCGCCCCGAGCGCCCCCGACGACCTCGATCCCCTCCGCCGCCGCGGCGGCCGCCGGTCGGGAGAGGAGGCGCAGCCTCGACACCGAGCCGATCGCCGCCAGGGCCTCCCCCCGGAAGCCGAGGGTCGCGATCCGCTCGACCGGCCCGAGCGCCGGCAGCTTGCTGGTCGCGTGCCGCTCGACGGCGAGCTCGAGGTCGTCGCCGGCGATGCCGCTGCCGTCGTCCGCCACCTCGATCCGGTCGAGGCCTCCGCCGGCGATGCGGACCACGACGGAGGCGGCGCCGGCGTCGTAGGCGTTCTCGACGAGCTCCTTCACGACGGACGCCGGACGCTCGACGACCTCCCCGGCGGCGATCCGCTCGACCGTCCCCGGTGCGAGGCGATGGATCGGGGCGGGGGAGCGCGAGGGCGCGCTCACGGCGCGGGCTCCGGCCCGCGGGCCCGCGCGCGCAGCTCGGCGAGCCGTGCGAGCGCCTCCTCCGGCGTGAGCCGCTCGAGCTCGAGGTGCCGCAGCGCGTCGACGAGCTCCCGGTCCCCCGCCGAGCCGCCGTCCACGAGCACCGCCTGGGTGTAGCGCGAGCGCGGCGGATCCGTCCGGCGCCGGGCGGGCGCCGGGGCAGGCGCTTCGGGCAGGCCCGCCTCGAGCTCGCCCAGCAGCCGCGTCGCCTCCGCGAGGACCGGCTCGGGGACCCCCGCGAGGCGCGCGACGTGCACGCCGTAGCTCCGGTCGGTCGCGCCCGGAACGAGGCGGTGGAGGAAGACGATCCCGTCCGGTCGGTCCTGCACCGCGAGGTGGGCGTTCCGGGCCGCCGGCAGCGTGGCGACCAGGCTGGTGAGCTGGTGGTAGTGCGTTGCGAGGATCGCGCGGGCGCGCCGCACGTCGTGGAGGTAGCGCAGCGTCGCCCAGGCGATCGCGAGGCCGTCGAACGTGCTCGTCCCCCGGCCGACCTCGTCGAGCAGCACGAGCGAGCGCGCCCCGGCGCCGGCGAGGATCGTCGCGACCTCGCTCATCTCGACCATGAAGCTCGACTTCGCGCGGCCGATCTCGTCGGTGACGCCCATCCGCGTGAACAGCTCGGTGACGACGCCGAGCCGCGCGAACCGCGCCGGAACGAACGAACCCGCCTGCGCGAGGACGACCAGCAGGCCGACCTGCCGCATGTACGTCGACTTGCCGGACATGTTCGGACCGGTGAGGACGAGCACGCGGGCGTCGGCGTCCAGTTCGACATCGTTCGGCACGAACCGCTCGCCGAGCTGGCGGTCGAGGAACGGGTGGCGGCCGTCGCGGATCACGATCGCCACCGACCGGTCGACCTGCGGGCGGACGTAGCCGTGGTGGACGGCGAGGTGTGCGAACGTGCCGAGCGCGTCCAGGGCCCCGACGGCGCGCGCGACGCGGTGGATCCGGCCGACGTCGTGGTCGACCGCGGCGCAGAGCTCCTCCCAGGACGCCTCCGCCGCCCGGCGGGCCTCCTCGCGCGCCTCCGCGAGCCGGTCCGCCACGGCGAGCAGCTCGTCGCTGACGAAGCGCTCGGCCTGCGCCACGGTCTGCCGCCGGCGGAAGTGGGGGGGGACCCGGCCCAGGTTCGGCCGGCTCACCTCGAAGTAGTGGCCGAAGACCTGGTTGTAGCCGACCCTGAGCGTCCGGATGCCCGTCGCGGCCTGCTCCCTGCGCTCCAGCTCGGAGAGCTGCGCGAGCGCCTCCGCCTCCTCGCGGCGGCGCCGGTCCAGCTCGGGAGACGTGCCGGGCCGCAGCAACTCGGACGGCGCGACGGCCCCCACGACCTCGGCCGGGACGCTCGCCTCCAGCCGCTCGAGGAGGGGTCCGGGCGGTTCGAGCTCGCGCACGACCTCGGCGAGCAGCGGCGCGGCGAGGGAGGCCCCCAGCCCGAGGCGGAGCTCGGCGCAGCGCCGCAGCCCGTCGCGCAAGCGGACGAGCTCGTCCGGACGGACGCGCCGGCCCGCGACGCGCGAGGCGATCCGGTCGAGGTCGGCGACGCCGGCGAGCCGCCCCCGCCAGCGGTCGAGTTCGGTCGGGCGGCCGACGAGCTCGGCTACGGCGTCGAGGCGCGCCTCGATGCGGGCGACGTCCGCGAGAGGGTTCGTCAGCCAGAAGGCGAGGGTGCGGCGGCCCGCGGCGGTGACGGTCTCGTCCCAGGCGCCCAGGAGCGTCGGTCCGCTCGGGTCGTCCGGGTTCATCGGCCGCGAGATCTCGAGGTGGCGGAGGCTCTTCGCGTCGAGCACCATCCGTCCGGAGGAGCTGCCCCGGTCCACCGGAGCGACGTGGGGCAGCAGGCGCGGCTGGGTCGCGCGCAGGAACGCGACGAGCGTCCGATCGCTCGCGGCGACGCCCGCCGACCCGAGCTCGCGGAGAGGGGCCGGCAGCTCGGCGTCGGTCGCGGGGGGCGGCGCCGGTTCGAGCCGCGCGGCCGGAAAGTCACGTCGCAGCGCGCGCACCAGCGGCTCGACCTCCCCGCCGGCGTACAGGATCTCCCGGGGCTGCAGCGCGGCGAGCGCGCTCACCAGGCCCGCGACCCCCGGCCCGTCACCGTGCCCCCGGAGCCACTCGCCGGTCGTCACGTCGACCGCAGCGTAGGAGCCTATCTCCTCCGGTCCGAGGGCGACGGAGGCGAGGAAGCTGTGGTCCGGGCCCCCGAGGATCCCGTCCTCGACGACGGTGCCGGGCGTGACGACGCGCGTCACCTCCCGGCGCACGAGGCCCTGGGCGTGCTCGGCGTCCTCGACCTGGTCGCAGAGGGCGACCTTGTAGCCCTTGCGCACGAGACGGCCGAGGTAGGTGTCGATCGCGTGGAACGGCACCCCGGCCATCGGTACCCGGTCGCCGGAGCGATCCGGCCCCCGGGCGGTCAGGACGACGTCGAGCTCGCGTGACAGGAGGGCAGCGTCGTCGCCGAACGTCTCGTAGAAGTCCCCGACGCGGAACAGGACGAGGTGGCCGGGATACCGCGACCGCACTCCCTCGTACTGCTCGAGCAGCGGCGTGGACGCCGACGCGGGCGGCATGCGGCTCGGCAAGCCCGGGGCACCTTAAGGCGGCCGAGCCGGGGGTCCGCGGAACGGCGTTCGCCGCGGCGGGGCGGCCCGGAGCGCTGAGGGGGAGATTCGAACTCCCGTGGCGTTGCCGCCACCAGCTTTCAAGGCTGGCGCCTTGCCGGGCTAGGCTACCTCAGCGCCGTGGAGCATCGTCGGTCGGCGGATTAAGGTCGTGACCGCGGGGCCGGATGCAGGTGCCGGGAGCTCCGCATCGGGACGGTACGACCCGACGTTTCGAACCCGGGTGGTCAGCTTGGAGGGCTGACATCCTACCACTAGATTACACCTGCACGGCGCCCGCGGACGCCGTCGGAGCGGCGCCCCGGGTCTAAGGCTTTGGGGTCGGCGCGCGGGGCGCCGGAGCATCGAGGTCGACCAGCGCGACCCGCTCGAGAACGAGCCCCTCCCAGGCGGACGCGGGGACAGCGGAGCGGTCGGCGGCCGTGATCCCGAGGCGCTCGAGGAGCGCGACGTCCAGCGGTCGCGGATAGGCGCCCGGGTCGGGCTCGAGCCCGAAACGCACGGCCAGCGCCGCCGGATCCCTCGGCCGCTCGGCGACCACGACGATCTGGCCCGTGGCGTCCGTCACCCCGACCTTCGCCAGGGCGCGCGGCAGCTGGTCGTCGCCCGCGAGGTAGAGGACGAACTCGGCCGAGGCGTCCCGAAGCCGGGCGCCGCCGCGCGCGCGCGAGCGGCCGAGGTGCGCCCAGGCGGACAGGAGGTGCCGCTCGCCCGCGACCGCCGAGGCGTCCAGGAGGGCGACGAGCCCGGGCCCCTCCGTCGCGACCTGCCGGATCGCCCGGACGAGGTCGGCGGTCGTCGGGAGGCCGCGCGACGGACGGCGCGCGCCGATCGCCTGGAGGGACCGTTCCGGGACGGGGGGCAGCGGGGCCATCGACCCGGTCACTCCGCCAGGAAGCGGAGGAACTCCTCGCGCGAGCGGGGCTGGAGCGTGTAGTTCTCGGCACGCTCTCGGCCGATCGTCGAGGTCGGCGTGACCCCGTAGTCGTGGCCCGGCAGCACGACGAGCGCGTCGTCGAGGCGGAGGACGCGCCCGAGGAGGCTGTCGTACATCGCCGACGGGTCGCTCTCCTCGAGGTCGACGCGTCCGCACTCCCCGACGAACAGCGTGTCGCCGGTGGCGACGTGCCCGTCGAACAGGTAGAGGACGCTGTCGGGGGTGTGGCCGGGCGTGTGGACCACCGTGATGCGGAGCCCTCCGGCGGTGACGACGTCCCCGTCCTCGACCGGCCGGTCCGGGCGGAACGGGACGGCCCGGTGCGCGACGACCTTCGCGCCGGTCCGGGCGACGACCTCCGGGTTGCCGGCGATGTGGTCGGCATGGCGGTGCGTGTTGAGCACGTACCGTACCTTCGCGCCGCGGCGGTCGATCGCCGCCAACACCGGTTCGATCCCGTACGACGGGTCGATGACGACGGCCTCGCCCCCCTCCCGGTCCCCGACGAGGTAGGTGAAGTTCAGGTACGGGCCGACGCGCAGCTGGTCGAGGAACACGGGCCGACCGAGCGGCCGTGGGGTATTTGACGCGACGGGAGCGGTCCCGGCGCCCCCGGCGCTTACCGGGCGTCGAGGTCGACCGGGCCTCGACCGCTGACCGCGTCCAGGACCCTCCGGCCCTGCGTCGACTCGGCATACCAGAACGGGACGAACACGAGGGAGAGCTCGCCGAGCCTCACCGAGCCGGGCGGCGGGGCGACCCGCCGCGCCTCGACGACGAGGGCACCGGCGTGGAGCTCGGTGTGGTCGACGCGGACCGTATGGGCGCGGCGCACCGTCTCGAGGGCGATGGCGTGCGCGGCCTCCAGGTCGAGCTGGGGGGCGAGGCGCTCGGACGGCGCCGGGAGCTCCCCGACGACCTCCCGCGTCCCCTCCTCCCAGACCTCGCCGCGTCGCGTCGTCGCGCTGACCGCCACGAGCCTCCGGTGCACCGGCCCCGGACCGCCGTCCGGGGCGACCTCGCGGACGCGGTAGGGCGCGACGTAGTAGGGGACGAGCCGGAGGGTGTACCGGGCCCCATCGAGGCCGGCGAGCTCCTGCGCCTCCCGACGGTCGATGCGGGGCCGGACCGCGAGCGGCCCCCGGAGCGGTGGCGGGAACGGGGCATCGAACGGGTCCCCCGCGATCGGCTCGCCGCCCCGCGTCCCCGGAACGAGGACGGACGGCAGGAGCAGCTCGCCGAGCGCCGGGCCGAGCCCCGACGGCTCGAGCACCTCGACGCCGTGCTCCGCTGCCTGGGCCCGCGCGACGTCTCCCGGCTCCTGGTCGTAGACGATGGTCCGGTGGACCGCACCGTCCGGGAACCGGCCGACGAGGTCGGCGGGGGGCCGCGAGCGCGACGCGAGCAGGACGGCCCGGTGGTCGGACTCCCGCACGGCGACCGTCACCCCGCCGCTGTCCTCGAGACGGTAGCCGGCCGCCTGGAGCACGCTGCGGAGGACGCCGGCGGTCGGCTCGCCCACGCCGTCGTGGCGGGGGCGCCGGGATATCCCCCTATCGTTCCTCCCGCGGCCGACGACCGAGCGCCCCCCGGGGGGGCGCCGCCCGTCCTCGACAATCTATTTACGGCTCGCCCGAGTCGGAAGCCCTGACGATGGGAGAGGTGGTCACCCTCCGCGTCGCCGAGGCGTTCCAGCAGGACATCGGTCTCGGGACCGCGCGGCTCGACGCGCAGACCCGCCAGCGGCTCAAGGTCGGGCTCGGCGACATCGTCGAGGTGCGCGGCCGCAAGGCGACCCCGGCGATCGTCAGCCGCGCGCAGCCCGAGGACGAGGGGAAGACGCTCGTTCGCATCGAGGCGGTCGTCCGACGGAACGCCGGCGTCAGCATCGGCGACCGCGTCGCCGTGCAGCGGGTCGACGGACCGAACGCCGACGCGATCACGATCGCCCCGATCTATGCGGGGTCGGCGCGGATGGACCTCGGCCCCGGCCTCGAGAGCTTCGTCTCCAAGGCGCTCCAGCGGCGCCCGTTCGTCCGCGGGGACGTCTTCGTCATCCCGGGCGTCTTCCTGATGGGCGGCTCGCTGCCGTTCATGGTCGTCTCGACGACCCCGAAGGGGATCGTCACCGTCTCGCCGAACTCGCTGATCACGATCCGGGAGGACACCGTCAGCGAGGCGGAGGTCGCGGCGCCGAGGGTCTCCTACGAGGACATCGGGGGCCTGCGGGAGAAGCTCGGCCGGGTGCGGGAGATGATCGAGCTGCCGCTCAAGCACCCGGAGCTGTTCGACCGCCTCGCGATCACGCCCCCGAAGGGGGTGCTGCTGTACGGTCCGCCCGGGACGGGCAAGACCCTCATCGCCAAGGCGGTCGCCAACGAGGCGGGGGCGCACTTCATCGGGATCCAGGGTCCGGAGATCATCTCGAAGTACTACGGCGAGAGCGAAAAAGAGCTCCGCGAGAAGTTCGAGGAGGCGGAGAAGAACGCGCCGAGCGTGATCTTCATCGACGAGCTCGACTCGATCGCGCCCCGCCGCGACGAGGTCGTCGGGGAGGTCGAGCGCCGGGTCGTCGCCCAGCTGCTCACCCTCATGGACGGCCTCTCCGGGCGGGGGAACGTCATCGTCATCGCCGCGACGAACCGCGAGGAGGCGATCGACCCGGCGCTACGACGACCGGGCCGCTTCGACCGGGAGATCGAGATCGGGGTGCCGACCCAGGAGGGCCGCCTCGAGATCCTTCAGATCCACACGCGCGGGATGCCGATCGACGGCAGCGAGAAGGAGCGCGACCGGATCCTCAAGGAGCTCGCGGCGCAGTGCCACGGCTTCGTCGGCGCCGACCTCTCCTCGCTCGCCCGCGAGGCGGCGATGCGCGCGCTCCGGCGCTACCTGCCGGAGATCGACTTCGACCACCCGATCCCGCTCTCCCTCCTCGAGCGGATGAAGGTCACCGAGACCGACTTCCGCGAGGCGCTCAAGCAGATCGAGCCGTCGAGCCTCCGGGACGTCGCGGTCGAGGTGCCGACGACGCGGTGGGGCGAGGTCGGCGGCGTCGAGCGGGTGCGCCGGGTCCTCGAGGAGTCGGTCGAGCTGCCGTTCAAGAACCCCCAGGTCTACAAGCACATCGGGATCGAGCCGCCGCGGGGCATCCTGCTCTACGGGCCCCCCGGGGTCGGCAAGACGCTCCTCGCGAAGGCGTGCGCCACCGAGAGCCAGGCGAACTTCATCTCGGTGAAGGGCCCCGAGGTGATGAGCAAGTGGGTCGGCGAGAGCGAGAAGGCGATCCGCATGATCTTCAAGAAGGCCCGCCAGGCCTCCCCGTCGATCGTCTTCATCGACGAGATCGACTCGATCGCGCCCCGCCGCGGTCTCCAGACCTCGAGCGGCGTGACCGAGCGGATCGTGAACCAGCTCCTCACGTCGATCGACGGGCTCGAGACGCTCGAGCGGGTGCTCGTCATCGCGGCGACGAACCGGCCGGACATCGTGGACGAGGCGCTCCTGCGGACGGGCCGCTTCGACCGGCTCCTCTACGTCGAGCCGCCGACGGTCGCGGGCCGCCGGGAGATCCTCACGGTCCACACCGCCCGCATGCCGCTCGCGGACGACGTCGACCTCGACCAGGTCGCCGCGCGGACGGAGGGGTACGTCGGGAGCGACCTCGCCGCGCTCTGCCGCGAGGCGGGCCTGACGGCGATCCGGGAGAACCTGAAGGCGAACAAGGTGACGCGCGCGCACTTCGAGGCCGCGCTGAAGCAGGTCCGTCCGTCGTGCGACCCGGAGGCGATCCGCTTCTACGAGGAGTTCGAGAAGCACCTCGCGCGGGAGCGGACCGGCCGCCGGAAGGAAGAGCCGGTCGAGGCGATCTACCGGTAGCGACCGGCGGGGACGCGGGCCGTTCCCCGGGGACGCCGCTCTCGGCGCCGGCGCCCGGATTTTTTAGAGGAACCGCTAAGTACTGGGGCAAAGTTCGGCCGCCGCCCTCGTCAGAGGGCGAGAGTACGGGAGAAGTGAGACCGGTGCAACGCCCCCTGTATCGCGCAGCGTCGTGGGTACTGGTGGTGGTCATCCTGGCGAGCACGCTCGCCGCGGTCCTCGGGACCGCGGCCGCCGCCTCGACGACCTACACCTTGGCCGGATTCGTCGACCAGCCCGGAGGCACGAGCGCCCCGGTGCCTGCCGGCGTGACGGTCGACCTCGTCAACCGCGCGAACGGCGCCGTCTACGCGACGACGACCTCGGCGGGCGGCCAGTTCAAGTTCACGAGCTCGAGCACGAGCGGGGCGCTGGCGCCCGGCTACTGGGGGCTGTACGTGCCCCCGGTCGCGAACTCGGCGATCAGCGGCTGCAAGCCGTACCACTGTGCGGTGCTGCCGGAGCAGACGGTCCCGACGTACTCGTTCTTCACGGGGAAGGTCCTGAAGAACGCGACCGCGAACCCCCAGCTGATCCCCAACGTCCGGGTCGTCCCGTACAACGCGACCCTGAACGGCACGGTCACCCAGGGGGCCTCCCCCGTCGCCGGCGCGACCGTCAAGCTGGTCGCCCCGGGATCGTCCGGCCTGACCCTGGTCACCAACACCAGCAACGCGACCGGCTTCTACAACCTGAGCGTCCCGTACGGCCACTGGGTCCTCCAGGCGAGCCACGCCTCCGGGCCCAACTACTTCACGAACTCGACGAGCGTGACGATCTCCGCCGCGCTGACGCACGCCAACCCGGTGCTCAAGGACTACGCTATCTCCGGCCGGATCAAGTCGTCGGTGACGAACGCCTACGTCACGGTCGGCGGCAACGCGAGCCTCTACGACCCGACCGACCAGTACCTCTACGGCACGACGACGCCGCCGGGCGGCTACTACGCGTTCAGCTCCTACCCGAGCGACTTCACGAAGGTCGGGCACGCCCAGGTCTTCTACGTCGTCCTCTCGCCGGTCGGCTACGAGACCGTCTGGTACCCGGTCAACATCTCGAGCCCCGCGACGTTCACGAAGACCGTCACCACGAGCCCGATGGCCGCCTCCCAGCGCGGCGTCTTCGCGACCGAGCTCGACTTCAGCGGCGTCAGCCCGGTCACGGGCAAGGGGACGCTGGACGTGAACACGAGCGTCGCCCTCGGGAACGACAGCGTCGTCCCCGGCCTGGCCAACGGCTCGGTCGGGCAGCTCTGGGCGCAGCTCGGTCTCACGTTCGACCACGCGATGAACTTCTCGTCCGCCTCCGCGACCGCGTTCGAGACCTGGCTCGCCAACGAGGGTCCGTTCTTCCCGGCGACCCAGGCCGCGACGACCGTCAACGGCACGACGTTCGTCGGTCCGAAGACCGCCCAGGGGCTGACGAACTTCACGTTCAACTCCGGCTGCACGGCCCTGTGCGGCCTGTCGAGCGCGAAGACGGTCTCCTACGGCTGGACGAACAGCTACAAGCTGAACGGCACGATCGCGAAGGGCGCCTCGTCCTACACGATCGCCTTCAAGTTCGCCCACCCGAGCACGAGCGCGGACGTCTACAACTACACCCTCAAGCTGCCGAAGGGCTACGCGCTCTCCGGCGGCACGACCCCGCCGGCGAACACGAGCCTGCACGGGATCGGGCCGAAGGGGACCTGGTCGTCGTTCACCCTCGAGTCGAAGGCGAGCGCGACCGTCTCGGCGACCGCGACGTTCACGATCGTCAAGATCGCGAACCTGACGGCCGCGATGAGCGTGACGAGCACGAACGCCTTCTTCTCGAAGGCGAACGTCCTGAACTCGACCCGCAACAACTACACCGTCGTCCTCGCGCAGGGGACGGCGGCGACGTTCAGCGCGGCCGAAACGACGTTCCCGACGGGCGTCAACGGGACGCAGTACGTCTGGAACTGGGGCGACGGGTCGAGCAACACGACCACGAACGTCTCGCTGAACCACACCTACGCCGCGCCGAACGGCACGACGACCTACAACGGCAAGCTGACCGTCTACGGCTCCTCCGGCTCGAACAGCACGGCGAAGTTCTTCGTCTGGGTGCTCAACCCCTCCGCCGCGACGGTGACGGCCGGGATCGAGACGAACGCGACCCCGTACCAGAACCGGACGAGCGGGGGCGTGCCGTACCTGTTCATCAACTGGACCGACACGATCCGCTTCAACGCCTCGGGCTCGCAGCTCACGTTCCCGAACAACCTGTCGATCTCGGCGTTCTCGCTGAAGGCGCACAACTACTCCGCGAGCGCGAACTACTCGGTCGCGAAGGGAGCGAGCGCGCGGTCGAACTGGTCGGTCGCCTTCGGGGCGAACACGACGAGCAACACCACCGGGCCGGGCCACGGCTACTACGTCAACTTCGCCACGCTCTCGATCGGCGGCGCGGCGCTGACGATCAAGGGCTGGGGCTGGGAGTACGTCCTCAACCTGACCGTCTGGACCCTCGTCGGCTCGAAGTCGACGACGAGCCTGACGATCCTGGTCCTCGACACGGAGCCGCCGGTCCCGGAGCTGTCGCTCCTGTCCTCGACCGGTAAGACGATCAGCGGCTCGTCCGTCGTCGAGAGCCTGAAGCACAACGTCGTGCTCAAGCTCAGCGCCTCCGGCTCGAGCGATTTCGGCAACGGAACGATCCTGAACTACACCTGGAACATCACGAACCCGGGGAACAGCTCGTTCTCGAACCTGAGCTACACCCTCCACGCGGTCAAGCCGTACCAGACCGTGACGCTCTACCCGAAGACGACCAACTACAAGATCCGCCTGACCGTCGAGGACAAGAACGGCAACAAGGCGAACACGACCCGCTCGCTGGAGGTCGCGGACAACACGACCCTCCGGCCGATCATGCAGGCGGCCAACCTCACCGGACCGTCGAGCCTGAACGTCGGGACGGGCTACACCTACACGTTGAACGTGACGGTCGGGGGCGGCTCCAAGGCGACCGCCGACAACATCACGGTGAAGTTCTACCTGCTCAGCTCGAGCGGCACCGGTTCGCGCAGCTACGTCGCCGGGACGCCGGGCTCGGTCGTCTTCTACGGCTACTCCAACACCTCGAAGAACGCGACCGTGAACTCGACCGCGCTCGCGACCGGCAAGATCGCGCTCCTGAAGCACGGCAAGACGGTCGAGGCGGTCGTCCACTGGAGCCCGAGCAAGGCCGGTTCGTTCATCCTCTACGCCCAGACGTACGCGACCAACGCGTTCGTCAACAACTCCTCGGTCAGCATCGAGTCGATCGCGATCACGGTCCACCCGAACCCGACGACCCAGCTCATCGAGTACGGGGGGATCGCGGCGGCCGCGGTGATCGTCATCGCGGCGCTCGTGCTGTTCTACCGCCGCCGGGGCCGCAAGGGCGCCCCGGCGAAGCCGGCCCCGGCGAGCCGTAGCGGGCTCGAGCGCGGGACCAAGCGCGCGGACGACGACGAGTAGGCGGAACCGACCGACCCGGGCCGGCGCTCTGCGCGGGCCCGGGGAACCCTTCCCTACCGTGCTTCGAGCGCGGGCGCCCGGCCTGCCCCGGACTTCAGGGGGAGGCGCTCAGCCGTACGGGCCGACCTCGTCCAGGAGGTCGACGTGGGTCAGCAGCATCCGGCGGCAGCAGTAGCGCTCCAGCCCGAGGGCGTCGAAGACCGCCCCCGCGGGCTCGCCGCGCATCGTCCGCTCGCGGTACTCGTCCCAGTGCTGGCCGATCACCGCGCCGCAGGTGAAGCAGCGGACCGGCACCATCATCGTCATCGCGGCAGCGCTCCCTAACGGTAGGACTTCTGCCGGCGCGCGCGGGCCCCGCGGCCGCCCGGCCGCTTCGGAAGCTTGCGCCGCGGGTCGTTCACGAGCAGCGTGCGGTCGTAGTGACGGAACGACAGGCGCAACGCATCGTCCTTCAGCCACTCCACGAGGCCCCGGGCGACCGCCGTCCGCGCGGCCGACGCCTGGCCGATGATCCCGCCCCCGCTCGTCTCGACCGAGATGTTCAGCTGGCGGACGCGGTCGCCGACCATCAGGAGCGGTTCCTGGACCTTCTGGCGGACGATCTCCGGCTCGACGAGCTCGAGCGGGACGCCGTTGTAGCGGAGCAGCCCCTGGCCCTTGCGGACGGTCGCCCGCGCGATCGCGCTCTTCCGCTTGCCCGTCGTCAGGACGATCGGCGGCGCCTTCACAGGCGGGCTCCCAGCAGGCGGGTGATCTCGGCGAGGGTGAGCGGCGCGCGGAGCGACGGACGCGCCCGGGCATCCTCGATCGTCGTCCTCGGCAGCGAGCGGAGCTCCTCGGGGACCCCGATGTGGACGGCGAGGCGCGCGAAGGCGACCTTGCCGCGCGTCTGGAGGTGCGGCAGCATGCCGCGGACCGTCCGGCGGAAGATGCGGTCCGGATACCGCGGGAAGTGCGGACCGGAGCGGACCGACCCGCGCGCGCGCGCCGCGGTGTAGTAGGCGAGCACGGTCGAACGCGCCCCGGTGACGACCGCCTGCTCGGCGTGGACGACCACGATCGACTCCCCGGCGAGGAGGCGGTGGGCGATGTGGCTCGCCGCCCGGCCGAGCACGAGGCCGCTCGCGTCGACGACGGTCGGGGCCGCCGGGGGGGCCGGCCGGTCAGGCAAGGAGACGCACCCCCGAGCCGTCCGGATGGCTTTTGACGAGCTCGGCGAGCGACAGCGCGCTCCCGCCGGCCGCCTGGATCTTGCTCCGCGCCTCGCCCGAGAAGGCGAACGCGCCGACCGTCAGTCGCTTGGCGAGCCGGCCCTCCGCGAGGAGCTTGCCGGCGACGACCACCGTCTCGCCCGCCTCGGCGAGCCGCTCCAGCTGGCCGACGTTGACGGGGACGACCTGGTGCCGGGGCCGCTCGAGGCGGTCCGCGACCGCCGCCCAGATCGGCGCGGAGTGGGCCCGCGCGCTCTTCTTCAGCTCGCCGACCAGGCGAACGAGCGTCGGGTTTCCCTTGGAGCGTCGGGCGACCATGGAAGGGCGGCGCTCGACCCGGGTGCGCGATATAAGCATTGCCGCGCGCCGCCGACCGGCGGCGCCGTCGCGCGCCCCGTCGTTCCCCCGGCGGCCGGGCCCGGCCGGGGCGCGGCCCGGAGCGTTCCACTTCCCGCCAACGATTAAATACGCCGCCCCGCCCACGCTCGTCGAGGCGTTCGCGATGCGCAAGTTCCTCACCGAGCTCCGGGGCAAGACCGTGATGACCAACGATGGGCAGATCCTCGGCATGATCGACAACTTCGTCGTCGACACGATGTCCGGGGGGATCGCCCACGTCCTCGTCACCCCGAGCGAGGACGTCGAGCAGCGCCTGTTCCAGAGCGACGCGTCCGGCCGGCTGGTGCTCCCCTTCAAGAGCATGCGCGCGGTCAAGGACGTCGTCGTGATGGACATTGGGAAGTGAGCACCCCGAAGGGCGCCTCTTCGTCTCGGTCGTCATCACCACACGCAACGAGGAGCGGCACGTCCCGGCCCTCCTCGAAAGCCTCGCCGGCCAGGAGCCGCCGTTCGAGATCGTCCTGGTCGATGCCGAGAGCCGCGACCGGACCGTCGAGCTCGCCGAGGAGTTCCGGCGCCGCCACCCGGGCCTGCTGACCATCGTCCGGCGCCCCTGCTCCCGGGGCGGGGGACGGAACCTCGGGGTCCGCACCGCCCGGGCCGACTACGTCGCGTTCATCGACGGCGACTGCGTCGCCGACTCGGCCTGGCTCGCCCACCTGCGGCGCACCGCCGCGCCGACGGTCGTCGTCGCCGGACGGACGATGACGATCGGACCGCCGCAGTACGGCGAGCTCGAGCGGGTCGAGCTGTTCCAGGGAGGCTACGACGTCACCTTCCCGTCGTGCAACCTGCTCTACCCGACCGCGCTGTTCCGCAAGCTCGAGGGCTTCGACACGCGGTTCGTGACCGCCGAGGACATCGACCTGAACCTCCGCGCGGTCCAGCACGGCGCGTCGATCCACTACGACCCGGAGGCGATCGTCCTGCACCACATGCGCGCGACGCTCGTCCGGTTCCTCTACCAGGCGTTCTGGAACGGCTACGGCCGCAAGCAGCTGACGGAGAAGCACGGCAGCCTCTGGGTCCGCTACCGTCTGCGACGGCTGCTCGCCGGGCAGAAGGGGGTCATCGCCTGGGCGCGGCTCGCGGCGGCGTTCGCGGGCTACGGGACGCGGATGCTGACGCGGCCGTCCCGCCGTCGCGCGGACGACGCCCACCGGACCGCCGGCGCGGCGCCTCCCTGAAACCCCGGGGCGGGCGGCGCACGAAGGGCCGCGGTCGGGGAGGCCCGATCAGTTCGTCTTGAGGAGGTCGGCGACCTTCGCGACCTCTTCGAGGACGCGGGTGACGTCGGCCGACTGGTCGACGACCGCGACCAGGAGCGCCTTCTTGCCGCTCCCGACGATGATCGTCTTCGAGTCGTTCCCTTCGACCACGATCCGCTCCGGTGCCGCGCGGTTGAGCTCGGTGTTGGCGGTCGCGGCGGCTCCGAGGATCGTCGCGCACATGATGGCGAACGTCTCGGTGTAGACGCCGGCGGGGACGTCGGCGTAGAGCACGAGCCCGTCCCGAGAGACGAGCGCGGTGGCGATCCCCGACACCCGGGTCTTGAGATCCTTGATCACCGCCCCAACGTTGCCCGTGGCCATCATCACCTCGATCCCCTCACAGCTCCTCGACCCGGAATCGGCATTCGCGTTGCCCGGTGCTCGCGCACGCCTCTTCCGTGCATTTGACGCGCTCCCCCTTAAAACGTTCGTAGAACTCGCGAAGGATGCCCCGGAGGCGGTGGCAGGTCGGGATGTCGCTCGGGGCGACCTCGATCGACCCCCGGACGACCACCTCGTGGTCGGTGAAGCGGACCTCCTCGACCCACCCCCGCTCCTCGAGGAGTCGGGCGGCGCGCTCGAAGTAGTGGACCCGGTCCTTGAGCGCCTCCTCCGCCATGTTCCCGCCGATCACCGAGCCTTCCTTGAAGAACAGGCCGTGGCAGGCGTGGGACATCACCCCCTCGTAGAGCTCCTTGATCTGCCGGAGCTCCGTCTGGTCGAGCTTGACGTGGCGGAGAGGCATCGCCGCCGCACCGGGGCCTTCCCTATAAAAAGTCCCCTGAGGGCGGGGCGCCGGAGGACGACGGCTCGGGCCCGTCGAGGGGTCCCGGCGGCCCGGGCTCGCGGAGCGCGGCCGCCAGCCCCGCGAGCGAACCGCTCCGGCCGGAGCGCACGTGGGGCCAGAGGTTCCGCCGGTCGATGAGCCAGCCCCGGAGGCCCGCGCGCTGGGCGGCGCGCACGTCGCTCCAGTAGAGCGAGCCGACGAACACCGTCGACGCCGGCTCGGCCCCGAGGCCTCCCGCGGCCGACCGGAACGGCTCGGGCGCCGGAAGGGTCGCCGCCGGGTCGTCGCCGTGCGCGAGCAGCGGCACGGCGTCCAGCCCGACACGATGCAGGAGCCACCGGGCGCTCTCGGACGGCAGCACGCTCGCGGCCCCGATCGCGAGCCCGCTCGCCCGGAGCCGCTCGATCTCGGCGGGGACCTCCTCGTACCGTTCGACCTCGCCGGTCGGGCGCAGCATCCGCCGGACGACCGCGTCGGTCTCGGCGGCCGGCAGCGGATGGCCCGCGATCGCCGCGAGCGTCCCTGCGAGGTGCTCGCGCAGCGCCGCCTGGTCCGACGGCGCCGCCCGCCCCACGACCCCGGCCCAGCGGCGCTGGTCCCAGGCTCGCTCCGCGCGCCGCAGGATCGTCTGCGTGCGACGCTCGCCGAGGAGCGGCCCCTGAGGCCGCCAGGCCCACTGCCAGGCACGGACGCTCTCGAACGGGGCGAGCACCCCCTCGACGGCGACCAGCACGGCCCGGAGGGGGCCGGGCGACGTTCCCTCGGTCACGGGCGCGCCGGGGCTACGCCCGCCCGCGCTTCTGCAGCTCGAGCAGGTCCTCGGTGGAGACCTTCTCGCCCTTCTTCAGCCGGGCGAGGAAATCCTCCTCCCGGGGCGCCTCGGCGGCGGCCCAGGAGGCGGGGGCGCGCCCGCCCCGCGCCGCGTAGAGCAGCTTCTCGATGTCACGGACCTCCTCGATCGCTGCGATGTGCTGGCGGTGCGCCTCGTCGGCCGACGCCTTCACCTCGAGGAGCTTCGCCTGGACGTCGTCGGCCTGCCGGCGTAGCTCGTCCCCGGCCTCGAACAGCGCGACCATCGCCTCGTGCTCGCGCTGCGCGCTCTCGGCGAGCTCGCCGACGGCGGCGTGGTGCCGCTCGGCCTCGTCGCGCGCCTCGGCGAACGCCTTGAGCGTCGCCTCGATGTCCGGGTCGCGGCGGAACTGGTCCTCCTGCTCGCGGATCGCCGCCTCGAGACGCTTCATCTCCTCGAGGAGCCGCTTCTCCTGATCGCCGGTCACGGCGGTCGTCATGTGGCGGAACTCGAGCTCCTTGAGGTCCTTCTTGAGCCGCCAGACCGGCACGGTCCCCTGGCGCGACGGGCGCGCGCGGCGCATCTGCTGCACCTGGTCGGAGAGCTCCTGGAACTTGCGGTTCCACTCCTCTCGGAGCCGCTTGGCCTCGCGCACCTCGATGTTCAGTTCGTCGCGACGCCGCCGGTGCTCCTGCGCCTCGGAGCTCTTCGCGCGGATGGCGTCGACGACCTGCGCCCGCTCGTCGGCGAGGACCCGCGCGTCGGCGTTGAGACGGTCGCGGCTCGCGCGGAACGCGTCGGCGCGCTGGTTCGATTCCTCGCGCCGGTGTTCCAGCTCTTCGGTAGGGTCGGGCAAAGCGCCACCGCTCCCCACGGCGGCCTCGGTCGAGGCGGGGGTCGGTTCGACTGAGCCTCGCGATATAAGGATGCCGGGCCCCCCGGCGCCGCGCGCGCCGCCCCCGGCCCCCCGGCGATTCCGCTTCGACCTCAGGCTAATATCCCGGGCGTCGGGTGAGAGCCGCTCGTGGAGGAGGTAGGCCGCATCTTCGGCGACGTCGGCCTCGGCCAGTTCCACATCCTCCTCGCCCGACCGGTCGAGCGGGGCGACTACGTCACCGTCGAGGACGAGCAGCACGGCCGGGTCCTCTGCCAGATGGACGACCTCAAGCGGACGAGCGACTTCGACCTCCAGCGCGCCGGCGCGGTCGACAGCCACGCCGACGTCGCGATCCACCAGAACCTCCTCGGCCTCGCGCGCGTCGTCGGCTACCGGGACGCCGCCGGGATCGTCAAGTGCCCGACGATCCCGTTCCGGCCCGGCGCGACGGTCTATCGGGCGGAGGAGCCGCTCATCGCCGAGGTCCTCGGCCTGAAGCACCGCGCCAGCACGGGCGCCTACGTCGGGCTGCTCCGCAACCACTCCCTGCGGGTCGAGCTCGACATCAACCAGCTCGTCCAGCGGCACGTCAGCGTCCTCGCGAAGACCGGCGGAGGCAAGAGCTACCTGCTCGGCGACCTGATCGAGGAGCTGCTCCGCCACAAGGTGACGTGCGTCATCATCGACCCGCACGGGGAGTACGGGAGCCTCCGCTACGCCGCCGAGAAGAACCCGGCGACCGTCCGCTTCGGCGTCGAGGTCCAGGGGTTCGCGCGCCAGGTCCAGGAGTACTCGCCGGACGTCTCGCTCAACCCGGGCGCGAAGCCGCTGACGTTCTCGCTCCGCCACTCCGACCTGCGGGAGCTGTTGATCTTCATGGGCCTCGCGAAGGCGACCAAGAGCTTCCTCGGTCCGCTCAAGCAGCTCATGGACGCCGCGAGCGCGGCGAACCCCGACTACAGCGTCAAGGACCTCGTACGCGCCGCCGCCGCCTCCGAGGGGGCGGCGTTCGAGGCGCTCCACGAGCGCCTCGAGTACGTCGAGCAGACGAAGCTCCTCGGCCCGGTCGGCACGAGCCTCAACGACCTCGTCCAGAAGGGCCAGGCGACGCTCGTCAACCTCCGCGGGGTCCCTCCGGACGTCCAGGAGCTCGTCGTCGCCCGGATCGCCTCCACCCTCTTCGAGAACCGCAAGAAGGAGAAGATCCCGCCGCTGTTCCTCGTCATCGAGGAGGCGCACAACTTCGCCCCCCAGCAGGGCCAGGCGACCTGCTCGGGGGTCCTGAAGAACATCGCGAGCGAGGGCCGCAAGTTCGGGCTCGGGCTCTGCGTCGTCACCCAGCGGGCCGCGCGCATCGACAAGAGCGTCCTCTCGCAGTGCAACACCCAGCTGATCCTCCAGGTGACGAACCCGCTCGACCTGAAGGCGATCGCCCAGTCGATCGAGGGCCTGACCGACGGGATGACCCAGATGATCCAGTCGCTGCCGGTCGGGACCGCGCTGATCACCGGCGGCGGCTACCACACCCCCCTGTTCTGCGAGGTCCGGCCCCGCGCCAGCCGCCACGGCGGCGAGAGCGTCCAGGTCGTCGCCGCGTAGCGGGGGGCCGGCCGCCTACCGGGCGGCGGTCGCGTCCAGGAGGAAGCGGGTCAGCACGCGGACGCCGAACGCCGTCGCCCCGATCCCCTGGTACGCCGGCTGGTAGCGGCGCGTCGTGATCGTCGTGTACGCCGGCCCGGCGATGTCGAGGTGCGCCCAGCGCGCGCCGTCCACGAACGTCTCGAGGAACGCCGCCGCGGTCAGCATGCCGGCGAGCGGGATCTCGATCGAGTTGCGGACGTCGCCGACCTCGCTGCGGACGAGCTCCCGGTGGTAGTCGGTGAGCGGCATCCGCCAGAGCGGCTCGCCGGTCACCGCGGAGGCGGCGAGCAGCTCGGCGGCGAGACGGTCGTCGGTGGAGACGAGCCCTGCGGTGTCGTCCCCGAGCGCCACGACCTCCGCGCCGGTCAGCGTCGCGACGTCGACGATCGTGTCCGGCCGGTAGGTCTTCACGCCGTAGCCGAGCCCGTCCGACATCACGACCCGACCCTCGGCGTCCGTGTTGAGCACCTCGATCGTCTTCCCCCCGAACGTCCGGACCAGGTCGCCCGGCCGATAGGCGTCGCCGCTCGGGAGGTTCTCGGCGCAGCAGAGGATCCCGACGACCCGGGGGGCGACGCCCAGGAGCGCCGCGGCGCGCATCGTCCCGAGGACGGCCATCGCCCCGGACTTGTCGAACTTCATGTACGACATGCTCTTGGCCTCCTTGATCGAGATCCCGCCCGAGTCGAACGTGATCCCCTTGCCGACGAGGACGATCGTGCGCGCCTCGCCGTGCGCCGGCGGCTTGCCGGCGTGCTCGAGGACGACCATCCGGGGCGGGTGGGAGCTTCCGCCGCCGACCGCGAGCAGGCCTCCGCACCCCATCTCGGAGAGCTTCGCCTCGTCGAAGATGGTGACCTTGAGACCGACCTCGCGGCCGAGCGCGAGCGCCTCCTCGGCGATGCGCGCGGGGGTCGCCGTGTCGGCCGGGAGGTTCGCGCGTTCGCGCGTCCAGACGACCGTGCCGGCGACGGTCCGCTGCTCCTCGAGCGCCGAGGTCAGCTCGGGCTCGCTGGCGCCGGGGATGCCGGCGGTGTGGAGGCTCACCTCCTCCACGCCGGGCTCGGGCTTCGACTTGTACTGGACGAACTCGTAGCCGCCCAGGACGCTCCCGTCCACGAGCGCCCGTACGGCGGCGACCGGGCCCACCGGCTCGCCGAGGAACGAGGCGACGACGAATCCGACCGAGCGGGCGCCCTTGCCCCGCAGCCCCCGCATGACCTCCGCCGCGGCCCGGCGGACGGTCTCCGCGGAGAACGCCGCGCGCGGCCCGAGCCCGATGAGCGCGACCCGGCCGCCGTCGGCCGGCCGGTGCAGGATCGTCAGCTCGCGCTTCCGCCCCCGGAACTCGCGTCGGTCCCACGCCCGCCGCAGGACCCCCATCGTCGCGGCGTCGTCGGCGCTCAGCGCCTCGGGGAACGGTTCGGGGTCGTCGCCGCGCTCGGCGAGGCCGAGGGCGACCACGTCCGGCGCCGCGACGAGCGCGGGCCGGCCGTCCAGGCCGACGCGGACGGGACCGGCCGCGCTAGAACGACGGTCGGATCTTTTGTCGGTCGATGCGGATCCCGGCGGGCGTGATCGCGACGAGGTTCTTGGCGATTCCGGCGACATCGCCGCCGGTATCCTTCGCGACGTTCTTGAGGTCGATGCTCATGCGCTTCATCGCGATCTGGTCGTTCGCGATCGACGTGTAGTCGAGCAGGACGATGTCGCCCTGGTAGGCGAACTTCGAGACCTGGTGGAGATCCTCGAACCGGAGGATCTCGGCGAGCCGCACCGACCCCCGAGCCCCGGCGAGCGCCGCCGCCTCGTCCTCGAAGCCCATCGCGCCGAGGTCGAGGAACGACCCCTCTTCCAACGTCTCGCTGCCGTGGTGCCGCCGAAGGATACCGCTCTTCTTCATCATGAGTAGGACCTTCCCGCTCGGGGTTCGAACCGGGGGGTCGTTTCTTAAGGCTATCGTTCCAGAGCGCGGCCCCGGTCGCCCGTGCTCGTCCGTCCGACGCTCGCGAGCGCCTCCGCGGGGAACCGCAGGCAGAACGTCACCCGGTAGACGTCCTGTCCGTTCTTCCGGCCGAAGAGGCTCGCCGACTCGACGAGCTTCGCGCCGAACCGCTGCTTGGCGAGCCGCGCGACCGCACGGGCGGCGAGCGTGTCGGTGAAGTAGACGTCCCAGCCCTCGGGGAGCTCCTCCTGCCAGCCGAACGCCGCGCGCCAGTCCGACCGGCACTCCCCCCAGAGCCGCTCCCAGAGACCGGCGAGGTGCTCCCGGAGCTCCTTCGGCCGCCGGGTCCGGGGCGCGGGGGCGCCCCGCAGCTGGAGGACCGCGGTGTAGTAGCCGCCGCTGCGCCGGCCGCAGTCGGTGCACGTCCGCGCGATGACGCGGACGAGCAGATGGACCGGGACCTCGCGCTCGAGGCCGCGGAACCGGACGCGCGCGAGCCCGTCGACCTCCCGCAGCCCGGCGCTGCGCGCCCGCTCCTCCCAGCGGACCGAACGGACCCCCGCCTCCGGGTGGACGACCAGGAACGGCGTGAGGTCGTCGGTCGAGAGGACCGACGAGCCCCCCGCGCCGCTCCATCGTCCCCGGACGAACCGCGCGCCGCACTGGGGACACAGCACGACCTCGGCCTGCTCGGGGGCGGAGAGCAGGGTCGTCCGGTCGACGGCGCACGTCGCGCAGACCCCGTCGACGAGCGGCTCGCCGACGCGGCCGCAGACGACGCAGAACTCTCCGGCGGGCATCGTGGCCTCCGCCGGCTACCCCGTCATCGTGAAGATCTCGGCATGCGGGACGCCGCCGAGGTCGGTCGTCGCCCCCTCGCTCAGGTGGCCGGCCTCGCTCGCGATCTTCAGCACGCGCGGGCCGAGGAGGTTGGCGACGGTCGCCCGTTCGAGCGCCCAGAGAAGCTCCTCGCGGGTGACCTCGCGCTCGCCGTAGAACTGGCCGGAGACGCGCACGGTGCGGCCGCTCTCCCCGACCGGGAGGTCGCGGCCGATCAGCTCGACGTCGCACGCCGCGACCACGAACTCGGCGCGGACCCGATGGATCCGCATGACGACCCCGCCGCCCATCCGGAAGCCTCCGTCGGCCCCCGGACGAGGCGCCCGCGCGGATAAAACCCGGCCGGGACGGACGGGCCTAGAACCGGGTCAGCTGGTAGCGGTCGGTCCGCGGCTCGATGATCTCGCCCTGGTTCCGCAGGGTCTGCAGGATCCCCTCGGCGCGGGCGGCGGTGATGTCGTGGCGCGCCATCGCCTCGAGGTACTCCGGCAGGGAGAACTGGCCGCCGGGAGCCCCCTGGAGCTCGCGCATCGTCGTCCGGGCGATCTCGAACTGCTCGCGCTGGCTGTGGCTGACGCCGATCTGCGTGATGTCGATGTCGATCCGTCCTTCGGGGGTCATGGCGACGCGCCGGAGGTAGCTGTCCATGATGCGGACGGCACGCTGGGCATCCTCCGGACGGACGACGTCCGACAGGCGGGCGCGGGCGGCCGCCTCGCTCATCCGGACGAGCGCCTCGAGCTGGCGCGCGGTGATCGGCACGGGGGCGTCCGGCTCCTCGCCCTGCTTGCGGACCCGGACGTAGTAGTCCTCGATCACCTGGAGCGCCTCGTCCGTGAGACGGGGCCGGACCGCGCGCGCGAAGGCGACGAACTTCTTGAGCAGCTCCGGCGAGAACGGGGCGAGCTCACCCTCGGGCCGCCCGGCGCCGGCAAGCTCGACGTCGCGGTGGGAGGCGAGGATGCGGTTCGCGAGGCGTCGGTCGCGCTCCTGGTTCGGGACGTCGCGGATCGAGAAGATCACGTCGAACCGCGAGAGCAGCGTCGGGGGCAGGTCGATCTGCTCGGAGATCGGCCGTTCGTTCGTGAACCGCCCGAGCTTCGGGTTCGCGGCCGCGAGGACCGGGCACCGCGCGTTGAGCGTCGACGTGATGCCGGCCTTGGCGATGGAGACGGAGTTGTGCAACACGAGACCCTCGCCCACGAACGTGTGGTTCGGCTCGACCGTGACGTCGTAGACCCACGGCTCGCCCGGGTTCGGAACGACCTCGACCTCGCGCACCGGGACGAACCGCCACGGGGCGTCGATCCACTCCTCGAGCGCGGTCGCCGCGGAGCGGAGCCGTTCGAGCTTCGAAGCGGCCCGAGCGTCGACCGCTCGCAGGATCTCCCGCCCCGGCGCGCTCCCCGGCTCCCGGTCGTGGCGCGCGACCCACGACGGGGACCTGCCGAGCTCGCGCGCGAGCTCGGCGAGCGGGAGACGGAACGCCTGGCGCACTTCGCGCGCCGTCGCCCGTGAGGTGCGGAGCGCGGCCAGCGCGTCCAGGCGTGAGCCGGCGCGGTGGAGGTAGCGTTCCAGCACCGAACGGTGGACGCCGTGTCGGCACCGGTCGAGCCGTCCCCAGGAGCCGTCGTACCGGACGAGCCCGCCCAGGGGCGCCGTGAGCCTCCGAACGAGGTCGACCGGGAAGCGGTCGTCGTCGCGCGGGCGGCGTTCGCTGCGCTCGACGGCCCGGCGGACCCTCGGCGCGCTCGGGTCGTCGCGAGCGACCCGCTCCAGGAAGCGCCGCTGGCTGTCCGGCCCGGAGACGACGACCCGATGCGAGCGGCCCCGGCGACGCCCGTCCCCCGAGGGCCGGGAGCGGGAAAGGGAGGCATAGATCCCGAGGGAGAGGAGCAGGTCAGCGCAATCCCGGGCGAGCGCCTCGGAGGGCGCGGTGAGGCCGAACCGGCCGCTCTCGCAGAACCCGGCGCCGCGGTAGGCGCCGACCAGGAACTCGCGGCGGCTGTCCTCCCCCGCGTGGAAGACCGGTCCCGGGATCCGCCGCTCCGGCGCCTCCCGCGCGAGCTCGGGAAAGTTCCGCCCCAGGAAACCGAGGAGTTCCGGGCTGGCGGCGCGGACCTCGTAGGTCGACCGTAGAGCCCCCCGCGTCCCGCGGGCCGGAACCGCTCCGACCTGCGGGTCGACGCCGAAGACCGACCGCAACAGCCCGCCGACCTCGGCCGCGACCGTGGGGTCCGCGTGCGCGAAGGAGACCTCGTCCGGCGAGGTGGGGCGCGCCCCGCGGAGGGGGCCGGCGCTCGCGAGGTAGCCGAGCAGCCGCGTCAGTTCCGGGGTGAGGCCGTCCGGCAGGCGCAGCCGCGGTGATCCGGTCGGCCCCTCGGGGGGACGGAGCACCGCCTCGTTGAGCGACCGGGGGTACCCGCGGACCCCCGGGCAGAGCTCGCCCGGTCGGACGGAGGCGGCCGGGACCTCGGCCCAGCCCCCGTCCCTCCAGACGAAGACCGGGTGCTCCGGGGTGACCGTCAGGCTCCGTCCGTTCCCGAACCCGAGCCGGACGAACCGCTCGGGAGCGCGGTGCCGGCTGACGCGCTCGACCGCGACCCCCTCGAGCGTGCGGAAGTCGGTGGACAGGAGCTCGCAGCGCTCCTCGCCGAGCCGGAGGAGCTGCCCGTCCTGGGTCGGCTCGAGCCGCTCCGGGTGGCGACGGAACCACCCCTCGACGAACTCCCCGATGGGCCGTCGCTCGCCGTTGAGGAGCATGAGCTCGAACGACGGGGGGTAGCTCTGCTGCTCGAGCACCTCGTGCATCGCCGAGCGGTCGTCGGCGTTCATCTTGTCGAGCTCGTCGATCACCGCCATGCCGCCGTCGGCCAGCACGAGCATCCCGGCCTCGAGCATCCAGCGGCCGCCGGCGAAGTCGTCCTTCACCGCGGCGGCGGTCAGTCCCGCGGCGGTCGTCCCCTTGCCGCTCGTGTAGATCCCGCGCGGCGCGACCTGGGAGATGTAGCGCAGCAGCTGGCTCTTCGCGACGCCGGGGTCGCCGACGAGCAGGACGTGGATGTCGCCCCGGACGCGGATCCCGTCCGCGTGCGTCTTCGTGACGCCGCCGAACAGCTGGAGGGCGATCGCCTCCTTCTCCTCCTCCATCCCCTTGATCGTAGGCGCGAGCGAGAGGACGATCTTGTCGACGACCGTGGGGTCCCCGCGGAACCGCTCGATGACCGCGACGTCGTCCGGGGAGATCTCGATCTCGGTGTACTCGAGGCTTTTGGACTCGAAGGAGTTCGCGAGCACCATCACGTCGAACGTGGTGTTGCGGACGACGCCGCCGCGGCCGGCGCTCGCGCGCTGGAAGCTCTTCAGGATCCCGTTGAGCACGAGGCGGTTGCCCGGCAGGATCTTCCCGGCGAGGTCCTCGACCATCAGCACCGAGAGCCCCTGCGGGTGCGCCCCGTGCTTGAGCGTCTCGGGACGCTCCTGGATCTCGATGCGCTGGGCGTCGACGTACGTCGACTCCTCGGCGACGAGGCGGAACCGGGTCCGTCCCTGGGCCTTGCCGCACTCCGGGCACTCGAGCGGCTCGCGGAAGACGAGCGACGCCTCGTCCTGCGGCTCGTGGAACTTCGTCTTGCAGGCGACGCACTCGAACACCGCGTCGCGGATCTGGGGACGCACCTCGCTGACCCGCCGGACGATCCCGTCGATCGCGAGCAGCCGGTTGAGGTCGCTCTCGCGGATCGAGCGGACGAGGCGGACGGCGGTCGACGGGAGGCGGAGGACCCGGAGGCGGAGCCCCTCCGCGTCCGGCCCCGAGACCGGCAGGAGCTCGCGCATCGCGCGCACCCCCGCCTCCAGGACCTCCTCCGGCCGCTCGAGCAGGAGGTCGGCGAGCGCCGTGTCGATCGCGTCGATCGCGCCGAAGTCGATCTCGAGCGAGCGCTCCTCCGGGTAGCGGTCGAAGACGCGCAGGATCCTCGGGCGCAGCCCGGCCTCCTCGAGGACCGCCACCCAGCGGCCCTGCAGCTCCACCGGGGCGGGCAGGGTCGTGCGCGCGGCGACCAATCGTCCTCCTCCGCTACGGCTCGAGCCGGTAGCGGTCGCGGGGGAACAGGCGGCCCTCCCGTATATTGGCGAGGCCGACGAGCCCCTGGACGAGGCGGTCGATGCCGAGGCCCCAGCCGCCGTGCGGGGGCATGCCGAAGCGGAACGCCTCGAGGTAGCCCGAGAACCGGGCGGGGTCGACCCCGGCCGCCTTCATGTTGTCGAGGAGCCGGTCGAACCGATGCTCCCGGAGCCCGCCGCTCGCGATCTCGAGCCCCCGGTAGTCGAGGTCGAAGTAGCCGGTCGTCGTCGGGTCGTCGTCGCGACGCCGGGCGTAGAACGTCCCGGCCTTCACGGCGGTCGGATAGTCGGTGAGGAAGTAGAACGGGACCCCGTGCTCGCGCTCGGCCCGCTCGCCGATCGCCTTCTCGTCGTCCGTCCCGAAGTCGCGACCGGCGCCCGGCCGCCCGAGCCACCGCTCCGCCTCGGCGAACGGGATGCGGGGGAACGGCGCCCGCTGCTCCGGCACGCCGGCGGCGAGAGGATTGCCGCTCGCGAGGAGGGCCTTGCGCGTCGCGGCGAGCGCGTCGACGACGACCCCCTCGAGCAGCCGGCGGACGTCGTCCGGCTCGGTGAGGTAGCCGGCCTCCCCGTCGAGCATCGTCAGCTCGGTGATGTGGCGGACGGTGTCGGACGGCTCGGCGCGGAAGGCGGGGGCGATCTCGAAGACCCGCTCGAAGCCGGCCCCGATCAGCATCTGCTTGTACAGCTGCGGGCTCTGGGCGAGGAACGCGGGCGAGCCGAAGTAGTCGACCGAGAACAGGGTCGCTCCGCCCTCGGCGCCCTGGCGCAGGAGCTTCGGCGTCTCCACCTCGAGGAAGCCGGCGCGGCCGAACGCCGCCCGGAAGCCGGCCAACAGCTCGGCCCGGAGCTCGAAGACCGCCCGGACGGCGGGCTTGCGCAGGTCGAGGACCCGGTGGTCGAGACGCGTGTTGAGCTCCGCCGGCACCTTGTCGACGACGCCGAGCGGGAGCGGGACCTCGGCGGTCGAGAGGACGTCGACGCGGCTCGGGAGGAGCTCGATCCCGCGTCGCGCGCGCTCCGAGCGCGCCACGGTCCCCTCGACCTCGACGACCGACTCCCGCGGAAGCGCTTCGAGCGTCGCGAAGAGCGCCGGAGCGCTCGTCCCCTTCTTCAGGGTGACCTGGGTCGTGCCGCTGCCGTCGCGCACGAGCGCGAACGCCACCCCGCCGAGCGCCCGGTACTCCTCGAGGTGGCCCGCGATACGGACGGTCTCGCCCGCCCGCTCGGCGAGCTCACGCGAGAGGCGGCGCGGCGGCGACATCGGGGACGCCCTCCTTGCGGGCCACGGCCGCGCGCACGAGACCGAGGTAGAGCGGGTGCGGCGACTCCGGGCGGGAAAGGAACTCGGGGTGATACTGGACGCCGAAGAAGAACGGATGGTCCGCGAGCTCGAACGCCTCGACGCGGCCGTCGACGGCACGGCCGGCGACGCGGAGCCCCCGGGACGCGAACCGCTCGAGGTAGGCGGGGTTGATCTCGTAGCGATGCCGGTGCCGCTCCCAGAGCTCGCTCTTCCCGTAGAGCCGGGCGAGCCGCGAGCCGGGGTCGAGGACGACCCGCTGCGCCCCGAGGCGCATCGTCCCCCCGAGGTCGGCGAGCTGCTTCTGGGTCTCGAGCAGGCAGACGACCGGCTCGGCGGCCGAGGCGTCGACCTCGGTCGTGTTCGCCGCGGCGAGGCCGAGGACGTTGCGCGCGAACTCGACCGCCGCCATCTGGAAGCCGTAGCAGACACCGAGGAACGGGATCCGCTCGCGCCGCGCCGCCTCGATCGCCCGCACCTTCCCCTCCACCCCGCGCGCCCCGAAGCCGCCCGGCACGAGCAGCGCGTCGGAGCGGGTGACGCGGCCGAGCAGCGCCGGGTTCTTCACGAGGTCCTCGGCGTCGTACCACTGGAGGCGGACCTCGACGCCGAGGTGGCCCTGGCAGTGGTGGAACGCCTCCGCGTGGGAGAGGTAGGCGTCCCTCAGCTCGGTGTACTTCCCGACGACCGCCACCTCGACCGGCCGGTCCGCCCGCCGGAACGTCGTCAGGAACTCCTTCCAGGCGGAGTACTCCGGCTCCCGCTCGGGGAGCCCGAGGAGGCGGGCGAGCAGCCCGCCGACCCCCTGCGCCTCGAGCACGAGGGGCACCTCGTAGATCGTCGACTGGTCCGGTACCGAGATCACCGCCTCGGGCGGAACGTCGCAGAACAGGGAGATCTTCGCCTTGATGTCGGGGCTGAGCGGCGCCGGTCCGCGCGCGATGATGAGGTTCGGACGGATCCCGATCGCCCGGAGCTCGCGGACCGAGTGCTGCGTCGGCTTCGTCTTCGCCTCGCCGACCGGCCCGACCACCGGCACGAGCGTCGTGTGGACGAACGCCATGTGCCCCTCCCCGAGCTCGTAGGAGAGCTCGCGGAGCGCCTCGAGGAACGGCATCGACTCGATGTCCCCCACGGTCCCGCCGACCTCGACCAGGACGACGTCGGCGCCGTCGGCCTCCGCGATCTCGCGGATCGTGCGCTTGATCTCGCCCGTGACGTGCGGGATGATCTGGACGGTGTTGCCGAGGTAGTCGCCCCGACGCTCCTTGTCGATCACCGCCCGGTAGATCTTCCCGGTCGTCAGGTTGTGGGTGCCGGAGAGGCTCTGCCCGAGGAAGCGCTCGTAGTTCCCGAGGTCGAGGTCGGCCTCCGTCCCGTCGTCCAGCACGAACACCTCGCCGTGCTGGTACGGGTTCATCGTCCCCGCGTCGACGTTGAGGTACGGGTCGATCTTGACGATCGTCACCGGAACGCCGCGGGCTTTCAGCAAGCGGCCGAGGGACGAGGTCGT
>DATJUZ010000053.1:0-40688 GCA_035502035.1 Thermoplasmata archaeon
CCGGCACCTCCTCGCGCGCCGCCGAGACCTCCCGGAGCGCCTCGCAGTAGCTCGTCATGTCCGTGAGGATGACGAGGACGTGGAGGTTCCGCTCGTAGGCGAGGTACTCGGCCGCCGTGAGGGCCATCCGCGGCGTGACGACCCGCTCCATCGAGGGGTCGGAGGAGAGGTTGAGGAACGCGACGGTCCGCTCGAGCGCGCCCGTCGACTCGAACTCCTTGAGGAAGAAGTTCGCCTCCTCGCTCGTGATCCCCATCGCGCCGAAGACGACCGCGAACCCCTCGCTCGAGTTCCGGAGCTTCGCCTGCCGGACGATCTGGGCGGCGACCTGGTTGTGGGGCAGGCCGGCGCCGCTGAACAGCGGCAGCTTCTGGCCCCGCACCAGCGTGTTGTTGACGTCGATCGTCGAGATCCCCGTCTGGATGAACTCGCTCGGCTCCTCGCGCGAGTACGGGTTCATCGCGTTGCCGACGATCTCGAGGCGGGTCGAGCTGACGATCTTCGGCCCGCCGTCCCGCGGCTCGCCGAGGCCGTTGAAGACGCGTCCGAGCAGCTCGTTGGAGACGGCGAGGGTCGCGACCTCCCCGAGGAACTTGACGCTCGTCCGCTCGATGTTGAACCCCATCGTCGGGCCGAAGACCTGGACGATGGCGAGGCCCTTGCGGGAGTCGAGTACCTGGCCCTGCCGCCGCTCGCCGCTCGGGAGGGTGATCTCGACGATCTCGCCGTAGGCGGCGTTGTCGACCTCCCGCACGAAGAGGAGCGGGCCGCTCACGCGGTCGACCGTCCGGTAGTCGACCGGCACGTCAGGCACCGTCGGCGCCGCCTTGGTCGCGCGGCCGTTCTTCGCGGCCATCAGCCCCCGCCTCCCGCCGTCACGGCAGCGACGGCCGAGCCGACCTCGAGCTCGATCTGCTCGAACTGGCTCGCGAGCTCCTCCTCGGGGACCCACTTCATGCGCGAGAGCTTGGTGCGCACCGGCAGCCGCTGCAGCTGCTGGACGGTGGCGCCCTTCTCGATCGCCTCCTGCTCGCGGTCGCCGAAGGCGAGGATCGCGCGGAGCATGCGCAGCTGCTTCTGGATCGACGTGTAGGTGTCGACCGCGTCGTAGGCGCTCTGCTGGAGGTAGTCCTCCCGCAGCATCCGCGCGACGTCCAGGGTCGCCTTCTCCCGCTCGGGCAAGGCGTCGACCCCGACGAGCTGGACGATCTCCTGGAGCTCGGCCTCCTTCTGGAGGATCTCGAGCGCGCGCTGGCGCAGCGCGACGAACTCACCGGAGAGCCGCTCGCGGTACCAGCCGGCGAGGTCCGGGACGTAGAGCGAGTAGCTCTGCAGCCAGTTGATCGACGGGAAGTGCCGACGCGAGGCGAGCGAGGCGTCCAGCGCCCAGAAGACGCGCGCGACCCGCAGCGTGTTCTGGCTGACCGGCTCGGAGGTGTCCCCCCCCGGCGGCGAGACGGCGCCGACGACGGTGACCGAGCCGCGACGGCCGTCCGGCGACAGCGTGACGACGCGACCGGCCCGCTCGTAGAACTCGGCGACGCGGCGACCGAGGTAGGCCGGGTAGCCCTCCTCGCCGGGCATCTCCTCGAGGCGGCCGGAGATCTCGCGCATCGCCTCGGCCCACCGGCTGGTCGAGTCGGCCATCAGGGCGACGTCGTAGCCCATGTCGCGGTAGTACTCGGCGATCGTGATGCCGGTGTAGACGCTCGCCTCGCGCGCCGCCACCGGCATGTTCGAAGTGTTGGCGATCAGGACCGTCCGCTGCATCAGCGGCTTCTTCGACTTCGGGTCGACGAGGTTCGGGAACGTCGCGAGCACCTCGGTCATCTCGTTGCCGCGCTCGCCGCAGCCGACGTAGACGACGACGTCCGCGTCCGACCACTTGGCGAGCTGCTGCTGGGAGACGGTCTTGCCGGACCCGAACGGACCGGGGATGCAGGCGGTCCCTCCCTTGGCGATCGGGAAGAACGAGTCGATCACCCGCTGGCCGGTGACGAGGGGGATGTCCGGCGCGAGCTTCTGCTGGACCGGCCGGGGGAGCCGGACGACCCACTTGTGGGCGAGGTAGAGCGGGGTCGTCGACGGCCCGCTCCGGACCGAGCCGATCGGCTCGCGGATCGTGTAGGAGCCGCTCGCGAGCTCCTGGAGCGTCCCGCGGACGCCGGGAGGGACGAGTACCTTGTGGACGATGAGGTCGGTCTCCTGGACCGTACCGAGGATCCCCCCGGGGCCGATCTCCTCGCCGACCTTCGCGGTGGCGGTGAAGCCCCACTTCTTCTGCTCGTCCAGCGGAGGCGCGACCGTCCCTCTCGTGATGAAGTCCCCGACGCCCTTCTGGATGATGTCGAGCGGGCGCTGGACGCCGTCGTAGATCGACGTGAGCAGTCCCGGGCCCAGCTCGACGCTGAGCGCCGCGCCGGTGTTCTCGACCGGGTCTCCCGGACGGAGGCCGGTCGTGTCCTCGTAGACCTGGACGGTCGCCGTTCCCCCGATGAGGCGGATGATCTCGCCGACGAGCCCGAGAGCGCCGACGCGGACGACGTCGTACATCCGCGCTTCCGACAGCCCCTCGGCGATGACGACCGGTCCCGAGACCCGCGCCACGACCCCCGCCATCGGCCCGCTCCTAGCTCGCCGGCGCGAGCGTGACGCCCAGCACACGCTTGGCGAGCGCACTGATGCTCTCGACCTCGTACTCGCCGCTCGGCGTCGGGATGAAGACGACCAGCGGGCGCAACGACGCGTCCGCGTGCGCCCGCTGCGGCTCGGAGAGGCGGGAGCGGATCGCCTGGCTCGCGATGACGAGGCTCAGCTGGTCGTTCGCCATCGCCTTCTCGAACTCGAGAACGCTCGTCTCCGGGGTCACTTCGACGACGTCCTTGAGCCCGATGAGACGGAACCCGATCGCGAGCTCCCGCTCGCCGAGAACGGCCGTTCGACCGGGGAGCGCGGAGGGCTCGGGCACGGCTCTGCCGGCGGGGTTCCTCTCTATTTAACGGCTCCTCGGGCGGGAGCTGTCGGCGGTGGGGCGACGCCCTAGCGACGGCGCCGGGAGCGCCCGGCCGGGCGCGATCGGCCGAGCTCGCGGGCCATCACGCGGGCGAGACGCCGCCAGGTTGCCACGTCCTCCCGTCGCACCGCCCGGGCCCGCTTCACGAGCTCCCGGGGGGTCAGAGCCCGGCGGCTCGGCTCGACCTGGAGCCCGACGAACTGGAGCGCGGAGGCGTTCGGGCCGCGGGGGACGATCCGGTACCAGAACTGCGAGTGGCGGTTCGGGCCGGCGAGGTGCGTGTTCGTCCAGCTGCGCCCGTCCGTGCTCAACCGGACGAGCCGGACCTTCGTGACGGGCTTGCCGTCCTGAACGATCCGGTCGGTGAGCAGGGCGGTCCGGTCGGCGACCCAGGCGATGCGACGGTGTCCGTCCTGGCCCATCCGGGCCGGATCGTCCGGGGCATAGTCGGTCGCCCAGCGGTACGCGGCCCGCGCCGGGGCCGGGAGCCGGACCGTGAACCGAAAGTCGAAGGCGACCCGCGGCATCGCCCGGGTCGCTCTCCTACCGGTACGTCGAGCGGTGGACATGCTGCTCGTCGTCCGTGATGAGGATGCACTCCCCCTCGCACTCGAACAGGCACGCCTCGCAGACGATGCACTCCGGGCCGTGGATGGCGAGCGACTTCTCGCCCCGGAACTGGAACTTCGCGGCCACGGCCGGGTCGTCGACGACGTCCGGCACCTCGCCGCGCGGGCGCAGCTCGAAGACGTTCGTCGGGCAGACGTCCCGGCAGTGCGAGCAGCCGGTGCACTTCGCGATGTCGATGTCGACCTGGACCATCGCCGTCCCGGCTCGAGCCGCGGCGGCACTTAGCGTTGCGTCGCACCCCTCCGCGCAACGCCTCCCCGCCGACCCGTAGCCGGGCCTCCTCCCCGGGGGCTATACGGCCCTCCGCCCCTGGCGCCGGGGGGCCTCGTGGTGACGCTCCTGCTCGGCACCAGCGGTTGGGACTACCCGGAGTGGGTCGGGCCGGTCTACCCGGCGCGCGGCGTGGCCGACCGCCTCCGCTTCTACGCCGACCGGTTCCCGATCGTCGAGGTCAACTCCACGTTCTACCGCCTCCCCGCCCCGTCCGTCGCCGCCTCTTGGGCGCGCCGGACCCCATCGCGCTTCCGCTTCGCCGCGAAGTTCCCCCGGACGATCACGCACGAGCAGCGGCTCGTCGGGACGAACGACGAGCTCGCCCGGTTCCTCGAGGTGCTCGCCCCGCTGCGGGGCGCCGGGAAGTTCGTCGCGGCGCTGCTGCAACTGCCCCCCTCCCTCGGCTTCGATCCGGACGTCGCGCGGGCGTTCTACGCCAGCCTGCCGCGCGACCTGCCGGTCGCGGTCGAGTTCCGCGAGCGCTCCTGGCTCGTGCCGGCGTCCTACGCGCTCCTGCGCGAGTTCGGGCTCGCGAACGTGATCGTCGACGGACCGCACCTGCCGATCGCCCCCGAGGTCACCGCATCGTTCGCCTACGTGCGCTGGCACGGGCACGGGGCGCCGATCTGGTACGACTACACCTACGCGGCGGAGGAGCTGGCGGCGTGGGTCCCGCGGATCCGGGCGCTGGAGGAGCGGACGGAGGCGGTCTACGGGTTCTTCAACAACCACTTCCGCGGGGACGCCGCCGTGAACTGCCGGTCCCTGTCGGAGGAGCTCGGGCTGCCGGCGCCGCTCTCGGCCCGCCGCACGCTCGACGGGACCGTCCCCTGAGCCCGGTCTACGCCGGGCGGTCGACGGCCGACGCGGGGACGATCGTCGGCTCGCAGGCGACCGGGAAGTTCACGGAGTTCGCGACGAAGCAGCGTCGGTGGGCCTCCTCGTGCAGGCGGCGGGCGAGCGCGGCCGTGCCGGCCCGCAGCACGACCCGGGGCCGCAGGGTCGCGGAGGTGAACCGGCCTGAGCCGTCGGCCGCGAGCTCGAGGGTCCCCTCCGCGTCGTCCGTGTACGCCTCGACGACGACCCCCGCCTGGGAGCAGAGGTGCAGGTACCAGAGCATGTGGCAGGAGGAGAGCGCAGCGACCAGCAGCTCGTCCGGGGTGTGCCGGCTCCGGTCGCTCCTCGGGCTCAGCCCGGAGGTCGCGAGGATCGGCGGCCTCCCCTCGATCTCGATCGTGTGGTCCCGGCTGTAGCCGCGGTAGTCGCGCGTGCCGTCGCCGAGGTTCCCGGTCCAGCGGACGGTCGTCCGATAGCGGTGGACCGGCGCCACGCCGGGCGGTGCTCGCTCGACAGATAACGGTGCTGCGCACGAGAGGGGAACAGTCCGTTCTCGCGCTGTTTCACCGTCCCCCGCTCGGCCGCTTTAGAGCGGTCCGGCCGCTGCGACGACCGGGTCGCGGATGTCCCCCTCGCTTTCCATCGAGCCGGCGCTCGCGCCGGAGATCTTCGAGCCGCTCGGGCCGGACGAGCGGACGGAGCCTCCTTTCCCGCCCCGGCCCCGCGACCGCACCCCTCCTTCCCCGCCGGCTCCCCGGGCGCTCTCCGCGTCGGCGCGCCCGCGCCTCCGCCGCCGCGCGCGCCCCCTCCTCCCGCCCTCCCCGTCGCTCTTCCCCTGGCTCGCCCGACGGTTCTCGCCGGGAGAGCTGACCGTCTGGGCCGGCCCGCCCGCCGCCGTCGAACCGCTCCTCGAGCTCCTCTACGTCGGGAGCGCGCGGGTCCGCGGGAACGTCTCGCTCCTCGAGGGGGCGAACCGGTTCCATCCGTACCGCCTCGGCGAGCTCGGCCGTGCCCTCGGCGTCGACGCGCGCGAGACCGTCCGCCGGATCCGCCTCGCCCGTGCGTTCACCGCCTACCAGATGGTCGCGCTGGTCGAACGGTGGGGCCGCGAGGTCCGGCGGCACCCGCCGACGCTCCTGGTCGGGCACGACCTGACGGCGCTGTTCACGGACGACGAGATCCCTGCGGAGGAGCAGGCCGGCCTGTTGCGCCGGATGGCACGGAATCTCGGTGCGCTCCTGGGCCGCGCCGACCTCCCGCTCCTCCTTACTCTCGGCCCGGACGGCGCGTCCCGGTTCCCCGGGCTCGTCGACCAGGGTCCCCGCTGGTTCGACTACGTCACGCTGGAGCGGGGCGCCGGCACGCTCCGGCTCCGGGCGATGCGGGACGACGCCCGCCTCACGCTCGTCGCGCGCGCGCCCGGCCAGCTCGGGATGGAGACGTTCGGCGGGGGCCCGTCCGCCGGGGAGGTGGCCGCATGGGACGTACCGCCCCGACGTACCGCCAGGCGCTCGAGGAACGCCTGAAGCGCTGGGACGCGTTCGCGCGCCTCCTGACGGACCCGGAGGACCGGGCGGCGTTCGAGCTCGTCCGCACCGGGGCGCGCCGCTACGTTGCCCAGGCGACGTACGTCGGCAGCCCGGACCTGCTCGAGGCGATCCTGCTCTCCGTGCTCACCGACCTCGCCGGCCGGGTCCGCGCCGAGCCGGCCGCGCGGAACGGCCGTCGCTGACCGTGGCCGGGACGGTCCCGGCGCCGGACGGCTGGCTCCTCGACATTACGGAGAGCCCGGACGGTCGCTCGGTCGTCCTCTGGGTGAAGGGACGCACGGACGGGCAGGTCCGCCGCTGCGCCGTCGACTACCGCCCCCCGTTCCTCGTGGGCGGCCCCCGGGCCGAGCTCGTCCGGCTCGCGGACCGCCTGCGCGCCGACCGCCGCGTCGCCTCGGCGGAGCTCGGGGTCGGCCGGCCGTCGCTGTTCGACCGACGGCCGCGCTCGGTCGTCCGGGTCGTGCCCCGCGAGAACCCCGGCCGCCGGGCGCTCGCGCGTGCGATCGACGCGAGCGGGGGCTACGCGACGTACACGCTGTACGACGTCGACCTCGCCCCGCCGCAGCTCTACTACCTCGCCCACGGGCTCTACCCGTTCGCCCCGGTCGCCGGCCGGGGCGCCGCGCTGGTCGCGACCGAGCCGGCCGAGACGATCGACTACGTGCCGCCGCCGCTGCGGGTCGCCGGCCTCGAGGTCCACCTCGCCGGGGAGCGCCGGGGCCGGATCCCGCCCCCGGACGGCCGGATCGGCTCCGTGCGGCTCGGGGAGGTGACGCTGGACGGGCCGGAGGAGGCGCTCCTGCCGGCGCTCGCCGCCGAGCTCGCGCGCCGCGAGCCGGACGTCCTCCTCACCGACGGCGGCGACGAGTTCGACCTGCCGTGGCTCTACCGCCGAGCGGCGGCGTGCGGCCTCGGCCCCGGGGAGTTTTCGCTCGGGCGCGAGCCCGCGTCGTTCGCCCCGGCGCGGCCGGCCCGCTCGTTCACCTCCTACGGCCGGGTCCTCCACCGGGCGGCGACGTACCCGGTCCCGGGCCGTTTCCACCTCGACCGGTCGAACTCGTTCCTCTACCGCGACGCCGAGCTCGCCGGCCTGATCGACGCCGCTCGCCTCGCGCGGTTGTCGCTGCAGACGGTCGCCCGCCAGTCCCCCGGCACGTGCTTCACGGCGATGGAGATGGCCCAGGCGCTCGCCCGGGACGTCCACGTCCCGTGGAAGAAGAACCGCCCGGAGGAGTTCCGCACCGGCGAGAGCCTGGTCGCCTCCGACCGCGGCGGGGTGATCCTCCTGCCGCCGGTCGGCGTCCACGACCGGGTCGAGGAGTTCGACTTCGCGAGCCTCTACCCGCACCTGATGGTCCGCAAGAACCTCTCGGCGGAGACGCTCGACTGCCGCTGTTGCCCGGCGAGCCCGATCCGGGCGCCGGGGCTCGGCTACCGCTCCTGCACGCGCCGCGTGGGGCTGATCCCGCGGACGCTCGAGCCGCTCCTTCGGCGCCGCCTCGCCTACAAGGCCGCCCTGAAGCGCGGCGGCCTCGCCCCCGAGGAGGCGCGGCGGCTCGGCCACCGCGTCAAGATGCTCAAGTGGATCCTCGTCACCGCCTTCGGCTACCAGGGCTATCGCAACGCGCGGTTCGGCCGGATCGAGTGCCACGAGGCGATCAACGCCTACGCGCGCGAGCTGCTCGCGACGCTCATCGCCGACGCCGAACGCTACGGCTACCGGACCGTCCACGGGATCGTCGACTCTCTCTGGCTCCGTCCCGCCGACCCCGGGGATCCGCCGGACCCCGAAGCGTTCGCGCGCCGGGCGAGCACGGTGCACGACCTCCCCCTCGGCTACGAGGGACGCTACCGCTGGATCGTCTTCCTGCCGGCGGTGACGCACGGCCTCGGGGTGCCGAACCGCTACTACGGCCTCTACGAGCACGGCGAGTTCAAGCTCCGCGGGATCGGCGGCCGACGCCACGACACCCCGACGTTCCTGCGGCGGTTCGAGCTCGAGCTGCTCGAGCTCCTGCGCTCGGCCCGGGACGCCGAGGGGGTGCGCGCGCTCGTGCCGCGCGCGCTCCGCCGGGCCGACCTGTTCGCGGCACGGCTTGCCGACGGCGCCTGGCCGGTCGACGAGCTCGTGATCGCCCACCGGGTCGGCCAGGCGCCGGCGTCGTTCGTGACGTTCACCGACTCGGTCGCCGCGCTGCGGCAGCTCGCGGCGGCCGGCGCCCCGCGCGACGCCGGCGAGACGGTCCGGTTCGCCATCCTCGACCGGACGAGCCGCTCCTGGCGGACGCGGGTCCGCGCGGCGGAGCTGATCGAGGGCGGCGAGCGCTACGACGTCGGCGCCTACCTCGAGCTGCTCGCGCGGGAGGCGGAGACGCTGCTCGCGCCGTTCGGCGTGCGACGGGACGCGCTCCTCGCCCGCTGGGGCGCCCCGCGACCGCCGGAGCGCTCGCCGTACCGTTCGGCCGAGGCACCGGGGCAGACGGCGCTCGTCCCGGGATAGCCGCGCACCGCTTTGAGGGACGGGCCGCTCGGGCGCCGAGGATGCCCGCGGTCCGGCGTGCGCGGCGGCCGACGACCGGTCCGCCGGCCGTGGCACGGCCGAGGGGCCCGTCGCGCGCCCGCCTGGCACGGTTGATCGGGGCGCGCGCGCGCACGGCGACCCCGGAGGAGCGCCAGGGGATCGCCGGGGTCCTCGGGACGCTCGGCGGCGCGGCGGCGCTCGCCGAGCTCGAGCCGCTCCTCTCCGACCCCTCCGACCGGGTCCGCCGGGCCGCGCTCCTCGCCTTCGACCGCTCGGGGGGAGGGGGCGCCGCCGCGCGCCGCCGGGTGCGCACGTTCCTGGGGGACCCGGCGCCCCGCGTCCGGGGCGCCGCGGCGATCGTCCTCGGTCGACGGAGGGACCGAGCGAGCGTGGCGGCGCTCCTGCAGCGGCTCGAGGCGCCGGGGAGCTGGGAGAAGCCGTCGGTCGCGATCGCGCTCGGACGCATCGGCGACCGCCGCGCCGTGCCGGCGCTGCGCCGGCTCGCCTCCCGCCCGGAGTCCTGGGTGCGGGTCTGCGCCCTCCACGCGCTCGGAGAGATCGGGGCGGTCGCCGGCCGCCCGGCCGTCCGTGCCCATCTGGACGACGTCGCCTGGTCGGTCCGAGGCGCGGCGGCCGCCGCGCTCGGGACGCTCGGGTCGACGGAGGACGTTCCCCGGCTCCTCGCGCTCCTGGACGACCGGCATCCCTGGCCCCGCCGCGGAGCGGTCTACGCACTCGGGCGGCTCGGCCGGACCGAGACCGCCGCCCGCCTCCGGCCGGCGCTCGGGGACCCGGCGCCGGAGGTCCGGGTCGCGGCGTGCTGGTCGCTCGGCCGGCTCGGGGACGTCCGGGCGCGGTACGCGATTGCCCGCGTGCTCGCGACGGCGCCGCCGCCCACGGGCGGGGAGGTCGCCGGGGCGAGCGGGGGCGAGTCGCTGCCGGGTCGGAACGCCGAGGCGTACCTGTTCGAGGCGGCGCTCGGCGCGCTCGCCCGACTCCCCCCGGGCGACGCCCGTACTCGGGCCGACCGCCTCCTCGCCGACGCGCAGCGAAAGCTCTCGCCCGCCCAGCTCGACCGGCCGAGCATTGCCGTGTTCTCCGAGGGACGCGCCGACCGGCCCGCCCCCACGCTCCGGGAGCTTTTCTCCTCGGCCCTCCAGCAGGGTCGACGCCGATGAAGGTCCGCGAGTTCCGACGGACGGACGCCCCGGCCCTGTTCGCCCTCATGAAGACGGAGTTCCCCGAGGAGGAGGCGGTGCTCGGCATGCGGGCCGAGGGGTTCTCCGAGGTGATCCGACGGCTCTATCGCGCCGACCTTCGCGTGTTCCTCGGTCTCGCGCGGCTCGTCGGCCGCTCCCCGTTCCACCTCTACGTCCTCGAGCAGGACGGCGCGCTCGCCGGCACGACGCTCCTGTCGTTCGCGCGACGGGCGGGCTTTCTCAGCAACGTCGTCGTCGCCCCGGAGTTCCGTCGCCGGGGCATCGCCCGCCGGCTGATCGAGACGGCCCGCGCGACGGCCGCCCGCCGTCGCAAGCCGTACGTCGTCCTGCGCGTCCTGAGCGCCAACACCCCGGCCCGGACGCTGTACCTCTCGGCCGGCTACGAGGTCCTCGACCACCAGGCCTACGTCGTCCACGACCGGCCGGCGGCGTTCGCCCCCGCGCCGACGCCCGCCGGGATCCGGCCGTTCGAACGCCGCGACGCCCCGGCGCTGAGCGCGATCGCGACGGCGACGCTGCCGTCGAAGGTGCGGGACGTGCTGCCGTTCGAGCCCCGCGAGCTGACGGGGATCTCCTGGGTCGACCGCCTGTTCCGGGCGGAGACCGCCGGCTGGGTCGTCGACCGGGGCCACGGCCCGGAGGCGCACGTCAGCGCGACCTCGACCCCGACGACCGAGGCGGCGCACCTCAGCAGCCCGATCGTCGCCGAGGGCCTCGAACCGGCGCTCGTCGCCGAGCTGATCCGGGTCGCCGGTCGCTGGCTCGGCGCCCGGGCCCCGGCCCGGATCCTCTCGAGCGTCGCCGAGTACAACCTCCGGGGGCGCCGGGCACTCGAGGAGGTGGGGTTCCACGACGCGTTCCCCCTCGACACGCTCTATCGGCCCAGCGCGTAGCGCCCCCCGACCGGCCGCCCCGCTGGACGTCTACCTGCTGCCGGCGATCGTCGGCGGTGGGGTCGGGGACATCGACGAGGTGCTCACCGCCGGCGCCTACCTCGCCTCCGCGGGGTTCCCGGTGTCGCTCTACCGTCGGCCGGGGCATGCCCTCCCGCGGGAGGTCGACGGGCCCTGGGCGTGGCCCGCCCATCGACGGTGTGACCGCCTTCGCCCGAGCGCGCCGGTGGCGCTCTCGATCGCTCCGGCCTGGGGCATCACCGGGGCGCCCGGGGGGGCCGGGCCGCTCCGACGCGCCGGGCCGTGGGCCGAGGAGGTCGACGACCTCGAGCATGCCTACGGAGAGGACCGGCTCGTCCACGTGAGCCTCGAGGAGTTCGCGCGGACGCTCACGACCCGGGAGGAGACCATCGAACGGTTCCGCGAGGGAGGGGTTCCGGCGCGGGAGATCCCCCGCCGTCTGGCGGCCGCCGAGGAGGCGGGCGAGCTGGCGAGCTTCCGCACCGCGTTCCGTACCTTCCGGGCCTTCGACCGGCCGAACGTGCTGCACCTCTTCGCCGGCTTACGGTACGCGCCTCGGTTCGCGCGCGAGCACCCCGAGTCGGTCCAGACCGGCCCGCTCTGGCCGTGGCCGCCGCCCCGGGCCACGCCGTCCGGTACGCCCCCGCGTCGCCCGCGCCGGGCCTGGCTGTGGTACGCCAGCCCGGCGAGCTCCGCGGCGATCCTGCCCGAGGTGGAGCGCGGTCTCGCGCCCCTCCGCCCGATGCCGCGGCTTGAGGTGCGGAGCCCTCGGCCGCTCGTGCGCACGCCCTCCGGGAGCCTCACCCACGTCACCGCGGGGCCGGTCGGCCGCACGGCGTGGCGTCGCGCCTTTCGGGACGCCGAGCTCCGCATCGTCACCGGCAGCCGCTCGCTCCTCGAGGCGCTGCAGCTCGGCGCTCCGTTCCTCTACTTCAACGGCGTCCTCGCGGACGGCCGCCGCCGTCGTCGGCACCGGCCGGAGAAGGTCCGGGCGCTGCTCGCGCTCGCCCGGGACGCCGGGTGGCCGGAGACCCTGCGGGCCGACCTGGACGCCTTCTCGCGCGGGCGACGCATAGCGGACGTCGTCGAGCGGGCCGGCCGCCGCGAGGACGGGTGGAGGTCGTTCCCGCCGGCTCCCGCCCCGGTAGGATACGCGCCCGGCTACGAGGACGCGGGGGCGGTGATCGTGCGGTGCGCCAACGAGCTTGCCCGGCAGGGCGGTTCCGCCGCGGCGATCGTCGCCCGGTTCCGGCAGCGCTCGCATCGTTAAGCGGCCCGACCCTCTCGCGCGGCCGATGGCGGCGAGCGCGGCGAGCCCCCCGGCGGTCGCCCGCGCGCTCGTCGGCTCGGCCCTCGAGCTCCGGCGCGACGAGCAGCTCGTCGTCGTCAGCTGGAGCCACACGCTCCCCTGGGCCTCCGCGGTCGTCGCCGAGGCGCGGCGGATCGGTGCCCGGCCGCTGCTGCTGCTCGAGGACGAGTCGGCGTTCTGGCGGGGCGTCGACCTCGCCCGCTCGACGGCGAGCTGGTCGAGCCTGCCCCGCACGGCGCGCGCGGCGCTCCGCTCGAGCGACGCGCTCCTCTACTTCCCCGGCCCCGCGGACCGACCCCGGCTGCGCGGGCTCCCGCGCGACCTGAGCGCCCCGCTCGCCGGCCACGACGACCTCTGGCTCGCGCCGCGCTCCGCCGCCGGGCCGCGTCGCCTCCGCTGCCTGGTCGGCTACGCCTCCGACCCCGAGGCGGAGTTCTGGGGGGTCCCGGGCGCGATGTGGCGCAGCCAGCTGCTCCGGGCGATCTCGGAGGCCGACTACCCGGCGATCGCCTCGGCCGGGCGCCGGGTCGAGCGGCTGCTCGCGCGGGGTCGCGAGGTCCGTGTCACGGGGGACGACGGGACGGACGTTCGCCTCCGGCTCCGTCGCCGCACCCCCTGGATCGACGACGGGCGGGTCGACCCGGCCGACCGCCGCCGGGGACGCGCCGTCGCCACCGCGCCGGCGGGCTCGGTCGTGGTCGCGGTCGACGAACGGTCCGCGTTCGGCACGGCGGTCGCGAACCGCCCGAGCTTCCTGCCGGGCGGTCGCGTCTCCGGCGGGCAGTGGGAGATCGACGGAGGGAGGCTGCGCAACTACTGGTACGCGGAGGGAGCCGACGCGTTCGAGAGCGAGTTCGCCGCGGCGCCCCGGGGCCGGGAGACGGTCGCGCTGTTCGGGATCGGGCTCAACGGGAGCCTCGCCGCGGGGGTCCCCCACGCCGAGGACGAGGAGGAGGGCGCCGTGACCCTCGCGATCGGGGGCAACTCGACGTACGGCGGCACCAACCGCTGCCGCTACCTTTCCTGGATCGTGATCGGCGGCGCGACCGTCGCCGTCGACGGGGTGCCGCTCTGTGACCGCGGGCAGCTCCTCTAGGCGCGCCCGTCCCCGCCGTCTGGGGGGCGCGTTCTTCGCGCGCCCCACCGCCCGGGTCGCCCGCGACCTCCTCGGGACCCGACTCGTCGTGCGTCGCGCCGGCCGATCCCGTGCGCTCCGGCTCGTGGAGACGGAGGCGTACGTCGTCGGCGACCCGGCGAGCCACGCGTTCCGAGGGCCGAACCGACGCAACTTCTCGATGTTCGGTCCCCCGGGGACCCTCTACGTCTTCCGCATCCACCGGGTCGTCTGCGCGAACGCGGTGACGCGCCCGGGCGAGGCGGTGTTGCTGCGGGCGGGCGCGGTCGACGGGCCGGAGCCGCTCGCCGCTTCCGGCCCCGGCCGCCTGTGCCGGTTCCTCGGGCTCACGATCGCCGACGACGGACGGGCGCTCGACCGGGACCGCGGGATCGCGCTGTACCCGAGGGACGCCCGGCGGCCCGTGGTCGAGGTCGGGCCCCGGGTCGGGATCCGGCGGGCGGCGGAGCGCCTCCTGAGGTTCGCGGTCGAAGGGGAGCGGGCCGTCTCGCGGCCCCGGCCGGTCGGCCGCCCGGCTAGCGCAGCTTCGCCCAGTCGTAGCCGCGCCGTCGCGCGGTCGAGCCGAACCCGCACGAGGCGCAGACGCCCTTCTGGCGGTGGTAGGAGTGGCGGCCGCACCGGCGGCAGATGATGTGGACGATCTTGCCTCCCCGCTGGGACGGAGTACCCTTCCCCATCGCTCGACCCCCTACGGCGAGATGTACACCACCGAGTCGCCCCGGACGAGCGTGAGGCCCGATCGGGGGGTCACGGTCTCCTCGACGACCTCCTCCGCCGCCGAGAGGACGAGGTTGAGGTGCTGGTCGTAGGCGTCCAGGACCCCCCGGAACGAGCGCCCGCCGCGCGTGGCGACCAGGACCCGCTTGTGCAGGCTCTGTTCGAGGACGTCGAGCGGCTTCATCAGGGGGCTCGGGGAGACAGGGTCGCCTTCTTAACTTTGGGGGAGCGGCCGAGCGCGCGGGCGACGGCCGGGTGCCGGCGGAGCTCGGCGAGCGCTGTGGCCGCTGCGGCGACCGGGTCGTCGAGGGGACGCGCGGCGGCGAGGAGCCGTTCCACGCGGTCCGCGACCGGGGCCGCCGTCCCGTCCGCGCGGAGCGTGCGGACGCGGCCGGGCGCGGCGCGCGCGAGGCACCGGCGGAAGATCCGCGCCTCGACCGCCCCGACGCGATCGTGCCGGGCCTGGAGGTCGGGTGGACGGGCCTTCGGGTCGAGCCGCGCTCGACGGCGCCGCTCCCGCGGCGGGACCTGGAGGTAGACGGTCAGGTCCGGGAGCCCGAGGCGCCGGCGGGCCACGAGCCGGGCGGCCTCCGCGAGCACCGCCTCCGCGGTCGCCGCGGTCGCCTGCCCGAGGACCAGGAGCCCAGTCGTGTAGGCGACCGGGTCGAGGAAGCCGGTGTCCGCCACGACGCGGCGACCGGCACGGGTGGCGCGTCGCGCCTCGTGGAAGCGTCGGGCCTCCTCGGCGAGCAATCGGAGCTCGAGGGCGCGCAGGGCCGGCTGCGACCGGTACCGGAGGGACGGCCGGGGCACGAGCCGGTCGTACGCCTCCGGGAGCCGCCGTCCCCCGCCCCGCTCGGCGAGGAGGGAGGAGACCGTGCTCTTGCCGGAGGCGGAGGCCCCGGCGAGCGCGACGACGAGCGGTCGGGCCCTGACGTGCCGCACGACCGCCCGAGGCCCGCGGACGGAAAGCCTCCCCCGCGCGCCGCTATACGGAACGTCCGACTTCGGCGACCGTGCCCGAGCCGGAGCGGCGCCCTCGCTTCCGAGCGCGGGTCCTCGACTGGGGTCCCCCGGCAGAGATCGCCCGGGAACTGGAGGCGACCGACAGCGACCCCGAGGGGGTCGGGATCATGGTCCGCAAGGCCCGCATCTTCCCGGTGCGGGTGGAGAACGTCGCGCTCAAGGCCGCCCCGCTCCTCAAGCAGGAACTGCTCGCGGTCGGCGGCGACGCGGCCCACGCGCGGGGGGTCGCCGACCACTCGGTCGACCGCACCCCGGCGGTCCTCCTCGCGACCTGGGGGCAGTACCAGCACCTCCTGCCGAAGCTCCGGCGGCAGCCGTTCGGCCTCCGTGGCCTCGCCGACGAGGTCGAACGCGCGCTCCGAGCCTACGCCGGCCGGGGAGCGGGCGCGGTCGCCGGCGCCCGTCGCGCCCTCGCGCTCGGGGCCCGTCCCCGCGTCCTCGGCGTGGTGAACGTCACGCCGGACTCGTTCTCCGACGGCGGCCGCTTCCTCGAACCGGCGGCCGCGATCGCCCACGCCGAGCGGCTGGTCGCCGAGGGCGCCGACGCCCTCGACCTCGGCGCGGAGTCGACCCGCCCCGGCGCCACGCCGACCTCGGCGGAGACGGAGTGGGGCCGTCTCGCGCCCGTCCTCGCCGGGGTCGTCGCGCGGCTGACCGTCCCCGTCTCGGTCGACACGCGGCATGCCGACGTGGCCCGCCAAGCGCTGGACGCCGGCGCCGACCTCGTCAACGACGTCAGCGGGCTGCGCGAGGCGGCGATGCGCCGCCTCGTCGCCCAGCGCGGGGCTGCCGCGATCGTGATGCACATGCGGGGCGAGCCCGCGACGATGCAGCAGGAGGCCTCCTACACCGACCTCCGGGCGGAGGTCTACGACGACCTCGCCGCGGCGACCGAGGAGGCCGAACGGGACGGGGTCGCACCGGAGAAGCTCGTGGTCGACCCCGGCCTCGGCTTCGGGAAGACCCCCGAGCAGAGCCTCGAGCTGCTCGCCCACGTCGGCGAGCTGCGGAGCCTCGGGTATCCGGTCGCGATCGGCGCGTCGCGCAAGTCGTTCCTCGGCTGGGCGGCCGGCGAGGCGGAGCCAACGGCGCGGGTCGACGCCGGGGTCGCCGCGGCGCTGTATGCGGCCGAGCACGGCGTCGCGATCGTCCGGACCCACGACGTCGCCCCGACGGTGCGCGCGCTGCGCCTGTTCGAGCGTCTCGAGGTCGCCCGCCGCCAGGCTCCGGCGACCGACGAGGGCCGTTCGGCGGCGTCCCCCGAGCTCTAGCCCGCCCGCCCGGCTCGCCGCGTCATCGACGCGCGAGCAGGATCGCGTTCTCGAGGTCGCGCCAGACGACGTCCGCCCGGGCGAACCCCGCCCGGCGGAGCGCCCGCAGGTGGGAAGAAAGCGGTTCGTCCCCGTGCTCGGGGTGCTGGCTCTGCCGGCGCGCCCGCTCCGGGAACAGCGGAGCGAGCTCGGGGTCGTGTTCGGCGTCGTCCCACCAGGCGCGCCAGGCGGCCCACTCGCTCGCCGGGGACGCACCGTGCCAGCGGACCCGGCGGACCCGCTCGGCGAGGCGGGAGAGCTCCGGCTCGTCGTCGCCCCACGGGAGCCGGTCCCCGTTCAGGAACAGCCCGCCCCGCCGGAGCGCCCGGCCGAGCTCCCGGTAGAACGGCGGCAGCGCCCGCCGGTCCAGCCAGTGGAGCGCGGTCGTGCTGAGCGCGGCGTCGAACCGCCGGAGGGGCAGCCGGTCCGCCCAGCCGGGCCGGCCCAGATCGGCGTCCTTCCAGCGGAGGCGTCCGCCGAACGAGCCCCAGGCCCCCTCGCCGACCCGGAGCACGACCGGGTCGTGGTCGACCGCGACGCAGCGGGCGCGGGGGAAGCGACGCAGCAGCCGCACGGCGAGCGGTCCCGGCCCGCAGCCGAGGTCGAGCGCCGTGAAGCGCGCCGGCAACGAGGCGGCGAGCAGCTCGAGCATGACCGTGAACCGCGCCTCCCGCAGGGGGTTGAAGCTCTCCTGCTGCGCCTCCCAGCGGAGGTACCACCGTCGCCAGGCGGCTCGGCTCCGGCGCATCGTCCGTCCGAGCGTCGGCGGGCCTTACGATTGCCCCTGCGGCTGGGCCCCCTCGCGCGGGAGGTCCTGCTCGAGGATCAGCGAGCCGACGTAGTCGCACGCCGTGCAGTGGTAGACCTGGCCGACGATCGAGCCGGCGATCAGCGCGATCTGGGCGGAGCCGCACTTCGGACAGAGCAGGACGGTCCTACCCCGAGGTCGCCTCGGCATCGTCCTCCTCGTCGTCCGGCTCCTCCTCCGCGGATCGATCGTCCCCGTCCACCGGCGGCTCCGGGGCGTCCGGCGCGAGCCCCTCGTCCCCGTCGGCCGGGGGCTCGGACGCCCCGGGCGGCCCGTCCCCTCCCTCCGGGCCGGCGTCGTCGGCCACCGACGGTCCGGGGGCGCCGTCGACCGCCGGCTCGAGGACGACCGCGTCGCGCACGGCGTCGCCCTCGTCCAGGCGGATCACCCGGACCCCGAGGGTGTTCCGCGACTGCACCCGGATCCCCTTCGCGGCGATGCGGATCGTCACGCCCCCCTGGGTCGTCACGAGCACCTCGGAGGCGTCGGTCGTCGGCAGGACGGCGACGACGCCGCCGTTGCGGCCGCCGGTGCGGATCGTCCGGACGCCGTGTGCGCCCCGCCGCGTCTCGCGGTAGTCATCGACCGGGCTGCGCTTGCCGTAGCCGGTCGTCGTGATCGACAGGAGCGTCGGGAAGCGCGGGCTCACCGGCGCCATCGCGACGAGGTGGTCGTCCTTCTCCTCCGACAGGCGGACGCCGATCACCCCGTAGGTCGCGCGACCCATCGGCCGCACCTCGGAGACCGGGAACCGCACGAGCTGTCCGCCGTAGGTGGCGAGGACGATCTCGGTGGCGTCGTCGGTGACGAGCGCGACGTCGACCAGCTCGTCCCCCTCCTCGAGCAGGACCGCCTGGATGCCGCTCGTGCGGATGTTCTGGAACTGGTCGAGCTCGGTCCGCTTGACGAGCCCCCGGCGCGTCGCGAAGCAGAGCGCGCCCCGGCCCTCGAGGCCGCGGAGCGGCAGCAGCGTCCGTACCCGCTCGCCGTCCTTGAGCCTCGGCAGGAGGTTGATCACGGCCTTGCCCTTGGAGTGGCGGCTCCCCTCCGGCAGCTCGTAGGCCTTCAGGCGGTAGACCCGGCCAAGGGTCGTGAAGAAGAGGACGTCGTCGTGGGTCTTCGTCACGAACGTCCGCGTGACGAAGTCCTCCTCCTTCGTCTCCATCTGCACGAGGCCCCGCCCTCCCCGGCGCTGGCGGCGGTACTGCTCGAGCGGCAGGCGCTTGATGTAGCCGTCCCGGGTGACGAGGACGACGACGTCCGTGTCGGGGATCAGGTCCTCGAGGGAGCGCTCGGTGAACGCGGGGACGATCCGGGTCCTTCGCGCGTCGCCGAAGCGGGCCTTGAGCTCCTTGAGCTCGTCGGCGATCCAGCCGTCCAGGCGCGTGGGCGAGGCGAGCACCTCGCGCAGGTCGCGCGCGAGCGCCTCCTTCTCCCCTTTCTCCTTCTCGATCCCCTCGCGCTCGAGCGCGGTGAGCCGCGCGAGGCGCATCTCGAGGATCGCCTTCGCCTGCTCGCTGGAGAGCAGGAAGCGGCCCATCAGCCCGGCCTCGGCCGCGGGGGCGTCCTTCGACCGGCGGATGAGCTTGATCACCTCGTCGATGTGGTCGATCGCGGTCAGGAACCCCTCGAGAAGGTGGAGCCGCTCCTCGGTCTTGCGCAGGTCGAACGTCGCCCGGCGCGTCAGTGTCGTGCGGCGGTGCTCGAGGTGCAGGCGGAGCAGCTCGGCGAGCCCGAGCACCCGCGGCTGGCCGTCGACCAGGCAGAGGTTGATGACGCCGAAGCTCGTCTCGAGCGGCGTGTGCTCGTAGAGCCGGTTGAGGACGATCTCCGCCGGGGCGTCGCGGCGGAGCTCGAGGACGACGCTCGTGCCGGAACGGTCGGACTCGTCGCGCAGGTCGGTGACCCCGTCCAGTCGCTTGGACTTGACGAGGTCGGCGATCAGCTCGAGAAGGCTCGACTTGTTCACCTCGTAGGGGATCTCCGTGATGACGATCTCGTCCTTGCCGGCCCGCTCGCGGATCTCCGTCGCGCCCCGGAGGTGGAGCGTCCCGCGCCCGGTGACGTAGGCCTCCCGGATCCCCTCGGCGGAGAGGAACCCGCCGGTGGGGAAATCCGGCCCGGGGACGAGGGCGACCAGCTCCTCGAGGCTCGCCGACGGCCTCTCGAGGAGCAGGAGGAGGGCGTCGACGACCTCGCCCAGGTTGTGCGGGGGCATGTTGGTCGCCATGCCGACCGCGATCCCGGCCGAGCCGTTCACGACGAGGTTCGGTACCTTGGACGGCAGGAACAGCGGCTCCTTCAGCGAGCCGTCGAAGTTGTCGCCCCAGTCGACCGTCTCCTTCTCGAGGTCGGTGAGGAGCTCCTCCGCGAGCGCGGAGAGGCGCGCCTCGGTGTACCGCATCGCGGCGGGGGCGTCGCCGTCGATCGAGCCGAAGTTTCCCTGGCCGTCGATGAGCGGATAGCGCAGGCTGAACGGCTGGGCCATGCGCACGAGCGCGTCGTAGACGGCGATGTCGCCGTGCGGGTGGTACTTGCCGAGGACCTCCCCGACCGTCCGCGCGCTCTTGCGGTACGGCTTGTCGTGGGTCGCGCCGGACTCCCACATCGACCAGAGGATCCGTCGCTGGACCGGCTTCAGACCGTCCCGGCCGAGCGGGAGCGCCCGCCCGACGATGACGCTCATCGCGTAATCGAGGTAGGAGCGGTGCATCTCCTGCTCCACCGAACGGTCGCGCAGCCGCTCGACGATCGGCGGAGGGGCGGAGGGGCTCGCGGTCACGACGCCGGTCCCCGGCCGAGCTGACGGGCGAGCTCGCGGTCCGCCGCGGCGAGGAAGCGGTCGCGCGTCCCGGGCGGGATCGTCGCCCCGCTGGCGACCCGGTGGCCGCCGCCCTCTCCGCCGACCTCGCTCGCGGCGGTCCGGCAGACGCTCGCGAGGTCGAGTCCGCGTTCGACCTGGCGGAGGAGGCCCCGGGAACTGACCTTCGTGGGGGCGTCGCCCATGTCGGAGAAGACGAACACCGGCCGGTCGGCCGGCAGCAGGTAGCTCATCGCAAGGCCTGCCTGGGTGCCGGCGAGGGGCATCTCCGGGCTCTCGAACCAGCGGAGCGAGTCCATCGACCGGACCCCGCCGTCCTCGATGCGCCGCAGGCCCTTGAGCAGGCCGGCGCGCCAGTCGGCCTCCGTCGCCCGCGCGTGCTCTGCCGCGGACGGGTCCCCGAGCGCGAAGGCGACCCCGACGCCGGGGACCCCCGCGCGACCGGTGGCGTTCTGCAGGTTGGAGAGCTCCTCCGCGTCGATCCCGAGCGACGGGACGAACCATCGCTCGCCGCCGAGCATCGCCGCGAACTCCGGCAGGACCTGCGCGTCGGCGAGCCGGGCCTGCACGGCGTGCGCGAGGCGCCCGGCCTCGTCCGCCGTCAGCTCCGCCGGCGGTCGGCTCGGGTCGAGCCCGAGCTCGCGGACGAAGCGCTCGGCCTCTGCCGGCCGGCCGGAGATCCCGCGGACGTACGGGTCGACGCTCTGGGCGAGCGCCTCCCCGACCGAACGGCCGAACAGCGCGACCCCGGGGCGACGCTCGAGGAGGTGCCGACGCTCCGCCTCCGCGACCAGCGTGGCGTTCAGGCCCCGGAAGCCGCCGACGTGCTGACGGTCGTGGATCGCTCCGGAGAGCGCCCAGGGGGCGCTGTCCCAGTTCGCCGGGTCGAGGAAGATCGCGAACAGCCAGCTCAGCGTCGACGCGCACATCTCGTCCATGCCGTCGACCCCCCAGTCGAGCGGGTCGACGAACGCGACATGGGGCGGCAACGGGGGCGGGTCCGGGACCCCGGGGTAGCGGTGGTGGTCGAGGACGACCACCGGGTGCGGGTGCGACGGGTACGCGTCCAGCCAGCTCGCCCCGGTGTCGGTGACGAGGATCGGTCCCGGGGTCGCGCGGGCGAGGGCCGCGTACCGGTCGCGCTCGACGCCGAACAGCGGGGTCGCCTGCGCCGGGTAGCCGAGCCGGGCGAACGCCCGGAGCAGGACCGAGGCCGCGGCGACCCCGTCGCCGTCGTAGTGGTAGATGACCCGCCACCTCCGCGGGTGGGCCAGGACGAGCCCGCGGGCCTTCGCGAACTCCTCGTTGTAGCGCGGATGGGAGACGTACGCCTCGGGACCCGAGGCCATCACTCCACCTGGAGCGCCGCCCCGGCGGCCGAGTACCGCCAGTTCTCCGCGATCCGCCGGTGCTGGCGGTAGTACCGCGCCAGCCGCCGGATCCGCGACTCCATCAGGGTGAGCCCTCGCCGGTTGGCGAGGTCGTTGGGATGCGTCTCCAGGTGGTGCTGGAGGTGGACGACGCGCTTGAGCAGCGCCTGCAGGTCGTCCGGGATCTCGGCCTTCACGCCGGCGCCGGCGAGGACGGCCCCGAGGCGCTTGCCGGTGACGGCGCGGACCGAAGGAACGGCGAGCCCGTCCCGCAGCGCGAGCCCGACCTGGGCGGCGGAGCGGCCCCCCTTGGCGAGCTGGACAGCCTGGGTCACGACCTCCTCGGAGGAGGCGGTGACCCACTCCGGCCGGGCGAGGGGGTACGGGCGGTGGGAACCGGCCCGGCCCTTGCGTCCGGAGTGGATGCGCGACACGACGGCGCAACGACAGGGGTAGGCTACTTAACGCTTGGCGCGCCGAAGGCACCGGCGGCGGTCGCCGGGCCCGGCCTCAGGCGATGCGGTCGGTCTTTTGGAGGGCGTCGACCAGGAACTGCTTGCCCTGGGCCGTGATCCGGTAGCGGACCGGCACGGTCGCCCGGCCCGCCCCGGGCGGCGGCGGCGCGTCGAGCCGGACGAGGCCGTTGCGGACGAGCAGGCCGAGGGCGAACGGGAGCTTGATCCGGCGCTCCGAGAGCGCCCAGAAGTCCCGCAGCGTCCGCTGCAGATCGCCGAGCTCCAGCGCCTGGAGCTGGGTGAGGCCCTCGTGGATCGACTCGGCGCGGTTGAGCTGCTGCAGGATCGCGACGAACGTCGCGCGGACCGGGTCGGAGGGCTCCGCCATTGCCCGTGATTACCACCGGCCCCCTTCATAATCCGCACGGACCGGCGCGCCGCGCGACCGGGCCCGGCCAGACGCCTTAAGGCTCGGAACCGAACTACCGGGCGACGCCATGGCCTGCACCTGCCGCAATCCGGCGCGCTGCCCGATCTGCAACACCGCCGTGCGCGTACCGCTCTCGAACCTCGAGGGCTCGTCCGGGGCGGCGATCCTGGTCGACAAGTTCGCCCGTCGCGACTCCTCCTCCTCCCGCGAGGGCCTCCGGCGGCTCATCGAGGGATGGGCGTCGTGTCCGGCGTGCGGTCATTCGATCCGCATCGAGCACTCGCGCTCCTGCGTTTCGACGGCGCTCACGACGCTCGGGGTCCCGGGAACCGACCGGGAGGCGATCCTCGCCCGGATCACGTTCCCGGAAGGGTGAGGGCGCCGCGGCGATGCCGGAGGAGTTCGTCGTCACCCCGTACGAGGTCCGCGGCAAGGTCGACTACGACCGGCTGCGCGAGCTGTTCGGCACGCAGGAGCTCTCCGCCGAGCTGCTCGCCCGCCTCCGCCGGCTCGCCGGAGGGGAGCTCCACCCGCTCCTCGCTCGGGGGATCTACTACAGCCACCGCGACCTCGCCGCGCTCCTCGACGCCCACGAGGCCGGCGAGCCGTTCTTCGTCTACTCGGGCCGGGGGCCGTCCGGGCCGCTCCATACGTCGCACCTCGCCCAGTTCGAGCTCTGCCGCTGGTTCCAGGAGCGCCTCGGGGCGCCGATGTACATCCAGATCACGGACGACGAGAAGTTCTGGTCGCGCGCCGGCCTCACCCGCGAGGAGACGGTCCGCTGGGGCTACGAGAACCTGTACGACATCCTCGCGCTCGGCTTCGACCCGAAGCGCACGCGCGTCTTCTTCGACTCGCGGTCGATCGCCGCGCTCTATCCCCTCGCGATCCGGGTCGCACGGAAGATCACCTACTCGAGCGTCAAGGCGGTCTTCGGCCTCGAGCCGTCCGCGAACATCGGCTGGATCTTCTACACCGCGCTCCAGACGGTCCCGTGCTTCTGGCCGTCCTGGGCCGAGGGGCGGCCGGTCCGCTGCCTGATCCCGTGCGGCATCGACCAGGACCCGCACTTCCGCCTCACGCGGGACATCGCCGAGGGGCTGGGCTACCCGAAGCCGGCGCTGCTCCACAGCCGGATGGTCCCCGGGCTCCTCGGCGAGGCGGCGATGTCGACGACCGGCGGCAGCGAGGAGTCGGCCCTCTTCCTGAACGACCCTCCGAAGACGGTCGAGCGGAAGGTCCGCAACGCCTTCACCGGCGGCCGCGCAACCGTGGAGGAGCAGCGGCGGCTCGGCGCGGACCCGGAGATCTGCTCGATCTGGGCGCTCTGGCGGACCCGGTTCGCGGCGTCGGACGACGAGCTCGCCCGGGTCACCGCCGACTGCCGTTCGGGGGCGATGCTCTGCGGGGAGTGCAAGGGCCAGCTGCTCGAGAGGGTCCACGCGTTCTACCGAGAGCACGCCGAACGCCGCGAGCAGGCGAAGGAATGGGCCGCCTCGGCGATCGTGACGGACGCGCCGCGTCCGGTCTAGCCCGGGGCTCAGCCGACCTCGGGCCTCGGGGGCGGCCGCACGGCCTCCGGCCGCTCCGGGCCGCCCGGCCGGGCCGGGGCGGCCCCGGCCTCCGACGGCTCTTCCTCGCCGACCGCGGAGAGAAGACGGAGCATCGGTCGGAACAACGAGCGGCTCGCCCGCTCCGGGTCGAGCGTGAACGCCCGCTCGTAGGCGGCGACCGCTTCGTCCTCGTCGCCGAGGGCGAGCAGCGAGAGCGCGAGGTCGAGCCAGCTCTTCGCCTCGCGGGAGCCTTCCCGCTCCCCCCCTTCGGCCGCGTGGTCGTCCGCGCGGGGGAGCTCGGGAGCCTTGGCCTCCGCGCTCGGGGGCTCGTCCCGCGACAGGACCAGCGCCCGTTCGAACGCGGTGGAGGCGGCCGCCTCGTCACCGGCCTCGGCGAGCGCCACCCCGAGGCGGTGCCAGGCGACGATGTCCTCCGGCTCGAGCGCGACGGCCCGGCGATAGGCGCTCGCCGCGTCCGGCCATTCGTCCCGAAGGCCGCGGGCGACGCCGAGGTGGAACCATGCCTCGCCGTTCCGAGGGGCGAGCGCGACGGCCCGGGAGAGGGCGAGCTCCGCCTCCGCGGCGCGTCCGAGGTGGGTCAGCGCGAGGCCGTAATGCGACCACGCCTGGCCGTCGGTCGGGTTCTCGCGTACGACCTCGCCGAAGGCGTTCGCCGCGCGGTCGAACTCCCGGTGGAGGAGGTGCTGGACCCCGATGCGGAACTGTTGGGTCATCCCGGCGTTCGGCCGAGCTTGCTCCCGAGCCAAAAGGCTAGCGTTGCTACGGGCCCGCCCTCCGGCGCCGGGACCGGGTCGATCTGCCACACCCTCGCACGTGGGCGCGTCGCTTATATGGGCCGCCGCAGGTGGGCATGCAAGGAATTCGCGACCCGCCCTCTATCGAGCGTCCCCTCCGTCTCTCTTTTGCGACGAGTGTTCGCACGAGGAGCGGCGGCGCTCGGGATTCCCGAACGCGACAAACGCGAAAGACGGAACGAGGCGAGACGAGACCATGGTGGACAAGCCCCTGACCAAAGTGCGAGACCTGACGCCGAACTCGAAGCAAGTGAACGTGCTCGCGAAAGTGCTGAGCGTGGGTGAGCCGAAGGAAGTGATGGGAAAGTTCGGCGATCCGAGAAAGGTGTGCGAGGCCGTCGTCGGCGACGACACGGCCACGATCACCCTCTCGCTGTGGAACGAGCAGATCGGGACGATCGCCAAGGACGAGGTCATCCTCGTCGACAACGGCTACGTCTCCCTCGTGCGCGGACACATGCGCCTCAACGTCGGCCGGTACGGCAACCTGTCGAAGTCGACCGAGGCGATCGGAGAGATCAACCAGTCCCTCGACATGAGCCAGCAGGAGTTCGAGAGCGAGCGCCGTTCCTTCGGGGGCGGCGGCTACCGTGACCGCGGCGGCTACGGCGGCGGTGGCGGCGGACGCTACGGCGGCGGCGGCGGTGGCGGCGGTGGCGGCCAGGGGCGCGAGCGCTCCGACAGCTACAAGCGCTACTAGCGCCCCCCCGGACCCTGCGTCGAACCCTTTCCTCCCGTTCTTCCGCCCCGCGGCCGCCCTTTATAGGGGGCATCGTCTCCGGCCCTCGATGGCCGACCCGGCGCCCGAGCTGATCCTCTACGTCCAGTCACGCAAGACCGTCACGACGTTCTACCGCCACGCACCGGCCGCCACGGGACCGGGGTTCGGGCCGGGCACGGCGACGTCGGTCGGGGGCGCCCCGACCGGCCTCGGCGAGGCGGACGCCTCCTCCGGCGAGGCCCCCGTCTACTTCCTCTCCGACGACCAGTCGCGGGCGCTCGCGCTGACGGAGGAGCTCGCCCACCGCCGCGGCTACGGCCTCAAGGTCGTGGACGTCGAGAAGGCCGGTCGCCTCGAACGGCTCGTCACCGAGCATCTGCGGGGGGTGACCCAGTTCCCCGTCCTCGTCTCGGGCGGGGGCCAGCGCTTGGTCGGCTGCGAGCAGTTCAACGAGGAGAACCTCGCCGCGCTGATGCCGACCGAGCTGAAGACGATCCGCGCGCTCAGCTACCTCAAGGTGAAGGGCGGGGACCTCGACCGCATCCGCCGGCTCCTCGAGGGGCTGACGGAGGTCAAGGAGCTCCACTTCCTCACCGGCGACTGGGACATCCTGGTCGTCCTCGAGTTCCCGCCGACGGCGACGAACCGACGCCGCGGGGTGCTCGACTTCGTCACCGAGCGGATCCGCGGGATCCCCGAGATCCTCGACACGTCGACGCTCGTGCCCGAGTACTCGGTCACGAAGTTCCCGTAGCCGGCGCGCGTCGCCGACGGCCCCGTCGCCGCCGGGGCACGACCGGGATCGATCGCGCGTCCCTCGGGGCGGCCCCGGGCGCGGCCGGCTCCGGTGTCCCGTAGAGCGCCTCGACCGTGAGCGGGTGCTCCTCGAGCCAGGCGACCCCCTCGACGTAGGCGGCGAACGTCTCGAGGCTCGTGAACAGCGGGATGCCGAGCTCGACGGCCTTGCGCCGCAGGACGTAGTCGTCCTCGAGCATCCGCTCGAACTTCTCCTGGGTGAGGGACGCCGGGACGTTCAGCAGCAGGTCGATCTCGCCGCCGTCCAGCGCCTCCGTGACGTTCGGGTGCCGGTCCGGCTCGCTGACCTTGTGCAGGATCCGCACCCCGCGGAGGCCGCGCTCGGCGAGGAACGCACCGGTGTCCTCGGTCGCGGCGAGGCGGAGCCCGAGGCCGCGGAGACGACGGGCGATCGGCCAGAGCGCCTCCTTGAGCGGCCGCCCGCCGACCGAGAGGAACGCCGCGCCCCGTCGGGGCACCAGGCGGACGCCGGTGGCGACCAGCGCCTTCACGAGCGCGTCCGAGAACGTCGGGCCGAAGCAGGCGACCTCCCCGGTCGACTGCATCTCGACCCCGAGGAGCGGGTCGGAGCCGGTGAGCTGGAGGAACGAGAACTGCGGCACCTTCACGCCGACGCGGCCGGGCGGCAGCGGGGCGACCCCGTCGCGCGAGAGCGGCCGGCCGAGCAGGGCGCGCGCCGCCTCCCGCAGGAGCGGCGCGCCGGTCGCCTTCGCGAGGAACGGCAGCGAGCGGCTCGCCCGGAGGTTGAGCTCGATGATCCGCGGGGTGCCGCGCTCGACCAGGAACTGGACGTTGAACGGCCCGCGGATCGCCAGCGTGCGCGCCAGCTGCCGGGCGGCGCCGATCAGCTCGCGCTCGACCTTCGCCGAGGTGTGCCGGGGCGGCAGGCAGAAGATGGCGTCGCCCGAGTGCACGCCCGCGTGCTCGACGTGCTCGAGGATCCCGGCGACCAGGACGCGCTCCCCGTCGCTGATCGCGTCCAGCTCGAGCTCGTCGGCTCCCTCGACGAACTTCGTGATCACGACCGGGTACTCCGGGGAGACCCGGGCCGCCTCTGATAGGAACCGGCCGAGATCGGCGCGGCCGGCGATGACCCGCATCGCCTGCCCGCTCAGGACGTAGGAGGGCCGCACGAGCACCGGGTAGCCGACCTCCTCGGCGAAGCCGCTCGCCTCCTCGACCGTCGTGAACGCGCGCCATGCCGGCTGGGGGATCCCGAGCCGCTCGAGGAGCTTCGCGAACCGCGCCCGGTCCTCGGCGGTGTCGATCGACTCGGGGGAGGTGCCGAGCACGGGAATCCCGCAGGTCGCCAGGAGCGGCGTCAGGTTCTGCGCGAGCTGGCTGCCGACGCACGTCACGACCCCTCGGAACCGCTCGAAGTCGCAGAGGTCGCGGACCCGCTCGAGCGTGATCTCCTCGAAGTAGAGCCGGTCGGAGCGGTCGTAGTCGGTCGAGACCGTCTCCGGGTTCGAGTTCAGGAGCGCGACGCCCCCGAGCCCTTCGGCCTTGAGCCCCTCGACCAGGTTCATGGTCGACCAGTCGAACTCGACGCTCGAGCCGATGCGGTACGGCCCGGCACCGATGACGAGCGCCGAGTCGCCGGCCATCGGCGCGACGTCGTCGGCGTCGGCTCGGTAGGTGAGGTAGAGGTAGTTGGTCCGCGACGGCCATTCGCCGGCGAGGGTGTCGATCATGCGGACGCGGGGGCGGAGGCCGGCCGCGAGGCGCCGGCGACGGACCTCCTCCTCGTCGAGACGGGCGGCCCGCGCGATCGCCCGGTCGGAGAGGCCCAGCTCCTTCGCGCGCCGGAGCAGCTCGCCGGGGAGCTCCCCTCCCGGCCGCGCGGCGATCGCCCGGTCGGTGGCCTCGATCTCGCCGAGCGCGTCCACGAACCACCGGTCGATGAACGACCGTTCGGCGATCGTCGCGACCGGAACCCCGGCGCGGAGCGCTTCCAGAACGTGGGTCAGGATCGCCGGCTTCGGTTCGGCGAGGTCGGCAAGGATCTCCTCGACCGGCCGGACCGTGGGCGGGGGGCGCAGGTCGACGCGGGGGTCGGCCATGCGGTAGGCCTTGGAGATCGCCTCGGGGAACGACGCCCCGATCCCCATCGCCTCGCCGACCGACTTCATCGCCGGCCCGAGCCGGGGGTCCGCGTGGGCGAACTTGTCGAGGTCCCACCGGGGGAGCTTGACGACGACGTAGTCGAGCGACGGCTCGAAGCAGGCGGTCGTGACACCGGTGATCCGGTTCTTCAGCTCGGGCAGCGCGTAGCCGAGCGCCAGCTTGGCCGCGACGTAGGCGAGCGGGTAGCCGGTCGCCTTGCTCGCGAGGGCGCTGGAGCGGGAGAGGCGCGCGTTGATCTCGATCGCGTAGTACTCGAGGCTGTTCGGCTCGAGACAGAACTGGATGTTGCACTCCCCGACGACCCCGACCTCGCGGACGGCGCGCAGCGCCGCCTGACGCAGCAGCTGGTACTCCTCGTCGGTAAGGGTCTGGCTCGGCGCGATGACGATGTTGTCGCCGGTGTGGACGCGCATCCCGAGGACGTTCTCCATGTTGCAGACGGTCAGCGCGTTGTCGCGGGCGTCGCGGACGACCTCGTACTCGATCTGCTTGAACGTCCCGACGTACCGCTCGAGGAGGATCTGCCGGACCGGGCTCGCCCGCAGCCCCCGGGTCGCCACCTCCCGCAGCTCCTCCCGGCTGCGCGCGACCCCTCCGCCCTTACCCCCGAGGGTGAACGCGACGCGGACCATCACCGGGAAACCGAACGTCCCCGCGACCTCGAGGGCCTCGTCGACCGAGCGGACCGCCCGGCTGGGCAGCGTCGGGACGCGGGCCCGCGTCATCGAGCGGACGAACCGGGCCCGGTCCTCGGTTGCGCGGATGCCGGCGAGCGGCGTGCCGAGGACCCGCGTGCCGGTCCGGCCGAGCGTGCCGAGGTCGCTCAGCGCGACCCCGCAGTTGAGCGCCGTCTGGCCTCCGAACGACAGCAACAGCCCGTCCGGTCGCTCCTCCTCGAGGATCGGCGCGACGAACTCCGGCACGAGCGGCTGGAAGTAGACCTTCCCGTGCCGCGGCGGGTCGGTCTGGAGGGTGGCGATGTTCGGGTTGACGACGATCGCGTAGACCCCGTCCTCCTCGAGGGCTTTGAGGCACTGGCTGCCGGAGTAGTCGAACTCGCCGGCTTCGCCGATCTTCAGCGCCCCGCTCCCGAGGACGACGACCTTGCGGGGGAGCGTCGGGCTCATGCCCGTCTCCGGAGGCGCCGCACGAACTCGTCGAAGACGAAGCTCGCCTCCTGCGGTCCCGGATGGCCTTCCGGGTGCCCCTGGAGCGCGACGGTGCGTCCCCGCCCGTCCCGGAGGCCCTCGAGGGTCCCGTCGTCCGGGTTCGTCGCCCACGGCTCGAGGCCGGTCCCGCGGAGCGAGGACGGCTCGACGGCGTAGCCGTGGTTCTCGCTCACGATCACGGCGCGCCCGTCCGGGAAGCAGACGGTCTTGTTCTGGCCTCGGTGGCCGAACTTGAGCTTGAACGTCCGCCCGCCTCGCGCGAGCGCAAGGAGCTGATGGCCGAGGCAGATGCCGAGCGTCGGCAGCTCGCGCACGGACGGGCGGCCGAGCTCCTCGATCGTCGCGGCGAGCGAGGCGGGGTCCCCCGGTCCGTTGCTGACGACCAGCCCGGCGACGCGCCGGCCGTGCCAGCTCGCCGGGACCTCGGCGGTCGGAGGCAGGCGGAGCACGCTCGCCCCCCGGTCGAGCAGCGCGCGGACGATGCTCGTCTTCGTGCCGCAGTCGAGGAAGGCGACCAGCGGGCCGCCGTTGCGCGCGATCACGCTCGGCTCCGTCGGAGCCACCTCCGCCACGAGGTTCTCCTCGGGGTAGGACGGGGCGCTCCGCAGGGCCCGGGCGAGCTCGTCGCTCGAGCTCGGACGCTCGGAAGAGCTGACGTCGATCGCTCCCCGGAGCACGCCGTGCGCCCGCAGGTGCTGGGTCAGGCGCCGGGTGTCGACGCCGAGGAGCCCCGGGACGCGCTCGTCCCGCAGCCAGGCGTCGAGCGACCCGTCCATCGCCCAGTGGTTCGGGCGCGTCGTCCCGCGGACGACGACGCCGCGGACCTGCACGCCGTCGCTCTCGAGCGGCGGAAGCCCGTCCGCGTCGCGGGCTCCCCGTCGGGGGGCGCCGTAGTTGCCGAGCAGCGGGTAGGTGAAGGTGAGGATCTGGCCCCGGAACGACGGGTCGGTCAGCGATTCGGGATACCCGACCATCCCGGTCGTGAAGACGACCTCGCCGACCCGTCGGCCGGTCGCCCCGAACCCGATCCCGTCGAAGCGGCTGCCGTCCTCCAAAAACAGGGTCCCCGCGCGCGGGCGTTCGGGCGCGTCGGACAGCACGGGCGGCGGAACCCGACGCGTGCGAGGCGAGCGTTCGTCCATAAGATTTGCCGTCGCGCGCCCCCCGGCGCACGGCGCACCGCCCCAGCCGAGCCGGCGTGAGCCGTCAAATCCCCTCTCCCGGTGGTCGCCGGGTGCCCGGCCTCCCCCGGCTCCGCGAGCGCTACGACCTCGTCGTCGTCGGCGGCGGACACGCCGGCCTTCAGGCGGCGCTCAAGGCGGCGCTTCTGCGGCGGACCGCCGCCGTCATCGACCGGGGTCCGAAGTACTCGCGCTCGTTCTACGCCCCGAGGATGGACAACATCCCCGGCTTTCCCGAGGGGATCTCCGGCCACCGCCTGCTCGACCAGCAGGTCGCCTCGGTCCGTGCGGCCTCGGCGTGGGTCGACTACTTCACCCCGGGACGGGCGGCGTCGGTCGTCCGCGACGGCGACGGCTACGCGGTCCGCTTCGATTGGCTCAAACAGGACCTCGAGGCCCGCGGTCGGGCGGTGGTCCTCGCGATGGGGGTCGTGGACCGGATCGTCGAGGTTGGCGGGCGGATCGACGCGATCTTCCCGTGGGCGAACCAGGCGATCGTCGACTTCTGCGTCGTTTGCGACGGGCACGAGCTCGCCGGCAAGTCGGTCGGCGTCCTGGGCCACGAGGCGCTCGCGGCCCGGACGGCGCTCGACCTGTTCGAGTTCGCCCCCGGCCAGGTCGATATCCTGACCCACGGGCGCCCGCCGGAGTTCGGGGCAACGGGGGACGAGCGCGCCGAGCTTTCGGCCCGGCTCGCCGAGCGCCGGGTCGAGGTCGTCACGGGCTCGATCGCCGGCTTCGACGAGATCCGCGAGCACCGGTTCGGAGTGCGGTTCGCCGACGGCAGTCACCGGTCCTACGACCGTGGCTTCTCGGCGCTCGGCTGGTACGACATGCACCAGGCGATCCCCCGTTCGCTGGGCTGTCGCTTCGACGCGGAGGGGTTCGTCGTCGTCGACGAGGACTCCCGGGCGATCGGCGACGCCGACGGCCGACCGATCGACGGCCTGTACGTGGTCGGAGACCAGAAGGGCGGCTGGAACCAGATCCCCGAGGCGTGGGCCTCGGCGGAACGGGCCGTGCTGCACGCCTGGGCGCAGTACCTCTGAACCGCCCCTACGGGCTCGGCGTCGGGGGCGCCGCGGCGAGGTAGCGGGCGAGCGCGGGGAGGTCGGCGGCGATCGCGCTCGCCCCCGAGGCGCGGAAGCGGTCGGCGGCGTCCGCGAGGTCGGCCTTTTCGCTCGGGTCCGGAAGCACGGCGTAGAAGCGCACGCGGGCGGCGATCGCGCACTCGGCGTCCAGCAGATGGTCGCCGACGTAGAGCGCTCGTTCGACCGGGATCCCCATCTCGTGCAGGAGGAGCAGGAGCGCCTCGGGGGACGGCTTCGCCGGCCCGGGGGTGCTCCGGCTGCGAAGGTAGGCGAAGAACGACCCGAGCTCGGTGCGGACGAGCGCGGCGCGGGCGAAGGCCTCCGAGCTCCGCGTCAGGATGGCAAGGCGATAGCCCCGCGCGCGGAGTCCGCCGAGCAGCTCCGCGGCACCGGGACGCGCTACCGTGTGCGGAAGCGCCTCGAGCTCGATCGCGTCGATCCGCTTCTGGTACTCCGCCTCGAAGCGCCAGAGCGCTCCGTCCGGTAGACCGCTGCCCCTCAGCTCCTCGCGCGCCTGCTCGACGATCCGGTGGACCGGTTCGCGGGGCGACAGCCGGCCCGGCACGACCCCGTGCTTCTCGGCGATGCGCACGACCTCGCCGCGGATGCGGCCGAAGTCGTGGTGGGAGAGGACGAGCGTTCCGTCCAGGTCGAAGACGACCCCGAGCAGCGGCTCGAGGAACTTCGGCTCGGAGGAGGGGTCGGGCATCGAACGCTCCGGCCAACGGTGGTTCTTCCGCGCTCCCGATAAGCGTTTGCTTCGAGCGGTGCGCCGAGCGGGCCGGGACTACCGCGCCGGGCGTCGGAGGGTGACGATCGACTCCCGCAGCGCGAACGAACGCCGCTGGCCGCTGCGACGGGCCCGCGCGACGTCCACGCCGACGACCTCGAGGCCCTGGCGGGCCGCGATCCGCGCGAGGAGGAGGTCGCCGGGGACGTACGTTCCCGCGAGCAGGGAGTCCCCGACGACGACGACGAGTCGGCCGCCCGGGCGGAGCGCGTTCCGGGTCCTCCGCAGGACCGGCACGAGGTCGGCGAAGTAGCGATGGACCACCGCGTGCATGTCGTCCCGCCGGTAGGTCCCCTTGCGTCGCACGTTCCGGTCGATCCGGTCGAGGATCTCCGGAAGCCAGGGATCCGGCGCGGTCGCGTTCGCGCGGTAATCGCTCGTCTCGCGACGGGGGAGGTTGTCGCACGCGACCTCGGCGCCCCGCAGGCGCCGCAGGTCGGCGTACGATCGGGCGTAGCCGAGCCAGGCGAGGTCGACCTTGTAGTTCATCACGTAGTCCATGCCGTTGACGTACGGTGGGCTCGTCACGGCGAGGTCCACCGAGCTCGGGGGCACCTCGAAGGCGCGGGCGTCGCCCTGGAGGACGCGGGCCGGGGGGCCCCAGCGCCCGCGTTCGGTACGGAGGGCGCGCAGGTCCTCGGCCATCGTCGCGATCGCGCGCGCGAAGCGGTCGGCCGGGGGGACCACCGCGGACGGCCGGCCGCGGCGGTAGCCGAGGCACGGCGATCGGTGGAGGCGGCTCGACGGGATCAGGATCCGCCCGAACGCGAGCCGTACGGCGTCCGCTTCCGGCGTCCCCTCCGGCGGGAGGGCGTCGCGCAGGCGCAGCAGCTGACGGAGGACCGGGGGGGCGAACTGACGCCGGGTCTCGCGCAGGAACGGGAGGTCGCCGACGGAGCCGGTCGCCGCCGAACGGAGCGCCGCGCGCGAGCACCGCTCGAGGCGCCCGGCGTCCAGCTCGAACGCGGTCTTCACCCGGGCCGCGAGGACGGCGGGGGCGAGCAGCTCGACCCCGACCGCTCGGGCCCCCGCGCGACGGGCCTCGACCAGGGTCGTCCCGCTGCCGGCGAACGGATCGAGGACGGTGGCGGAGCGGCCGATGCGATGGGCCTCCAGCACCCCCCGCACGAACTCGGCCGAGTACCCCTGCACGTACGGCCACCATCGATGGACCGGGAGCGTCTCGTTCGACCGGAACGTGATCGGTCCCCGGTAGACCCCGATCGCGATCCCCTCCTCGCGGAGGAACCGCTCGTCGAACGCGCTCGGCTCGACGAAGTCCTCGCGCTGCTCCAGGGCCAGGTATGCCGGGAGCACCCACAGGCCGCGACCGAGCCGGTGGACCTCCCCGTCCCGCTCCCACCGCTCGAGCGTCTCCTGGACGCGCGGGAGGGCGAGGTCGAGGACGTGCGCGAGCTGCCGGAACGTCGCGCCGATCGGCCCGGTCGCGTCCAGCGCCTCGCGCAACGCCTCCGTCTCGCGGTCGTCCAAGGCGGGAGCGCCGGTCATCGCCGCCCGCCCGCGGCGGCGCGGGGGCCCGCGCGGGGTGCAGAGAGGACGATCCGCTCCAGCGACCGCTGCACGGAGTGGCGGAGCCGCCGGCGGCCCTCACGGAGGCGGCGCGCGGGGGCGGACCCGGCGAGCTCCTTCGGCAGGCTCGCGAGGGCGATGTCCAGGTCATGGAGGTGGCCGAGCCGATCCTGGAGTCGCTGCCAGGACGGCGGCGGGGGGTGGCGCGTCGCCCGGGCCGCCACCTCGAGGGCGAGGAGGTGGCGCCACTGACGGATGCGGATCCGGAGGCGGTGCAGCCGCCGGCTGGATGGCTTGCGCAGCGCCTTGCGATGCGCTCGTCGCACGCGGCCCTGGCGTCGCCGGCGCTCCTCGGCGAGGATGCGCGCGAGGCCGCGGCCGGCGTCCGGGCGCGGGCGGAGCTGGAGGAGCGCTCGCGAGCGTTCGAACAGCCCGGCCTGCCGCTCGGTGCGGAGGAACGCGCGCAGGAGCTCCCGCTGGATGTGCGTGTCCTCCCGGAGCTCGACCAGGAAGGCGGTCCAGGCCCCGCCCGTGCCGTTCGCGACGCGTCGCCGCGCGACGGGGGCGAGGAGCGCGGTGGTCACGTCCCGGTCCCGGACGCGACCGACCAGACGGGAGAGCCTGCGCGTCCGGCGCGCCGCCTCGAGCGACGCCGCGGCGTCCGCCGCGGGCACGAGGCGACTCCAGACGGTGAGTCCGCTCGCGAGGCGGCGGAGGTCACGGTGGATCTCGTGGATCTCCTCGACCTCGATCCCGGTCCGGCCGAGGACGACCGCGAGCCGGTGGTCGAGCCGTGCGAGGGTCGTGAGCAGTTCGGCCTGCAGCCGCAGCGGACCCGGTGGCGAAGCCGGAGGGCTCGCGCGTCGCGCCACCGGGGCACCGACGTAGCGGCGCTAGTTAGCGGTTCGGTCGCCGACCCCCCGGGGACCGGAAAACGACCGAACCCCTTTACCTCCGGACGGTTCCGGGTACCCGTGCGACGCGCCCGAGCCGGCCCGGCGATGGCCGAGGACGAGATGCTGCGCGGCATCGCGACGACGCTCGGGATCGTCGATGTCGGCTCGAACACGGCTCGCTGCGTCGCCTTCGAGACGTCGGCCTCCGGGACGATACGCCCGGTCTTCGAGACGAAGGAGTCGCCGCGCCTCGGCCTCGGCACCGGCCCGGACGGCGCGCTCTCGGAGGCCGCGGTGGCCCGGGGCGTGCATGCCGTCCGACGTTTCGCGACGGTCCTCCGGCGGCTCGGCGTGCGCAAGGTGATCGGCGTCGCGACCAGCGCCGCGCGCGACGCGCCGAACGGTCCGTCGTTCGTGCAGGAGGTCGAGCGGGCGACCGCGGTCCGTCTGCGGATCATCTCGGGGGTGGAGGAGGCGCGCTACGCCTACCTCGGGGTCGCCGGCACGCTCGAGCTCCGCAACGACCTCGTCTGCGACCTCGGGGGGGGTTCGCTCCAGCTCGCGGAGGTCCGCGACGGAACGCTGCGCAACTCGGTCAGCCTGCCGCTCGGGGCGCTGCGCCTGTCGCGGCGCTTCCTCGACCACGACCCGCCGAAGCGACGGGAGCGCGAGGAGCTCCGGGACCACGCGCGCACGACGCTCCGCTCGGCGATCGAGGCGTTCGGGGGCCACCACGACCGCCTGGTCGCGGTCGGGGGGACCGTGCGCGCGCTCGCCCGCGCGTCGATCGAGATCACCGAGTTCCCGGTCCGCCGCGTGCACGGCTATCGCCTCTACGACCGAGCGATCGAGGCGATCGACGAGCTGCTCGGCGAGATGCCGGCGAGCAAGCGCAAGGCGGTGCCGGGGATCGGCAACGACCGCGCCGACGTCGTGCTCGCCGGGATCACCGTCTTCGAGGAGCTCGAACGGGCGCTCGGGCTCGATCACCTGACCGTCTCCGGCGCCGGGATCCGCGAGGGGATCGCGCTCGAGGCGATCCGCGCGCGGCTGCCGGCGTCCTCGGAGGAGCTGGTCGACCGCTCGGTCGCCGCCGCCGCCGAGTCGTTCGCGTTCGACGCCGAGCGGGGCCGCGCGGTCGGCGAGGTCGCCGACCGCCTCTTCGGGCTCGTCGCCGGCCGGCTGGGCTGGGGCCGCGCGGAACGCCTCGCGCTCCGCGCGGCCTCCGGCATGCACGACGCCGGGGTCGCGGTCGACCTCTGGAACCACGCCCAGCACTCGGCCTACCTGATCCGCAACTACCCGATCTGGGGGCTCGACCAACGGGAGACTCTGCTCGCGTCAATGGCGGCCTACCTGCACGACGGCGACGCCGCCCCCTCCGCCTGGAAGAAGCGGTTCCTGCCGCTCGTCGGCGGCACGGAGGTCGCGACGGCGGTCCAGCTCGGGGCGATCCTGGAGGTCGCGAAATCGCTCGCGGCGGCCCGGCCCGCGCTCGCGCTCGCCAACGGAGGACGCACGCTGGCGGTGGTGTTTTCTGCGGCCGGTGATAGCGCGCTCCCGTCCCGGTGGCAGGAGACCGTGCGCAAGACGATGGAACGGGTCTTCGGCCTCGAGCTCCGGGTGCGCGATGGGTGAGACCCCGAGCCCGTCGCACGGCTACCCGGGGCGGCTGCTCGTCTTCGAGGGCCTGGACGGCAGCGGGAAGTCGACCCAGGCGGCGCTCCTCGGCAAGTGGCTCGCCTCGCAGGGTTACCGCGTCTTCGCCACCGAGTGGAACTCCTCGGAGCTGGTCGCCAACGTCATCCGGCGCGGCAAGAAGAAAGGCCTCCTGACGCCGACGACGTTCAGCCTGCTGCACGCGACCGACTTCGCCGACCGGTTCGAACGGAGGATCCTCCCGCCCCTGCGTGCCGGCTACCTGGTCGTCTGCGACCGCTACGCCTACACGGCGTTCGTGCGCGACGCGGCCCGGGGCTGCGACCCGAACTGGGTCCGGACGATCTACTCGTTCGCCCCGCGCCCGGACCTCGTCTTCTACTTCCGCGTCTCGGTCGGCACGACCCTGAAGCGCAAGCTCGCCTCTCGACAGAAGATCAACTACTACGAGGCCGGCATGGACCTCGGGCTCGCGGACGAGGTCGAGGAGAGCTACCAGCGGTTCCAGTCGCGGCTCAAGCGCGAGTACGAGCGGATCGCCACGGGCGACCGGTTCACCCTCATCGACTCCTCGCGCCCGGTGGAGCAGATCCAGGCGGCGCTGCGGGGCCACGTCCGGCCGATCCTCGAGAACTTCCCGACGGGGGCTGCGCTGACCCATGACGGCTAGGACGTACGGCACGCGGCCGCCGGGGATGCCGGAGGGGCCGCTCCACGGCAAGCTGATCGTCATCGAGGGGGCGGACGGCTCCGGCCGGACGACCGAGGTCGCCCTCCTCAAGGAGCGGCTCGAGGTCGAGGGCCACGCGGTCGTCGACACCGGCCTGCGCCGCTCGGACCTCGTCAGCGCGGAGATCGACCGGGCCAAGCAGGGCCACACGCTCGGCGCGACGACGATGGCGCTGCTCTACGCTGTCGACTTCGCCGACCAGCTCGAGAACAAGATCCTTCCGGCGCTCGCCGCGGGCTCGACCGTCCTCGCCGACCGCTACGTCTACACCCTGATGGCCCGGGCCGTCGTCCGGGGCGCCTCGCGAGCCTGGGCCCAGGAGCTGTACGCCTTCGCGCTCCGTCCGGACCGCGTCCTGTTCCTGGAGGCGCGGCCGGAGATCCTCCTCCACCGGACGATAGCGAAGTACGGCAGCCTCGACTACTGGGAGAGCGGGATGGACCTCTGCCTCTCGCGCGACCTCTTCGAGAGCTTCTTCCTCTACCAGGAACGGCTCTCCGGGGAATTCGCCTGGATGCGGCAGCAGTACCGGTTCGACGTCGTGGACGCCAACCGGGCGCCCGAGCAGGTCCACGAGGACGTCCTCGGGCGGATCATGCCGCTCTACGAGCCCGGAAGCCGCGCCGGGTCGCCGGGCGCCCGTCGGGGCGCTACGCGTCCCGCTTCGCGAGCTGCTTCCGCGTGAACAGCCAGACGAGGCGGCCCGAGCCGGGCTTGACGCCTCCCGGAAAGTCGAGACAGGCCGCCCCGCCCCGCGTCAGTCGGACGACCGAGACCCCGTCCCCGACGAGCGCCATCCCGACGAACTCCGCGAGCGTCGGTTCGTGGCCGACCAGGACGACCTCCTGACCGGGACGGACCGAACGTCGGAGGCGATCGAAGAGCGGGTCCGGCAGGTTGCCCGGGGCAAGCTCGGGCCACTTCTCGAGCTTCGGGGAGGTCGACAGCGCCCCGGCGACGATCTCGGCGGTCGTGCTCGCCCGGTCGGCCCCGCTCGAGGCGAGCCGGTCGACCGGGGCGGCGATGCGGGCGAGCCCGCGGGCCGCGCGCCGGGTCTGGCTCCGTCCCTTGGTCGTGAGCGGACGCCGGTCATCGTTCGGCCATCGGGCCGGATCGCGCGGCTCGGCCGGCCCGTGCCGGACGACCACGATACGGATGCTACGGCTCGGACGGACGGCCCGGGGCACGGTCCCTCGCAGGGACAACCGGCTTACGGCCTTCGGGTAAAACCCCTTCGGTCCCGCCCCGCGCGCCGACCGCTCCCGCGGCGAGCCGCCGCCGGCTCAACCCGCGGCGACGGGGACCAGCCGCTCGCCGACTCCCGTCCGGGGGGACTCCCCCGGGCCTCGGTCGAAGAACGCCTGCGCGATGTCCTGGCTGTAGGCGACCGTTCGTCCGATCGCCTCCACCGCGCGGGCGACCGCCGCGGCGCTCGCCGGCGACATCGCGCCGCCCCCGACCGCCGGCAGGAGCCTCTCCGAGAGCGCCCGACCTCCCGCGACCAGCGCCTCCCCGACGTCCAGGAGCTCGTTCGCCCGCGCCCCGTCCGCGCTCCGGAGGACCTGTTCGAGGTGCTCCATCGCCTGGCAGTGGTAGGCGCGGACCTCCCGGACGAGGCATCCGTCCGACCCGAGCTCGGCGAGTCGGGCTCCGAGCTCCCCGAGGGTCACCGCGTGGTCCCCGATCCGCTCGAGGCTCCGCGCGATCGTCCACGTGGCGACTTCCCATCGGCCCCGGGTCCCCGGGTCCGACCGGGCGATGCATCGCTCCAGGAACCAGGCCTCCCGGTCGACGTCGTCGTCCCGCCGCGACCAGCGGTCGTCGCCCCCGAGCGGGAGCCTAGACCAGCTGTCGACCGCTTGTCGGTGGACCTCCAGGACGAGGTCGCCGAGGCGCTCCAGAAGCACGTCGAGGTCGACCGCCCCGAGCGGCTCGAGGTCGTAGAGCTCGAGCAGGCCCGCCGAGTCGCGAACGATCTCGATGCGCCGGGTCCGTCGGCAGAACTCTCGGGCGACCTCGCGGGTCCCCGAGGAGAGCACCGGCGCCTGCTCGATCTCGAACGCCGCGGCGCCGCCGAGGTACGCCGAGAGCAGGCGGCGGAACAGGTGCTCCGGTGGCTCAGCGGCCTCCGCACGGAGGCGGACGGCCGGCGGTACCGCGAGGGCCCGGTCGCGCTCCGGGAGGGTCGTTCGGCGCGGGGGGCGCGCAGCGTTCGTGCGCGCGCGGTCGGGGGCCGGCGGCCGGCCCGGGTTCCGAGTCGTCATCGGCACGACGACCGCCCCTGCCGAATATATAGTGAATCGATGGAGAATATATTCTACTCTATAGAGGTCGGGCCCCGGGCCACGGCCCCGGCGGCCGCGCGGTGGGCCGCCGGACCGAGCCGGTCCCGACGCTCCTCGGGGCCGCCCGATGGGCTTTCTCGCGTCGGGCGGTTTCGCCGCCCTCCGCACCGGGAACTAACCACGGGGCCCGGGGCTGGCCCCCCGTCTCATACTTGGTCTCCACGCTGTCCCCTTCGACCCCATTTGCCGATCCCTGGGCGGGGCAAATCACCCGGGGGGATTCGCGATACTCTCCCCCTTACCGAGTGGTGAAACCCGCCCTGGGGAAATGTGGGGCGGGCGAGTTTGTCCCGACGTACGTTTCCCTCAAGCTTCGGGGTCCAAGGTCCCCGGTTCCAACGCGGTCGACGACTCAAGAGGGGCAGGAGCGCCCGAGGCGGGGCCACCTACGTGTATCGCTACTCGTTCCTAGTCTCCCCCGGAAGAAGTACCAGGTTGACCGCTTCCGCGGCGTCTTTGAGGAGCCTCTTGCGAGGCGTGCCTATCTGTGCGCGCATCGTCAGACCCTTGGATAGGTCGATGACCTGACTCGCGCGCGCGGCTGCAGGAAAGTCTGGCGGGACCTCACCCGCGCTGATCCCGTCCCGGAAACGACGTTCCACCATGCCCACGGCCCCTGCCGAAGACTTCTGTAGGAACCGCCGGACCTCAGCGTCGTCCACAAGCGGCGCGACGCACTCGAGTAGACAACCCGCGGCCGAACCCTCCTCGGTCGCACTTTCTACGGCGTGCCTCAGGAAGCTGGCGAGCGAGGCGCGAAGAGCCTGCGGCGAGAGGAGTGCCTTCTCCGCGCGAGCGCCCTTCTTCTCGGCGTACGCCTTGAGTGCGCGCAAGAATATCGTCCGCTTGTCCCCGAATACCCGATACAGGCTCGGCCGACCAACACCCATTCCCGCGACGAGGTCGTCGATCGTCACTCCATCGTA
>DATJUZ010000054.1:0-3707 GCA_035502035.1 Thermoplasmata archaeon
CTCGTGTGAGGGTCGTCACCGCCCCAGGAACGCCGCCGCTCAGGCCGGGTCCCAGGCACGACCTGGCCGTAAAAAACAGTCCGAAAAAGCACTAAGTACCGGAAGTTCGTTCCCTCCCCGCCGGGCTGCCCGGGGGGGAAGCATGACAGGAATCAGGGGTTCGAAGATCGCCATCTTGGTAGGAATTTTCATCGCGGGGCTGTTGGTCGTATCGGCGCTCATCCCTTTCGCGGGCGCCTTCGCCATGGCGGGTTCGGCGAGCGGCGCCGCCTCGCCGGCGGCAGCAGCTCAGGCTGCCGTTGTTCTGGGACCGGCCTCCTCCGTCGGCGACGGGAACGACTGGTATGCGGACGCACCGTCCGGAACCGTCATCGGCGTGGTCACCGGCTCGTTCACGGCGGAGGCGGGGGTCACCAGCGAGGTCTCCTCCAACGGCCCCGGGGGTGGACCCGCGTGCTCGGTCGGGACCTCGAACTGCTACGGCCTTCAGATCAACACGAACGCATTCACCACCACGTACACCGCCTCCAGCGGCACCGGCTTCGCCGGCGGCTCCGAGCAATACGTCTACCAGGACGGCGGCACGTCCGCGTTCATGGGGATCTGGGTTATCGTCTACAACTACACGACGTGCCCGAGCCCCTCCCCCTCCGGCTTCAGCTCCTGGAGCCTCCAGCTAGGCAACTGCTACGCCCACTCGCCGTTCGTCTCGGTCCCGCCGGTCCCGGTGACCAACCTCTCCGACGTGACGATGACTGCGTACGCCAACCAGTCGGGGACCGACGCGCTCGACTTCTGCGTCAGCCCCGCGGTCTCGGGCTGGCCGGTCTGTACGCCGACCTCGGCTTCGGACGCGATCGGACTCTCCGAGGCGTGGACGGTCGCGGAATTCAATGTGTTCGGGGACAACGGTGGCAGCCAGGCGACGTTCAACGGGGGCGCCGCGCTGCAGGTCCAGACGCTGATCGGGACGGACCTCGGCGGAGCGCTGGCCCCGACCTGTGCCGGCACCCCGAACGTGCACACGGTCGAGAACAACAACATGTACCTCTGGCCGTGCACCGCGACCTCCTCGGGGATCCTGTTCTGGGAGGCGAACCAGAGCTTCGGGCTCTCGGCGACGCCGGCCAGCGCCACGGTGCAGCCCGGCCAGCCCGCGACCTACTCCATCGGGTTCACGTCGTTCGCCGGGGTCCCGGCCCCGGTTAAGCTCAGCGTCGCCTCCCCTCTCCCCCCGGGGGTCACCGCCTCCTTCCCGGTCACCGTCACCCCGCCGAGTTCCGGCGCGCTGACCCTCACGACGTCGCAGACCACGCCCCTCGGGGACTACGCGCTCACCGTGCAGTCTCAGATCGTGGGTCTCTCCGGAGGTCCGGTCGCCACGACGACGGTCAACCTCCACATCTTCAACTTCACGGTCTCGGTCACACCCGGGAGCCAGACGGTCCTCCGCGGGCTCAGCGCGGGCTACCAGCTGCAGCTCAGACTGGACCCGGGCTCGACGCTCGTCGGCCTGCCGCCCATCGTCCTCTCCGACCTCGGGCTGCCGGGAGACTCGAGTCTCTCCGGCTTCAACCCCTCGGGCTACGTCCTCAGCTCGCCCCTCCCTACGACCGTCTCGTTCTCCGTTCAGACGGCCCCGGCGCCCTCCGGCTCGCTCGGCGACTTCCTGTTCTTCGTCACCGGCACCCCGCAGGGGTATCCTTCCGGAGCCTCGAGCGCGCTGGCGGCGCTGCACATCTACGATTACACCCTCTCCGTGATCCCTTCGGGCCAGACGGTCCTCCGGGGCGGGAACCCGGCGCTCTACTTCCTGGACCTGACCCTCGTCCCCGGATCCTCGGCGGTCGGGATCCCGGCGGAGGGGATCGTCGTCTCGGGCCTGCCCGCGGGGACGCCCCCTCCGACCCTCAGCGCCCCCTCCATCACGCCCACGATCTCCGGCTGCTCCCCGCCGCTCTGCCCGACCCTCACGGTGACGACGGCGGCGCCCCCCTCGGGTCCCCTGGGCGACTCGACGTTCAGCGTCACGGGCGTCGACCCGACCAGCGGCGGGATGCGGTCGAGCAACGGGGCCCTGCACATCTTCGACTTCGTCGCGAGCATGACCTCGTCCGAGTTCCTGTTCCAAGGGGAGATCATCACGGTGCAGGTCAGCGTGCCTCTCGACCCCGGCTCGACGACGATCGGGCTCCCGAGCGTCGCCCTCGCGCTCACCGGCCTGCCGAGCGGCGTCCTCGCCGTCGGGTTCCCGTCGTCCCTCCCCGCCGGCGGCACCCAGAGCTTCAAGCTCGAGTCGGCCACGGTCACGGGCTACATCGGCTGCCCCCAGGTGTCGACCCATGGCGGCCAGAACCTCAAGAACGCGAACCTCGCCCACTGCAACCTCGCCGGCTACAACCTGCGCGGGGACAACCTCCAGGGCGCGAACCTCATGGACTCGAACCTCTCCCACGCCGATCTGCAGGGCGACAACCTCCAGGGAGCCGACCTGGCGAGCGCGAACACCTCGGGCGCCGACTTCCAGGGGGGCAACCTTCAGGGGGTCGACCTCTCCGCGCCCGGCGCCATCGGCACCTTCACGCTGACCGTGACGGGCACGGTCGACGGGGGGACGCGGGTCGGCACGTCGATCCTGACGGTCGGCGGCGACCAGATCTCGGGCGACAGCTTCCAGGGGGACAACCTCCAGGGCGCCGACCTCGCCGGCGACGTCGGGGTGGCGACGAACTTCCAGGGCGCTAACCTCCAGAGCGTCGTCCTCACCGGGGCGGATCTCGAGAGGGCCGACTTCCAGGGGGACAACCTGCAGAACGCCGTCCTCGCGGACGGGGACCTTCGGGGCGCCGACTTCCAGGGCGGGAACCTGCAGCACGTCAACCTCGCGGGGGCGACGCTGACCGGCCTCGGCCCGTTGCTCGCGCAGGAGACCAACTTCAACGGCGCGAACCTCCAGGACGCGGTCCTGACCTCCGCGGTCTGCGGCTCCCCCAACTACATCACCGCGACCGGGACGAACACCCACGGAATCGTGGGCGTCCCCTCGACATGCGACCCCCCACTGGACCCGCCGACGGGAGCGGGTGCCGCGCTCCTCGCGGTGCCGGGCGTGGGGCCGATGACCACCGCGGGCTGGCTCCCGTGGACCGTTATCGCCCTCGCCGCGGTCCTGGGAACGACGCGGCTGCTGCGCCGGCGCCCGCCCGGGACGGGAGCCATCCGTCCGTCGATCGGCCGAGAGCCGGACACGCTGGAGCAGGCCCACGCCGGCCGCCCCGAAGCCCCGGGTACCATCCCCTTCGGGTCTCCCCGGCCTCCTTCCGCCTACGAGGACGCGATTCGGCAAGAGAGGGAAGCGTACTGGTCGAGACCCGGAGGGGGCTTCCCCCCTCTGCAGGTGTAGCTCCGGGGGAGCACGCCGAGCCCACTACCAACGCTGTTCCTCGCCGGGGAGCCGCACCGGCCGTCGGCGGTGACGCCGACCATCCGGGAATCGCCCGCGCGAGATCGCCACCGCCGCTTCGCCCGAAGTCAGTTCCTCGCCCAGTCCCCCCGTCCGGGGGCCTCCGGCACGAGGGGGAGCGTTCCCGGACCCGGTCGTCGAACGCCCTCCCAGTCCCTGTACCGGGCTCCGGGGAACGATCGAGGGCTCGCGACCAGGGCTCCGAGCCTGCCGAGGCGACTTCGCACGAGACTCTGGAAGTCTG
>DATJUZ010000055.1:0-12414 GCA_035502035.1 Thermoplasmata archaeon
GCGCTCGCGGTGTTCTCGTTCGCCCCGCTGTTCATCTTCGTCAGCGCCTGGTCGAGCAACAACAAGTACTCCCTGATGGGCGGCCTCCGCTCGGCGGCCCAGATGATCGCCTACGAGGTGCCGCTCCTCCTCGCGGTCGTCGCGGTCGTCGTCGTCGCCGGGAGCTTCAGCCTCACGACGATCGTCTACGAGCAGCGGAACTACTGGTTCTGGGGGCCGCTGGTCGTCGCGCTCGTCGTCTTCGTCGCCGCGATGCTCGCGGAGATGGAGCGGATCCCGTTCGACCTCCCCGAGGCGGAGGCCGAGCTCGTCGAAGGCTGGAACACCGAGTACGGCGGGATGCTGTTCGCGTTCTTCATGCTCGCCGACTACCTGCGCGCGCTCGTCGGCAGCATCCTGGTCGTCCTGCTGTTCCTCGGCGGCTGGACGCTGCCGACCTGGGTCCCGTCGGCCGCGACTGCCTGGCCCCTCGCCGGGATCTTCTGGTTCATGTTGAAGACCTACCTCGTCTTCGGGCTGTTCGTCTGGGTCCGCGCGTCGCTGCCGCGGGTGCGCACCGACCAGCTCCTGCGGGTCGGCTGGAACCGGATGATCCCGCTCGCCCTCCTCAGCGTCTTCCTCGCCGCCGCGCTCGTGACGGTGCGCTGCGTGCCGGTCTTCGGCTGCGTGCCGTCGCCCGGAGGATGAACGGGAGGTCCGCACGATGAGCAACGAACGATCCGGCCCGGCGACGGCGACCGAGAAGCCCGACGAGAACCCGATCCTCTTCGTCGCGCGTCCGATGGCGACCGCCGCACGGCAGTTCGTCAAGAGCCTCGTCCGCCCGTCGACGATCGTCTACCCGTTCGAGCGGCTCGAGGACCCCCGCTTCCGCGAGCGGGTCGCCGTCGCGTCGGGCCGGCCGATCGGCGTCGGCGACGTCTGGGACAACTACCGCGGGGTGCACGCGCTGAACATCGCCACGTGCATCAGCTGCAACCTCTGCGCGTTCTCCTGCCCGGACCTCTGCATCGAGATGGTGACCGTTCCCGGGACCGACCCGAAGCACCCGAAGAAGTGCCCGGAGATCGACTACGGCAAGTGCAGCTACTGCGGGTTCTGCTCGGACGCCTGCCCGGAGGGCTGCCTCACGATGACGACGCGCTACGAGCTCGCGACCCCGCACCGCAAGGAGATGATCTACTCCCCGGAGCGGCTGTTCGAGGTCTTCCGCTCGAAGCTGCCGATGAACCCGATCCGCCTCGAGCTGCCCGAGAACGAGGACCGGATCCTGCTCGACCCGCCGCTCTGCATCGGCTGCAACGCGTGCGCCCGCGACTGCCCGACCGCGTGCATCACGATGCTCGACGTGCCGAAGCAGGAGCCGAAGCCGGGCGCGAAGATGCCGAAGCGGATCTGGAAGGAGCCGGTGATCAACGACTCCGACTGCGTCCGGTGCGGCACGTGCATCAGCGTCTGCCCGAAGGAGTGCCTGTTCTGGGGGAGTCGCCCTTGAGCCTCGAGGAGGTGGCGTTCCTCCTCCTCGCGGTGGTCGCGGTGCTCACCGCGCTCGCCGCGCTGCTCGTCCGGGAGCTCGTTCACACGATCATGTGGGTCGCCGTGTTCTTCGTCGACCTCGCGATGATCTACTTCCTTCTGGACGCGCCGTTCCTCGGCGTCCTGCAGCTCGGCGTCTACGCCGGCGCCGTGACCGTGCTGCTCCTGTTCGGGATCATGGTCACGCGCAAGCGGATCTTTTCGCGGGAGGCGGCGACCGGCATCGGCCCGGCGCCGGTCGCCCTCGCCGTCCTGACGTTCGTCTTCCTGGTCGCGGCCGTCGGAGAGCTCCCCCAGGGGCCGACGAGCCCCGCGAGCTATGCCCCCGCCGCGCTCAGCGCGACGCTCTTCGGGAGCTTCGGGCCGTGGGTCCTCCTCCTCGGGATCATCATGCTCACCGGGGTCGCCGGGGCGATCTACCTCGTGCGGGAGGGGCGGGAGTGACCGGGCTCAACGAGGTCGGCTTCCTTGCGCTCTCGGGGGCGCTGGTCGCCGTCGGGCTGTTCGGGGTCCTGACCCGGCGGAACTTCGTCCTGCTGCTCATCGCTATCGAAATCGCGATGAACGCCGCCATCCTCAACTTCGTCTACTTCGCCGCGTTCTCCCCGTCCCCGCCCGCCGGGCTCGCCGGGCAGTCCGCGGCGGTCGTGCTCGTCGGGTTCGCCGCGACCGAGGTCGCGGTCGGCCTCGCGATCGTGCTCGCGCTCAACCGGGCGAAGGGGACGATCAACGTCGCCGAGGCGACCGAACTGAGATCGTAGGGGGGCGGCGACGACGGTGGAGCTCTCGGCGCTGTTCGGGTGGGCGTTCCTCGTCCCGCTGACCTACGTCCTCGCCTTCGTCGTCGTCGGGCTCGCCGGCCCGCGCCTCGCCCGGCTCGAGTGGGGCGGCTGGGTCGCGGTCGCCGCCGCCGGCGTCGCGATGGTCCTCGGGGTGCTCATCGGCGTCGGCGAGGCGGCCTCGCCCGGTGCGACGACCAACCGCCAGATGCTCTGGCTCCACCTGCCGCCCGCCGGGCCGTTCCCCGGCGGACTGTCGCTCGTGATGGGGACGCTGGTCGACCCGCTGTCGGCGCTGATGCTGATCGTCGTGTCGGTCGTCGGCTTCCTCGTGATGCTGTACTCGATCGGCTACATGCACCAGGACCGCGGCCTCGCGCGGTACTACGCGGAGCTTTCGCTGTTCCTCGCGGCGATGACGGCGCTCGTCCTCGCCAACAACCTGCTCGAGTTCTTCCTCTTCTGGGAGATCGTCGGGCTCTGCTCGTACTTCCTCATCGGCTTCTACTACGAGCGACCGAGCGCCGCGAGCGCGGCGAAGGAGGCGTTCCTCGTCACGCGGGTCGGCGACGTGATGTTCCTCGCCGGGATCTTCGTGTACTTCCAGCTCTACGCCCTCAGCGGGCCGGCCGGCGGCTGGGCGGCGAACGGCTTCGTCTTCGTGCACAACGGCAGCCCGTTCGTGCCGATCGGCACCGGCAACGGCACGCTCCGCACCGTCGCCGGCCTCCTGATCCTGGGCGGGGCGGCCGGCAAGAGCGCGCAGTTCCCGCTCCACGTCTGGCTGCCGGACGCGATGGAGGGGCCGACGACCGTCTCGGCGCTGATCCACGCGGCGACGATGGTCGCCGCCGGGGTCTACCTGCTCGCCGTGACGAGCGTCTTCCTCGGGTTCACCGGCTGGGACGACCTCCTCATCGTCGCGCTCGGGGGGATCACGACGTTCTTCGCCGCGACCATGGCCGTCGTCCATCCGGACATCAAACGGGTGATCGCCTACTCGACGATCAGCCAGCTCGGCTACATGGTCCTCGCCGTCGGCGCGGGGTTCACGATGGTCGGGCTCTACCACCTGTTCACCCACGCGTTCTTCAAGGCGCTCCTGTTCCTCGCCGCCGGCTCGGTGATCCACGCCGTCGGGACCCAGGACCTGTTCCGGATGGGCGGGCTGCGGCGGAAGATGCCGTGGACCGCCGCGGCGTTCGCGATCGGGGGCCTCGCGCTCGCCGGCATCCCCCCGTTCGCCGGCTTCTGGAGCAAGGACGACATCCTCGGCTCCGTCTACGGGACGCTCGGCGCGCACCCGGCATACTGGCCGTTCTTCCTGCTCGCGCTCGCCGCGGTCTTCCTGACCGCCTACTACATCTTCCGCGCATGGTTCCTCGCGTTCTCCGGAGCGCAGCCACGCGACCCGGCGGCCGAGCACGCCCACGAGGGGCCGTGGACGATGCGCGTGCCGCTCGTCGTCCTCTCCGGCTTCGCGGTCGTCGCCGGGCTCCTCGCCTTCGTGCCGGGGCTGCCGAACCTGCTCGAGCACGGGGCCGGCATCCCGCCCGTCTACCGTCCGGCCGACCTCGCCCTCTCGGCGGTGAGCGTCGGGCTCGCCGGCGCCGGGATCGCGCTCGCCTGGCGGCTGTGGGGGAACGGCCGGGTCTACACGCTGGACGCGGCCAGCGCCGCCCAGCCGCTGCGGCGGCTCCTGCTGAACCGCTACTACATGAAGGCCGGCTACGACTGGGTCGGCGCGCGGGGGGTCGCGACGCTCGCTCGCCTCGCGGACTTCGTGGACGTCTACGTCATCGACGGCACGGTCCACGGCTTCGAGCGCGCGTTCGGGGGGCTTTCGGACCGTGCCCGACGGCTCCAGACCGGTCTCGTCAGCGACTATGCGTCCTACGTCGTCGCCGGACTGATCGCCGTCTTCGCGCTGCTGCTGCTGGTCGCCCCGTTCGTCCTCGGCCGGATCGGGGGAGGGTAGGCGCGTGCTCCCGCTCCTGTCGCTCGTGCTCGTCACGCTCGCGGCCGGGACGGCCGTCACGTTCGCCGCCGGCGCGCGCGCCCGCTGGGCGGCGCTCGCCACCTCGCTCGCCTTCCTCGCGGAGGTCGCGCTCCTCTTCGTCGACTACACCGGCTGGCCCGGCTACGCGGGCTCGCCGCTCGTCCCCGGCTTCGCCGAGCAGGAGAGCCACGCCTGGATCCACCTCTCCTGGCTCCAGGTCAGCTACACGGTCGGGGTCGACGGGATCTCCCTCGTCCTGATCCTGCTCACCGCGATCCTCCAGGTCGCGACGGTCGTCTACTCGTGGGCCGAGCCGCGGCGCCCGGGGGCCTACTTCGGCCTCGTCCTGCTCACGTGCCTCGGCTCGTTCGGCGTCTTCGTCGCCCTGGACGTGCTGCTGTTCTTCCTGTTCTGGGAGGCGGTCCTCGTCCCGATGTTCTTCCTCATCGGCTTCTGGGGGGGGCCGCGGCGCCGCTACGCGGCGCTGAAGTTCTTCGTCTACACGCACGTCGCCTCGATCGTGATGCTCGTCGGGCTGCTCGCGACCGTCTTCTACTCGGGGGCGACCTCGCTCGACTTCTCGGCCGTCGACGCGAGCGCGCGGACCCTCTCGAGCGTCGACCAGTCGTTCCTGTTCCTCGCCCTGTTCTTCGGCTTCGGGGTGAAGTTCCCGATCGTCCCGTTCCATACGTGGCTGCCGGACGCCCACGTCGAGGCGCCGACCGGCGGCTCGGTCCTGCTCGCCGGACTGCTGCTCAAGCTCGGGGGCTACGGGCTGATCCGCTGGGGCGTCGAGGTCCTCCCGACCGGCTTCGTGCACGACCGGCCGATCCTGTTCGCGGTCGCGTTCGCGTCGATCGTCTGGGGCTCGGTCGTCTCCCTCGCGCAGAGGGACCTGAAGCGCCTCATCGCGTTCTCGTCGATCAACCACATGGGGATCGTCCTGCTCGCGATCGCCCTCGACTCCTCCCTCGGGCTCCTCGCGGCGGTCCTGTTGATGTTCGCCCACGGGATCGTGAGCGCCCTCCTGTTCATGACGGCCGGCTCGTTCCACCACACGTTCGGCACGCGCGACCTCGCCTCCGTCGGGGGGATCACGCCGACGACGCCCGCGCTCTCGACGATGGTGATGGCCGGCTCGCTCGCGTCGCTCGGGCTTCCCGCGCTCATCGGCTTCCCCGCCGAGTTCACCGCGCTGCTCGCGACCTGGTACGGGCTCGGCTACTGGGTCTTCGTGCCGCTCGGGATCCTGGTCGTGACCGCGGCGTTCTACCTCTGGATGATGCAACGGGTCCTGTTCGGTCCCCCGAGAGCGATCCCGCCGGCGGCGCACGACCTCTCGCTTCCGGAGGGGCTCGGGATGGGGATCCTCGCCGCGCTCACGGTCCTGTTCGGCATCCTCCCCGGGCTGCTCGTGAACGTGATCACGAGCTCGCCGGTCCACGGCTTCCCGGGGCCGTGAGCGCTCGGGAGGGAGGTCGAGGACGATGAACGCGGAGCTCGGGCTCGCCGCGACGTTCGCCCCGGAGCTGGTCGTCCTCGCGAGCGCGCTGATCGTCTTCCTGCTGGACGTCGTCGGGGTCCGTCGCCTGGAGGCGGTCGGCGCCGTGGCGGTCGCCGGGAGCGCGCTCGCGCTGCTCCTCGTCCTCGCCGACCTCGGTCTCGCGCCGCTCGCGCTCCTCCGCACGATCGGTCCGGGGGCGATCGACGTCGCCCCGGCGGCGGGCGCCGCCCCGCTCTACTTCGTCAGCTCGTTCGGGCTCGTCTTCCAGGCGATCTTCCTGCTCGCCGCGCTGCTGGTCGGGGTCGCCTCGCTCAGCCGCGGCTCGGACGAGCCGGGCGCTCCGATCTTCTTCGGCCTGCTCGCCCTCGCGACGCTCGGGATGCTCCTGGTCGCGCTCGCCTCCGACCTCATCTTCCTGCTCCTCGCGATCGAGGTGACGAGCATCTCGACCTACCTGCTGGTCGGCTACACGCGCCGGGGGGTCCGCCCGCTCGAGGCGGCGATGAAGTTCTACGTCATCGGCGCGGTCAGCTCGACGATCGCCTTCTTCGGCGCCTCGCTCGTCTACGGCGCCTACGGGACGACCGACCTGTTCCGCATCGCGGCGGTCGCCGGCACCGTCGGGACGCCGGTCCTCGCCCTGCTCGGCTACGGGTTCCTCATCGCCGGCCTCGCGTTCAAGACGACGCTCGTCCCGTTCCACGCCTGGGCGGTCGACGTCTACGACGGCGCCCCGACGGACGTCAGCGCCTTCCTCGCGGGGGGGTCGAAGAAGATCGGGGTCTTCGCATTCTTCCTCGTCTTCCTCGGCCCGGTGCTGTTCGTCCACCCGGGCTCGCCGGGCAATCTGTTCGGCGGCGGTCCGTTCGCGATCGGCCCGATCGTCCAGATCACGCTCAGCGTCCTCGCCGTGCTGACGATGACGGTCGGCAACGTCCTCGCGCTCCTCCAGCGCGAGATGAAGCGGCTGCTCGCCTACTCGTCGATCAGCCAGGCCGGCTACCTGCTCCTCGGCATCGCGGTCGGCACGCCGGAGGCGCTCGCGGGCGCGACGTTCCAGGCGTTCGCGCACGTCCTGATGAAGGGCGGCGCGTTCCTCGTCGTCGCCGGCGTGGCCGGTCTCGGCGTCGGGCCGCTCGTCGACGACTGGCGCGGCCTCGGGGCGCGTCGGCCGATGACGAGCGTCGCGTTCGCGCTCATGCTGCTCTCGCTCGCCGGCGTGCCGCTCACGGTCGGCTTCGACTCGAAGTTCGTTCTCTTCAGCGCGGCGGTCCAGGCGCGCGGCTACTTCGTCTGGCTCGCGGTCGCCGGCCTGCTCAACAGCGCGCTGAGCGTCTTCTACTACGCGCGGATCCTGCGCGTGATCTTCTTCGACGCGCCCGCCCCGTCCGACGCGCCGGCCGGCGCCGTCGTCGGGGCGGCCGGGCCCCCCGCGCTCCGGGCCGGCGGGCTCGGCTATGCCCGCGCGGCGGCGATCGCCTTCGCCGCGGCGGCGATCGTGGTCGTCGGCCTCTATCCGCAGCCGGTCCTCGGCCCGATCCAGCAGGCCGCCGCGCACTTCTACGCGCTCGGGGCGTAGGGAGATGGGCGAGCGCTTCGACGTCGTCGTCGTCGGGGCCGGTCCGGCCGGTTCGTGCGCGGCGCGGGCCGCCGCGGAGGAGGGGGCGCGGACGCTCCTGGTCGACCACCGGCCCGAGCTCGGCCAGCCGGTCCAGTGCGGCGAGTTCGTCCCGAGCCCCGAGGAGCTCGTCGACCTCTTCGGCGATCCCGGGCTCGTCCGGGACGCCTACGCCCTCCCGGCCGAGGCGGTCCTCCGCACGACCGCGCGCCTCGAGTGCGTCAGCCCGTTCGGTCGTCGCTACGGCTTCCCGCTCGCGGGCGCCACGGTCTCGCGCCGGGCGTTCGACAAGGCGCTCGCCCTCCGCGCGGAGGGGTCCGGGGCGGAGCTCCGGCACCCGCTCGGCGTCACGCGCGTGCGGGACGGGACGGTGCGGTGCGCGGACGGCACGGAGCTCGAGGCGGCGACGATCGTCGGCGCCGACGGGCCGACCTCCACGGTCGCCGCGTGCGTCGGGTTCCGGCCGCGACGGACGATGTTCCGGATGATCACGGCGAGCGCCGACGGTCCCCGCGACGGGACGATCGCGCTCCATTTCGGCCGGGAGGCGCCGCGCGGCTACGCCTGGCTGTTCCCGCGGGCGGACGACCTCAACGTCGGCCTCGGCGTCCCCGAGCTCCCCGCGGGGAGCCGGCTCGCCGGGCTCCTCGACCGCTTCCTGGCCCGCGTCGGCCTCGGACCGGCCCGCGAGCGGACGGCCTGGTGGGTCCCGATCGGCCCGCCCCCCGACAGCCTCGTCGTCGGCCGGACGGCGTTCGCCGGGGACGCCGCGAACCTCGTCATGGCGACCAACGGCGGCGGGATCCCGACCGCGATGCTCAGCGGCCATCTGGCGGGCCGGGCGGCCGCACGCGCGGCGCGTCGCGGGACCCCGCTCGCGGCCTACGACGCCGCCTGGAAGTCCGTCCTCGCACCGCCGCTCGCGCGCGCGGCGAGGATCCAGCGGCTGGGCGACGCCGTCGCCGGGTCGGACCGGCTCCTGGCGCTGGGGATGCGCTATATCGGGGTCGGGGGTCTCGACGCGATGATGCGGCTGCGCTGGCCCCAGCGGCTGGGGGGGGCCCTGTGACCGCCCCGGCCGCCGAGCGGCTCGAGTCGAGCCTCGAGGCGCTGGTCACGCGCACGCTCGGCGGCGAGGCGGTCCGCGAGCTCGCCGGCCTCGTGCCGGAGCTCGTCCGGGACCTCGAGGCCGTCGACTGGCGCCTCCACGAGGTGCTCGGCTCGTCGTTCGCCCAGCTCACCGAGGCGGCGCGCTACGCCTGCGCGACCGGGGGCAAGCGGGTCCGCCCGCTCCTGATGGCGGCGGCCGGCCGCGCGCTCGGCGCCGAGTCGAACGGTCCGATCGTCTCGCTCGCCGCGGCGTTCCAGCTGATCCACACGGCCACGCTCGTCCACGACGACGTCATCGACCGGGCGGAGACCCGGCGGGGTCAGCCGTCGATGCCCCGCGCGTTCGGCATCCCGCTCGCGATCGTCTCCGGCGACTACCTGTTCGTGCGCGCGTTCGAGCTCGCGGCCGAGTACCCGAAGTCGATCGTCCTCCGTTGCGGGGAGGCGTGCGCCGACCTGGTCGAGGGGGAGGTGCTCCAGGAGAGCTCCCGGTTCGACCTGTCGGGGGGCCGCGAGCACTACTTCCGCGTCGTGGAGCGCAAGACCGCGGCGATCATCGCGGCGGCGCTCGCGTCGGTGGCGGAGATCTACGAGACCCCCGCGCCCCGGGTCGACGCGCTGGTCGCCTACGGCCACCGCCTCGGGATCGCCTTCCAGATCCGCGACGACCTGCTGGACGTCGTCGGCGACCCGGACGTCCTCGGCAAGCCGCTGTTCGGGGACTACCGGGAGGGGAACCCGACGCTCGTTTCGCTCGAGGCGTTCCACCGCCTCGACCCGCGCCGGCAGGCCGAGTTCGAGCGGCTGTTCCAGCTCCGCCGGAAGCGGACGAAGCACCTCCTCCGCCTGCGGGAGCTGACGGAGGAGGTCGGCGCCCCCGAGGCGACGGCCCGCGAGGCCGCCGCGTGGGCGGAGAAGGCCGTCGCGGCGCTCGAGCCGCTGCCGGCCGGGCCGTACCGACGGCTCCTCGAGCGGCTCGCCCACGGCGCCGCCGAGCGGTCGTCCTAGGCCGGCGCCCGCCCGCGGGCCGCGGGGCCGCTTCAGCGAAAGGTAGATTTGCGCTGGCCGGGGTTTCCGCTCGGGAACGATGGGCGGAGGAGCAGCCGCGAACGCGCCGGCCGCGTCGGGGGAGGTCGGCCACCTCCCGCCGGCATGGGAGCCGACCCCGGTGCGGCCCCGCCTCCCGGTCGGCGTCGCGCTGCTTGCGGTGCTGATCGGGATCGCCGGCTTCGTCATGGTCCTCGGGGCGCTCCTGTTCGTCCTGACGGTCTCCCTCGGCACCTCCGTGCTGCCGACGTCGCTCGAGATCTTCCAGGCCGCCGACCTGTTCGAGGCGCTGATCCTCCTCGTCGTCGGCGTCGCGTTGCTCGCGATCGCGACCTCGCTTTGGCGACAGGAGACGTGGGCGCTCTGGACGACGATCGTCCTCGTCTTCGTGACGACCGCCTACCTGTTCTTCACCGGCTTCATCACCGTGCTGTTCGTCCTGTTCGTCGTCCTGCTCGTCTACCTGCTCGCCGTCCGTCGGTACTTCTACTGATGCGCCTCGTCCTCGCCGAGCTCGCGCCCCGCACCGGGGAGGTCGCGGCGAACGTCGCCCGGATCGGGGAGGTGGTGCGCGCGGCGCCCGGAGGACTGGCCGCCTTCCCCGAGCTGTTCCTCGGCGGCTACCGGGTCGGCGACCGATGGCGCGAGCTCGCCCTCCGGCCGGAGGACCCGGCGCTCGAGGAGCTCGTCCGGCTCGGGCGCTCGAGCCGGACGACGATCGTCGTCGGCGCGGCGGTCCCGTCCGTCGAGCGGGCCGGGGAGGTCGAGAACGCCGCGCTGGTCGTCCTCCCGGACGGCCGCGTCGCGCGGCAGGTCAAGCGCTACCTCCCGACGTTCGGGCCGTTCGAGGAGGGGCTCCACTTCACCCCCGGGGCGGCGAGCGTCCCGGTCGCGGCCGCAGGGATCCGCCTCGGGGTCGAGATCTGCTACGACGTCTTCTTCCCCGAGGTGACGCGCGAGCTCGCCGTCGCCGGCGCCGAGCTCCTGCTCAACATCTCCGCCTCGCCGACGACGAGCCGGCGCCTCTTCGAGCGGCTGCTGCCGGCCCGCGCGGTCGAGAACGGCCTTCCGGTCGCCTACGTCAACCGGGTCGGGGTCGAGGACGGGCTCGTCTTCGGCGGCGGCTCGGCGCTCTGGGACCCCCGCGGGGAGACGGTCGCGCTCGAGCCGGTGCCCGTGCCGGGGCTCGCCGAGGACGAGCGGGTCGTCGCGGCGGAGCTCGACCCGGCCGCGGTCGCCCGCTGGAGGCCGTTCCGTCCGGTGCTGCGCGACGTCGTCGCCCGGCCTCCGTCGGGCCGCCCCGCCGCCCCGTAGGGGGCGTTCGGTTCGAGCGTCGGGATTAAGAGGCGCCACCCTCCCCGAGGAGCGCCGTGGCCCCGCCGACGATCGCCCAGCAGCTCGCCGCCAAGCAGCGGGAGATCTCGATCGCGGAGTTCTTCGAGCGGAACCGCCAGATCCTCGGCTTCGACAACCCCGCGCGGGCGCTCCTGACGACCGTGAAGGAGGCGGCGGACAACGGGATCGACGCCTGCGAGGAGGCCGGGATCCTCCCCGAGATCTCCGTCACGATCTCGAAGGAGGGCGAGGAGCGCTACAGCGTCGTGGTCGCCGACAACGGCCCCGGGATCCTCCGCAAGGAGATCCCGAACGTTTTTGCGCGCCTGCTCTACGGCTCGCGGTTCCACGCCAACCGTCAGGCGCGCGGCCAGCAGGGGATCGGGATCTCGGCGGCGGTGCTCTACGCCAACCTGACGACCGCGCGCCCCGCGCGCGTCCTCTCGAAGGTCGAGGAGGAGGACGCCGCCCACGTCCTCGAGCTCGTGCTCGACACCCAGAAGAACCAGCCGAAGGTCGTCTCGGAGGACGTCGTCCTCTGGGACCGTCCCCACGGCACGTCGGTCGAGCTCGTCCTGAAGGCCCGGTACCAGCGGGGGCGGCAGTCCCCGCTCGAGTACCTGCGGGGGACCGCCATCGTGAACCCCCACGCCCAGATCGTGCTCACGGAGCCGGACGGCACCCGCGTGACGTTCCCGCGCGCGACCGCCGAGCTGCCCGCGCTCGCGCGGGAGACGGCGCCGCATCCGTACGGACTCGAGCTCGGGGAGCTCGGCTACCTGCTGAAGGCGTCGCGGCGCCCCACGCTCGCCGAGTTCCTCGGCCGCGACCTCCAGGGCGTCAGCGGCCGCGCCGCCCGGGAGGTCCTCGCACAGGCCGGCCTCGCCGCGACCACGAAGCCCGGGGCGGTCGTCGGGCCGGCCCAGGAGCGGCTGCTGACCGCGCTCCGGGCCGTGCCGCTCGTCGCGCCGAGCTCCGAGGGGCTGTCGCCGATCGGCGCGATGCTGATCAAGCGGGGCCTGCGCAACGTCCTCGGCGAGCTGCGACCGGAGTTCTTCGCCCCACCGGTGAGCCGGCCCCCGAAGGTCCGAGGCGGGTTCCCGTTCATGGTCGAGGTCGGTCTCGTCTACGGCGGCGGACTGCCGTCCGACCAGCCGATCCAGCTGCTGCGGTTCGCCAACCGGGTCCCCCTCCTGTTCCAGCAGGGCGGCTGCGCGATCACGACGGCCGTCGGCGGGCTCGACTGGCGCCGCTACGGCCTGGACCAGAAGGGCGGCTCCGGGCTGCCGGTCGGGCCGATGCTCATCCTCGTGCACGTCGCCTCGACGAAGGTCCCGTTCACGAGCGAGGCGAAGGAGGCGGTCGCCGAGGACGCGGAGATCGACCGCGAGCTGACGCTCGCCCTCCAGGCGGCGGCACGCCACCTGCGCGCGCACCTGTCGCGGAAGAGCCGGCGCGACTTCGCGAGCGAGAAGTTCGCGATCAT
>DATJUZ010000056.1:0-7990 GCA_035502035.1 Thermoplasmata archaeon
GATCGCGGGCGGGGTCGCCGGCGGCGCGGCGACCTCTCCGGCGTGGCACGAAGGGGCCGCCGCGGAGGAGACCTATTCCGTGCCGACCGAGGCGCCGGCCCCCGAGGTCGCGCCCGGACCGAGCGACTACCTCGAGACGCCCCCCGCCCCCGCTCCCGAGCCGATGCCCGCGGAGACCGCGCCGGCCCCCGCCGCCGTCGGGGCCGGAGCGGCGGGCGAGGCCGGCGAGGAGGCCGAGCCCGACATCGACTCGCTGATGGCCGAGCTGGAGAAGATCAGCGGGGAGATCCTCAAGAAGAGCCCGAAGAAGCGCACCGGCACCGGCGGCTCAGCAGCCGCCACGGGTGGCTCGTCGGGGAACTCCGCCCCGGACGACGACGCTCCCTGAGACCGCCCCCAACTGAAGCGTTTATCTCTCGCCGCCCCGTCGAACGGTCGAGGGACGAGGGACGATGGCCGGTGGATCCGACGAGCTGCTGCGTGAGCTCCGCGAGGCGATCCAGCGCTCGCGCGTCCGGCCGAGCCGGGTCGAGGTGAACGTCGCCCTCTCGGTGGCCCTCGGTCGGGAACGGGGGTCGGTGTCGTGCGGGGGCTGCCAGGTCCCGCTCGAGATCGACGGCATCCCCGCCGAGACGAAGCTGCACCTGAGCGCGCCGTTCCGCTTGATCGTCGACGAGCCCCCACCGGCCTGAGCCCCGCGGTAGCGGCCGATGTTCTCGTTGGTCGGCTCCATCGCCGACCTGATCGTCTACATCCTCGGGGCGATCGGGCTCCCCGGCCTCTTCGCCCTGATGACCGTCGAAAGCTTTGGCGTTCCGCCGCTCCCGAGCGAGCTGATCCTGCCGTTCGCCGGCTATCTGGTCGCGGAGGGGGAGTTCCCGTTCTACCAGGCCCTCCTCGTCGCGATCCTCGGCGGCCTCGCCGGTGCCTACGCCGCCTACGCCATCGGACGGTGGTGGCGGCACCACCTCGAGCGGCTCGGGCTGGGTCCGCTCCGCCTGCATCCCCGCCATCTGGACGCGATGGACCGGTTCTTTCGGCAGCACGGTGAGGCCACGGTGGCCCTCGCCCGCCTCGTGCCGGTCCTGCGCAGCTACATCAGCTACCCGGCCGGCACCGCCGAGATGCGCGCGGAGCGGTTTGGCCTGTACAGTGCGCTCGGCCTGGCACCGTTCGCGGCCGCCTTCCTCTACGCCGGCCTCCTGCTCCGCTCGCACTGGGGGGTCGTCGAGTCGCTCTTCCGATGGTTCGACTACGCGTTCCTCGCGCTCGTCGTCCTGGCAGGCATCTACCTCTACCTGGTGCTGACCGACCGGCTGCTCCCCGGCTGGCCCCCGCGGCGGGCTCCCCGCGGACCGCCCGACGGGACGCGCTAGCGCCCGACGTCCTGCTCGCCGCCGGTGCTACGCCGGCGAACGGGCGTTCCCGCGCGCCGCTCCGCCGGGGGCATACTCGGGGCGCACCACCCGTCCGACCGATCTCCCGACGTACTCCCCGCCCTGGACGATCGGCTCACCGGCGCGCCAATGCTCGACGGGGAAGACCGCTCGCGCGCCCTCGAACGGGGTCCAGCCGCACGGCGAGCGCAGCTCGTTCGCGCGCACCGTTCCCCGGAGGCGGAAGTCGACGACCAGAAGGTCGGCGCGATGGCCCGGCGCGATCCGCCCGATCGGCTGGCCGAGCCATCGCGCCGGCCGGTCGCACGCGGCGCGCTGCAGGACCTCCAGCCCGAGCTCGCCCGAGGCGACCCGGGCGAGCATCATCGGGACGGCCGTCTGCACGCCGGGAACTCCGCTCGGCGCGAGGTCGAACGCCCGGGCCTTCGCCGCGGCAGAGTGGGGTGCGTGGTCGCTCGCGAGGACGGGAACCTCTCCCCCGACGAACGCCTGCCAGAGCGCCTGCCGAGCGACCTCGGAGCGCAGCGGAGGGTTGACCTTGTAGCGGGCGTCCCGCCCGCTCGCGTTCGAGAGGAGAAGGTGCTGCGGGGTCGCCTCGAACGAGAGCCCGGCGGCCCGCAGGCGACGCGCGAGCGTCGCGGTCGTCACGTGCGCCACGTGGAGCCGCAGCCCCGGAGGGCCGGCGAGCAGGCGCGAGACCGCTGCCTCCTCGGCCTCGACCGGTCGACGCTCGTCCCAGGAGGCGGGGTCCACCGCGGCGACGTGCTCGCGGAATCGGTCCGGCTCTTCCGCGTGCACGGCGACCGGCAGGTCGTGGCGCGCGAGCTCGGCGAGAAGCCCGTCGAGCACGGCTCCTCGCGGGACCTCGTCGATCCCGGTGGTCGGGCTGAGGTAGAGCTTGAAACCACCGGCGTGCCGCGCGAGCGGGCCGACCGCGGCGGCCTGCGTCGCGGCGGCGTACAGCAGCACGTCGACCGCCGCCCGGCCGCGCACGCGCGCCGCCTTCGCCTCGAGCCGCTCGAGCGAGGTCACCGGCGGCTCAGTGTTCGGCATCTCCCCGACCAGCCCGACCCCGGCGAGCGCAGCTCCCACCGTGCCGGTCGCGAGCGTTTCCGCCTCCTCGGTCGCACCGGGCTCGCGCAGGTGGACGTGCAGGTCGGTCGCCGACGGGAGGAGGACCCGGTCGCCGACGTCGTGACGTCGTCCGCCCCGCAGCGAGCGGGCGACCTGCCGGATCGTCCCTTCGCCGTCCACCCCGACCTCGACCGGCTGGAGGCGGCCTCCGAGCCACGCCCGCCCGCAGAGGACCAGCTCCGGTTCCCCCGGAGCGCGACGGTCGCGTCCCGACCGAGCTCGGACGGGCGGGGGCATGGTCCGGGCGACGCCCGGGCCCCTAAAGCGCAGGCGGAGCGGCCGGGCGAGGGGTTTTCTGCGCGAACGCCTCGAACCGGTGTGCCGCCGCGATCCCCTCGCCGGCCGGCGCCTACCTACGCCGCCAGCGGGGTCGACCTCGCCGGGCGCGCCCGTGCGCTGCCCGAGCTGATCGACGCCGCGCGCTATCACGCCCCGCCGTCGCACGGCACCGTCGTGCCGGCGGCGGGGCACTTTGCCGGCCTCGTCCGGCTTGGGCGGACGACCCTCGCCCTCACGACCGACACGGTCGGCACGAAGGTGCTGCTCGCCGAACGGCTCGGCCGATGGGAGGAGGTCGGTGAGGACGCGATCGCGATCAACGTCAACGATCTCGCCGCCGTCGGGGCCCGCCCGGCCGCGGTCGTCGACACGATCCTGTGCGGGTCGGCCGACCCCGCGATCTTCCGCGCGATCGGGGTCGGCATGCGTCGCGGGCTAGCGGCGGCGAGGTGCTCGCTGGTCGGCGGGGAGACGGCGCTCGTGGCGGAGATCGTCCGCGGGCTCGACCTCGGAGCGACCGCGCTCGGGTTCTTCCCCGGAAGGCGACGGCCGATCCTTGGCGACCGGATCCGGCCGGGGGACCGGATCCTGGGGATCCCATCGAGCGGGCTGCATGCGAACGGCCTGACGCTCGTGCGACGGCTCGTCGACGAAAGCGGTCTTCCGCTCGACCGGGCCCGGGCCGGCGGCCGTGGAACCCTCGGTTCCGAGTTGCTCCGGGCGAGCCGGAGCTACAGCCATGCCGTGGACGGGGTCGCGGACCTCGCGGGGGTGGTCGGGCTCGCGCACGTCAGCGGGGGAGGGGTCCGCAACCTCTGCCGCCTGTCGACCACCGTGCGGTTCACGCTCGACGGCTGGCCGCGGCCTCCCGGCCTGTTCCGGTGGCTCCAGACGATCGGCTCGGTCGGCGACCGCGAGATGTTCGGGACGTTCAACATGGGGGTCGGCTTCCTCCTGGTCGTGCGGCCGGGCGCCGAGAGGGCGGTGCGACGGGCGCTCGCCGCCCGGGGGGCCTCGGACGTCCTGGCGGTCGGCCGCGTCGAGACGGGGACCGGGGTGGAACTGCCGTCGCTCGGGCTCGTCTATCGGGGTTACGCGTAGCGGAGCGCCGGGACCGGACCGGGCTCGGGCGCACCACGGGGCGGGGGGAGCACATGCGGCCCGGCTCGAGGAACCGCGCGCTCGCGGTCGTGCTATCGCTCGCAGCCGCGTTCCTCTGGGCGACCTACTACCTGTTCGTCCTCGGGGTCGGTCCCGGGACGCGCGCCTCGGCGCTGCTCTTCTACCCGTTCCTCGGGGGGGCCGTGGGCTTTGGGGCGTGGGCGCTGGCCCGGGGCGAGGCTCGGTCCACGGCCCGGCTCTTCCTCGAGCCGTCGGCCTACCTCCGCGTCGGGCTGATGCTCGCGATGCAGACGTCGGTGCTCGCGGCGACGTTCCTCACGGGCCCGGTCGACGCGTCGCTCCTTTCGCTGCTCGGGGACGTCGTGCTCACCCCCCTCGTCGTCGCGGCGCTCGTCGCGGCCCACCGCCCCGAGCTCCGCGCCCCGGCGTTCGTGCTCGGGCTTCTGCTCAGCCTCGCGGGCGGCACGCTCGCGATCCTGGGCGGTCGGCCGCCGTCCTCGGTCCACGGCGTCGGCTGGACGGTCGTGGCCGTCGTGCCGGTCGCGGTCGCGTTCTTCTTCGTCCTCTCGGCGCGCGCCGCCCGGGATCGGCCGGTCGACGCGGTGCTGGCGCAGGTCATGCTCGGCGCCGCGCTCGGTGCCCTCGGCCTCGCCCCCCTGCTGCCGGGGGGACTTGGGGCGATCATCGACGCTCGTCCCCTCCCCCTCGTCCTGCTCCTCGTCAACGGCCTCCTGAGCTTCTTCCTCGCCCAGATCTGCTACTTCGGCGCGATCGCCCGGACGGGCCTCGTCCTCCCTCCCATGCTGATGACCGGCATCCCGGTGTTCACGCTGCTGCTGTCCGACGCCGTCCTGGGCCTCGCCCCGGCCGCGTTGGCGCTCCTCGGCGTCCCCGTCGCGGTGGTCGGCGGGATCCTCGCGCTGTCGGCCGGCGGGGGCGGCGGGGGAGGCGAGGGAGGGAGCACCGGGAGACCCGGGCCCGTTAGCTCCAGTCGGTGAGGCTCCGCGTACTGGCCTTGCGGCGAGCCGGCGTGCCGAGGTTCTCGACCGGCGAGTCGAGCGCGGTCGGGGGGGCGTCGGCCGGCGGCGTCGGGGGGTCGTCGCCCCCGAGGCGCTGCTGGTGGCTCCCTCGGAGGAGCGACGTCGCGTCCCAGCCGAACACCTCGGTGACCCGGGCGAGCGTCTGCGCGAGCCGTTCGGCGTAGTACTCCCAGTCCGGCAGCTTGGTGAACGGCCGGCCCTCGATCCACGGCTCGACCGCCTGGGGGCTCTGGTGGGAGTCCGTCACGATCCAGGCGACCCGCATCCCGGGCACGACGTCATAGCCTTCCTGGCTGAGCTGGCGGTAGACGCGCAGGAACGGCAACGCGTCCCGGGTCGAGGCGTTGTACTCCTGCTCGCCGCGCACCGCGCGCGCGATGACGAGCCGCTCGACCGGGACCTCGTGGCGGCGCAGCGCGGCGACCAGCTCGCGCGCCCGGCGCACCGCCGAATCGGTGTCGCCCTTGAGCACGAGGTCGAAGACCTCGAGCAGCGCCTCCGACTGGTAGTCGAACGCGTCCGACCTCCGCGCCTCGTAGCCGCGGACGACCCGGTCCTCCTTCGGCCAGACGGCGCGGCCGACGTAGCGCTTCTTCGCCCCGTGCGAGAAGAACGTCTCGAAGACCGACTGGAACTCGAACGTCGCCCCGCTCGCGGTGAAGCGGCGGGCGACCGCCTCGCCGAACTCCCGCGAACCTTCCAGCGAGGGGGTCGGGGACCGGACGAAGACCGAGTCGGTGTCGGAGTAGATCACCTCGAGCCCCTCCTGCTCGAGCTCGCGGATGATCGTCGTGATCGCCTCGCGCGCGAACGCCGTGATCGACGCGCCGATCTCCTTGTTCGTGAACCGGTAGAAGCTCGAGGCGAGGACGCCGTAGAACGAGTTCATCAGGACCTTGACGGCGTTCTGGAGGCCGTCGTAGTACTCCGCGACCTCCGGACTCGGCGCCGTGCGGGAGGCCTGCCGAAACCGCTCGCGGTCGGCGAGCAGCTCGGTGAGGATCTCCGGAATGATCCCGCGCCGGACCTCCGGCGCGAGGAACCGAGCCCCCCCCGGGGCGACGATCGTCCCTTCCGGCGAGAGGGTGGTGAAGCAGAGGTTCCGGGCGACGATGATCGACGGATACATCGCCTTGAAGTCGAGCACTACGACCCACCGGTAGAGGCCCGGTCGGATCGCGTGGACGTAGCCGCCCTCGATCGTGCTCTCGGAGGAGCGGGGATGGTTCGGCGGAACCCCGATGCCGCGCGCGTCGGCCCGAGGGATGAGGATCGCGTCGATGAACTGGGAGGTACGGCCGTTGAGCCCCTCCTCGAGGGGCATGCGGGCGACCGTCGCGAGGTCGGCCGCCTTCTCGAGCGCGCGCAGGCGCAGCAGGATCCGGAGGGCGAGGTCGGCGTCGTGCTCGCAGTACTCCATCACCCGCTGGGGGTCGCGGAGCCACTCCTCGGTGATGTTGCGCCGGTCCACGTCGAGCTTCGAGTCCCCGAGGAGCGTCCGCGCGACGTACTGCAGGCTCTCCTGCTTGGGGCGCAGCTCGCGGCGCGCGGTCCACCACGCGTCGGCGACCACCCGCCCCGTGACCTTCCAGAGCCGGTCGCCGAACTCCTCGGCCTCGGAGCGTTCCCGCCCCAGAACGAGCGGGCCGAGGCCGAGCGCCCGGGCGCGCTCGGCGAGCAGGGGGAGGTCGTAGCCGCCGATGTTGTAGCCGGTGATGACGTCCGGGTCGTCCTCGGCGACCAGGCGGAGAAAGTCCTGCACGATCGTCCGCTCGTCCGTCGACGTGAGCCGGAACGTGCGTCGCGGCGCGCTCCCTCCGTCCGCGACCCCGCAGATCGTAAAGATCGTCCGCTCGCGGATCGCGTTCTCGATGTCGAACGACAGGACGCGGAGCGACGGCCGGAACGGCTCGCTCCGCTCGATCTCCTTCCCTCCGCCGGTGACGACCCGGACGACCCGGCCCACGGAGTATCGCGCGCGGACCGGCTCGGGCTCCTCCTCCGCTTCAAAGCGGACGTGCAGGCCGAGCCCCTTGTCGTACAGGAACCGGTGGACGAACGGGATGTCGGAGGAGAGCACCCGGCTCTCCGTCCCCTCCCCGGCGAACGCCTTGCGATACTCCGGAACGCGCCAGGGGTGCTGGAGGGTGACCGTGAAGGCGCGCCGGTCCCGTCCATGGTAGAAGACCGTCCGCGCCTCGGTCGCGACGATCTCGGCATCGGCGCGGAGGCGCGCGAGCTCCTCCTCCGTCGGCTCGAGCAGGACGAAGTACGGCCGGAAGCCGTAGTACCGCGCGACGGTCGCCTCGCCGTCCCGGCTCCGCCCGAACAGCTCGAGCACGACCCCGTCGTCGACCGCCTGGTAGGAGCCGGCGAGCAGGAACATCTCCACGCTCGCCACGAGGGTTCCACCCGTCCTCGCGCTATAGCGTTTCGAGCGGGGGCCGGGCGAGCCAACGTCCGAGCGCGCGGAGGTCCTCGTCCCAGCGCTGCTGCAGGCGCGCCGAGCGCAGGGCGGCGGGGTGGACGAGCGGGAAGAACGGGCCCAGCGGCCCGGCCCGGGGACGGCCGGCGCACTGCAGGACCGGGGGCGCCTCCGGGTCGATCGATCGGAGCGCCCGCGCGCCGAGCGTCACGAGCCGCCGCGGCCGGAGCAGCGCGAGCTGCCGCTCGAGGAACGGCCGGCACGTCCGCGCCGCCTCCGGGTCGAAGCGGTTCTTCGGGGGACGGCACTTGAGGACGTTGAGGACCCCGTAGGTCCCGAGCCCGGGACGCAGCCGGGCGATGGCGTCGTCGAGCCGGCGCCCCGACCGTCCGACGAACGGCACGCCGGTCCGGTCCTCCTCGGCCCCCGGGGCCTCGCCGACGAAGACGAGCCGCGGCGCGAGCGACCCTCGGTAGACGACCGCCTGCGTCCGGCTCGCGGCGAGCGAGCAGCGGGTACAGCGGCGGATCTCCGCGGAGAGCCGGGCGAACGCCGCCGCGCGGCCGCCGGGGCTCCGGGTCGCCGGGTCGGGG
>DATJUZ010000057.1:0-3466 GCA_035502035.1 Thermoplasmata archaeon
AGGACGAGGAGGGCGGCGACCGCCGTCGCGGCCCTCATTCGGCCCTCGCGTAGGCCATGGAGACCATGATGATCGTCATCGCGACCGCCACCGGTACGAGGCCGAACGTCAGCAGCAACAGCAGTTCGTCGGCGTTCAGCCCGGCCGCCGTGCTGCCGATCGCGTTCAGCAGGAACGCCGCGACGGCGATCATCAGGACCCCGACGAGCACGAGGCTGACGTACATGTCGAGGAACGTCGAAAGCCGTTCGATGAACTCCTTCTGGACGAGCCGCTTCATGCGCATCACGTCGTCCGACTTGCTGCGCAGGTACTCGTCGAGGTTGCCACCTTGATGGACCATGTTCGCGAGGTCCCAGAACGTGTCCCGCACGGCGGTCGACGGGCTCTCCTTGGCCGCCTCCGCGAGCGCCGTGATCAGGTCCTTCCCCTGAACGTCGGCCTTGTAGGCGACCCGCCGGAACGTCGCGGAGATCGCGGGATCGTGGTCCCGCTGCGCCATGTGGCGCACCAGGCGTATCGGTGAGGTCCCGGTGCTCGCGAGGACGGAGAGCTCGCTCAGGCTGAACGGCAGCTCCCGCTCCAGCTGGTCGCGTCGGTTAGCGATCCGGGTGTCGATCAGGATGCGGAAGCCTGCGGCCACGGAGCCGGCTCCGACCGCGGCGAGCAGGAGAACGTACAGGTACCATTGGGGCTCGTGCAGCACCTCGAAGAACAGGAGGAACGCGACGCCCGAACAGACGGCCGTCGCGATCAGGGCGGTCAGCAGCAGCATCGCAGTGTGCAGCGCCGGCGTGACGTTCACCCCGGCCCGCTTCAGCCGCTCGGCGAGGATCTCCGAGCCTTCCGGCCGCTCCAGACGCTCCCCGAAGAGGCGGAAGGCCAAGTTCCGGTACCGGGCTTCGAAGGAGGGCTTCGGCGCTGCCTCCGAACCTCCGGTGTCCGCGGCCGTCTCGGGCGCGACGGACCTAGCGGCCCCGACCATGGGCAGCCCTCATGACGCCGCGGTCTCGAGGCGGCGAAGCGCCTCGGCCGGTTCGACGTAGTACGCGGCGATCGCCCGGCTGACGTCCCGGTAGTAGCTGAGCTGGCGGCGCTCCATCAACCGAAGGTACGTCTCCTTGCGACGGACCTCGCGGACCAGCTCGTCGAGGTCCCTGCCGGATCGCTGCGCGACCTCCTCGAGCACGAAGCTCCGACCGAGGTAGGTGAACGCGTCGGTCACGGGGTCCCACCGGAACGTGTCGTTCGTGAGGAGCTCGCCCGTCGTGGCGTCGACGTCGAGGATCTCCGTGACGCCGGTGACCCGCCGCACCCGGTTCCTCCCGACGGTCACCTGCGCGGGGAAGGCGACCGCATCCAGGGCCTGGAAGAGCACGCGGGGGATGTTCATCGGCTCGTTCTCCACGCGATGCAGCAGCTCGGCGATCGAGCCGGCATGGATCGTGGAGAGCGAGGCGTGGCCGACCGAGATCGCCTGGAACAGCGTGAACGCCTCGACCCCCCGGACCTCGCCGACGATCACGTACTCGGGGCGTTGGCGCAGGGCCGCGACGAGCAGGTCGAACAGCGTGACGCTTCCCGCCGGCTTCTGGTGCATCGCGGAGATCCCCGAGACCCCCGACGCACCGCCCCCACCGGAGCCCATGCCGTAGCCGCTCCGGGCGACCGATTGGATCCAGTTCTGATGGTCGATCTGGATCTCGGGCGTGTCCTCGATCGAGACGATCTTGTCCTCGGGCCGGACGAACATGCAGATCGCGTTCAGGAACGTCGTCTTGCCGGCGGCCGTCCCCCCCGAAATGAGCAGGGAGCGGTGGTGCTCGATCAGCGTCCAGAAGTAGGCGAGCTCGAACGCGGAGACGGAGCCGAACCGCATCAGGTCGACCGGGGAGACCGGGTCCTGGGCGAACTTGCGGACGCTGAACGTCGAGCCCTTGCGCGTCACCTCGGTGCCCAGGGTGAGGTTGATCCGGCTGCCGTCCTGGAGGGTCGCGTCCAGGATCGGCTGGTAGATCGAGATGTGCTTGCCGGCGAGCTGGGCGAGGCGGAAGATGTACCGGTTGAGCTCGAGTTCGCTGCCGTACCGCAGATTCGTGCGCAGGGAGCCGAAGACCCGGTGGAAGACGTAGAGCGGAACCGTCGGACCGAGACAGCTGATGTCTTCCAGGAACGGGTCCCGGAGCACGGCGTCGGTCCGGCCTAGTCCGACGAACTCCCGGCGCAGGTAGTACAGCAGCACCGGCCGGCGGCGCTCCGGCACCTCGATGTCGTAGAGGTCGATCGCCGCGAGGAACTTCTCCCCCAGATACCGCTGGAGCTCGGCCGACTCCTCCAGCGACTCCCCTTCCCCGAGGGGGAGCTCCTCGTGGGCCATCATCGCCTCCATCCGCTCGCGGATGCGGACGATCTTCTCCGACTCGCCGGGGTGGAGCGTCGGCTCGAGGACCTGGTAGAGGAGTTCGCTGTCCTGAGGGCTGAAGAAGATCCGCACGAAGGCGTAGGGAGCCCGCACCGGATAGGTCACATCGACCGTGCGACGGTCAGCGAGCAGCTGTCGGCGCATGTAGCCGAGCTCCCCCTGGATCAGGATCTTGTCCGAGACCGTCGGCCGGTGAATCAGGCGCCGCTCCAGCTCCTGGGCCTGCCGCAGCAGCGTGGCGCGGTCCTTGGGCTTGGAAGCCGTGCCCCGGGGTCGGGGAGGCGAGCCCCCGGGGACCTCGGCCAGGATGGCCGAGCCGCCGGCCGGCCCTTCCTGGCGGTCCATCGGACCGAGAGCCGGACTCCGAAGGTTAAGCGGCCCCCCCGTAGTTGTGGTAGATTCCGTAGGCCTCTATCGCCGCCGGCATCGGCCGTGGTGTCGGGTCCCGGCCATACTGTCGTACCCGCTACGGGTTCTCCTTCGTCCCGGGCTATCCGCGTCGTCCCGACTCCCGAAACGTGGCGCGCCTCGGGGAGTGCTGAGGGAGACGCCGCACCCAACCAAGGAGGAAACAGAAGGGAGCATGAGCGACAAGCGAGCGACCATGAGAGAACGCGCCCAGAGGTTCCGCCGGCGGATGAACGGCAAGGACCGGGCGGTGTCGCCGGTGGTGGCGACGCTGATCCTGATCCTGATCGCCGTCGCCGCCGCCGCGGCACTGTACCTGTGGCTGGTCACCTGGCAGGGCAACATCACCGGGGGAATCGGCAACACGCAGGTCCAGTCGTCGCTGCACATCGGCGGGAGCACCTCGGTCTATCCGTTCGACGAACTCGCCGTTACCTGGTTCCAGCAGAACCACTCGGACATCGCCGTCACCAATAGCCAGGGAGGCTCCGGCGCCGGCATGCTTGCCGTGTGCTCGGGCGCCGTCCAGATCGGCGCCGCCTCGTTCCCCGTGGATGCTGCGACTCTCGTCTCGACGTACGGTTGTTCGGCCTCCGTTCAGTCGACGATCGTGGTCACCACGGTCGCCTACGACGC
>DATJUZ010000058.1:0-32066 GCA_035502035.1 Thermoplasmata archaeon
AGGGCCAGGCGACGACCGTCTCGGCCGTCGCGGGCGGAGGCTCGGGCGGCTACAGCTACGCCTGGAGCGGCCTGCCCAGCGGTTGCGGCTCGCCGGGGGATGTAGCGTCGTTCGTCTGCACTCCCGCTGCCGGGGATGCGGTGGACTCGCCGTACTCCGTCTCGGTGACGGTGACGGACACGAACAGCAACCAGGTGACGGCGTCGTTCTCGCTGATCGTTGACCCGATGCTGTCGGCGAGCGCCTCGGCGACGGTGAACCCGGTCGACGAGGGACAGGCGACGACCATCGCGGCGAACGCGGCGGGCGGGTCGGATTACGACTACAGCTGGTCCGGTCTCCCGACGGGATGCGGGAGCCCCGGTGATGTCGCCTCGTTCGTCTGCACGCCGGCGCCGGGGGACGCGGCCGGCTCGCCGTATTCGGTCTCGGTGACGGTGACGGACACGAACCACAACCAGGTGACGGCATCGTTCTCGCTGATCGTCGACCCGATGCTGTCGGCGAGCGCCTCGGCGACGGTGAACCCGGTCGACGAGGGGCAGGCGACGACGGTCTCCGCGACGGTCGGAGGCGGGGTCGGGGCCTACGGCTACGTGTGGAGCGGCCTGCCGTCGGGCTGCGGGTCGGTGGGCGACACGGCGTCGTTCGTGTGCACGCCGGCGCCCGGGGACGCGGCGGGCTCGCCGTATACGGTGAGCGTGACGGTGACGGACGGGAACGGCAACACGGTGACGGTGACGTTCGGTCTGATCGTGGACCCGATGGTGGGCGTGGGGACGCCGTCGGCGACGGTGAACCCGGTGACGGTCGGGACACCGACGACGATCTCGACGTCCGGCGGGACGGGCGGCTCGGGGAGCTACACCTACCTGTGGAGCGGGCTGCCGAGCGGCTGCACGGCGGGGAGCGTGGCCTCGTTCAGCTGCACGCCGGGGCTGACGGGGACGTACACGGTGACGGTGATGGTGACGGACACGAACGGAGGGACGGCGAGCGCGTCGTTCACGCTGGTCGTGGCGGCGCCGTCGAGCTACAGCGTGACGTTCACGGAGAGCGGGCTACCGGCGGGGACGCTGTGGTATGTGAACATCACGGGCGAGCCGTCACTCAGCGGGACGGGGACGACGCTGAGCGTGACGCTGGGGAACGGCGGGTATCACTACACGGTGGCGAGCGCGAACAAGCACTGGGGCTCGGTCGGCGGGACGTTCACGGTCGCGGGCGGTCCGGTGAGCGTGACGGTGACGTTCACGAAGGAGACGTACACGCTGACGTTCACGGAGACGGGACTACCGGCGAAGGTGCTGGGGAAGAAGGGATGGACGGTGGTGCTGAACGGGACGCTGGTGCACGGCACGGGCGGGACGATCGGCTTCAGCGGACTGACGAACGGGAGCTACGCGGTGCTGGTGACGGGCCCGTCGGGGTATGAGGCGAGCGGGAGCGGCACGGTGGCGGTGCACGGGACGACCGGGGTCGGCGTGACGATGACGAAGGGGAAGGTGCTGACGCTGACGTTCCACGAGAAGGGGCTGAAGGGGACGAGCTGGTGCGTGGAGGTCGACAGCGACCAGCAGTGCACGAGCGGGGCGAGCGTGAAGTACAAGGACCTGACGCCGGGGAGCTACAGCTACAGCGTGCTGGGCGTGGCGGGGGAGACGGTGACGGCGAAGGTCGGGAAGGTCACGGTCGCGACGACGGGAACGATCACGCTGTCGAAGAGCACGACGGTGAAGCTGACGTATGCGGCGACGGGGGCGGGCGGGACGGTGCGGGGGAGCCTCGGGGACGGGGCGACCGCGCGGACGGACGGCGCGCTCGCGGTGACGCGGACGGAGGAGGCGGGGCCGGTGGCGGTGCTGGGGATGCTGGCGGGGCTGTTGGGGCTGTGGGGGCGTGCGCGGGCGGTGAGCCGGCGGCGCTCGGGAAGGAGCGAGTAGGGAGAGACCCGGGGGAGGGCCTCGGGCGGAAGGGGGATCGACCCCTTCCGTTCGGGGCCGGTCGGCGGGACGGCCGGTCGGTCGATCGATCGCCCCGCCGGCCGAGTATCGGGCGGGGATCCGGCCGCTGACGGGCACGTCGATCCGGCCACCCGAGAACCGCTCGGCAACGTAGTCGTTTAGTAGGCGCGGGCGGGTTCGAAGGTAGGCCGCGCGCATGTACGACATGTACCAGGAGACGATCCTGCAGCACTACCGCGCGCCCCACAACTTCGGCCCGTTGGACGGCGCCGCGTTCGTCGGCGAGGAGTCGAACCCGCTCTGCGGGGACCACATCACGATGCGCCTCAAGGTCGACGGGGGTTCCGGGAAGATCGAGGCGGTCCGCTTTGACGGCGACGGCTGCGCGATCAGCATGGCGAGCGCCTCGATGCTCACGGACCGGCTCGCCGGCATGACCCTCGAGCAGGCGAAGGCGCTCACGCGGGACGAGGTCCTCGAGCGCCTCGGCATCCCGCTCTCCCCGGCCCGCGTGAAATGCGCCCTGACCGGCTTCGTCGCCCTCGGCCGGGCCCTCCATCCCGGGGCGCTGACCCCCGCCGGGGCGTGACCGAAGCTCCCCGGGCCGGGGTCGGCGTCCCCCAGCAGGTCCTGACGGACGTCCGGCGGAGGGGCCGCGCGTGATCGAGATCGACCGTGACACCTGCGTCCTGTGCGGACTCTGCACCGGCGTCTGCCCCCCGAACGCCCTGGAGCTGACCCCCCTCACCCTCGAGGTGCACGAGAACTGCACCGACTGCGGCTGGTGCGTCCCGTACTGCCCGGTCGGTGCGATCTCCGGCGGCCGACCCGTGCGTCGGCGCCCTCCCTCCGCCCCCGGGGGCTAGCCCGATGACGGCCGGCCCCCCGCGCGTCCTGCTGGTCGACCCGTACGTCGCGCGCGAGGACCCGATGGAGCGCAAGTACGTCGAGCTGTACCCGTCGCTCGGCCTCCTCACGCTCGGGGCATACCTGCGCGGCGAGGGGGTCGACGTGCGCGTCGTCGACCTCACGTTCGACCGCGACAGCCGCGCGGTGGCCCGGGCGCTCGGGGAGTTCCGGCCCGAGCTTGTCGGCGTCCACACCAAGACCCTGACGGCGGCCCGTGCCTGCGAGATCGCCCAGCTCGCCCGCGCGTCCGGGGCGAGCCCCGTGGCCGGCGGGCCGGACGCCGCGACCCGTTCGGAGCTGTACCTCGAGCAGGGGTTCGACGTCGTCGTCCCCGGGGAGGGGGAGCCGACGCTCCTCGAGCTCGCGCGCCGCGCCCACGACCGCCGGCCGCTCGCGGGGACCCCCGGAACGATCGTCCGCCACCGGGGCCGCAGCGTCCGGGGGCCCCCGCGTCCGTTCCTGAAGGACCTGGACGCCCTGCCGCTCCCGGCGTGGGAGCTGGTCGACATGGAGCGCTACCTCGCGAGCTGGGAGCGGGCGACCGGCGAGCGCCGGGCGGCGGTCCTCACGTCCCGCGGCTGCCCGTTCGACTGTTCGTGGTGCTCCAAGCCGACGTTCGGCCGGTCGTTTCGGCAGCAGTCGCCCGAGCGCGTCCTCGCCGAGCTGGCGGCCCTGAAGGAGCGCTACCGCGTCGACTACGTCCGCTTCTGCGATGACGTCTTCGGGATCCATCGCCCGTGGCTCGAGCGCCTGCTCGCAGGGATGGTCGACGCGCGCCTCGACCTCCGCTTCGAGTGCCTCGCCCGCGTCGACCTGCTGAAGCCGGAGCTCCTCGGGGCGATGCGCGACGCCGGGCTCGCGCGGGTCTACGTCGGCGTCGAGTCCGGCAGCCAGAAGATGCTCGACCTGATGAACCGAGGGACGAAGCTCGGCCAGGTCGAGCGGGCCGCGGCCGCGCTCCGAGCGGCCGGGGTGCGGCAGTTCTGGTTCCTGATGCTCGGCTATCCGGGGGAATCGGCCGAGGACATCGAGGCGACGCTCCAGCTCTTCCGCCGGTTCAGCCCCGAGGAGTACTCGGTCTCGATTGCGGTGCCGATCCCGGGGACCCGGTTCCACGACAGCGTCCAGGGAAAGGTCGCCGGGCGCTCGGGGCGGACGCGCGGCCCCGGCGGCCGCGCGCTCCTGTTCGAGGCGGCGTACCCGGAGCGGTTCTATCGCTGGACGCAGCGGCGGTTCGAGATCGAGGCCGCCCTCGGCAAGGCGAAGGGCCGCTGGTCTCCCAAGGTCGTCGACGGCCTCGGACGCGCCGCCGACCGGTTCCACGAGCGCGTCGCGACGCCGCTGCTCTCCGGCGTCCGTCGCGCGCCGCGGCGCTCACGCTGACGGGAAGCTCGGTCGTCCTCTGCGGCCGAGCCTTCGGGCCCCAGCGAACGGGCCCCGCCGGGCCGCTCAGCCCGCACCGGTGCGGGCATGGATAGGGCAGGCCCGCTTGAGACGGCAGAACCGACACTTCTCCGGCTTCACCGGGGGGATCGGCTTGCGCAGGCGCCCGTATTTGCGGCGGGGCATCGACCGCCCCGGCGGAGTCCCGAAAGCTCATAGGGCTGGCGCGACCCCGACACCTCGGCGGACGTTTTCTGCCCCCGACCCCCTAGGTGGTCATGGCGCTCCCGGGGCGCGCCAGCCCGGACGGGACGGCCCGCTTCCGCGACCGGGCCGTGCGCGAGCGGGCGCTGCCGATCGAGCACTTTCGCTCCGCCCCCGGTGGGCTGAGCCTTTCGTCGATCGGTCTTGGGACGTACATCGGCAATCCGGACGGCCCGACCGACCTCGCCGTCGAGCAGGCGGCCGGGGTCTGCCTCGCGAGCGGGCGGGTCAACGTCCTCGACACGGCGATCAACTACCGCTACCAGCGTGCCGAGCACAGCCTCGGGCGCGCCCTCGCCCGGGCGGTGGACACCGGCGCCATCCGACGCGACGAGGTGTTCGTCTCGACCAAGAACGGCTACGTCGCCCCGGACGCGAGCGCCGGACCGCCGTCGGCGCGCTGGCTCGAGGAGGAGCTGATCGCGCCCGGGGTCCTCGCCCCCGAGGACCTGGTCGGCGGGAGCCACGCGATGAGCCGGACGTACCTGACGCACCAGTTCGCCCGCAGCCGCGAGAACCTCGGTCTCGCGACGGTCGACCTGCTGTACCTGCACAACGCCCCGGACGCGCAGCTCCCGGAGGTCGGCCGGGAGCGGTTCCTCGCCCGGCTCGAGGAGGCGTTCTCGCTCTACGAGCGGTTCCGCGACGAAGGCCATCTCGGCTTCTACGGGCTCGCGACCTGGAACTGCCTTCGGGTGCCCCCGGGCGAAGCGGGACACTTCTCCCTCGAGAGCGCCGTACGGCTCGCGCGGAAGGTCGGCGGCGAGGAGCACGGGTTCCGCTTCGTGCAGCTCCCGTTCAGCCTCGCGATGCCGGAGGCCTGGACCGCGCCGACGCAGCCGGTCCACGGCGAGCGGCTGCCGGCGCTGGTCGCCGCCGCCCGCCTCGGCCTCGGCTGCTTCACGAGCGTGCCGCTCGCCCAGGGCCGGCTCGTCCGCTCGGGGCTCCGGCGCGCCGGTCTCACGAGCGCGCAGACGGCCCTGCAGTTCGCCCGGTCGGCGCCGGGGACGATCGGACCGCTCGTCGGCCAGAAGCGGCCCGAGCACCTCTCGGAGAACCTCGAGATCGCCGCCCGGCGACCGTGGGACGCCGTGACGTTCAACGCGTGCGTCGGGCTGCCGGGCTCGCCACCGGCGGGCTAGCCGGCTCGGGCGCCTCCCCCGGCCCCTCCTCGGAGGGGGCGGCGGCGTCCGCGCGATCGAGCTCGAGGGCGGAGCGGCCGTCGCGCTTCGTGACGCGGATCGTCCGGTCGGCGATCCCGGTGAGCTGGCTCTCGTGGGAGACGACGACGACCTGCGGGAGCGCGAGCTCCTCGAGGAGCTCGCCCATCCGCACGACCTGCTCGGAGGAGAACCCGTCGGTCGGTTCGTCCAGGAGAAGCGTCTCGAGGCGGACCGCGCCGAGCGATCGTACGACGCTCGCGAGCGCGAGACGGAAGGCGAGCGCGAGGCTCGTCCTCTCGCCGCCGCTGAGCGCCTCCGCGGGCGTCGCCTCCCCGGCGATCATCACCTCGGGGGTGAAGCTCGCGTCCGTGCGCGCGGTGAGGCTCGGATCGTCGACCAGGGAGGCGAAGAAGCGGGCGAACGCCCGGTCGAACTGGGTCTGGGCGTGCGCGAGCAGCTCCTTCTCCATCCGGAGCACCGAGAGCCGGAACGGCTCGGCGACCCACGCCGCACGGGACTCGAGCTCGCCGACCTCCCGGACCCGCTCGGCGCGCTCCGCCCGTCCCCGCTCCGCCGAGGCCTGCCGGCCGACGACGGCGTCCAGCCGCGTGTCGGCGCGCACCAGCACCTGCTGCGCCTCGGCGTTGCGTCGCTCGACCTCCCGCTCCCGTCGCCGGGCCCCGTCGAGGGATGTCCGCAGGGCGGCCGCCCCCGTCGCCGCGGGCCGGAGCGCCGCGAGGCGGGCTCCCCGCTCGCGTTGCCGGAGCTCCCGCCGCTCGATCTCGGCGCGCAGCCGTCCCCGCTCCTCCCCGAGCTGGCGAGCGATCGTCTCGAGCGCCCGGAGCCGCTCGGCGGACGCCAGGGCCCGCTGCGCAGCTTCGGCACATTCCTGGGCCTCCCGTTCGGCGCCCTCGAGCGCCGCGCGGAGGCGGACCCCCTCCGCTTCCAGGGGACGCAGGCGTTCTTCCTGACCGAGCAGGTCGGCGAGCTCCTGCTCGGCGGAGCGCCGGTGATTTGCGGCGGCCGTCACCGCTCCTTCGTGCTGTCGGAGCCGCTCGCGCGCCTCGGCGCGGCGGGCCTCGACCTCGTGCCAGCGCTCGAGGGCCCGCTCGTACCGCTCCCGCGACTTCCGCTCCTCCTCGAGCGCCTCGACCGCCGCCCGCTGTCGGGCGAGCCCCTCCTCGGCTGCCGTCACGAGCGTTGCCGCCTCGAGACGGTGCGGACCGAACTGCTCGCTGCGGACGCTCTGGTGGCACGTGGGGCAGACCCCCGCGGCCAGCAGCTCGTCGACCTGACCGAGCGCCGACCGGTCGCGGGAGAGCTCCTCGACCGCGCGCTGCTCGGCGGCCCGCGCCTTCCCGATCGCCTGCTCGATCTCGGCAGCGGTCCGCAGGGTCGGGGCAGGAGGCTCGTGGGCCGGGCCGGCGCCCGCGCTCTCGTCCCGGGCTCGCAGGTCGGCGTCGCGGAGCGAGCTGGCCTCGCGGAGTCGGGCCTCCGCCTCTTCGAGCCGGCGGCGGGCCGCCCCCTCCGCCTCGGCGAGGCGGGTCAGCTGGCGCAGCTCCTCAGCGTGGCGGTCGAGCTCGGCCCGACGCGCGCGAACAGCGCGGTCGGCGGCGTCCCGGCGTTCGAGGACGGCCGCGCGCTCGGATGCCGCGGCGCGCAGGGGCGTCGCCTCCTGCGTCGCGCGCATCAGGTCGCGGTCGATCTCGTCGTCCCGCCGCCGTGCGGCCTCCGCTCCCGGAGCTTCGCCGAGTTCTTCCCGCTCGAGCGCCTCCAGCTCGCGAAGGTCGGCCTCGGCGCGCGCCAGCTGCTGCTCCTCACGCTCCCGCTCGCCGCGAGCGCGAAGGAGCTCGCCCGCGGAGCGCTCGAGCGCCTCGGCGAGCGCCCCGCGCTCGCTCCGCAGTCGGTCCCCCTCCCGGACCGCCTCCGCGAACTCGACGTCGAAGTGGGCGAGACGGTCGGCCTCCTCCCGCCGACGACGGGCGGCGACCTTGAGGTCGCTCGCGAGGGCCTGGGCGTTCTCGGCCGCGATGCGGTAGCGCTCGACGCCCAGCGCCTTGCGGACCGTCTCGAGCCGTTCCTCGGGGTCGGCGGCGAGGATCTCGCGCATCCGCTCCTGCGGGACGTAGATCGCCCATCGCCAGAGGTCGGAGTGGGCGTGGGGGTTCGGGTTGTCCGGGAAGCCGAGCAGCTCGATAACCCGCTGACGGATCTCCGTCGCCGAGTACGTCGCGAGGCTCCCGTCCTCGGAGTAGGTGAGGCGCTCGGGCTCGTACGACTCCCGCCCTCGGCGCTTGACCTTGCGGAAACGGCGGCGGACCGCGTAGCGGTGCTCGTCGTCCGCGAGCGTGACCGCCACCTCCGCGTGGGCCGTGCCGTGGCGGACCAGGAACGCGGCATCGACCTCGGCGGTCCCGAACAGTGCCATCTCGACGGCGTAGAGCAGGCTCGACTTGCCGGCCCCGACGTCCCCGACGAGCAGGGTCGTTCCGGCCCCGAGCTCCAGCCGGCCGCTCTCGAAGCTGCGGATGTTGCGGACCTCGAGCTCGCGGAGCTGCACCCGACCTCCCCTAGCCCCCGCGCTCCGGTCGCAGACCGAGGAGGCGGCGCGCCCCCTCGATCCTCGCCGTCTCGTAGTCGACCCGCGACTCCCCCTCGGCCCTCGGCGTGCCGAGCTCGCGGACCAGCTCGCGCACGAGTCGCTCGCCGGCCTCCCCCGCGAGCCACGGCGCCGCCTCGCGCGTCTCCGCGAGCAGCGCGGCGACCCCGCGGGCCTCGACGTCGGCCTCCTCGGAGGTCGCCGAGCCGACCCCGCCGGCGGCGAGCAGCTCGCGGGTCTCCCACAGGACGCTCCCGGAGCCGCCGGCGGTGCCGCGCGCGATCGCCGGGAGGTCGAGCTCCGCCGCCGAGCCGCGGGCGAGCTCGCCGTGCAACCGCGGATAGACGAGCGCGCCGTCCCGGGACGCCGCCTCGACGGCGCGCGCGAGCTCCTCCCGGGCCTCCTCCGGGGCGCGTCCCGTGAGGTCGAGGTCGACGAGCCGTACGACCCCCGGCGGGGCGGTGTCGATGAGCTCCTCCCGGGCCGTGCCGTCCTCGACGGTGACGATCGCGAGCCCCTGGTGGGTACGACCCTCGGCCGCGTTCACGAGGTCGGTCCGGCTCGTTCCGAAGACGGCCCCGGGGTTCACCAGCAGGCCTCCGTCCGGCCCTTCGCCGACGTAGGTGTAGTGGATGTGGCCTCCCGCGTAGTACTGGCAGCCCCCCGGCAGGTCGTCGCGGCGGATCCCTCGAATATGCTCCCGGAGCGCCGGGGGGAGGTACTCCTCGACCGCCGCGTGGAACTGGAAGATCTTGAAGCCGGGCTCGGCCCGGAACGCCTCGGCGTCGACCGCCCGGAAGTACTCCCGGTCGAGGCCGTGCGAGCGGCCGGAGATCCCCGCGATGCGCGCGCCGGTCGGTCCGTCGACGAGGAACGGGAGCGTCCACCGCGTCCCCTCCGTCCGGACCGCCTCCGGGGCGACCTTGACGAAGACGCCGGCGGCCGCGAGGACGTCCAGCCAGCTCGTGCGGTGGGCGACGTAGTCGTGCGAGCCGTAGATGACGTAGATCCGGCGGCCCGCGTCGACCAGCCGCTTGAGCGCCTCGGCGACCGGCGCGACCTCGGTCGGGTCCGGGACGGGGGTGTGGAACAGGTCCCCGGAGACGAGCAGGAACTGGCAGTCGCGCTCCTCGACCTGCGCGATCGCCCGCAGCACGCTCTCGCGCAGCGCCCCCCGGAACGCCGCCGACCGCGGCCAGGCGCCGACGTGCGCGTCGGCCAGATGGGCGAAGCGCCAGCGATCCATCGCCCGGAATCCGCTGCGCTAGGTGCCGCGCCGCTCGCCGCCGCTCCGGGGGTCCTGGGCCGCCGGGGCGCCTTCGGCGAGCCGGCGCGACATCGCAGCGAGCAATCCGGCGCCTGCGCCCATCGCGAGCAGTCCGACAAGGAGCAGGTCGTCCCCGCCCCCGGAGGAGGGCGAGCGTCCCGGGGGTACGACGGCGAGCGGGGCCGACGGGGTTCCGGCCGGCGGGAACGAGCGCGCGGCGGCGACCCGACGCGCCGCCTCGCTCGCCCGTAGCATCGCTTGCTGGGCGGCGAACAGCTCGGTCGCCTCCTCCATCGTGATCTGCCGGCTGCGGAGCCGCCCGACCAGGTAGTTGTAGCGCGCCTGGCGCTGGCCCTCGGTCCCGCCGGCGGCCGACGGAGCGACCAGCTCGGAGGTCCCCTCCGCGGGAGGCATCGCGGGCATCGGCCGACCCAGCGCACGCCTCCTCTTCAACCGAACGGTCGGGGAGACCGGGCGCCCCCGACCGTCAGAGGGCGAGCCCATCGTTATAGGCGCGAAGTGTCCTGATGAGCCGCGAATGGCGAACCCCGCTCCCGAATCCGGCTCCAAGAGCGACGACCAGGACCGCCACCTGCACATCCGGCTCACCGACGACCGCAGCTCGATCTTCGACTTCATCACGGAGTACCTCCACGCTGCCGGGAAGACCGCCGACTGGTACTGGAGGACCGCGGGCCGGCTGGAGGGGAACGAGGCCGAGAACCTCGAGGAGCTCCTCTCGAGCGCCTTCGAGGCCGGGGCGTTCATCTCGCACGATCACCCGGAGGACCTCGAGTTCCTGTGGGTCACCGAGGACGAGTGCGAGCGGGAGCGCAAGCGCGAGGAGCGCGGCGAGCAGCGCGAGGCAGCGAAAAAGGACAAGAGCCTGCCCCACTACGCCTAAGGACCGACGCGAAGCACCGGCGTCTCTCTCCCGCCTGAACCGATTCCCCTAGGGCCTCGCTGTCGGGCCCGGAGCGGCGGGCCTGCTTAGAAGTGGATCACCGAGTGCGCCACGATCAGGGCGACGAACAGGATCGAGATCGTGTTCACGACCTTGATCAGCGGGTTGATCGCCGGGCCGGCGGTGTCCTTCGTCGCGTCGCCGACGGTGTCGCCGACGATGGCCGCCTTGTGGGCGTCCGAGTGCTTGCCGCCGAAGTGGCCGCTCTCGATGTACTTCTTCGCGTTGTCCCACGCCCCCCCGCCGACGGTCATCATGATCGCGAGCGGGAATCCCGCGACGATCACGCCCAGCAGCAGGCCGGCGAGGGCGATCGGCCCGAGGACGAACCCGACGGCGAGCGGGGTCGCGACCCCGATGATCGCCGGGACGGCCAGCTGTCGGAGCGCCGTCACCGTGACGAGGTCCACGCAGCGTCCGTACTCGGGCTTGCCCTTCCCCTCGAGGATCCCGGCGATCTCGCGGAACTGGCGACGGACCTCGAAGACGATCGACTGCGCGGCGATCCCGACCGCGTTCATGAGGTAGGACGTGAAGAAGAACGGCAGGATGCCGCCGATGATCAGCCCGCTCACGACGAGGGGGTTGTCGACCGTCAGGTTCGCCGTGAAGCTCGACCAGGCGACGTTCGCCTGGTTCGCGGCGGCGAACGTGTAGGCCGCAAAGAGCGCGAGCGCGGCGAGGACGGCGGAGCCGACGGCGTAGCCCTTCGTGACCGCCTTGGTCGTGTTCCCGACCGCGTCGAGCGGGTCGGTGACGGCCCGCGCCTCGGCGGGGAGGTTCGCCATCTCGGCGATCCCGCCGGCGTTGTCGGTGATCGGGCCGAACGCGTCGATCGAGATGATCATCCCCGTGACGGCGAGCATGCTCGCCGCGGCGAGCCCGATCCCGTAGAGCCCGAGGAACCGGTTGGGGAACACCCACCAGCCGGCCCAGCCGACCGCGACGAAGCTGACCAGCGTCGCGGCGACGATCACGAGGCCGCTCAGGAACACCGACTGGAGCCCGACGGAGAGACCCGAGATCACCGTCGGCCCGGCTCCCGCCTGGGCCGACTCGGCGATCCGGTGGACCGGAGCGTACTTCGCGCTCGTGTAGTAGTCGGTGAGGAGCACGATGAAGACCATGACGAGCAGGCCGGCGACCGTCGCGACGAAGACGCCGGTGTTGGCGTTCATGAGGTAGTAGTCGAGGAGATAGAGGCCGGCGACCCCGACGATCGTCGTCGCGGCGAGGCCCTGGTACAGCGCGCCCATGATCGAGCCGTTCGGTCGCATGCGGACGAAGACGGTCCCGACCAGGGTCGCGACGATCGCCCAGCCGCTGATGACGAGGGGGTAGAGCACCGCCGTGGGGAACATCGTGGAGAAGCGGGCGACGTAGCCGTTCTGGGCGATCAGGTAGGCGAGGAGCATCGCGCTCACCGCGGTGACGACGTACGTCTCGAACAGATCGGCGGCCATGCCGGCGCAGTCGCCGACGTTGTCCCCGACGTTGTCCGCGATGACGGCCGGGTTGCGCGGGTCGTCCTCCGGGATCCCCGCCTCGACCTTCCCGACCAGGTCGGCGCCGACATCGGCCCCCTTGGTGTAGATCCCGCCGCCGACCCGGGCGAACAGGCTCATCAGCGAGGCGCCGAACAGCAGCCCGACCATCTGCAGGACGTTGCCGCCGTAGACGACGTAGAACCCGACGAGCTCGAGGAGCGCGAGGCCGGCGACCGAGAGCCCCGTAACGCTCCCGCCCCGGAAGGCGTAGGCCATCGTGCTCGGGAGGTCGCCCGACCGGGCCCGCGCCGCGGTGCGGACGTTCGCGCGGATGCTGACGAGCATCCCGACCGCGCCGGCGAGGGCGCTCCCCGCCGCCCCGAACAGGAAGCCGACCGCCAGGCGGGGACCGGCGCCGCTGATACCGAACGCGAAGGCGATGACCCCGGCGAGCACGAGGGCGACGACGAACACCGCGGTGTACTCACGCCGCAGGAAAGCGACCGCCCCCTCGCGGATCGCGGAGGCGATCGAGCGCATGCGCTCGTCCCCCTCGTCCTCGCGCAGGAGCAGCGCGGTCTGGACCCCGGCGAAGGCGAGCGCGAGCGCCGCGCTGAGGAAGACCAGGAGCTCGAGCTGTCCGGTCGTCAGTCCCACGAGGTCACCCCGAAGTGGCCGCCTTCGAGGAAACTCGCCTCTTAACCTTAGCGCGGGGAGGTGCGGGACCGACCCGAGCGCTGACGCGTTCGGCGCAGTTGTTATGACGGGAGGGCGGAGTCCAACTCCCCGTGCCCGCCGCGGATTTCTCGGAGGTGCGCGACTCCGGGACGCGGCGGCTCCGCGTGAGCTGCAAGTACTGCGGGACCCTCATCGAGATCGCGCGGCTCCGAGAGCACCTGCGCACGAGCCACCACCTCGACTCGACGACCGTCGATTCGTCGTACCTCTCGGCGCTCATGGACGTGCGTCGCGCTCGCCGCAGCCGGCCGTAGCGGGCCGGCACGCTTCGGCCTACGGGTCGAAGTCGCGACGACGGATCTTCTCGGTGACGTGCGCCGCGAACTCGGCCCGGGACATCGTCCGGGAGCCTTTCGCGCCGCGGACGCGGACCGCCACGGAGCCGTCCTGGATCTCGCGCTCCCCCACGACGAGGATGTACGGCACCCGTTCCAGCTCGGCCTCGCGGACGCGTTTCGGGAGCGTCGCGTCGCTCGGCGAGGCGACCGCGCGCACCGCGAGCGCCTGGAGCTCCTCGGCGACCGCCTTCGCGGTCTCGGCCTGTGCGTCGGTGACCGGCAGGACCTTCACCTGGACCGGCGCGAGCCAGGGGGGCCACCGACCGGCGAGGTGCTCGGTCAGCACGCCGACGAAGCGCTCCCACGTACCGAGGATCGTCCGGTGCACGACGACCGGGGTGTGGAGCGCGCCGTCCGGACCCTGGAACTGGAGACCGAAGCGCTTCGGCTGCTGGTAGTCGAGCTGGATCGTGCCGGTCTGCCACGGACGGCCGAGGCTGTCCTTGAGGTGGATGTCGATCTTCGGTCCGTAGAACGCCCCCTCGCCGGGGGAGCGCCGATACGGGACGCCGGAGCCGTCGAGCAGGCGGCCGAGGGTCGCCTCGGCGAGGTCCCAGTCGGAGGCTTCCCCCAGGAACGACGCCGGCCGGGTCGACAGCTCAAAGGAGTACTCGAGGCGGAAGGTCGCGCACGCCTCCTTGATCCAGTCGAGGAGCACCCGGATCTCGGGCTCGATCTGCTCGTTGGTGACGAAGAGGTGAGCGTCATCCTGGACGAGCTCCCGCACGCGCAGCAGCCCGTGCAGCGTCCCGCTCGCCTCGAGCCGGTGCAACGGGGCGAACTCGGCGAGGCGGAGCGGAAGCTCCCGGTAGCTGCGGGGTCGCGAGCCGAAGATCAGCATCGCGCCCGGGCAGTTCATCGGCTTCCAGCCGAACTCCTGGTCGTCGATCGTGGTCAGGAACATGTTCTGCCGGAAGTGGGTCCAGTGGCCGCTCGTTTCGTAGACCGACTTCGAGAACAGCAGTGGGGTCCGGATCTCCGAATAGCCGGCCCGCCTGAGGTGCTCGGTGACGAACTTCTCGAGCTCGCGGACGATCACCATCCCGTGGGGTAGCCAGAACGGGAATCCGGGGGCGAACTCCGTGAAGAAGAACAGCTCTTGCTTCTGGCCGATCGTACGATGGTCGCGCGCCGCGGCCTCCTCCCGCACCTTCAGGTACCCCTCGAGCGCCGCCCGGGTCGGGAACCCCACGCCGCGCACGCGCTGGAGCGCTCGTCCGCCCGGATCGGTCGGTTCGATCGCGGAGAAGCCGAGGACGTGGAGCCCCTCGAGCCAGTGGGTGTCGGGCACGTGCGGGCCGCGGCAGAGGTCGGTGAACCCTCCGGTGTCGTAGACGCTCACCGGCTCGCCCGGCGCCGCCTCCCCGAGGTACTTGAGCTTGTACGGGTTCGCCGCGAACAGGCGACGCGCCTCCTCCGGGGCGACCTCGCGCCGAACGAACCTCTCGCGGGCGGCGATCGAGCGGCCGATCGCGGCGCGGATCCCGTCGAGGTCGGCCGGGGTCAACGGTCGCACGTCGAAATCGTAGAAGAAGCCGTCCTCGGTCGGCGGGCCGTGGGTGGGCAACGCCTCCGGGACGCATTCCAGGAGGGCCTTCGCCACCAGGTGGGCCGACGAATGTTGGAGGATCTCCCAACCGGCTCGGTCCTCGAACGTCAGCGGGGCCAGCGCCCCCGTGGCCGGGACGGGGTACGTCAGGTCGACCGGTTGGCCGTTCCAGAGGGCGGCGAGGAACCCGTCGGCCTTCGCGGGGGCCCATCGACGCAGCAGCTCGCCGGCGGTCTCCCCCGGGTGCGGGGCGATCCGTCGGCCGTCCGGCAGTTGGACCTCACCAGCGACCTCCGCGGGCATCGGTTGCGCTCCGACGGGACGAGGTTCGAAGGAAAACGGTAGCGGTCCGCATCTCCGCAGCGTCGGCTCCCTTCCGAACGTACCGAGCGTGCGTTCGCCGAGGGAACGTTCGGGCGGAGTCGCGTCGGCGCCCGGACGAGGCGATCGGCCCGCCCGTCCTAGCTCCACGCGTCGCGCCCCGAGGAAGAGCGGGCTTTCCGTTGGCATAGAGGGTATCCAAACGGTAAGGTCGCTCTATAGAGGGGGTCGTGTTCACCGTCAACCGTCCCAGACATTATGTAGGCGACCCGAGTGCGCGGCGCCGGATGAACGCCCCCGGGAAGGCGGTGTCCACCGCCCTAGCTGTGTGCCTGCTGTTGGTCGTGTCGGCCTTCGCGGCCGTCACGACCGCAGCGGTGTTCGCGAACGGACCCCCGTCCGGTTCCGCGACCACCGTTGCGAACGTCGAACCGAACGCTGCCGTCAGCGCCCCGTCACCGAGGACCGATACTGGCGTGACCTGCACGGTCACCGTCGCCTCGGAGAACGGAGGGGACAACGCGGTACAGACCGCGATCGATGGCGCCGCGCCGGGCGATACGATCTGCGTCGGTGCGGGAGTCTTCCCCGAGCAGCTGACGATCACGACGCCCAACCTGACGATCGTGGGTGCGGGCAACGCGAGCACCTTCATCGAACCGAGCGCCCCCCTCAGCCTGAACACCTACGACTACGACGCCTACGGCGGGGCGACGTCGACGCCCTCGGCCGCGATCATCCTGGTCGAGGGTTCGTCGCTCGATCCGACGACGGGCGTCAGCGGCGTCACGATCGAGGATCTCGCGGTCGACGGCGCCAACGGTGCCTCGACGTTCACCGGATGCGGCCAGGGCTTCCTGGGGGTCGACTTCCAGGCGTCCTCCGGCGCTCTGGTCGACGCGACCGTGACGGGCATCGAGCTGCCGGCCGGCCTCTTCGGCTGCCAGCAGGGCCTCGCGGTCTACGCCTACGACGGGATCTTCAACTTCCCGACGACCTACCACGGTCCGGACAGCGTCCTGGTCCTGAACTCGACCGTTTCGAGCTACGACAAGAACGGCGTCACGTGCGACGACACCGGGGTCACGTGCTCGGTCACCGGCAATACGATCGTCGGCGTGGGCTCGACGGACCTGATCGCCCAGAACGGGGTGCAGATCGGCTTCGGAGCGGACGCGAGCGTCACGGCGAACACGGTGACGGGGGACGCCTACGCGCCCACCGAGAACGTCGACTACTTCTCGGCGAACGAGGGGAACGCCGCGTGCGGTATCCTCGTCTACGACGGCGGCAACACGGTCACGGTGACGCAGAACACGCTCGCCTCGAGCACGCAGGCGATCTCGGTCGTCGGCACGGCCAGCGCCACGGTCTCCTACAACACGATCTCGAGCGCCTCCGCCTACGGGATCACGTTCGACCTGAACGCCTCGCTCGCCCACCTGTACTACCCGGTCTACAGCACCGACACGCCATGGACGTCGATCGCGGCCGGCAACTCGATCGCGAACGCGAACGTCGGGCTCCTCGTCTACGACGACAACGTCAGCGTTTCTGGCCTGTCGCTCACCGGGGTGAACGTCTCGGTCGAGACGCTCCTCGACGACGCGAGCGCCTCCTACTCCGAGACGCTCATGTACGTCGACGGGACGTCGGCGGTCGACGGCGCGCTCCTCGGCAACGTCTCCAGCTTCCAGGCGACGACGGGCTACGCCCCCAAGGCGATCGGGTCGTACGACCTCGTCGATGACCACTTCTTCGCCGCAGGGGCGAGCTATCCGTCCGGCGCGATCCAGGGAATTCTGCTGAACGCCTCCTCCGCGACGGTCGTGGGGGCGGTGATCGACGGGTTCGTCAACGGCATCTACGTCAACCCGACGATCGGCTCGGTGACGATCACCGCCTCGGACCTGATCGCCCCGACGTCGTTCGACGTGCCGACCCTCGGCATCTGGGCTGGCAACCTCGCCCCGAACCCGGTGACCGAGAACGCGGCGACCGTCACGATCACCGACAACGTGCTGGTCGGCCCGGGCGGCGCGACCGACTCGCCGTACGCCGGCAGCATCGGCGTCCTTGCGGGCGGTCTCGCGGTCAACATCTCGGGCAACCAGATCGACGACTTCTCGGCGGTCTACGGCTCCGTCCCGACGAACACGACCGGCTCCGGCTCGGGGTACGACTGGTACCAGGGCTCGCAGTCGGTCGGCGTCCTGGTCGGCTGCGCCCCGCTCGCGACCCTCGCCTCCTGCCAGGTCGGGCACAACCACCTCGGCTCGAACGCGATCGGAATCGCGGTCCTGCTCAGCAACCTCGCGTTCTCGGGAACCTGGCGGACCGGGCCGATCGCGATCGTCGACAACACGATCACCGACAGCGGCGGCTACGGCATCTGGACCGAGATGCCGGGCAGCGGGGAGACCGGAGCGCCCGGGAACGGCTACGGCGCCCCCGGCTCGAGCCTCATCCAGGGGAACGTCATCGACGACACGCTCTCGGGCGCGCCGGCGATGGTGCTCACCGGCACGAACTTCTCGGTCGTCAGCAACGTCCTCATCGGCACGTCGCTGACGGGCGACCAGGGCGCGAAGCAGGTGATGGCCCCGTCGGTGGATACCGCGAGCGTGGAGGCGGTCGACGAGCCGCTCTCCGGCGTGACCCACGTCACGCTGCAGGCGAACTTCTTCCTCGACACGAGCGTCTACTGGAGCCAGGCGTTCTCTCCGCCCGACTCCGGCTCGACGCTCAAGGTCGGGGAGCTCGTCAGCTTCACCGAGAGCGGCCTGCCGACCTCGACGCCGTGGACGGTCGCGCTGAACGGGACGAGCAGCACCGCGGTGGCGGCGCCCACGACGATCGTCGCCCAGGCCCAGAACGGCTCGGCGTCGTTCGCGGCGGGCCTCGAGCTCCACTACACGGCGCACCCGGCCTCCGGAACGATCACGATCGCCGGCGCCCCGACCTCCGTCGCGATCGCCTACGGCGGGGCGTCGTTCGGCGTGACGTTCACCGAGACGGGGATCGCCGCGAAGAAGCTCGCCCACGCCGGCTGGACGGTCGTCGTGAACGGCACCTTCGAGCACTCGACCGGGAACTCCGTGACGTTCACCCTGCCGTTCGGCTCGGTACCGTTCGTGGTGATCGGGCCGACGGGGAACGTCGTGAACTCGATCAGCGGGCCGGTCTCCGGCTGGACGCTCTCCGTCACGGCGAACGAGGCGGTCGGCGTGAACTTCGCTCCGGGCAAGACGGCGAACCTCGCCTTCCACGAGAAGCACCTCGCGAAGCACACGAGCTGGTGCGTCAGCGTCGAGAGCTACGAGCTCTGCTCGAGCACGCCAACGATACGGTTCGTCGGGCTGACCCACGGCACCTACAGCTACGCCATCGAGCCGGTGGCGGGCGAGTCGGCGACGGCGACCTACGACCACGCGTCGATTGCGCTGACGGGGAGCCTCGCGGTCACGAAGACCGCCAAGGTGACCGTCACCTTCTCCGCGAGCGGTGCAGGGCTGCACGGAGCCGCTGCCGTGGCTTCCCTCGCCGCGACGCTGGGCTCCGTGAGTGCCTCGACGGTCCGGCCGCTGGCCGCGTTCGCTCGGGCGGGAACGCCGGGAGCCGTCTAGGTCGCGCGGTACTGCCACGCCCCGATCGACCGGGAGTCCCGGTCGATCGAACCTCTTCTCCCGGGTTCCGGACGACCTGGCTCGGAGCGGGACTCCGCGCCCCCTGCGGTCGTCGACCAAGGTCTATAGGCTAGGTTCCGATGGCGACAGGCATGCCGCTCTATATGGACGAGCATCGCCACATGAAGGGAGTCAAGGCCGAGGCGGTCGCGGAGGCCCACGCCAAGGATCTCGCGGTCCAGGGCAAGTACGGGGTCAACTTCCGGAAGTACTGGGTCGACGAGCAGAAGGGGATGGTCTTCTGCCTCGTCGATGCTCCGAACCCGGAGGCCGCCGCGAAGGTGCACCGCGAGGCCCACGGACTGCTTGCTGACGAGGTTCATGAGGTCAAAGAGGGCTAGGAGCGGCGTCGGTCACGAACCTACGCCGATCGCCTCCGTCGGGCGGACCGCTGCCGAGGCCGTCGGTCCGTCGGGCCCGCGGGAGACCCCTCCTCATTGCCGGTCGCGCCGGGCCCGTGCCGGCCGGGAGGAGTCATCAGAACGCTCGCGACCCCGGGCATCCTCAGGAGCACCGACGGCCGGGTGAAGACGCTCCCCCGATCCTCGGTGGCGACGCGAACGACCTCGCCCCGAGCGACCAGGCGATCCAGGACCTCGTCCAGCTCCCCCGGCTCGACGGTGAGGTTCCGCCCCTTCAGGCTCTCGCGAAGGCTCTCCACGGTGGCGGAGGTCGAGCCTCCCTGGGCGGGGTCGAGCAGCGACAGGACGATCCGGGCGGTCGGTTCGCTTGCGCCCATCTCCCGGAGGGGACGCTCGAGACAACATGAGCCCTCCGGAGCCGCTACGTCCGGCGAGGGGGTTCGCGGCGAGGGACCGCCTCCCCGGTCGCGACTTCGCTGCAGGCCCGCCGAACGCGACAGGAGGTTCTTCGACAGGGGGCTGGAGCACGTGTTGCCGGCCGAGCGAGCCGGAACTGTGGTGGACGCAACGAACCCTGGACTTCTGCTCGCGTCCCGAACGCGCACGGAACGCGGGTCCCCGGGCGCCTCGAGAGCGAGGGCCGGTTTTCGGGGAACGGCCACTAGAACGGCAGGAGGGGTCCGGTGAAGCTGCCGGAGACGTTGGCGGCGATGCACGGCCCCTCGGGACAACTCGCCCCGAACTTGTACCACCCGCCGGCCGAGACGAACGCCCCCGACCCCGAGCTCCCGTTGCCCTCGTACGGCACGCCCGTGGAGCCTCCGCAGCCGACCACGAAGAATATCGTAGGGGCGGGGGTCGACCAGTGGAACGACACGACGGTATCCCGCGCCGCGTCGATCGCGGGTGCGCAGCTCCGGCTGAGGTCGTAGATCGCCGCGTCGTGGAAGACGAACTGCTGACGAACCGTCAGGTGAGGTGCGACCAGAGCCACCGACACGGTCACGGCGGCCACGATCACAGCACCGATGAGCAGTCCTCGGCGTTCCCACCGCTCCATCGGCGTCGTTCGGGCGAGGGTCTCCGACCCCGATAAGGGGTTGGTTGCTTGCGGGGGCCCCTAGAGGGCGGCGCAGACAAAGGGCCGGCGACCGAACCCCGGCAGGCCTCACGAAGGGTCGGCAAACGCTTTTGGCCACTGCGACGCCTCTAGGGGTCGCGCGCATGCTGCCGAGCGAGGCGTAGCCTTGGCTCTTGGTCTGCCCGGCCCGGACGTTCGCCTCGAGAAGGTTCGCAGGGCCACCGCCGCGACGTGCCGCTGCGGCGCTCGGATTCCGCCAGGGGCCGAGCGGATCGAGGTATCCGGTCCCCCGCCGTCGGTCGACTGGCTGCTCGAGGACCGAGGGTTCTGTTCGAAGGGTTGCGTTCGGGCGTTCATGCTCGAAGCACTGGCCCAGCTGGACGGCCTTTCCGTTCCGGGAGCGGAACGAACCGTCACCGACCTCCGCGCAACCTACCTCGACCTGAGCCGGGCGTTCGAAGAGATGCGGTTCGACCTGACGGTCCCCTGACGGCTCCCCGCAACGGTACGCCCTCCTTCGCCGGGAACGCTTTACAGGAAGCCGGTCGCGCCGCCCCGGTCACCGTCGCTTGCTCGGGCACCTTGGGAGTGGGAGCCGATAGGCACCGGAAGGATACACGTCAGGAAGCAATGTTCCGGTGAGGAGGCAGCACGAGCGAGACGGGCTCGGGCGATTTGAAAGGGAGCCGGAAGGAGCCAGACCGGGTCGAGGCAGTGTCCTAGAGCTGGTACTTCCACGCCACCAGGGCGATGAGAACGCAGCCCGCCGCGAGCACAACGACCCCCGAGACCGAGACGAGGAACCCCATGTCGATGCAGTACGTGTACCGAGGGCAGTGATCCCAGCTCCCGGAGATCTGTGCGCCGACCACGATCACGACGAGCCCGACCAGGAAAGCGACGAGTCCGATCCGCACGTAAGCCCTGGGCGACACCGCCCAACGAGAGTGCTCGTCTCACCCTTAGCCTACCGGGCACCCCCGCTTCCCCCAGTACTGCCGACGACCAGATCGGCTCGCCAGCGTCTGCACCGGCTGCCGGGCGAACCTCACTCGGCCCTTCCACCGTGCAAAGGGCGTCGGGGTCAACGACGTCCGGCAGCGCTCAGGGGTCGTCCGAGGGCGCTCCGGTCTCGTGGGCCGTCCTTCCCCGGTTCGAACCCGCCGCTCCCGGCCTTCGCTCGGGTCGTTCTTCCGAGACCGACGCTCCCGGTCCGCATGTCGTAGTCGGAGGTGCGCTCAGCTCGCCCATCACTCATCACGGGTCAGCTGGTTCTAGGCTTCATCATCGCGCGCGGAGCGGAGTGGTGAGGCATCGCGGGCGGGGAGGGCGGGGCTCCCCAAGAGGCGGTCGATATGGAAGATACCTCCCTGAGCTCCGGCCTGACGCACCCGGTCGATCTCGTCGACGGAGAAGGAGCCATCGACCCAGGTCGGTCCGCCTCGCGACACCGCCCGGACGAGCTCCCAGCTCGGGTCGACCTCCCGGGGGGAAAGGACGATGTGGTCCACGCCGACCTCCCGCACCTGACGGACCAGCTCGAGCGGGTCGTCAGCGGGCCATTCGGCGCGAGCCGCCAGGCCGGTGCCGTCGAGCTCGACCTCGAAGACGAGCTCGGACGACAACCGCCAGGCCCGGGTCAGCTCCTGGAGCCCGTGCAGGGTGGCGCTCGACAGCACCGCACGCTGTGCGCCGGTCACGAGGATGTCGATCGCCTGGTCGGCGACCTGTACTCCCCCGTCCACCCAGAGCGGCGCGTCGCGAGCGAGCTCCTGCAGGAGGTCGAGCTGGGGCTCGCCGGTCTCGACCCCGTCCAGGTCGACCAGGTAGATGAGGGCGTAATCGGCGACCAGCCGATCGACCAGGTCGAACGGGTCGTACGGCTCGCCGTCGGGACGCCTCGCCGGCACGGGACCGTCCTTCGTCGGCAGCTGGACCTCGCCGTGACGGAGCATCAGGCAGGGCACGAGGGTCGTCGAAGAGCTCGGCGGCGAAGGCGGCGAGCGGGTTCCCGGTCCCCCTCGAGCGGTCGCCACGACCGTCCGCCAGCCGGAGGGAGGATTTCGACCTTTGCCCTTCGCCCGCGACGCGACCGGTCCTCGGACCACAGGGTTATGGACTCGGAGGGGGGTCGCCGCTCGCCAGGAGGTGGTGGGCAGCTGACGGTGGACCTGATCGGCAACGATCGGCCGCTGAGGAAAGTCCCCTCTCCGGGAGACGCGGGGTCGGGCGGGAGCCCGACGGGCGAGAGTCCGAGCTCCGGAGCAGCAACGACACAGCCCAGCGGCACGAGGATGGGGTCGCCCCGGAGGATCCGCTGGGAGATGGTGAAACGGCCGCCTCCCCGGGAGCAAGCTCCGATCGGCGGGGTGAGGTGTCTCCCTGACCGCCAAGGTGAGCGCGCAGTCGAATGCTGCCACGAACCGAAAGGGGCTTACGGCCACGACCTGGCCGGTCCGCCGTCGCGGGGCGACCCGTGGCGGCGGGCCGTTACGATCCCGCACCGCCGGCGGCGGCATGGCGGGATCGCCGCCTCACGCGGTTGAGATGCGTGGGGGGGGTTACTCGATCGCTCTCGGACCGCCCGAGCGTCCGGGCGTCTAAGCGTAGGTTACCGAGGGCGCGTCGAGGGCCGGAGGCGATCGAGAGGACGGGGAGGGGTGACGCTTCCCGGCGGTACCGGTCTGCTACACGCCCTGCGCTCCGATGAACGACGGTCAGGGCCCCTGGGGGAGAGCTCCGGTGCCCGACGTGCTCAGACGATCCGCAACAGCTCGAACGGTCCCCCGTTCGCCGGTTCGGTGAGGACGAAACCGCTCGTCCAGGGTTTCAGCCCGTAGACGAGGACCCGGCCCTGGCGATTCAGGAGGCGGATATGGATGCTCGCGAGGGACTTCAACGGCCGGAACAGGGGGCTCTCGGGCCGCCCCACCGCGATGAGGTGCAGGCTGCTGCCGCCGAGGGTGTTCTGGATCGATGCTGGCAGGTTCGCCGTCACCTCGGGCGTGATCGGGGTCTTCAGGGCGGCCCCCAGCGACTCGAGACCCGAGGCGTACATCGTGACCAGCGCCGGGTGACCGCCGGCCACCCCTCCCTTCAGCCAGCGGCTGAGCTCGTTGTCGTCCGGGTCCCGGCCCGGCGCCGGGGGCGGGAGCGCGGAGAGGGGAATGAGGCTCGCGGCGCGGTCCTTCCCCTGCGCCTTGACCGCGCGTTCAAGCTGCCCGCTCGCGTCGAGGACGCGGTAGACCTCCGCGAGGTGACCGGCGGGTCGAGAGCCCTCGACCGGGCCCCAGATCTCGTCGGCGGAGAGCCCGGGTGCCGGGATCACGAGCGCCCGTCCCCCGCTCCGGACGGTGTGGACCGTCGCCGGAGCCACGAACTGCTGTACGACATAATACGGGACCTCGTCTCCGATCTCGACCAGGCTCAACCGCCCCACGCCGAGGCGGCCGAACGCCTCCGCGAACCCTCTCGATCCGGGCCAGACGAACCCGGGCAGGCGGTCCGGTTCCGGATCGGGCTCGCCCCGGCGGACCTCGCTGTAGGGCCGCAGCGGTTCGATGCACTGGAAGCGGGCCCCCTCCACGGTGTACGGGTAGCTCGCGTTCGCGATCCGGATCCCCCGGAGCTTGGGCAGCAGCAGCCACCGCTCCAGGCGATCGGTGACGAGCTCGCGTCGGGTGACGACCACGCCGTTCACTAGGTAGTCAAGCTGCGACGGCTGGTCGGTCTCGAGCACGAGGACGAGGTGGCTGGGCGCTCGTCCCATCCATCGGAGGAGCATCCGTTCGAGCTCGCCTCGGTCGACCGGGAACTCCGGACGTCGCCCGTGCCGGCCGAGATAGTGCTCGACGAGCGCGTCCCACGAGTCGACGACGACGGTCGACGGCCCCTCCATCGGCAGCCGGCTCCAGGCCTCCTGGATCGGGGAGGGGAGAGTCAGGAACTCCGAGAGCTCGCGCTTCTCCGCAGAGTCGGCGTCCAGCGTCATCGAGAGCTTCGAGGCCTCGTGCGCGATCCCCTGGATCGACGGACGGAGGTCGGACGCGTCCACGACCTGAATCTTCGAGGTGCCGTTGTTGCCGAGCCAGGGGAACTCCCGGCCGACCTCCTCGCTCGAGACGCGGTTGGAGACGAAGAGCCGCTCGCCGGCGGCCGCCTCGAGCAGCGCGAGGCAGAGGGTGGTCTTGCCCGAGCCGGGGGGTCCTCGGATGACCAGCGACTGAGGACCCGGCAGCTGGAGGAACTCGCGAAGCTCGCTCGGAAGCCGAACCGCAGCGCCCATCCGGAAGAGCGCACCTCGTGGCGCTCTGGACTAACGTTCTGGTGCCTCCTAGGCTATCTACCTGCGTCTCGAGGCTGGGGGTCCCGAACGGACCTCGGGCCACCTACCCGAGGTCGCCCGACGGGGAGCTGCTGTCGGTGGGGGTCCCGAGCGGAGGCGCGGTGGTCGCGGACCTCGCCGCACGCCACGGTAAACTCCGGGGGCGTTTCGCCGGTCCGGGACGGAGGAGGTCGGTCAACTCGCGGTTACGAGGCGTTCAAAGACCCCGGGGCAGCCTCCCCTACCCATCATGACCGCGATCCCGGGAGCGTTCGAAGCGCGACAGTCCGACTCCTTCCAGCGCACGAGCGACGAGGGCCGGCGGTACGACTACGGCGACAGCGCCGTCCCGTCCCTGCCCGGGGTGATCGTCGGGACCTGCGAGGTCCCCGACCGCTGCCGGTGCGGTGCCCGCCTGGCTCCGGGAGGGAGGGTCGTGCGTGCGGTGCATGTCCCCCCCGAGATCGCCCTTCTCCTCGGGCCGCTCGCGTTCTGCGGCTCCGCCTGCGTCCGGGCCTGGCTCCTCGAGGCACTCGAGTTCGTCGACGCGACCGACCGGAGGTTGCTCGCCGACCGGGACGCTGTTGCGCGTGCGTTGCGACTCGTCCTCGCGGTCGTCGACTCGGCCCGGTTCGCGCCGTACTTCGACGCGTGAACGCATCGCCGGACCACCTCCTCCGTACGGTCGCCCGAACGATCGGACGCGCCCGGAGCGTCGAGAGCGCCCGTCCCGAGCGGTAGGTCTAGGCTCGCGATCTCCTCGGTGCCCGCGCTACTCCTTCGGGAATCCCGGGGAGGGTAATCTGGGATTCGACGGGGCGCGTGAGCCGACCAGGAAGATCCCGAGCAAGACCAGCGCCACGCCGACACCCTGCGCGACGGAGAGGCGCTCCCCGAGGACGACCCCAGATAGGGTGAGTGCCACGAGGGGCACGAGGAAGGCGTAGGCACTCAGCGCGGAGGCGTGGACGGTTCGGAGCTGATGGAACCACACGCCGTAGGCGAACGCCGTCCCGAACAGCCCCAGCCATGCGACCGCTACCCAGAGCCACGGCGACGCGGGCGGAACGCTCGCTTGGCGGAACGCGACCGCGACCACCGCGAGCGCGCACGCGCCGCCGAGCAGTTGGTAGCCGTTGGCTCGCGGCAGCGCCGCCGGAGCGAACCGCCGCTGGAAGCCGAGGGTCGCCGCCGCCCAGCTGATCGCCGCGGCGATGAGCTCGGCGAACGGGAGGAGGTCGTGGCGGCCGACCGCCGCGGTCCACGGTTCGGAGACGAGCACCACCCCGCCAAACCCGATGCCGACCGCGAGCCAGTGACGGGATCCGAGCCTCGAGCCCAGCATCGAGGGCGAGAGCAGCGCGACCCAGAGTGGGAAGGTGTAGACGACCACCGCGGTCACCCCGGGGGCGATCTCCGGGGCCGCGGTGAACCAGAGCCCGAGGAACACCGCGGTGTTCGGGATCCCGAGCAGCGCGGCGTCCCGGACGTCGCGCCGGGAGAACGCGACGGCGGAACGGCTCACCGCGAGGTAGGCCCCGACGCCCGCGGCGCCGACGGCCGCGCGCAGCGTGGCGAGCCAGAGGGGGTCGACGTACCCCTCCCCGATCCGCACGAACAGGTAGTTGCCGCCCCAGGCGACCACCATCAGTCCGAACGCGAGGACCGCCGTCAGGCTCCAGCGCTCCCGGGCCACGCCGGCTCCCCCTCCCGGCTGCCTTAGGGGTTTCTCACGCGCCGGTCGGCGCAACGAGCCCGTGGGGGCGTGCGGAGGTTCATATGGCGGGGCTCCTTCGCGCGCGGCGGATGTCGCTCCACGGCCGGGACGTCGTCTCGATCCGGGACCTCTCGCGGGAGGAGATCGTCGGGCTGCTCGACGCGGCCCGGAAGATGGTGCCGTACGCGGAAGGGACGCGCGCCCCGCCGCTCCTCGCCGGCAAGATCGTGGCGATGGCGTTCTTCGAGCCGTCGACCCGCACGCGCCTGTCGTTCGAGTCGGCGGTCCAACGGCTCGGCGGAAGCTGTCTCACGATCGCGGACGCCGGGGCGAGCTCGCTCCGAAAGGGGGAGAGCCTGTACGACACGATCCGGATGCTCAGCTCCTACGGCGACGCGATCGTGCTCCGCCACCCGAACGAAGGGGCGGCCCGGCTCGCGGCCCGCGCCTCCGATCGGCCGGTGATCAACGCCGGGGACGGCGCGGGGCAGCACCCGACCCAGACGCTGCTCGACCTCGCCACGATCCGCGAGCGGTTCGGAACGCTCGCCGGTCTCAAGGTCGTCCTCCTGGGGGACCTGAAGTACGGTCGGACCGTCCACTCCCTAGCCTACGCGCTCGCCGAGTTCGGCTCGGAGATTATCCTCTCCAGCCCCGAGGGCCTCCGTCTGCCGGACGAGCATCGGGAGGAGCTGCGGCGGCAGGGCGCGAAGCTTCGGGAGGAGCCGTCCCTGGACAAGGCGGTGCGCGAGGCGGACGTCCTCTACGTCACGCGGATCCAGAAGGAGCGGTTCCCGGACGAGTCCGAGTACCGGACGGTCGTCGGTTCCTACCGTATCGACGCCGGGGTCCTCGCCTCGGCGAAGCCGAAGATGATGGTGATGCATCCGCTCCCCCGCGCCGGGGAGATCGCCGCGGAGGTCGACGGGACGCCTCACGCGGGCTACTTCCGCCAGGCGTTCCTCGCCGTGCCGGTCCGCATGGCGCTCCTCGCCTCGGTCCTGGGGCCGGCCCGGCGGAGGCGCTAGCCGTGCGGGAGCTCAAGATCACCCCGATCCGCAACGGGACCGTCATCGACCACATCGCCAACGGGCTCGCGCTCGACGTCCTGCGCATCCTCGGGGTCCGGACGCTCGAGCACGATTCGACCGTCAGCGTCGCGCTCCACGTCCGCTCGGGAAAGCTCGGGTGGAAGGACATCGTCAAGGTCGAGAACATCGAACTCTCGCCGCGCGCGGTCAACGCGATCGCGCTCATCGCCCCGACCGCGACGATCTCGATCATCCGCGAGTTCCGCGTCCGAGAGAAGCGCTCCGTGGATCTGCCCCCGACGATCGTCGGAGTGCTCCGCTGCCCGAACCTGAACTGCATCTCCAACCAAGCGGAGCCGCTGGAGAGCGAGTTCGAGGTCACCGAGCGGCGTCCCACCGTCCTGCGCTGCGTCTTCTGCGAGCGCCGCGTCGACGACTTCCTGCGCCACCTCGCCTAGCCGCCGCGCGATGGCGGTCGGGTCGGTCGACGGGGCGCTGGTCGTCCTCGCCGTGATCGGGGGCCTCGAGCTCATCGACCGCACCAGCTTCGCGCTCATCGCCCTCTCGGCGCGCAGCCGAGCGCTCGGCGCCTGGGCGGGCGGAGCGAGCGCCTTCGTCCTCACCACGGTGATCTCGGTCGCGGTCGGCGCCGGCATCGAGGCCTGGCTCGGGATGGGTCGGATCGTCTGGGTCCGTCTCGCGGGCGGGATCTTCCTGCTCGCCTATGCGTCGTTCACCCTCCTCCGACAGGCGAAGGAGGCGCCGACCCCGATCGTTGGCGTCCGGGGAGCGTTCGCCGCGGCGTTCCTCACGATCTTCCTCCTCGAGCTGGGGGACACGACGATGATCTTCGAGATCGTCTTCGTCCCTACGTTCGGGTGGCTGGTCGTCCTGGTCGGCGGCGCCGCGGGCCTGGTCGCGGTCGCCGCGTGGGACGTCTGGCTCGGTCAGCGGCTCTCGGTCCGGCTCCGGCCCCGGACGGTGCAGCGGGTCGTCGCGACGATCCTGTTCGTCGTCGGGACGTTCACGATCGTCTACGCCCTAGCGCCCGCGCTGTTCCCGGCGCTTTGATTCGACCGGCCCGCCGCGCGGGAGCGACGTTCCGGGGAACGCGCCCCCCCCGTGAAGGCTGGCCGGTGCCTGGGCGGCGAGGTCCCCCGGCCACTCCCGCACCGGCGGCGGCAGCAGGTCGAGCAGCTCCGGGGCCCGGAGGCGCTCGACGAGCACCTGGGCCGGTTCCGTCCGTCCGACGCTCTGCTCGAGGAGGGCGAGACGGAGCGTCGCCTCGGCCCGGAAGCGCGGCAGGCTGAGCGTGCCCGGGAGGTCGACGATCGCGGAGAAGTGCTCCCGGGCCCCCTCCACCGTCCCGGCGGCCGCGTCGCGGCGTCCCTGGAGGAGCCAGAGCTCGAGCAGCCCGGGCGCCGGGGGGAACAGATGCATGTGGTCGGCGACGCGCGCCGCGCGCGCGAGGGGCTCCTCGGCGAGCGCAAGGTCGCCGCGGTTGAGCAGGATCCGCGCGATGCCGACGCGGTGGAACAGCTCGACGGACGGCAGGCGCGCGCGCTCGAGCGCGGCGACGCTCTGTCGCCGGAGGGTGAGCGCCTGCTCGAACCGGCCCTCGAGCTCGAGCACGCGGCACTCGAACTCGCCGGCGATGTAGTCGAGCTCCCAGCGTCGGGAGTCCCGGAGCAGGTAGCGGGAGGCGCGCAGGAACCGCTCGGCCTGGTGAAGCTCGGCGCCGTGGCCGGTGACGCGGGCCACGCCCATCGCGAAGAGCCCGAGCGCCTGGAGGTGGCGCTCTCGCAGGCGGTGGGCGTTCTGCGCCGCGCGCAGCGCCTCGGCGTGGGAGCGCTCCGGGAGATGGCGCTCGACGTCGTAGGCCGGCAGGAGCATCTCGAGCAGCACCTCCGGCTCGATGAGGTCGGCGTCGTGCAGCCGCTCGGCGAGCTCGACGAGCGTCGTCGCGACGCCGGGTCGGGGACCGACCGCCTGCAACGAAGCGAGGAGCGGCTCGAGCCAGCTCGCGAGGTCGGCGGAGGAGGTGCCGGCGCGCAGCGCGCCGTCGACCCCCTCCCGGAGCTCCGCCTCCCCTTCGACCGGGCAGCCCGAGCCGAAGAGCGCGCGGGCGTTCATCAGATGCATCTCCGGCTCGATGCCGAGCCGCTCGGCGGGAGGAAGGGAGCCGAGGCAAGCGATCGCCTCCGCGAGGAGCTGGGTCGCCCGGTCGTACTCGAGCAGCCCGAGGCTGATCTCCGCCGCCTCGAGCAGGCGCGCCATCGCGACCGCGTCCGGCGCCGAGGCGAGGTAGTGATGGGCGATCTCGATGCGACGCGACAACGGCGGCTCGGCGGAGAGCGCGTGGAGACCGTCGGCGACGTCCCGGTGCCACCTCTGCCGGTCCGACTCGGGGAAGAGCCCTTCCAGGATCGGGACCGAGGCCGAGTCCGGCACCGCGACCCGGTCCTCGCGCAGGCGCAGCAGACCGACCGCGACGGCCGGCCGGGCCGTCTCGCGCAGCTGCGTGAGGCTCAGGTGCGCGATCCGCGCGAGGGTGACCGCCGTCGTCTCCCCGCCGAGGAGGGTGACATATCCGAGGAGCCGAGCCGCGGGCGCGGCGAGGCCGGTCAACAGCTCGCTGAGCCGGGCGACCTCGCGCGGGTCGGGGGTCGACGCGCCCAGACGGACCCAGTCGACGTCGGTCCGGCCCAGGAGCGCCTCCTCCCACACGGCCGCCGCGGACGAGGAGGAATCGAGAGCGAGGGCGATGAGGAACGGACGGAGGCGCGCCCGCCGGCTCAGGTCGAGGACGAACGCGCGGCTCTCGGTGTCGAAGAGCGCCGCCTCCTCGACGAGCAGCGCCACGGGGTGCGCGTCCTCGCCCCGGAACTCCGGCAGTAGGCTCTCCCAGTACTCGTCCGGGTCCCGCGCCGGGGGCCCCCGAGTGCGGGTCGCCTCGCCGAGGAACGTCGTCCGCACCCGACCCTCGCGCCGTCGGGAGCGGCCGATCGACTCGGGGGCGATCGCCACCGGCGCCATAGGAGCGATCCCGGCGACCTCGGGCGGCTCGTCAGCCGGCCCCCCCTCGCCGTCCTCGTCCGACGAGCTCCGGCCGAGGCCCTCGAGCGCACCGTAGGGGACGGAGCGGCCCCGGTACGTGCCCGCGATGGTGACGACCCGGCCGTAGGCCGCCTCCACCCCCGCCCTCAGCTCGGCGAGGACCGCCGTTTTGCCGGTCTCCGGCGCGCCGACGACGACCAGCGTGCGACCGGTCCGGTCCGTCAGTCCTTCCAGGGCCCGACGTATCGCCGGTTCGGTCGTCGGCACCCCCCACCCACTAACGCATGCTAGGTGGTCCCCTTTAAAGCGGGGGCCCCGGGGCCCCGCCGGCGGGCCGCGTCGCGACGCCAACCCATATGAACGCGACCGAACTCGCGACGGCGTGACGAGCTCGCTCCGAGCGCGACGCGGCGCCCTGCTGCGCCGGCCGGTGCGCGCGGTCGACGTCGAGCGCGTCCGGGGTCTCGGCGATCTCCTCGAGCAGTTCCAGGGGTCGTCGATCCAGGCCCGGAACCTCGGCCGGTGCCTGGAGGTCTGGGAGAACGCGCTCACCGACCGTAAGCGCCCCACGATCTTCCTCGGGCTCGCCGGTCCCCTGATCGCCGCGGGGCTGCGCAAGGTCCTGCGCGACCTGATCGACTGGGGACTGGTCGACGTCGTCGTCTCGACCGGGGCGGTCCTCTACCAGGACCTCTACCAGACGATCGGCGGCCGACACTGGATGGGCTCACCGACCGCCGACGACGTGCGGCTCCGGAGCCTCTACCTCGACCGGATCTACGACACCTACGTGGACGAGCTCAAGTTCGAGGAGACCGACCGCGCGATCGGACGGGTCACAGAGGAGTTCCCGCCGCGTCCGGCCTCCTCGCGCGAGTTCCTCGGGTTCCTCGGGGAGCGGTTCCCGTCCCCCGACTCGATCCTCGCGACCGCGGCCCGTCGCGGCGTCCCGGTCTTCTCCCCGGCGCTGATCGACAGTTCGATCGGGATAGGCCTCACCCTCCACTACCAGGCGACCCGCGGACGCGCCGAGCGGTTCCTGCTCGACGCGGTCCGGGACAACTACGAGCTGGTCCAGATCCTCGCCGCCTCCCCCCGGACGGCCGTCGTGTACATCGGCGGAGGGACGCCGAAGAACTGGATCAACGACGGGATCGTGATGGCGAACTATGCGTTCGGCCGGGAGGGCGAGGGGCACTACTACGCCCTCCAGCTCACGACCGACGTCCCCCACTGGGGCGGGCTCTCCGGCAGCACGCTCGATGAGGCGCAGTCCTGGGGGAAGATCGCGAAGAGCGCGACCCGTGCGATGGCTCACGTGGAGGCATCGATCGGCCTCCCGCTGCTCGTCGGGGCGCTCTGGGACCGCCGGAGCAAGTGGCGTGCCCGCCCGCGCCTCGCCTTTGACTGGAACGGAGACGAGGTCAAGGTCCGCCCGCAACGGCGCTAGACCGCCGGTCCCGCGCCCCACCCTCCGGGACGACCCTCGCCTATCCCACCCCTAGAAATCTAGTTCCCCAACACACCCGTGCGCATCAATGCGGACGGTATATCCGGAGACCTTTCGGCGAAGATTTCCTTGGGCCTTTAAATACCCGAAATCCGGGGACGCCCACGGAGGTGGCGCGTACGATGTTCCTGCCGACGGTCCCGCCGGTTCCCCGCGAACAGCTGTAAGGCTCCCTCGGGGGCCCGGGAGGGCGGACGCCCTCCCATCGCCTATGATCCGCCGAGCGTAACGCCCTCTTGACCGGGGGTGGGCTGGGTGAGGCGATCTCCCTCCGCGGCGTCGCCGCGGGCGGCTGTGACTTGGCCGCCGAGCTCGCCGGCGAGCAGTTCGGCCAATCCCTTGAGTCCCAGAC
>DATJUZ010000059.1:0-84898 GCA_035502035.1 Thermoplasmata archaeon
TCTTCGACTTGACCCCGACGCCCTTTCCGAGGATGCGGTGAGACCCCTCTACGGGTCGGGCAACGACCGACCCGCACGGGTGGAGCGGAGGGAAGGGAGGGACGACGTTGGGGGTCCCGCCGGAAGGCGGTGCCCCCAATAGAAGCCCAAAGCCCCGAAACCCCGGGGCCCTCGGCGCTATCGCCCCCCGTGCGATGGCCGGCCCATGACCGCGGCCCTCGAGCGACTGGACGCCTCCGCCTTCGACGGGCCGCGCCTGCTCCGGCCCGGTGTCGTCGCCGTGGAGTTCAGCGCCGACTGGTGCCCGGTCTGCCGCGCGTTCGACCCGGTCTTCGCCACGGTCCCCCGCAACGAGCCGTTCGGCCGGGCCGTCGCGGACGTCTCCTCCGAGGAGAGCCCCCTCTGGGACCGGTTCGGCATCGCGATTGTGCCGTCGGTGCTGGTCTTCCGGGACGGACGGGAGATCGAACGCGCCGACGGGGTCCCCGGGATCGGCGTCCGCCGGCCGGAGCTCGAGCGGGTCCTCGCGAGCGCGCGGAAGGCGGCCGGTCCGGGCCCGACGACCCGTCGCCGCTGACGGGTCGGGGCTCGACTCGAGCGGTCGCTTTTTGGGCAGGGCCGTTCTGCGGGGGACGACGGGTCATGACCAGCACGCATCCGGGGAGGCGACCGGTCGCCCTCGTGACGGGGGGCGGCACGGGGCTCGGACTCGCGATCGCCTGCGGTCTCGCCGAGGACGGCTACGACCTCGCGATCGCCAGCCGCTCGGCCGAGCACCTCGCCGCCGGAGGCGAGCTGATCCGCAGCCGGGGCGCGGAGGTCGTCGAGGTGCCGACCGACGTTCGCGACCCCCAGCAGGTCGAGCACCTCCTCGCCCAGGTCCGCGCCGGGTTCGGACGCCTGGACGTCCTCGTCAACAACGCTGCCGGCAACTTCGTCGCCCGCTCGGAGGCGCTCACGCCGAACGGATGGAAGGCGGTCGTCGGGATCGTCCTGGACGGCACGTTCTACTGCTCGCGCTACGCCTTCCCGATGCTGCGCGAGCGGGCCGGGGCCTCGATCGTGAACGTCGTCGCCTCCTACGCTTGGATGGCGGGGCCGGGGACGGCGCACTCCGCGGCGGCCAAGGCCGGGGTCGTCGCGCTCACCCGAGCCCTCGCGGTGGAGTGGGCCGGGCACCGGATCCGCGTGAACGCCATCGCTCCGGGGCCGGTGCGGACCGACGGCACCGACGCTCGGCTCTGGACGAGCGCCTCGGTCCGGGAGGCCGTCGAGCGGACGGTGCCGCTGGGGCGGTTCGGGACCCCGCAGGAGATCGCGGCGGCGGTACGGTTCCTCGTCTCCCCGGCCGCCGGTTACATCACCGGCGAGGTGCTCGCGGTCGACGGGGGCCAGTGGCTGGGGCAGGGCGTCATGCCGCTCCTCGCTGAGCTCGCGCCGCGGGCGCCGCCCTAGCTCACGGGAACGTTCCGCTCGAGCAGGAACGTCCCGATCACCCCGGCGAACAGCTCCGGGTCGGTCAGCTGGACGAGGTGGCCCGTCCCCGGGAGCGCGAGCACGGTCGCGTTCGGAAGGGCGTCTCCGAGTCGGCTGGCGACCTCCGCCGCGAACCCCGGTCCCTGGCCGCCCGTCGTCAGCAGCACGGGCACGGAGACCTCGGCGAGCGCCTCGGTGGAGGCGGCGGTCGAGCGGGGGTCGGCCAGCTCGCGCCGGAGCGCGGGGGCGCTCGCCAGGAACCGTTCCCGGACCGAGTCCCCCCAGGACGACCACTGCTCGGCGGGGCCCCCGAGCAGGCGCAGGTACTCCCGGCAGAGGGACTCGGGTGCGGGGGCCGCTCCCGGGGCACGCAGCTCCCGGAGGAACGTGCGGAGACCGCTCCCGCCTGCGCCGGCGAGCTCGACGAACGGCACGTCGTGCGCGGCGACGCTGCGCACGAGCTCCGGCCGCTCCCCGGCGAGCCGCAGGGCGACGGCTCCCCCGTAGCCTTGGGCGACCAGGTGGGCCGGAAAGTCGCCGGTCGCCTCGAGCAGCCGGGCGAGGTCGTTCGCGTCGTCGGCGACCGGAGCCCGTCGCTCGGGTCCCCGGCTTTCGCCGTGCTCCCGCCGGTCGACGACGAGCAGCTGCAACGACGGGGCCAGCTGCCGGGCGACGACCGCCCACGTGCGACGGTCGTCCAGCGCGCCGTGGAGCAGCACCGTAGGGTCGCCGACGGAGCCGACTCGGTCGAAGGCGAGCCGCCCGGCGCCGCTCTCACGGTGCGCCTCTCCCATCCCGTCTCCCCTTGCCACGCCCGCCGCCCGGGTGGGGCGTGGGGGGGCTTAGCCCCGCCGGGGGCCGGCGCGACGGGGTTTTCTCTGCACGGGCCTAGCGCTCCCGGGTCGTCATGGCGCAGTACGCGGTGCTCGTGAACTGGACCGGGGAGGGGATCCGGTCGGTGAAGAACGTCCCCCAGCGCGCCGAGCAGTTCCGCGAGGCCGTCGAGGGGGCCGGGGGCCGCGTCCTCGTCTTCCTGCACACGATGGGCGCCTACGACGCCGTCGCGGCGGTCGAGCTGCCGGGCGACGACACCGCGAACACCGTCCTGCTCCGGCTCGGCGCCCAGGGGTTCGCGCGGACGACCACGCTCAAGGGCTGGACGACGAGCGAGATCAGCCGGCTCGTCGAGAAGCTCTGAACGGCGCTCCGGGGGGACCGAGCGTGAGCGCGATCTTCCAGCGACCGCTGTGCGAGATGGGCAAGGCCTACGACTTCGCGTTCCGGCCGGTCCTCGGCGAGCCGGAGGTCGGCAGCGGCGGTCCGTGCGACGACCGCCCCCGACCGGTCGAGCTGCTCGGCGCCCGGGACCCTCCGGCCGGCCCGGCGTCGACCTGGCGGAGCTTCTCGCTCTGCCCCGAGCACGAGAGCCAGCTGCGCCGCCACGACACGCGCATGCCGGCCGGCTCGCGTTTCCGTCCGGCGGCCGTCGGCCGGGGGGCGAGTCGATGAGCCCGTCGCTCTCGCTCACGACGCGCGTCCGGACGAGCCAGGGGCTCGAGCTCCCCCGGCTCGGCCTCGGCGTCTTCCAGACGCCCCCGGGGGCGGTCACCCGGCAGGCGGTCCGCTCCGCGCTCGCGGCGGGCTACCGGCACATCGACACCGCGGCGATGTACGGCAACGAGGCCGACGTCGGCGAGGCGGTCCGGGCGAGCGGCATCCCCCGCGACGAGATCGTCGTGACGACGAAGCTCTGGTACACCGACCACGGCTTCGAGGCCGCGCAGCGGGCGGCCCGGGAGAGCCAGGCCCGCCTCGGTCTCGGTCCGATCGACCTGTACCTGATCCACTGGCCCCGCGCCAACACGCCGGAGGACCGTCTCGCCTCCTGGAAGGCGCTCGAGAAGCTCCGGCAGGAGGGGGTCGTACGGACCGTCGGGGTCAGCAACTACGCGATCCGTCACCTCGAGGAGCTCCGCGCGCACTCGGAGCTGATGCCGTCGGTCAACCAGGTCGAGTTCCATCCGTTCGTCTACGACCCGGAGCTGCTCGCCTACGCCGCCCGCCACCGGATCGTCGTCGAGGCGTACTCGCCCCTGACCCGGGGGCGGCGCCTGGACGCCGCCCCGTTCGCCGAGGTCGCGCGGGCCCACGGCAAGAGCCCGGCGCAGGTCCTCCTGCGCTGGGGCCTCCAGCACGACCTGGTCGTCCTCCCGAAGTCGGTCACCGACGCGCGGATCCGCGAGAACGCCCAGTTGTACGACTTCGAGCTCGCTCCGTCGGAGATGGACCGTCTCGACCGCTTGCAGGACGGCGGTCGGGTGACGCAGCTCGACCCGAAGGCGATCCCGTAGGGGGCCGGGGGGGCCTCCCCGGGGCGCCGGCGGGGCGGTCTCCAACGGAGGTAATATACCTCGGCCTGGTGAACTCGGGTCGATAACCCATGGTGACGGTCGAGGTCGCCCACGAGAAGTGCACCGGGTGCACGCACTGCCGGGACGTCTGCCCGGTGACGGTCTTCGAGATGCAGCCGCGGGAGAATTGGCCGAACGTCGTGGACGACCCGGCCGTCGCCGCGAAGTTCCAGTTCCGGGCCGAGAAGTCGGCCGTCATCCACGGCCCCGACTGCATCATGTGCGAGGCGTGCCTGTTCGAGTGCGAGGGCGAGTGCATCACGATCGTCGACGACGAGGGCACCGTCCACCAGTCGACGTACAAGTAGGACGGACCCGAGCCCGGGGGGCCGCCGCCGTCCGCGGCCGTCCGAAGGAGCCGTCATCCGCCGCGCGGTGCTGGGGGTCCCATGGCGCCAGACTCGGAGACGCCTCCGCCGATCGCGTTCGTGGGCCTGGGGACGATGGGCGGCCCGATCGCCGCGCGGCTGCTCGCGGCGGGGACTCCGCTGGTCGTCCATAACCGGGATCGGGCCAAGGCCGAGCCGCTGCTCTCGGCCGGGGCGTCCTGGGCCGACACCCCGAAGCAGGCCGCCCGCCTCGCCGCCCAGGGGCTCGCCTTCGTCATGGTCTCGGACGTCCGCGCGGTCCGCGCCGTCGCCTTCGGCCGCCGGGGGCTGCTCGCGGGCGCGAGCGCCGGCCTCCTGGTCGTGAACCTCAGCACGATCGCCCCGGAGGAGAGCCGGGCGGTCGCCGGGCGCCTCGCGGCGCGGGGGGTCCACTACCTCGAGGCGCCGGTCGGCGGGAGCGCGGACGCCGCGCGCGACGGCCAGCTGGTCGTCTACGCCGGCGGCGACGCCGCCGATGTCGCACGGGCCCGGCCGCTCCTCGAGCGGTTCGCGGTACGGGTCGAGCATCTCGGGGCGGTCGGGCTCGGCGCGGCGATGAAGCTGGTGAACAACCTCGTCACCGTGACGACCGTCGCGGTCGACGCGGAGGCGCTCGCCTTGGGGGAGGCGCTCGGGCTCGAGCGCGCGCGGACCCTCGAGCTGCTCCTCGCGGGTAGCGGACAGTCGGCGATGCTCGCGCGCAAGCGCGAGGCGTTCCTCGCGGGGCGCTACCCGGTCCAGTTCAAGCTGGAGCTCGCGGAGAAGGACCTCCGCCTCATCGGACGGTCGGCGAGCGAGGTCGGGGCCCGGACCCCGATCGCGCGCGAGGCCCAGCGGCTCGCGGCCGAGGCGATGCGCGACGGCTACGCCGGGCAGGACTTCTCGGTCGTGCTCGAGGCGGCCCGCCGTCGCCGTGCCGGCACCTCGGGCACTGCGGTCCTCCCCCCGGCCCCGCCGGAGGGCCCGGTCGGGGGACCGTAGCGCGGCTCGCTCACGCCCCCCGGAGCGTCGGCCGGTAGAACGCGCGGTGGACGCTCGCCGGGCTGCCGTCCGGAGGGAAGCGCACGCGCACCCCGGCCGCGCGGCCGAAGAAGGTGAACTCGAGGGAGTACCAGACGGCGTTCCAGGCGCCGGCGGCGTCGCGCGACGCCTCGCCGAAGTGGTACGTCGCCTCGAGGACGCCGCTCGCCTTCCGCGCGAGGGGGTACGACCAGGCGAGCGCCTCCCGCTCGCCGTCCGGCGCGCGGCCGGCGGCCGGCGCGACCAGGAGGCCCTCGGCGGTGTACGGCCCCGCGACGATCCCGCGCCCGAAGACGTAGCGGGCCCAGGTCGTCCGGTGGACCCCGTCGCCCTCCCGCTCCGAGAGGAGCAGCCAGGCGAACGGGTTCTGGGTCGGCGCGACGACGTCGAAGTCGCCGAGCGAACGCTTCCGCCGACCGACGACGAGGCGCCCGGCGAGCCGTACCGCGAAGTAGGCGCCGAAGAACACCATCAGGCCGTAGATCGTCGCGAGGTAGATCGCGAACGGCAGCCGGTTCCGCTCGACGCCGAGCAGCACGTAGAAGGCGACGACCGAGACGCCGAGCGTCGCGAAGTTGATCGCGCGGTCGGCGTCCAGCTCGAGCCGGCGGTCCGAGAACGGCAGGAGCGGCGGGACCGAAAAGTGGGTGAAGCCGTCCTGCGCGATGTGACAGAGCCCGCCGACCTCCATGACGAGGAGGTAGACGAACGGGTTGCCGGGGGCGAGGAGCGGCCCGAGGAGGGCGCCGGCGCCCGCGACCAGGCTGACGCCGAAGATCGAGTGCGTGATGCCGTGGTGGCGAAGGACCGGGAACCGTCGCGCGAGCGGGAAGAACAGCGCGTCGGCGTCCGGAAGCCCTCCGGCGAGGGCGCCGGCGGCGAGGTACGACGGCCGGAAGCCGACGAGCCCGAACGTGACGAGGTAGGCGACCAGGACGTGGGTGAAGAGGTCCAACGGCGCGAGAGGGGCCTTACAGCAGGCCTTCCTCCATCACCTCGACCGACTCGACGTCCGGGAGCTTCGCGAACGCGTGCTCGGTCGACTCGAGCACCCCGCCGGTGTCGTCCATGACGACCGAGACGAGCAGGCACTTCAGCCCGAAGGCGATGTCGCGGACCTGGGTCCCCCGGACGACGACCCCCGCCGGCGTGGCGCCGGGGACGGCGCGCGCGACGGCGCCGAGGTCCGACTCGACCCCCCGCGGCATCAGGCGGAACAGGACGGCGACCTTCCCCACGGACCCCCCTACGGGCCTTCGAACGAGCACTTCGGGCAGCGGTACATCACGCTCTGGTCGCGGCACCGGTCGCAGCGGCCGATCGAGGCCTCGCCGCAGTTCGGGCACAGGAACTGCGTTGCTCCGACGACCCGCAGGCTGCGCCCGCAGGAGGTGCACTTCAGGTCCGCCCGGTTCCCCAGCATCGACAGTGACCCGCTCGACCGATCCCCGAGAGGCGGGCCCTAGCGGCGCACCGCCCCCCGACGCCGTGCGGCGACCCGGGTGGCGTATATAAACAGCACGGCGATGAACGTCACCGCACCGAGGACGTACCACACGATGTTGTTCGTCGGCGCCGCGCCGACGTAGAACGTCGTCGTCAGGACCGTGCGGCCGTTCGAGAACGCGACCAGCCCGTGCGCGTTGCTGATCGTCAGCGTGAACGTATGGTAGCCGGCCGAGAGCCCGAGGCTCGCGTAGCGGTAGACGAGGTCGTACGTCGACTTCGCGGCGAGCTCCGGGACGCTGACCTGCCCGACGACCGTCCCGTCCAGCGTGACCGTGACGCCGAACGGCAGGACCGCCGCCTTCGCCCCGGCGACCAGCGTGGCGCGCACCGTGTACGGGGTGACGGAGCGGAACGACCGCGTGAGGTTGGCCGTCGAGTTGTTGCCGGCGAGCGTGCTCGTGACGGAGACGACGAGCGTCAGGCTCTCCGGGTGCGGGCCGACCGTGACGACGGTCGAGACCGGCTGGCTCGTCGTGTTGACGAGCGTCCCGTTGTCCGGGCTGACCGAGGAGCTCGTCAGGTTCGCCCCGGAGAGCTTCGCCGTCCAGGTGAACTGCCCGACGAACGTTCCGCTCACGTACGCCGGCCCGCCGGAGACGTTGAAGTAGAACGTGGCGTTGCCGCTCGTCGCGACCAGCGACGGTCCGCTGACGTTGCCCTTGATCGGGGTGGCGCCGGACGAGGCCGCGGGCACGAGCGCCGCCGGCCCGGCGGCGCGCGCGGGGGGCGCCGCGACGAGGAGCGCGAGCGTCCCGAGGACGCACAGGAGCGCGAGGAGGGCGGCCGCGAGCTTCACCGGCGCGTCCACCTCCGGGTCCGCCACCAGCGGTAGACGACGATCGCGGCCAGCAGGGCGATCGTCGGGCCGAACGCCGCGACCGGCAGGATCCAGCTCGGGACCGCCGGCGGACCGGACTGCACGCGCGTGCCGGTGACGCTCAGGGAGCCGGCGAGGGTGCCGACCGACGGGTGCGGCACGACCAGGACGACCTCCGCGGTCGCCGTCGGTCGCCCCTGGACGGAGGCGAGGACGGTCACGGAGCCCGGGGCGATCGCCGCGGCGAGCGAGGTCGTGAGGTTGAGGGCGAGCGAGGCGTTCTCCCCGGCGGAGAGGTCGACCGTGTCGCCGCTGAGCGTCTTGTTGTTCTGCATCCAGCCGACGGTCCAGCCGTAGGAGGCGAGCCGCGCGGCGTCCACGGCCGTCAGCACGACGGTCTCGTTGGTGTTGCCGCGGTTCGTCAGGTAGAACGGCAGGATCGCCTGGGCGCTGCCGACCTTCGGCAGCGCGCTCGCGCTCGTCGAGGCGAGCAGTCCGTACGTCGCGAGGACGTTGACGACCGGGGTCGGGGCGACGACCCCGATCTGCGTGCCGTTCGGGAGGTCGAAGCCGAGGCTCACCGCCGGGTGGGCGACGCCGGTCCCGGCCGGCACGAAGATCCGGACCTCGCCGGTGAGGCTCGCGCCCGGGGCGAGCGTGACGTGGGAGAACGAGAAGTTGAACGTCCAGGTCGAGGGCGCCCCGGCGGGCGTGATCGTGACGGGGACGTTGCCGGTGTTGCGGACGGTGAAGCTGAACGTCGCCGAGCCGCGCGGGGCGACGCTGGCCGAGGTCGGTCCGCTCACCACTCCGGCGACCGTCGCGGCGACCGGCACCGCGATGCTGAGGCCCCGGATGACGTTGCCGTTCGCGACCGAGAGCTTCCCGGAGGCGACCGCGGTGCCGGCGACGCCGTTGCGGGTGCCGTTCCCGCTCGCCTTGACCGTGTAGTTGCCGAGCGGGAGCGCGACGACGACCGAGGATCCCGGGACGACGTTCGGGAACGCGGTGTAGGTCCCGAAGGCGTTGCGGACCGTGAGCGTCGCCGGTCCGGCGGTCGTGTTACCGGCGCCGAGGCTGAGGTTGAGCGACGCCTGCCAGGTCGGCTTGAGCGCGAACGTCACCGTGCTCGGCTCGGCCGGCAGGGCGAGGAGCTTCGTGAGCACCGCGAGGCGCGGGCTTGAGGTCGACACCGCGTAGACGTTGTAGGCGCCGGGCGCCAGCACGGCCGTGAACGTGCCGTTGGACGCGGAGAGGACCTCGACCGCGTGGGACGGGTACGGCCCCGCGAGGCGCACGGTGCCGCCGAGCGGCGTGGTGCCTCCCGCCGCGGCGAGCGTGCCGTGGATCGTGACCGGCAGCGTGGTGCTCGTCGTCGGGACGGCGCACCGTGTCAGGTTGGCGGCGAGCGTGCACGTCGCCCCGGTCGCCGTCGACCAGCTCGTCGCGTAGGTGCCGTTCGGTCCGTTCGTCCCGCCGGTCGCGTTCGCGAAGACGCGGTACGTCCCCTCGGGCAGCGTTCCGTGGAACGTTCCGGCGACCGCGTTCTCGTGGATCACGAGGCCGCTGCCGGTGAGAAGCGTCACGCTCGTGTTCACCTGGAGCGTTGTGCCGCTCTTCTCGTCCAGCGTGCCGGTGAACGGGATCCCCGCCTGGGCGAGGACGAGCTTCGGGTGGATCGCGCCGGCGTCGGAGATGCTGATGTGGCTGACGTTGACGAACTCGACCCCGCTGATGTTCGTCGTCACGGTCGCCGTGTAGTTCGCGGGCGTCGCGCGGAACTGGCTCGTGTACTGCTTGCCGGTGAGCGTGAGGTTCAGCTCGGGGGAGGTGAGGCTCACCGTGACGTTGGAGAGCCCGACGTGCGCCGGCACGACCAGCTTGCCGCTCGCGTTGATCTCGGGGACGACGACGAGCGTGAGGTTGGAGTACGTCGCGCCGAGCGGGATGCGCGTGGAGAGCACGGAGGACGGCAGGTAGACGGTCGTGCCGTTGCCGATGACCGCACGGGCCCCGACACCGTAGACGCCGGGCGTCAGCTCGAGCGCGAACGTCGGATGGCCGTGGAGGCTGACGGTCGACGTTCCGGTGCTCTCGCCGGTGATGTTCACGGTGATCGGCGTCTTGGACGGGAGCCCGACGACCCGCAGGCTCACGCTCACGGGACGGACCGACAGCGGGAACGTCCCGAGGTTCGAGAGCTCGGAGGCGCTCCAGCCGCAGCTTCCGTTCGCGACGAAGCCGAAGGCGCTCGCGCCGAGGCAGAACCCGCCGCTGGTCGCACCGGCGGAGGACGGGACGACGAAACCGACCGTGCCGTTGACGTCCGAGGTCGCCCGGAACGACGCGCCGCCGGGGACCGACAGCTCCACCGAGGCGTTCGGCGCCGCGAGGACCGAGCCGGAGGAGGCCGGGGTCCCGACCTGCAGCGTGACGGTCGCGGACGGGCCGAGGGGGAGCGTCATCGCGGTGGCGGCGGTGTCGTTGACCGTCGCGAACGCGGAGAGCGCGGTCGCGTCGGCGTTCGTCGAGCCGCTCAGGCCGAGGAGGCTGTAGTCGCCGGCCGGCAGCTCGAGCGTCGCGCTCGAGCTGTTGGCGGCGGTCCACGCGACGACCTGCGCGCCGTCCGCCGTGTAGGCGAGCACGGCGGTGCGGTTCGCGGCCGCGGCGGGCGAGGTGTGCGTGAGCGTGACGGTGAGCGGGGCGGTCGGCGTCAGCACGACGGAGACGTCCGTGACGGAGCCGGGGACGCTGACGTTCACCGTGGTGAGGCCGGAGTAGAGCACCCCGCCGACCCGGCCGGTCGCCTCGACCGTGTACTCCCCGAGCCCGAGGCCGGCGGAGGCGACGCCGTCGACCGTCGACCGGGCGAGGGTCGTGTTGCCGGTCACGGTGAGGACCGCCTGGAGCGGGGAGGTCGGCCGGTGACCGAAGTCGACCATCGGAACGAACGTGACGGTCGCGTTCGCGACCGACGTCCCGGCGGCCTCCACGCCGACGTCGACCGCCCCGCGGGGCTGCACGGTGAGGTTGACGGACGCCGACTCCCCCGGTTGGGCGAGCGTGAGGCTCACGCGCGGGCTCGAGCTCGTCGGGACGTTGCCGATCGCCTCGACCTCGTAGTGGCCCGGCGGGACGCTCGGGAACCGGAACTCTCCGGAGGTGTTCGTGGTCGTGGTCGCGTAGATCCCGGTGGCGTTCAGCAGCGAGACCGGGACGCCGATGTAGGCGGCCTGGGACGGCCGCTTCACCGTACCCGTGACGACCCCGGGCGAGAGCGCCAGCGAGAGGTTCTTCGACCCGCCCGCGGCCAGATAGGCCGTCTTCTGCGGGTAGGTGACGTTGCCGACGCGCACGCTGACGTTGTACTGGCCCGGCGCCAGGCCGGGGAGGGAGAACGTGCCGCTCGGGTCCGTCGTCGCGTTCAGCACCGTCGCGCCGTTGGCCCCCGTGAGCGTCACGACCGCACCATGGACGACCGGGTCGGCCTCGGCGACGTACGTCCCGTTCCCCGAGACGTTCCAGAAGACGAGCCCGTTCGCGCTCGAGTTGCCCACGGTGTAGGTCTGGACCATCGTCGGCGAGCTCGGGCTGTAGCCGAGCGCGTCGGAGACCTTCTCGGGGATCGACGCGATGAGGTCGGTGCCGGACTCGTTGAGCTTCGCGAACTTGCCGGTCGTGATGTTGACGGTGTCGTTGCCGGGCGGAAGGACGACCGAGAACTCCCCCTGCGCGTTCGTGACGTTGACCATGTGGGGGATCCCCCAGCCGTCGTAGACGGTCACCCAGACCCCCGCGACCGGCTTACCGGACGGCAGCGCGACGCGGCCGTCCAGCGTGACCCCGGGGTAGTAGGTGAGGATCGACTCGCCGCCCTGGAAGTAGTCGAACGCCGAGACGTTGCTCGAGCCGTTCGTGGCGTTGGCGATGCGGATCGCCGCCGGGCGGTTCACCGCGTGGTAGCACGGGGAGGACGGCGGGGCGTTCGCGACGCCGGGGCAGACGTAGGCCGTCTGGTACTCGACCTCGAAGTGCTGGAGCATCCAGCCCGGCTTGATCGCGTCGCTCTGCGCGGAGCCGCTCAGGCCCGGGATGCCGGGGCTTTGGCCGACATCGGTACCGTTGTAGCCGATGTAGATGCGGTAGAGCATCGTGTTGTAGAACGGCGCGGAATAGTTGATGTTGTACCGGACCGCGGAGACCCCCTCGGGGAGCGGGCCGAGCGGGTAGGTGTTGCCGTCCGAGCCGAGGATCGTGACGTTGTAGAACGTCGTCGGGACCCCCTCGGCGCTGATGACGCGGCCGGTGAGGTCGGCCGGCGCGTAGAAGATCCCCGTGTTGGTCCCGCTGAAAGGGAACAGGCGGGTGTCGGTCGCCGCGTAGCGGATCGACCAGCCGGTGTAGCCCTCCAGGTCGTCGTAGACGCGCGCGACGCCAGCGAGGGGCAGGTGGGTGGCGAGGTAGTAGGACGTGACGAGGTACATCGCGTTGTCCTCCGTCAGCGTCGCCGGGTTCACCGGGAGGTAGGTGCGGGGGTGGGCGACGACGAGCTGGTAGTCCGCCCGCTCGTCGTCCAGGATCTGGTGGAGACGGGTGACGTTCACGTTGTCGTCGGCGAGGATGTGGTTGAGCGACGCCGGGAGCGTCGGGTCGTGGGTCAGCTGGATCTCCCCCTGGAGCAGGGTCGTGGCGAGGATCCCGATCGCGAGCGACTCGTTCTGGCTCAGGAGGAACTGGCCGGCCGGGTCGATCCCGTTCTGGAAGTTGTCCGCGACGCTCGGATGCTCGCCCTGGTCGATCGCCTGGAACCCGTAGTCCCACCAATCGACGAACGCGGGGCGCTGCGGCTCCGGTACCGACGTATCCTGGTGCGCGAGCCAGTTGTAGCCGGCGCTGTCGTACTGGTTCGGCGTGTCGAGCCCGCTCCCCGCCGCCCCCAGGTAGTTGGACGCCGGCGCGGAGGAGTTCAGCTTGAGCCAGGACGGGATCGTCTTGTTGATCTGGGTCTCGAAGGCGCCCTTCGCGTTGCTCGGGATCCCGGCGTCGATCGCGACCCAGACGTTCGGCAGCAGGATCCCGACGACCAGGACCATCACGAGGACGTGGCGGGCCTTGAACGACCGCCGGAACGCCCCGAGGCTCCCCGTCCGGTCGCTCAGCGACGCGACCGCGCGCCGGAGCTTGCCGTAGCCGCCGACGTCCAGCATCCGGTGGAACGCCTCGGCGGAGAGCAGCGCGAACGCCGGGGCGCCGACCAGGAAGAACTTGGTCGCCGACATCGGCAGGTAGACGGAGACGACGGCGAAGACGAGGAACGCGATGTGGTAGCGCTTGAAGCGGTGGTGCGCGAGGTAGTAGCCGTAGAGCGCGAGCCCCACGAACGCGAGGAAGAACGTCACGACGCCGTAGCCGACGACGAGGGCGTCGAACGACGGGGCCTGGGCCTCGGCGACGGTCGAGTAGATCAGGTTCTTCACGAAGTAGCCGTTCCCCGTGATCGCCGCCGTGAAGAGCGTCGGGCTCAGGAACCGGAGCGCGAGGACGCCTCCGACCACGACCGCGAGCAGCGTCGGGATCGAGAACACCCACGGCACGTCCCTCAGGAGCAGGAACGGCAGCAGGATCGCGAGCGAGCCGAACAGCAGGATCGCCGGCAGCTCGAGGAACGCCTTGAGCTGGTGCTGGACGATGTAGTAGGGCGCGCTCATCCCGAGCCCGACCACGGCGATGATCCAGGTGACGACGTAGAGGCTGAACGAGTCGACGCGACGGATCCGCTCGATCACCATCGCGACGATGAGCGTGAAGATCACGACGACGATCGCGTAGGTGTAGCCCTGCCAGGAGAGCGCGAACGCCCCGAGCGCGACACCGGTGAACACGGCCCATTTCACGGCGGTCTGTTCGCTGCGCCAGACCCCCCGGAGGCCGGCGAGGATCTGGCGCGGCTCGCGGTAGCTCTCCACCCAGCGCCGGTGGCCGACGGCCTTCACCGTCCGCAGGTAGGCGTAGACGACGACGAGCAGCATGAACGTGTAGAACGACTGGTAGTCGGCGTAGCCGAACGTCGACGTGTTGATGCTCGCGCTGAAGAACGGGTAGACGAGCGCGGCGATGAGGCCGGTCCGCCGCCCGCCGACCTCGCGGCCGATCAGGTAGAGCGGGAACACCTCGAGCGCCGCCCAGAGCGGGGCCTGGAGGTCGAGGAACCAGGCGCCCGCGCTGTTGGCGTTTCCGCCGAACAGCGGGGCGAAGAGGATCCCGAGGATCGCGTTCATCCAGTCGAACAGCGGCTCCCGCGGGTTCGTCGCCCCGATCGGGAACTTGAGCATCGGGTCGTGCTTCAGGTTCGAGTGGGTCTGGATGATGTAGGTCATCACCCGCGAGTGGTAGTACGAGTCCGAGCCACCCGCGTAGGTGTACAGCGCCCCCCACTTCTCGACGATGGGGTACGTCCAGATCGTGCGGAGCGCGAGGGCGATGCCGAAGGCGAGCAGCAGCAGGCCGATCGTCCAGCCGTGACGTCGCCACCAGTCGGCAGTCCCGGAGTCCATGCACGGCCGGCGACCCTCGGGCCGGCGGCGCGCGAGACCTAGGCGCGGTATAAATAGCCGCGCCCCGCGCGCGCTCCGGCCGCCGGTCCGGGACGCTCCGCGCCGCCCCGGACCGACCCGGGACTAGCGGGCCGTCGCGCTCGCCCGGAAGCGGTAGTAGTATCGGCCGTCCGGGGCGGCGTACGTCTCGACCGTCACCGGCTCTCCGACCGAAAGCTCGGTCCAGGACCGGCCGACGATGCGCCCGAACAGCCGCAGGGGGGCCCCGTCGAGGTCGACGAGGCCGACGGCGAACGGCACCTCTCCTTCCATGCCGAGCGGCGCTCCGCCGAGGACGGCGCTGAACGCGTAGATGCGGCCGGTCCCCGGCAGGTCGACCCAGGCGAGCTCGGCGGTGTGGCAGCGCGGGCAGACGGTTCGGGGCGGCCAGGTGACCGTGCCGTCGCGCGTGCAGCGGGTCGTCGAGAGGCGGCCGTCGCGCAGCCGGTCGAAGAACCGGTGGAGCCGCGTGTCGCGCTCGCTTTCCCGAGGCAGGAAGTCGAGCAGGAACGGCACCCCACCCTCGGGGGGCGGGGACGGGGGAGGCGGCGCCGGGGGAGCGGCGGACGCTAGGCGGGCGCGGGAGCGGGCCGGGCGCGCCTCGCTCACGACGCCTCCCCGCGCTCGTAGACCATCACGGAGTGGACGTTGGCGCTGCCGGAGAGGTTGTGGACAAGCGCCCATCCCGGGTCGCTGACCTGGCGGGCCGCCGGGACCTTCCCGGCGAACTGCTCGTAGACCTCGACCGCCTGGGCGATGCCGGTCGCGCCGAGCGGATGGCCGCAGCCGAGCAGCCCCCCGCGCAGGTTGACCGGCAGCCGGCCCCCGAGGTCGGAGTTCCCGTCGAGCGCCCAGCGCCCCCCCTCGCCCGCCGGACAGAGGCCGAGCGCCTCGTACTCGACGATCTCGGAGATCGTGAAGCAGTCGTGGAGCTCGGCGAGGTCGAGCTGGCCGACCTCGACCTTCGCCGACCGGAGCGCCTCGCGCACGGCGTGCTTCATGCCGACCCAGTCGGTGAGCGAGCCCGCGTTCGCGAGGTTGTGGAACTCCGAGTACTGGCCCGTCCCGCGGAGCCATGCGACCGGTCCCCGGAAGGTCCCTAGGTGGTCCTCGGAGGCGAGCACGACCGCGGCGGCGCCGTCGGTCATCGACGAGCAGTCGCCGAGCCGCAACGGGGGAGCGACGAGCGGAAGCCCGAGGAGCTTCTCGCGCGAGAACGTCTTCCGGTAGAACTGCGCATGCGGGTTCGTGTTCGCCAGGCGGTGGTTCTTCTCCGAGACGGCCGCGAGCTGCTCGGCGGTCGTCCCGTGCTCGAGCATGTGGCGCTGGGCGACCATCGCGAAGAACGGGGGCGCGGTCGCGCCGGCCGGCCCGTCCCAGGGCCGGTCCATGACGCAGGCCATCGCGGTGTTCGCCTCGGCCATCGACGGGAGGTTCATCTTCTCGACGCCCACCGCGACCGCGACGTCGGAGAGCCCGGCGGCGATCGCGGCGTAGGCGGAGCGGATCGCCGACTGGCCCGAGGCGCACGCGAGCTCCGTGCGTTGCAGGATGCGGTGCGGCCGCAGCCCCATCTGCTCGGCGGCGAGCGGCGCGACGTGCGACTGGAAGGCGAACCGCTCGGGCATCGCCGCCCCGACGAACAGCGAGTCGACGTCCTCGGCGCGCAGCCCCGGCACCGCGCCGAAGAGCGCCATCCCGACCTCCTGGGCGAGCTCCGGCCAGGTGCTCGGCAGGACCCCGAAGTCGGTCGTCGCTCCGCCGACGACGGCGACCCGGCGGGTCATCAGCTGCTCAGCCCCCGGACCGCGGCGGCGACCCGGTCGCCGGCCTCGCTCGTGCTCGACCGTCCGCCCTGGTCGTAGGTCTGCGCGCCCCCGGCGGCGAGCGTGGTGGCGACGGCGCGCTCGAGGCGGTCGGCCTGCTGCGCGAGCCGCCGGTCGTCGTGGCGCGAGCCGAGCCAGCGCAGCATCTGCTCGAGCGCCAGGAACGTCGCGTACGGATTGACCTGGTTCTTCCCGGCGTGCTTCGGGGCGCTGCCGTGGACCGGCTCGAACATCGCGTGCTCGGCGCCGATGTTCGCGCCCGAGGCGAACCCCATCCCCCCCTGCAGGACGGCGGCGAGGTCGGTGATGATGTCGCCCATCATGTTCGGCGCGACGACGACGTTGTAGTGCTCCGGTCCGCGGATCAGCCACTGGGTGAACGCGTCGACGTAGGCGTAGTCGCGGGCGATCTCGGGGAACTCCGCGGCGCCGATCCGGTCGAACGTCTCGCGGAAGAACCGGCAGCCCTCGAGGACGTTCGACTTGTCGACGCACGTGACGCGGCGGACCCCGTCCTCGGGCGCGCCCCGGCCCCTTTGGCGGGCGAGCTCGAAGGCGAAGCGGACGATCCGCTCCGTGCCCTTCTGCGTGACGACCCGAGTGTCGATCGCGACCTCGGTGGCCCCGGCGCGCCGCAGCCGACCCCGCGCGGGGGTGTAGAGGTCCTCGGTGTTCTCGCGGACGATGACGAGGTCGACGTTCTTCGGCTCCCAGACCGCACGGAACCCTCCGCTGATCCGGTGGGTGACGCCCGGATAGAGACGGCACGGCCGGACGTTCGCGTAGAGGTCGAGCCCCTCGCGCAGCCCGAGGACGAGCGCCCGGCCGGCGAGGTCCCCGTTCGGGAGCGTCGCCCCCGGCCAGCCGACGGCCCCAACGAGGACCGCGTCCGCCTCCTTCGCCGCCTGCTCCGCCTCCGGCTCCCACTCCCGGCCCCGCGCAAGGTAGTACTGGCCGCCCCCCGGATACTCCCGGACGTGCCAGGGGGCCGGGCCGCCCTCGGCGAGCGCGCCGAGGACCTTGAGCCCCTCGCGGATCACCTCGGGTCCGGTCCCATCCCCGGCGAAGACCGCGATCGCGTAGCCGGCGTCCTTCATGCGCCCGGCCCCGGTGCCGCGGTGCCGCGCGCCGCGAGCTCCCGTCGCACCTTCTCCACGAGTCCTCCCGCCTCGAGGAGGTCGAGGAGGTGGTGGGGGAGCGGCGGGAACGGGACGGAGGCGCCGGTGCTGACGTTCGTGACCCGGCCGCTCGTCAGGTCGACGCGGCCGGTGTCCCCCGGCGAGAAGATCGCCCGCACCCCGGGTGCCTCGATCGCCGGGATGCCGAGGTTGATCGCGTTGCGGAAGAAGATCCGGGCGAACGAGTCCGCGATGACGGCACCGACCCCGATCGCGCGCATCGCCTGGGGGGCGTGCTCGCGGCTCGAGCCGGAGCCGAAGTTCTCGCCGGCGACGATCAGGTCCCCCGCGCGGGCGCCCGCGGCGAACTCCGGCAGCGCGATCTCGAAGACGTGCTTCTTCAGCTCGTTCGGGTCGAGGATCGTGAGGTACTTGCCCGAGATGATCTGGTCGGTGTCGACGTCGCGGCCGAGCGTCCAGACCCGTCCCTCGATCACCGAGCGCATCGCCCCCTCCTACGCGAGCGCTCGCGGGTCGGCGACCTCGCCGGCGACGGCGCTCGCGACCACCGCCGCCGGGCTCATGAGGTAGATCCGGGCCTCCTTCGCCCCCATGCGGCCGGGGAAGTTCCGGTTCGAGGAGGAGGCGCACGCCTCCTCCGGCGCGAGGATGCCCAGGTTGCCGCCGAAGCACGCCGAGCAGCTCGAGTTCGTGAACACCGCGCCGGCTTCGGTGAAGACGTCGATCAGCCCCTCCTTCAGGCACTGCTCGTAGATCCGCGTCGAGGCGGGCGTCACGATGAAGCGGACCCCCTTCGCGACCTTGCGGCCCTTCATCAGCGCCGCGCCCTCGCGCAGGTCCTCGATGCGGGCGTTCGTGCACGAGCCGAGGAACGCTTGATCGATGCGGACGTGCTCGCGCGCGACCTCCGAGAGGGGTCGGACGTTGTCCGGGGAGTACGGACAGGCGACCATCGGGGGCATCCCGTCGACGTCGACCTCGACCGTCCGCTCGTACCGAGCATCCGCGTCCGGCAGCAGCGGGCGCATCGGATGCTTGGCGATCGGCGCGAGGTACTCGCGCGTCGTCGCGTCCGGAGCGACCATCCCGGTCTTCGCCCCCATCTCCGTGGTCATGTTGCAGAGCGTGAACCGCTCCGGCATCGACAGTCGCTCGATCGTCGGGCCGGAGAACTCGACCGCCCGGTACTGCGCCCCGGTGGTACGGATCTCCCCGAGGATCCGGAGCACGAGGTCCTTCGCGGTGACCCCGGGGGAGAAGCGTCCCCGCACCTTCACGGAGATCGTGGTGGGGACCTTGAGCCAGAGCCGGCCGAGGGCGAGCACCGCGGCCATCTCGGTCGGGCCGATCCCCGTCGCGACCGCGCCCATCGCGCCGAGCATGTTCGTGTGGGAGTCGGTCCCGACGGCGAGGTCCCCCGGAACGACCCAGCCGTCCTCGGCGAGGATCTGGTGGCAGATCCCGTGGCGCCCGACGTCGTAGAAGTGGGGGAGCCCCACCTCGGCCGCGAACGTGCGCAGGATCCGATGCAGGACCGCGGCGCCCTCGGTGGAGGCCGGAACCCAGTGGTCGATCGCGATGACGACGCGGTCGGGGTCCCAGACGCTCGTCGCGCCCATCTGGTGGAACGGCCCGACGGTCTGGGCTCCCTGCTCGTGCATCATGGCGAGGTCGACCTGGCCCTCCACGATCTGGCCAGGGACGGCCCGCTCGAGGCCGCCGGAGCGGGCGAGGATCTTCTCGGCGAGCGTCGCGCCCGAACCGCGGGAGGCGCTCATGCGCTCACCGGCCGGAGCCCGACCTCGTCGACCATGCGCCAGAACTCCTCGTCCGAGATCCCCGGCCGGTCGAAGCGGCCCCGGTACTCAGCGATGAAGGCAGTCGTCTCGTCCTTGGACTGCCGCTCCGCGCCGTCCTTGAGGCGGGCGAGCAGGGCGGCAAGACGCTCCTCGGGCGCCGCGATCCCCCGCTCTCGGAGCTTCTCCACGACCGCGGCGCGCCCGGTATGCTTGCCGAGGATCAGCGCGCGCCGCCGCCCGAGCGTCTCCGGCTGGAGCGGCTCGTACGTCAGCGTGTGCGCGAGCACGCCGTGGGCGTGGATGCCGGCCTCGTGCGAGAAGGCGTTGTAGCCGACGAGCGCCTTGTTCGGGGCGACGGGAACGCCGCTCAGCTCCTCGACCAGGCGCGACAGCTCGTAGAGCCGCTCGACCCGGACGCCGGTCCGGTAGCCGTAGAGCGTCTCCAGAGCGAGGACGACCTCCTCGAGCGCGGCGTTGCCCGCGCGCTCACCCAGCCCGTTCACGCAGACGTGGGGGGCGCACGCGCCCGCCTCGAGCGCCGTGAGCGTGTTCGCCGTGGCGAGGCCGAAGTCGTTGTGGCAGTGGACCGAGAGGTCCTTCGGTTGGACGCGGCGACGGAACTCGTCCAGGTACCAGCGAAACGTGAGCGGGGTCATCACGCCGACCGTGTCGGCGACGACCAGGCGGTCGGCGCCGGCGTCCTGGACGTCGCGGTAGAGCCGCTCGACGAAGGCGAACGGGGCCCGCACGGTGTCCTCCGTCACGAAGGCGACGTGGAGGCCGGCCTCTTTCGCGCGGCGGACGGAGGCGAGGGAAGCGGCGAGGACCTCCTCCTCCGTCATCTTGAGCTTGTACTGCAGGTGGACCTGGCTTGCGGCGACGAAGATCGCGATGTGGCTCACGCCGGTCGCGATCACCGCCTCGACATCGCGCGGGACGGTGCGCGCCGCCGCGAGGACCTTCGCGCGCAGGCCGGCCTCGGCGACGCGACGCACCGCCTTCGCCTCCTCCGGCGAGACGACCGGGATCCCCGCGTTGATCACGCTCACGCCGACGTCCGAGAGCACCTCGGCGATGCGGAGTTTCTCTTCCGGGGAGAAACGGACCCCCGGCGCCTGCTCCCCGTCGCGCAGCGTCTCGTCCCAGAGGACGAGCTTCTCGGGGAGGTGACGCTGCGCGGCCGTCGCCGGGTGGTAATCCTCGACCAGCGGACGCGCCGCCACGACCGTTCGAGGACCCGGGCGGACTAAAGCCCTTCGCGGAGCGCCCCGGCTCGGTGCGCTGCCGGGGGCCGGCTCCGACGCCCTCCGGCCGGCGCGGCCCCGCGCGGTCCTCGTCCGCGGTGGCCGGGCGCCCGGCCGAGGTCGGCCCTTAAATACGCACCGAACCTCGAACTACCGACGGGCGCTCTCGCGTTCGTCCGCCCCCACAAATGACCACCCCTGCCGCACGCACCGGCCCCCTCCCGACGGAAGCGACGCCCCAGGCGCCGAGCCGTCCGCGAGAACTCGCCGACGTCGCCGTGATGATCGGTGGCCAGGGGGGCGACGGGACGCTGACGGTCAGCGACCTTCTCGGGCGGTACTTCCGCAAGCGCGGCCTCTACGTCTACACCTCCCGGAACGTGCTGTCCCGCATCCGGGGGGGCCACGCCGACGCCTCCGTCCGCGCATCGCGCGACCCGACCGCGGCCGTGAAGGCGCACGTCGATGTCCTGGTCGCGTTCGACCAGCAGGCGATCGACCTCGGCCGCGCCGAGCTCGCTCCCCACGCCTTCATCCTCTACGACTCCACGGCGTTCCGCAGCGACCTGCCGAACGCGGCCGGCTTCCCGTTCGCGACGCTCGTCGGCGGCCCCCTCGGCCAGCCGATCTTCAAGAACACGGCCGCCTACGGCGCCCTTTCCGTCGTCTTCGGGTTCGACGCGGTCCAGACCCGCGAAGTGATCGAGGAGCGGTTCCGTCGGCGCGGGGGGGAAGCGCTCGAGAAGAACCTCAAGGCGCTCGAGATCGGCCGCAAGGCAGCGGTCGAGGCGGACGGGGTCGCCGGAAGGTTCAGCGTCGTCGACGGCGACGCCCACGATCTCATCCTGACGACCGGAAACCAGGCGGTCGCGCTCGGTTTCACCGTGGGCGGAGGCCGGTTCTTCGCCGGTTATCCGATCACGCCGGCGACCGAGGTCATGGAGTACCTGCAGCGGTACCTTCCTCCGCTCGGCGGGGTCGTGCGCCAGGCGGAGGACGAGCTCGCGGCGATCAACATGGTGATCGGCGCCTCCTACGCCGGCGCCCGCGTGATGACGAGCACGAGCGGGCCCGGCCTGTCGCTCATGACCGAGGGGATCGGCCACGCCGGCGCCGCGGAGATCCCGGTGCTCGTCGCCGACTGCCAGCGGGTCGGCCCGTCGACCGGTGAGCCGACGCGGCACGAGCAGTCCGACCTGTCGCATCTCGCCAACCTCGGTCACGGGGAGTTCCCGCGGTTCATCGTCGCGCCGTCCGACCCGGTCGACGCCTTCGGCATGACCGTCCAGGCGCTCAACCTCGCCGAGCGCTGGCGGCTGCCGGTGATCCTCCTGCTCGACCAGGCGCTCTGCCAGAACACGACGACCTCGCCCCGGTTCGACCTCGCCCACGTCGCGATCGACCGCGGCGCCCGGCTCTCGCCGGAGAAGGCCGCGGCGCTCGCGGAGTACAAGGTCTACGGGCACGCCGAGGAGGGCATCAGCCCCTGGGCGATCCCCGGCACGCCGGGGATCTGGTCGGAGGTCACCGGCAACGAGCACGACGAGTGGGGCCACGTCTCGGTCGACCCGGTCAACCGTCGCAAGATGATGCGCAAGCGCATGGAGAAGATGCACCGGGCGCGCGACGAGCTCCCCGCCGGCCGGCTCTTCGGACCGGCGCGGGCCAAGGTCGGGCTGATCGGCTACGGCAGCACCTCCGGGCCGATCCTCGAGGCGCAACGGCTCCTGGAGGCACGGAGCATCCCCAGCCGGTACTACCAGGCCCGGACGCTCTACCCCGTGCCGGCGCACGAGCTCGACCCGTTCCTCGCGTCGGTCGACGTCGCCTACGTCGTCGAGCACAACTACACCGGCCAGTTCGCCCGGCTCCTGCGCGAGACCGTTCCGTGGCATCACGCCAAGCTGCGCTCGATCACCAAGTACGACGGCTCGACGTTCCGGGCCCCCGAGCTGATCGCCGAGATCCCGGAGGCGGCCTAGGATGCCGGCGCGGTCCGCGAAGCCGGTCCAGCCGATCTGGTGCCCGGGCTGCGGGGACTTCGGCGTGCTCGCGGCGGTGAAGAAGGCGGCGGCGAACCTCAAGATCCCGACCCACGAGCTCGTGCTCGTCGGTGGGATCGGTTGCTCCGGCTCGATCCACAACTTCCTCGAGATCAACGGGATCCACGCGCTGCACGGCCGCCTCCTCGCCCAGGCGGTCGGGGTCAAGCTCGCCAATCCGTCCCTCACGGTCGTCGCCGCCGGCGGCGACGGCGACGGCTACGCCATCGGGATGGGCCACTTCCTGCACGCGTTCAAGAAGAACGCATCGATCCTCTATCTCGTCATGAACAACGAGACGTACGGCCTGACGAAGGGACAGGCCTCCCCGACGAGCCAGATCGGGTTCGAGGGGAACGTCGAGCCGCCGTTCCACGCGATGCTCACGGCGCTCTCGGTACCGGCGCCGAACTTCCTCGCGCGGACGTTCTCGGGGGACCCGAAGGGGATGACGGCGATCCTCGAGGAGGCGCTCACGTTCAACCGCGCCGGGCGGGGGTTCGCGTTCGTCGAGGACCTCTCTCCCTGCGTGACGTACAACGACACCTACAAGCTCTGGCGCGAGAAGGTCGTGGACGTCAGCACGCTCCCCGGCTACGACCCGACCGACCGACGCGCGATGTTCGGGATCTGCCTCGACCAGATCGAGCAGGGCCGGCTGCCGGTCGGCGTCCTCCACCGCCCGAGCAACGCGGAGAAGGAAGGCCTCGAGGTCAAGCTGCTCGGGGACCGGCCGGGGCCGGTCCTCGGCGCGACCGACCTCGCCTCGAACCGGCCGTACTACGAAAAGCTCCTCGCGGCGCTCGCGTAGGCCTCCGCGTCGGGCCCCCTCCGGCCTCGGACGAACGTGCTGCTCGGGATCGACGACACGGACAGCCCCGAGGGGGGCTGCACGACCTGGGTGCTCTCCGAGGTCGTCCGCCGGACGCGCGAGCTCGGCCTCGACCTGATCGGCGAGCCCCGGCTCGTACGGCTGAACCCGAACATCGCGTGGAAGACGCGCGGCAACGCGGCGCTCGCGCTGCGCGCCGGTCACGGGAGCGGCGTGCCTCGCGCCGTCGGCGAGATCGGCGGCGCCCCGGTCCTGGCGTTCGACCGCGGCCGACCGCTCCGTCCCCGGGAGCAGGCCGATCTCGTGGAGGCCGCCTGGGAGGCGGTGCTCGAGGGGGCCCCTCGCGCGCCGGGGACGGACCCGGCGCTGGTCGCGGTCCCCCGGCCGCTCCCCGCGTCGCTCTACTGGTCGGCGGTGCGGGACGTCGTCACGGTTCCGGCGGTGCTCGCCCTGCTCCGTCGGGAGCGTGCGACGTTCCGGACGCGGGGCGGCCGGCGCGGGCTGGTCGGCGCCGCGGCGGCGGTCGCCTGGCCGGGCCGTCGTCGCACGTGGGAGTTGTTGGCCTACCGGCGGCGCGACGTGTGGGGCACGCCCCGGTACGTGGACGCGGGAAGCGTCCGCGACGCCGAACGGGCCGAGCCGTCGCTCTTCCTCTGCCAGGACCCGCGCACTCGCCGCCTCCTCGTGGCGCCCCATACTCCCTGTCCGATCCTCTTCGGGCTCCGGGCACGCGAGGCGGGAGCAGCGCGACGGGCGCTCGGCCGGGTCCGGAGCGAGCCGATCGAACGGTGGGTGCTCTACCGCACCAACCAGGGGACCGGGGACCACCTTGCGCGGCATCCGATCTCTGCCCTTGCCGCGGGGCGCAGCGCGTTCGTCCTCGGAGCGGTCGCCGGGCCGGCGGTCGCGCTGCGGGGCGGCCACGCTCGCTTCCCGCTCCGGGACGCCGCCGGCGATCGGCTGAGCTGCCTCGCGTTCGAGCCCACGAAGACCCTGCCGGCGCTCGTCCGGCGGCTCGTCCCCGGTGATCGGCTCGAGGTCTGGGGCAGCCTGCGGCGGCGCCGCTCGTTCCATCTCGAGGGAATCCGCCTCGTCTCCGCCGCCGACCGGCGACGCTGGCTCCCGCCGCGCTGCCCGGGGTGCGCGCGGACCGCCGGCTCGATGGGCCGGGGGCGCGGCTGGCGATGCCCGGGCTGTCGCCGACGCTTCCCGCCCGAGGCGGGCCGCCGCGACGGCGGGCCGCCCGCTCCCTCCCTGGGCGTCTACCACCCGACGCGCTCCGCGCGCCGACATCTCGCCCCGCTCGGCGACTGACGCCGCCGGCGTTCGGCCAAGAGCTTTTACGGGATGCCCCGGTGACTTTCGGCGGAGGCGCTTCGTGGCCGGCTCCGCCGTCAAGACCGGCGCACTGTTCGCGGCCGTCGCCGCGCTCTTCGTCGCGATCGGGGGCCTCGTCGGCGAGTACCTGTTCGGCTCGTGGCTTTACGGACTCCTCATCGCCCTCGGCCTGTCGGTCGTGCTCAACGCCGTCGCGTATGCGGCGAGCGACCGCATCGTCCTCTGGTCGACGCGGGCGCGGATCGTCAGTGCCGCCGAGGCGCCCCGGCTCGCGCGGGCCGTGGAGGAGCTGGCCCCGCGCTTCGGCCTGGTCGCGCCCCGCCTCGCGATCGTCCCGAGCCCGACGCCGAACGCCTTCGCCACCGGACGCAACGAGCGTCACGCGGTCGTCGCGGCGACCGCGGGGATCCTCACGCTCCTGGACGACCGCGAGCTCCGGGGGGTCCTCGCCCACGAGCTCGCCCACGTCCGCGACCGCGACGTGCTCGTCATGACGGTCGCCGCGACGCTCGCGGGCGCGATCGCCTACGCCGCGCAGCTGCTGTTCTTCTCCTCGGTCTTCGGTGGGGGGCGGGGGCGCGGGGTCAACCCGATCGTCCTCGTCGTTGCCGCCGCCACGGCCCCGATCGCGGCGCTCCTGCTCCGCCTCGCGATCTCGAGGGGCCGGGAGCTGCGCGCGGACGAGGTCGGGGCGTCGACGATCGGCGACCCCGAGGCGCTCGCCTCCGCCCTCGAAAAGCTCGAGCAGGCGAACGCCCGCCGGCCGCTCGCGGTCGGCTCGCCGGCCCAGGCGAGCCTCTACATCGTCAACCCGCTCCGGGGGGGCGGGCTCGCGGGCCTGTTCTCGACCCATCCCCCGATCGCGGAGCGCATCCGGCGTCTTCGCGCGATGCGCCGGGACCCGAGGTATCGACCCGCGGTCCGGTCGGTCACCCTCGGGCCGTCGCGTCCGAGCCGGAGCTAGCCCGCGACGATGGCGAGCTGTCCGGCGTGCGGCGCGGACGTTCCCGCCTCCCTCGCCGAGTGCCCGGGCTGCAAGCTCTCCACGTCGCTCTTCGAGGCGGTCCGGGACGCCGCCGGTCGCACGTCGGACACCGACCCCGCCTACCTCGCGACCGTCGCCGAGCTGATCCGCTCGATCGACCTGACGGGCGCCCCGGAGCCGGCGCCGCCGCCCCTCCTCCGGCCCTCCCCGGTCGGCAAGGGCCCGGCCGTCCTCGACCTCCCGCGGAGCGAACCCGAGCTCCACCCGGAGCCGCTCGCCTCCCTCGCGACGCTTCCCCAGCTGCCCCCGCCGGACGGCGGCGATGCCGTCCGCCAACGGGCGCAGGAGTACCTGCGGCTCGGGCGGCGCCTCGGCCTCGACCTCGCCGCGCTCGCGACGCGCGTCAGCGCCGCTGAGGTCTCCGGAGACGACCGGGCCCTGGACGCGGTGCTCCGCGAGCTGTTCGTGAACGTCGCGAGCGCGCTCGCCGTCGCGTTCGAGGAGCAGCTCACCCGGCGCCGCGAGATCGGTCAGCTCGTGCCGACCCCGAGCGCGGACGTCGAGCTGAACGCGATCCGCGGCTCGATCGAGGCGGGCGACCTCGTCGGCGCCGACCGCCGGCTCGCCCACGTCCAGGACGAGCTCGCGCGCCTCGAGGACGTCTGGGCGACCGGACGGATCCTGATCGCGAGCTGCGACATGCTCGCCGAGACCGCGCGGGAGCTCGGCGCCGACCCCGAGCCCGCCCTCGGACCGGTCCGGGAGGGCCGTCACGCCCTCGGCGCCGGCCACCGGGAGCTCGCCGAGCGCCTCCTCGCGCGGGGCGCGCTCGCCCTCTGGGCGATCGCCGAGCCACGGTTCTTCGACGAGCTCAAGCGGCTGCGCAACCGGCTGCTCGAGCTGCGCGACGGTGGCACCGAGCTCGCGCCGGCGCTCGCCGAGCTGCGGATCGTCTCCACGGAGCTCCGGCGTCGGAACTTCGTCGGCACGATCAGTGCCTACCGCCAGCTCCGCACGTTCGTCGGCCCGGCCGACGCCGCCGAGCCCTCCGCCGCCGTGGGGCCGGACCCGAGCGGCGTCCGCTCGTCGCCGCACGCGTAGGTTAAAGAGCCATAGCTCGCTCGTTCGCCCGATGAGCCCGGGCCCGCTGCGCGGCTTCCGCGACTACCCTCCGCCGGACGCCGGCGCGCGCTCGGAGCTCCGCCGCCGCATGCGCGCGGCGGCCCGGCGCTCGGGGTTCGTCGAGCTCGAGGTCCCGAGCGTGGAGAGCTTCGAGCTCTACCAGCGGAAGAGCGGCGAGGGGATCGCGGCAGAGACCTGGAGCTTCAGCGACAAGGGCGACCGGCCGGTCGCGCTCGTCCCGGAGCAGACCCCGTCGCTCGCGAGGGTGTTCGTCGAGCGCGGGAAGTCCGAGCCGCTGCCGGTGAAGTGGTTCACGGTCGGCAAGAGCTGGCGCTACGAGGAGCCCCAGGCCGGCCGGACCCGCGAGTTCGTCCAGTTCAACCTCGACATCCTCGGCGCCGAGGGTCCCGAGGCGGAGGTCGACCTGCTGACGACCGCCTCGCTCCTCATGGACGAGGTCGGGGCGAAGGGCCTCTACGCGTTCCGCCTCAACGACCGCGCGATCGCCGAGGGGCTCGGCCGCCTCTACGGGGCGACCGACGGGGCCCGGTTCTTCCGCGCCGTCGACCGGTTCCGCAAGGCTCCGCCCGCGGAGTTCGCCGGCGAGCTGGAGGCGGCGGGGGTCCCGACGTCGCGCACGGCCGAGCTCGCCGAGCTGCTCCGCAGCGCCGGCGGCGGGGTCGCCCCCTCGGAGGTCGAGCGGTTCCTCTCCGGCCTCGGCTCGCGCGGCTTCGACGCCGCCGCGACCGCCGGGGTCGCGCGCCTCACGCGGCTCTTCGCGCTCCTCGAGAAGGTCGGCCTGGACGATCGCGTCGTCTACGACCCGACGGTCGTCCGGGGCCTCGCTTACTACACGTCGACGGTCTTCGAGGCGTTCAGCCGCCGGGGGGAGGGCCGGTCGGTCTTCGGCGGAGGGCGCTACGACCATCTCGTCGAGCTGTTCGGGGGGGCACCGACCCCCGCGGCCGGCCTCGCGATCGGCGACCAGACGCTCGAGCTGCTGCTGCGGGACGGCGGTCGCTGGCCGGACGGGGAGCCGCCGCTCGACACCTACGTGGTCGTCGCCCGGCCGGAGCTCGTCCCGGACGCGCTCGCCCTGGTCGAGCGCCTGCGTCGGAGCGGGGTGTCGGCCGACGCCGACCTCCTCGGCCGGTCGCTCTCGCGCCAGCTCAGGGAGGCGGCGCGTCGAAGGAGCCGTCGGGCGCTGATCCTGGGTCTTCGGGAGGCGCCCCCGGGGGCGGTGGTCGAGCGTGATCTGGCCTCGGGTGCGCAGCGTGAGCTCGCGCCGGGGGCTCTTTGATGAACGGGTTCATCGACTCGAACATCTCGGCGTCCCAGAGCAGGATGCCGGGCGGCGACTCGGCGCCGTCCACGAACCCGTACCAGTAGACGACCGCCCCCTCGCCGAAGATCTCGGTGTACGGACCGAGCTGGCGCCGGAGGTTCTTGCGCAGCTCGACGTCGTCCCCGAAGTTCGCCTTCGACTCGATCCACGTCAGCTTCTGGCCGTAGATCACGATCGGCTCGTCCAGGAGGGCGTCCGGGGTCTTCTGGTACTTGCCGCGGAGGTCCTTCTCCGTCCGGAAGCCGATCCCGTGGCGGTCGAGCCAGCGGTGCATGCGCTCCTCCCCCTTGCGGCCCCGCTCCCGCTGGAGCTCGAGCCCCTGGGGGGAGTAGATCATGTCGTGCGCGAGGAGGGCCTCGACCTCCTTGCGGAGGCGTGGGTCCGGCGCGGTCTCCGGGTGGAGGAACGCCTGCCAGACCTTCTTGCGCGGCACGCCGAGCTCGGCGATCATGATCTGGCCCATCAGCACCGGCGGGAACCGCCACTCCCGGGCGATGTCGAGCATCGAGCGCCCGTGCTTGTACTGCGCGACGAGCTTCGGGACCTGGCGCTTCACGACGTAGAAGCGGCGGGTCGCATCCCGCGTGACCCGGTGCGTGTGGATCACCATGAGGAGCTCCTCGTCGCGGTGCTCCTCGTGGGCGACGCGGTGCACATCCTCGTACGTCGCGAGGGTCTCGGAGAGACGCTGGTAGGTGGCGCGGTCCATGCAGGGTTCCCGGGGGCGGTGGTGGCGGCGAGACCCGGGCGGGCTTAACACCTCGCCGGCGCGCTACTCCCGCCAGTCGAGCCCGACCGTCCGCAGTCCGAGCTTGGCGACCGGCGGCGTCCGGCGCTTGTGACGGTGCTGCGCGACCCGCGCGAGAACGGCGCGGACGAGCTCCGGGGGGAGCCCGGTCGAACGGACGACCTCCTCCTCGCGCTCGAGGAGCTCGACGCGCCGCAGGACCCGGTCGACGTCGGCGTACGTGCTCCCGAGCTCCCCCTCGTCGGTCTGGCCGACCCAGAAGCCGGCCGTCGGCGGGCGCTCGCGGACCTCGGCGGGCAGGCCGAGCTGCGCTGCGAGCGCGTAAACGTCCGTCTTGTACAGGTCGCCGATCGGCAGCAGGTCGACGCCCCCGTCGCCGTACTTGGTGAAGTAGCCGAGCAGCAGCTCGGACTTGTTGCCGGTCCCGGCCACGAGGCGCCGCTCCTCGCGGGCGATCGCGTAGAGGAGCGTCATCCGGATGCGCGCCGCGGTGTTGCCGACCGTCACGCGGTCGTCGATCGCCGGCAGCGCCGTCCGGAACGCTCGCTCGATCGGGTCGATCGGCAGCGTGCGGTGGCCGATCCCCAGCGCGTCGGCGTACCGCTCGGTCTCCGCTACGACCTCCGGGGCGACATGAACGTTCGGCAGCAGCACCCCGAGGACCTGCGCCGGGCCGAGCGCGTCGCGCGCGAGGCGCGCGACCAGCGCGCTGTCGACCCCGCCGGAGAGCCCGACCACGACCCCCCGCCGGCCGTTCCCGAGCGCGTGGGCCCGCAGGAACGCGGAGATCGTCTCGACCGCGTGGGGGGGAGGCGGCGGGGGGCCGCTCACGCCTCGACCCCGGCCGCCTCGTAGCGGCCGGCGGCCTCCCAGGTCGACCGGCAGTCGCACGAGAGCTCGGCGAGCGGCTCGAAGCGCTGGGCGAGCGACGCCTCCTCGATCGCGGCAAGGACCCGGCGGTCGCACGCCCCGCAGTTGTGCGGGCCCCGGGGCAGGCCCCCGGCGGTCGGGAACGAGACGAGGCGGCTCCCGCCCCTCGCGCTGGCGCCGGCGCGGAGCACCTCGACGACCGACCAGAGCCACGGCGGGCGGTACCGACCCCGCCGGAACAGCCACTCGACGACCGTCCCCCCCTGGATGTGGACCGGGTTGACCGACATCGCGTCGAACCGCGGCGCTGCCTCGCGTACCGAGCGGACGACGTCGGCGATGGATTCCGCCTCGGTCAGGTACGGCGGCTTGAGCAAAAGGTAGGCCTTCGCCCGCGCCCCGAGCCGACGCACGCGGTCGGCGGCGTCCAGGTAGGCCGACGGCGGGGCGTTCTTGTGGACGTAGCGGGCGAGCACGACCGGGTCGGTCGACTCGAGCCCGAGCGCGACCTCGAGCTCTCCCGAGAACGCCTCCCGGAGCGGTCCGACCGCTTCGTCGGTCGCGAACTCGGGGAGCGTCTCGAACAGCAGGCGCCGGGCGCGCCCGGAGAACGCCCGGACGATCGCCTCGCGGCTCGCCGGGTCGACCTCCCGGTCGTCCAGGAAGCTCCCGCTCGTGTACAGCTTCACGTACGGCTCGTCGCGGTAGCGGCCGAGCGCGTGCGCGAGCTGACGGGCGAGCTCCGCCGGCGTCGCCGAGCGGCCGAGCGTGTCGCGCGCGTAGCCGCACATCGAGCAGCCCTTCGCGTCCGCCCAGTAGCACCCCCGGGTCCTCAGGATCAGCACGAACGCCGGGACGCGCTCGGAGCCGAGCGCCTCCGCCTCGACCCAGGCGTTGACGTAGCGCGACGCCCCGTCCGGGGACGCCGGCTCCGGGCGCCGCTCCCGGGCGACGCTCCGCGCGAGCGACTCGGGGCTCACCGTTCCTCCAGCTCGGCGGTGACGGCGTCCCCGTCCTTGAGACGGAGCCGCGTGCGCAGGCGCTCGCGGGCGACGAACTCCACGACGTCCTGGTAGTGGGAGCGGTCCGGCCGGATGAGGTGGCAGGCGTGGCCGTTGAGCTTCGCCGGGTAGCACGTCGCCCCCCCGAACGTGCGCCCGGCCGCCTCGAACCCGTCGATCCGCAGGCCGCTCCAGTCCCGGAGCGCCCCGAGACGCCGGCCCTCGGCCGGGCGGACGCGGACGTTGAGCGTTCCCGGGTACGGCTCGTAGCCGAGGCGCTCGGCGAACTGCACGACGTACCCCGGCTGGCTGAGGTAGTAGCGGCCCTCCCCGAGCCCGCTCGCGACCTCCCCCGCGAGCGACGTCCGCGCGGGACCCTCGAAGATCCGCCGGTAGCTGCGATACTCCGCGCGCAGCTGCTCGAGGGCGGCGGGGGTCAGGCTGAGCCGCTGGCGACGGTTCGCGAGCGAGCGGGCGAGGAAGCCGCGACGCTCGAGCTCGAGCAGGTAGCGGTCCGCGGCCTGCTGGCTGACCCCGAGCCGCTCGCCGAGGTCGCGGGAGGTGAGGACGACCGGCGTGTGGTCGGCGCCGGCGAGCGCGAGCAGCTTGAGCACGGCCAGGAGCTCGCCGCGCGTGCGGGGGGTCGCCGGCTCGTCGGTCGACGGACGACGGTCGGCGCTCACCGACCCTTCGCGTGGCCGGGGGCGGCGTTCGCCGCGTTGAGCGAGACGATGTTCGACCCTCGGACGACCAGGCGCCCGAGGTGGCGGGCGACGTCGGCACCCCGCTCGTTCGCGTCGTCAAGGACGAGGTTCAGGTGGTCGTCCGTCCCGAGGAGCTTCCCGTCGAGCTCGCGTCCGTCCTTCAGCCGCAGGGTGACCGGCTGGCCGACCAGACGCTCGACCACGGCGAGGGGGGCATCGACCATCGCCGCGGCGACCGGTCCCCCCGCTTTAGGGTTTCTCGGCCGCCCCGACCCCCACCGCCTCCGCTGACGCTATGGCCGCCGGCTCGTCGGTCGGCCGATGCCCCGCGTCGCCCGCAGGCCCCCGCCCGCGCCGGCCGTCGCTCCCCCCTCGACCGACGCCGGCCTCACGGGGGTCGTTGTCGGGCGGTCGGCGATCAGCTGGGTCGGGGGGGAGTCGAGCGACCTCGTCTTCCGGGGGTTCGACGTGCGCGAGCTCGTCCCCGGCGTGCCGTTCGAGTCGGTCGCGCACCTGCTCCTGTTCGGCGACCCTCCCGGCTCCGACCCGTCCCCGATCGTCACCACGGCGCTGGCCGCGGCCCGCGCCGCCCCGAGCCCGGCCGCCGCCGTCGTCGACAGCCTCCCCCCCACGCTCCCGCCGCTGGAGGCGCTGCGGACGATCCTCTCGGCGCTGGGCGACGGCTCGTTCGGCTATCCGCCCCGCCTGGAGGACGGCTACCGGCTGATCGCGCTCAGCCCCGTGCTCCTCGCCCGGTTCGTGCAGCGCAGCCGGGGCCTGCCCGCCATCGCCCCGCGGCCCGAGCTCGGGCACGTCGCCAACTACCTCTGGATGCTGCGGGGGCGCGAGCCGTCGCCTCGCGAGGTCGCCGCGCTGGAGGCGTACTTCGACCTCCTCGCCGACCACGGGATGAACGCCTCGACGTTCGTGCTGCGGATCGCGATCTCGACCCACTCCGACCTCGCGAGCGCCGCGACCGCCGCGCTCGCGACGCTGAAGGGACCGCTCCACGGGGGCGCGCCGAGCCGGGTCGTGGAGATGCTCAACGCGGTCGGCTCGCCGGACGCCGCCGAGGGCTGGGTCCGCGAGCGGCTCGCGCGTCGCGAGCTGCTCTACGGCTTCGGCCACCGGGCCTACAAGTCCGAGGACCCGCGGGGCCTCCTCCTCCACGCGGTCGCGCGCGAGGTCGCCGACCCGAAGCGCCTCGAGCTCGCCGAGACCGTCGAGCGCGTCGGGCTCGCCGCGCTGCGGGCGGCCCACCCGGAGGCGCGCATCTTCGCCAACGTCGAGTTCTACAGCGCGGTCGTCCTCGAGGCGATCGGCCTGCGGCCGGAGCTGTTCACGCCGACGTTCGCGCTGGCGCGGACCGTGGGGTGGACCGCCCACGCGCTCGAGCAGGCCGCGGAGAACAAGCTGATCCGGCCCGATGTCGCCTACGTCGGTCCGGCAAAGGGCCGCGCGTGGCCGCGTCCCCGGGGCCGGGCCGTGTCCGCCCGCCGCCGGCCCGACGCCTAGGACGAGCCTTTCTCGCCGTCGTCGTGGACGACCTTGAAGTCGGCGTCGACCGGGCCCCCGCTGGGCGGAGCCCCGCCGGAAGGCGGCGGGGGGCCCGCGTCCGCGCCGCTCGGCGGCGCGTCCTCGCCCCCGGGTCCCCCCGGCGGCCGGTAGAGCTTCTGGGCGACGGCGTGGAGGGCCTGGGTCAGCTCCTCGGTCTTCTCCCGGACCTGGCTGACCGTCGCGTCCGATCGCTGGACGGCCTCGCGGACCGCCTTGACCCGCTCGCGGATCTGGTCGGACTCGGCGGCGTCGAGCTTCTCCTTCGCGTCGGTGAGGAGCCGCTCGGCCTCGTAGGCGAGCGCCTCCGCCTGGTTCTTCGCCTCGATCAGCTCGGCCCGCTCCCGGTCCTTCGAGGCGAACTCCTCCGCCTGGCGGATCATCTTCGCGACGTCGTCCTTTGAGAGCTTGTTGGAGGCGGTGATCGTGATCCCCTGCTTCCGGCCGCTGGCGAGGTCCTTCGCCGAGACGTTGAGGATCCCGTTCGCGTCGATGTCGAAGCTGACCTCGATCTGGGGAACGCCGCGCGGCGCCGGCGGGATCCCGGTCAGGAGGAAGCTGCCGAGCGGTACGTTGTCGGCGGCGATCGGCCGCTCCCCCTGGAAGACCTTGATCTCGACCGTCGACTGGTTGTCCGAGGGGGTCGTGAACGTCTGGCTCTTACGCGTCGGGATCGTCGTGTTGCGCTCGATGAGGTGCGTGTGCACCCCGCCGAGCGTCTCGACCCCGAGCGACAGCGGCGTGACGTCGAGCAGCAGGACGTCCTTCACCTCGCCGGCGAGGACCCCGCCCTGGATCGCCGCCCCCATCGCGACGCACTCCATCGGATCGACGCCGCGCTCGATCGGCCGCCCGATCGCCTGCTCGAGGAACTTCTGGACGATCGGCATGCGCGTCGGGCCGCCGACGAGGACGACGCGCGCGATCTCCTCCTTCGGGATCTTCGCGTCGCGGACCGCCTGATCGACCGGTGCCCGGCACCGCTCGATGATCGGGCGGACGAGCTCCTCGAGCTTCGCCCGCGTCACCTGGAGCGCGAGATGCTTCGGACCGTCCTGGGTCGCGGTCAGGAACGGGAGGTTGACCTGGGTGTCGATCGTCGAGGAGAGCTCGATCTTCGCCTTCTCGGCGGCGTCGCGCACCCGCTGCATCGCCATCTTGTCGGAGCGGATGTTCACGCCGGAGTCCTTCTGGAACTCGCCGACGATCCAGTCGGTGATCGCGTTGTCCATGTCCGTCCCGCCGAGCTGGGTGTCGCCGGCCGTCGCGAGGACCTCGAAGACCCCGTCGCCGAACTCCATGAGCGTGACGTCGAGCGTCCCGCCCCCGAGGTCGAAGACGAGGATCTTCTGGTTCTTGCCGGCCTTGTCGAGGCCGTAGGCGAGGGAGGCGGCCGTCGGCTCGTTGATGATCCGCACGACCTCGAGGCCCGCGATCGAGCCGGCGTCCTTGGTCGCCTGGCGCTGGTTGTCGTTGAAGTAGGCCGGAACGGTGATGACCGCCTTGTCGACCTTCTCGCCGAGGAACGCCTCGGCGTCCCGCTTGATCTTCTGGAGCAGGAACGCGCTGAGCTGCTGCGGGGTGTACGACTTCCCGTAGAGGGAGTACTTGTGGTCCGTCCCCATCTTCCGCTTGAACGCGGTGACGGTCCCCTCGGGGTTGGAGATCGCCTGGCGGCGGGCGGGCTCTCCGACGATCAGCTGGCCGTCCTTGGTGAACGCGACGTACGACGGGAACGCCTTCCCGCCGCCGACGGTCGTCCCCTCGGCGCTGGGGACGATCTGGGGCCGCCCGCCTTCGAGGACCGCCGCCGCCGAGTTGCTCGTTCCGAGGTCGATTCCGAGGATCTTGGCCATGTTACCCTGCTCCCGGCAGGCCCGCGGCGAACGATCGTTCCCGGCGTGGCCCGCTCGTTGGGATAAGAAAGCACTGCTATAAAAGCGCGCCACCCTCGACGCCGGACGGAACGTTCAACGGCGCCGATCCGGCTCCTCGGTCCATCGTCTGGACGTGCGTCTCGTGGACCCGGGAGAGCCGTCCATCCAACCCCGGGGTCGCGTCGTTCTCCTTGTGCTATGCCCGGAAAGCGGACAGCGAGAACCCTCGGTCCCGAGCCCATCAGAGATCGCGCCCTAGCGCCCGTAGGCGTCCGAGGGAGCGTCCGTGCCGGTCGACCTTCTGCCTGCCGTTGGGATATTTCGGCAAGCGGTCGAGATACGACCGCCGGGCGGGCGTGCTACGAACGCCCTCAGGACCGGATCGTCTGCTCGGTCTAGGGTAGTGGAGCTCCCCGGGCGGATACTCCGCTCCGTCCGACCCGTCCAAGGCGAGGCCGGCCGCCCACAAGGCCGGGGCTACGGAGTGGCAGGCGGTCCATCGATCTCCCCCGGGCGGAGCGCCTTGCCCAGGATGGTCTACGCCAGGACAGGAGTCTCGAGGGCAACCGGGGCGACGTATAGGACGAAATCGTCCCGCCCCGATAGGGTCTGGGGGAGCGGACGGCCGCGCGAGTTATAGCGCACGCGCGGCTCGCGCGGCGGTGTCGACCGCGACGGTCGCCTGGAGCCGGGTCGCTCGCCTCGCGCTGCCGGCGATGCGGGTCTGGCGGGCCTCGATCCACGAGGAGCCCGAGCTCTCCGGCGAAGAGGTGCTGACCCGAGAGAAGATCCTGCGGGCGCTCGAGGAGCTCGGGGTTCGGACCCGGACGTTCCCCGGCCACCTCCGGGGGGTCGTGGGCATGATCGGCGAGGACGTGCCGGGACCGGTGGTGGCGCTGCGCGCGGACATGGACGCTCTCCCCGTCGTCGAGGCGACCGGTCTCGCGTTCCGGTCGAAGCGGCCGGGGGTGATGCACGCGTGCGGGCACGACATCCACATGGCCTCCCTGCTCGGCGCCGCCCAGATCCTCTCGAAGGAGCGCCGTGCGCTCGCCGGCCCGGTCAAGCTGCTGTTCCAGCCGTCCGAGGAGGACGGCACGGTCGGCGGCGCGCAGCCGATGATCGACCGGGGCTGCCTCGAGCGCCCGAAGGTCGATTTCGTGGTCGGGCAGCACGTCGACCCCGGGCTCCCGCTCGGCCGGATCGGCTGGGGGGCGGGCCCGTTCATGGCCGCTGCCGACGCCTTCCGCATCACGGTCCGCGGTCGCGGGGGCCACGCGTCGACGCCGCACCAGGGGCCGGATGCGATCCTGGTCGCGAGCGAGATCGTCACGGGCCTCCAGGCGCTCGCGAGCCGCGTGCGCGACCCGACCGAGCCGGTCGTCGTCAGCGTCGGTTCGATCCACGGAGGGACGCGGCACAACATCCTGCCCGAGACGGTCGTCCTCGAGGGAACGGTCCGCACGGTGACCGCCGCGACGCGCGAGCTCATGGAGCGCTCGCTCCGCCGCCGCGTCCGCGCGATTGCCGCAAGCCTCGGAGCCCGGACGACGATCGTCTACCAACGCGGCTACCCGGCGCTGATCAACCCCCCCGAGGCGACCGCCCGCGTCGTGCGGGCGCTCGAGGTCGAGTTCGGCCGCTCGGCGCTCGTCCGGGTCGACCGGCCGCTGATGGGAGCGGAGGATTTCGCCCGCTACCTCGAGCACGTCCCCGGGACGTTCCTGCGGCTCGGGGTCGGCGGCACGGGACCACCGGCGAGCCTCCACTCGTCGTCGTTCGCCCCGGACGAGCGGGCGATGGTCGTGGGGGCCGCGACGCTCGCCGCGGCGGCGGTCGGGCTCCAGCGCGGCGCCCGATGATCGAACCCGGCCTGCGGGGGGAGTTCCCGGCGCTCGCGGGCGGTCCCGGCCGAGATCCTCCCGCCTACCTCGACTCCGCCTGCCTCTCGCTCACCCCGCGGGCGACCCTGCGCGCGATGGAGGAGTACTACACCGACTACCCCGGCTGCGCGGGCCGCAGCGTGCATCGGTTCTCGGCCGAGGTCGGCCGACGGTTCGAGGAGGCGCGCGAGCGGTTCGCCCGGTTCTTCGGCCAACGGGACGCGGGCGGCGTCGTCTTCCTCCGGAACGCGACCGAGGGGCTCAACCTCGTCGCCCAGGGCCTCGCGTGGAAGCGGGGGGACCGGGTCCTGATCACCGACCGCGAGCACAACTCCAACCTCGTCGTCTGGCAGCGCCTCGCCCGCGAGCGGGGGATCCGGCTCGAGATCCTCCCGCTGGACGACGCGGGAGGCTTCGACGGGGAGGCGCTGGACGCCCGGCTCGCCCGGGGCGTCCGGCTCGTCAGCGTGTTCCACACGTCGAACCTCGACGGGCGGACGCTGCCGCTCGAGGAGATCACCGAGCGGGCGCACGACCGCGGCGCCTTCGTGCTCGCCGACGGCTGCCAGGCCGCGCCCCACCGGCGCGTCGACCTCGAGCGCCTCGGGGTCGACGCCTACGCCGTCAGCGCCCACAAGATGCTCGGCCCGAACGGCGTCGGCCTCCTGCTCGCGGCCCCCGGCGTCCTCGACCGCGTGCGCCCCCTCGTCCTCGGAGGGGAGACGGTCGTCTCGACGACCACGACCGACCACGTGCTCCGGCCCCCGCCGCACCGCTTCGAGGCCGGCCTCCAGAACTACGCGGGCATTCTCGGGGCCCGGGCCGGCCTCGACGTGCTCGAGCGGGTCGGGCTCGAGGCGATCGAGGAGCACCAGACCCGGCTGAACCGGACGGTGACGGCCGCGCTCGCGGACGAGCCCCGCGTCCGGCTGATCGGGCCGGCGTCGCCCGACGATCGCCCGAGCATCTACGCGTTCACCGTGGACGGCGTCGACCCGAACGACGCCGCGCTGTTCCTGGACGAGGGACACGGGGTCCTCGTCCGGTCCGGGATGCACTGCGTCCACTCCTACTACGCCGCCCGCGGGCTCCCGGGGAACGTGCGGGCGTCGTTCTACCTCTACAACGACCGCCGCGACGCCGAGCGCCTCGTCGACGGAGTGCGCGAGCTGCTGGAGCGCGTGCCGGGCCGGCCCGTCAGCGGTACATCGGCTGCGAGGGGGGGCTCGCGACGTCCGGGCGCTGTCGGTCGGCGGCGCGCCGCTGGATCTGGAGCAGCTGCTGCTCGATCCGCTCGGCCTCGGCGTAGAGCGGAACGGCGTCCAGCGGGCTCCGCAGCAGGATCCGGCTGATCGTCTCGATGACCTTCGCGGCCGCCCGCGCGTCCGGGTAGTCGGCCTGCGCCTCGGCGAGGAACGTCAGGACGTCGAACCCCCGGCGCCGGCCCTCGTTCAGGAGGACCCCGGCGATGCCGGTGATGACCCCCTCGTTGAACGGCACCGTGTTCGGGTCGATGTAGAGGTCGCGCGCCTTGCGCGTGCTCGCGATGCCGAAGACCTTCACCTCGCCGAGGCCGCCGCGGCCTTTCCGCGGCGCCGTCGCGGGCGCCTCGACGACGAGCCCCTCGGGCGAGACGAGCAGCGAGCAGCGCTGCTCCTGGACCCAGTCGAGGATCGCCGTCGCGAGGGGGCTGATCACCGCGGGCGCCGGGTGGAACTCGGAGACGAACGCGACGATCTTGTCGGCGCCCTTCCCCGTCCGGTCGACCTTCGGACGCCCGGCGTAGATCCGGACCGGATGCTGCGGGATCCCGTTGCGGACGAGGGAGACCGTCGGGAACGACGGCGACTCCACGATGCCGATCTGCTCCATCTGGAGGGTGTCGATGAGGTAGTTCGCGACGATCGAGCTGACGAGGCCTACCGACGGGAAGCCGTCGATGACGATCGCCCCCTCGACGTCGACGCGCTTGATCTCGTAGATGCGGACCTGATCCGGTGCGACGACCATCGGCTAGAGCGACCTCTCGACGATCTGGCCGAGCTCCTTGGAGACGAGCTCCACGAGGTCCTTGGTCAGCGCGCGGCGCACCTCCGGAGGAAGCGCGGCGAGGCCGAGGCGCGCGGTCGCCGTCCCGACGCGCAGGACCGCGGCGTACTCGGCGGCGCGGGCGGCGAGCAGGTCGCGGACCGCCTCGCGCAGGTCGTGCTCGAGCTTCGGGTCGTCGTGGAGGGTCTTGTCGAGGTGGCGGCGGATCTCGTCCTTGACGATGTCGCGCGTCACCTCGCGCACGAGCTCCTCGGGCCGGAGCAGCTCGCGGGAGCTGCGCACGAGCACGTCGATCGGCTCGCCGGAGGAGCGGTCGTCGGCCATCGGCGGCGGGAGCGGCGCTGGGACGATAAGCGTTCGCTCGGAGCGGCCGCTCAGGGCGTTCCCTCGACACGAAGCCGTTAATGCTCGGGGCTCCTCGCCGCCGACGGTGGGCCGGTAGATCAGCGGAAGATCGCGACCTTGGCAAGGTAGAGGTCGCGAGTTCAAAGGGCGCCCGGGACGGTTCCCGGGGCCGGAAGTTCTCGCCCGGTCCACTCCCGCCGGTCCCTCGGGACCTTCGGCACCTGTCGAAACCGGCGAACGACACGAAGGTCAGCGATTTATAGCGGGGTCGGCTCGTTCGGTCCCGTGCAACCGGAGATCCGCGAGAAGATCGCCGGCGAGGTCGTCCTCTCGCCGCATCCGGGCCGGACCCTGCGCAAGTGGCGCGAGGACTTCCACGTCTCGCAGCGCGACCTCGCGAAGCAGCTCGCGACCGTCCCGAGCGTCATCAGCGACTACGAGAGCGAGCGCCGCAGCAGCCCTGGCGCCGGCTTCATTCGCCGCTACGTCGACGGGCTCCTCGCCCTCGACCAGCGCCACGGAGGCCATCTCGGAGCCCCGGGGGCGCCCGAGCACTCGGACGGCATTCTCGGCCTGCGCGAATTCGCGGTCGCGATGCCCCTGAAGAGCTTCGCCGACCGCCTCGAGGCGCGCGCGGTGAGCCGCGTCGACCTCCACCGCGACCTCCACGGGTTCACCGTCGTCGACGCCCCGCGCGCGATCCTGTCGATGGACGCGAGCCGGTTCGTCGAGGTCTACGGCTGGACGACCCAGCGGGCGATCGTCTTCGCGAACGTCAAGTACGGGCGCTCCCCGATGGTCGCCATCCGCGCGCACCCGTTGAAGCCCGCAGCGGTCGTCTTCGCCAACCCGGGCCGCATCGACGCGCTCGCCATCCGCCTCTCCGAGGTGGAGAACATCCCGCTCCTCACCACGTCGCTCGCCGCTCCGGCGGTGTTGGAGCGTCTCGAGGAGCTGTAGAGGAGGAAGGACGACGTCCATGGACGCAGGGATCGTGAGCTACGGGGCCTACGTGCCGCGCTACCGCATCACGCCGGGGGAGATCGGTCGCGTCTGGGGCTCGGACGGCGAGAGCGTGGGCCAGGGGCTGAACGTCGAGCGCAAGAGCGTGCCGGCCCCGGACGAGGACACGATCACGATCTCGACCGAGGCGCTGCGCACCGCGCTCGCCCGGGGCGGGATCGACCCGCAGCAGATCGGAGCGGTCTACGTCGGATCGGAGTCCCACCCGTACGCCGTCAAGCCGACCGCGACCGTCGTCGCCCAGGCGGTCGGGGCGACGCCCCACCTGACCGCCGCCGACTTCGAGTTCGCCTGCAAGGCCGGCACCGCGGCGATCCAGACCTGCCTCGGCCTCGTCGGCGCGGGGATGGTCCGCTACGGGGTCGCGATCGGCACCGACACCTCGCAGGGGGCTCCCGGCGACGCGCTCGAGTACTCCGCGAGCGCCGGCGGCGCGGCGTTCGTGATCGGGCGCGAGCGGGTGATCTGCCGGGTCCACCGGACCCTCTCCTACACGACGGACACTCCGGACTTCTGGCGCCGCGAGGGCCAGCGGTACCCGAGCCACAGCGGCCGGTTCACGGGCGAGCCGGCATACTTCCGGCACGTCACCGAGTGCGCGCGCTCCCTGTTCGAGGCCGCCGGCACCAGCCCGAAGGACTACGTCCACGTCGTCTTCCACCAGCCGAACGGCAAGTTCCCCCAGCGCGTCGGCAAGCAGCTCGGCTTCACGGACGCCCAGATGCGCTGGGGGCTCGTGACGCCGTACATCGGCAACACCTACTCCGGGGCGGCGCTCATCGGCCTCGCGAACGTCCTCGACCACGCCGGTCCGAACGAGCGCGTGCTCGTCGTCGGCTACGGCTCGGGGGCCGGCTCGGACGCCTTCGACCTCGAGACGACCGACGAGCTCCCCCGCTTCGAACGCCAGCACGGGCGGCCCGTCCAGTACTATCTCGAGAACGGCGTCGAGATCCCCTACGCCGTCTACGCGAAGTTCCGCGGCAAGATCCGCATGGCGGAGGGCTAGCCGATGCGGGAGGTCGCCGTCCTCGGCGTCGGCCAGACGAAGTTCGGCGAGCTCTGGGACCGCTCGTTCCGCGAGATCGGCATCGAAGCCGGCCTCCAGGCGCTGGTCGACGCGAAGCTCTCGAGCGCCGACCTGGGGGCGCTGTTCCTCGGGAACATGGCGAGCGGGACGCTGATCGACCAGGAGCACATCGCCCCCCTCATCGCCGACTACGCGGGGCTCGCGGGGCGCCACCTGCCCGCGATGCGCGTCGAGGGAGGCGGGGCGTCCGGCGCCCTCGCGCTCCACCAGGGCTACCTCGCGGTCGCGAGCGGCCGCTACGACTACGTCGTCGTCGGGGGCGCCGAAAAGCTCACGGATGTGCCGGACACGGCGGCGACGCAGGTCACCGCGTCCACCGCCGACCACGAGTGGGAGGTCGTCTTCGGCGCGACGCTCCCGGCGCTCTGGGGGCTGGTCGCGCGTCGACACATGCATCTTTACGGGACGACGCGCGAGCAGCTCGCGCGCGTGTCGGTCCACGCGCACGAGATGGGCGCGAAGAACCCGAACGCGCACTACCGCAACCGGCTGACCGTCGAGCAGGTCGTCGGCGCGCCGCCGATCGCCGAGCCGCTCGGGGTCCTCGACTGCGCGCCGTTCTCGGACGGTGCCGCCGCGGTCGTCCTCGGCCCGCTCGAGCAGGCCCGGCGCCATACCGACACCCCGGTCCGCCTCGCGGCGAGCGTCGTCGCCTGCGACACGATGGCGCTCCAGCACCGTGCCGACGTCACGAGCGTCGGCGCCACCGTCGAGGCGGCCCGGCAGGCGTTCGCCCAGGCGCGCCGGGCGCCGGCCGACGTCTCGGTCGCCGAGATCCACGACGCCTACTCGATCTGCCCGCTCGTCGGCCTCGAGGACCTTGGGTTCGTCGAGCGCGGCCAGGCCGGCCCGGAGTTCGCGAGCGGACGGTTCGGCGTCGGCGGGCGTCCGACGGTCAACCCCTCCGGCGGCACGAAGGCCCAGGGACGTCCGTTCGGGGCGGTCGGCGTCGCGCAGGTCGTCGAGCTCGTCCGCCAGCTGCGCGGAGAGGCGAAGGACCGGCAGGTCGCCGGCGCGTCGCTCGGGCTCGCCCACGACCTCGGGGGCACGGGGGCGACGAGCGTCGTCCACCTGCTGGAGCGGGCGAGCTGAGGGGGGACGGTGTCGATCGCACGGTTCTGGCGCGAGACGCCGCGCCGCTACAACCTCGGAGGCTCGAAGTGCACCGTCTGCGGGACCGTCTACTTCCCGCCGCGGGGGGTCTGCCCGAAGTGCACCCACCACCGGCAGTCGATCGAGAAGATGGTGCCGTTCCAGCTCTCCGGCGCCGGGGAGGTCTTCTCCTACACCATCGTCCACGAGGCCGCCGAGGGGTTCGAGATGCAGGTCCCGTACGTCGTCGCGCTCGTCCGGACCGAGGAGGGGCCGATCCTCACCGGCCAGGTCGTCGACGTCGAGCCGGCGACGGTGCGGATCGGGCTCAAGGTCCGCGCGACGTTCCGCAAGCTGCGCGAGGAAGGCCGCGCCGGGGTCATCCACTACGGCTACAAGTTCGCCCCCGCGGAGGAGGTCGAGCCCGACCGCGCCCCGGGACCGCCGATCGCGGCGGCCCGGGGGGCCCCGGCGACGCCCGACCGGGCGTCGACGTGAGCGGCCCGGACCCCGCCGCGTCGGGCCGGTCGGCCCCGGACGAGCCGCCGGCCGACGAGGAGTACGCGCGCACCTACGCGGCCGGCTACGAGGAGGGGGTCCGCACCGCCCTGCGGGAGCTGCTCGCCCACGCCTCCCGTGGCCGGACGAACCAGGAGCTCCGGGCGCTGATCCTCAGCCGGCTCGCCCGGCTCCGCGAGGAGGTCGACCTGAAGCGGCGGAGCCTGCTGGCGCCTCCCCGGCCCCGTCCGTTCGGCGAGCTCGTCCGACCGGCGCTCGGCCTGCCGAGCGGCGGCCCGCCGTCGGCGGCGGTCCGCCCGGTGCCCCCGGGGGGGAGCGTCCTCGTCCGCGAGGCGCGGCCGGAGCACGCGATCGAGCTGCTGCTCGCCTCGCGGGCCGGTTTCCCGCGGACCGTCCTCGTCTCGCTCCGTCCCCCGGCGCTCCCCGCCGGCGGGGAGACGATCGTCGTCCCGCTGCGCGGCTCCGGCGAGCTCGCGGGGGAGCGCCTCGAGCTCGGCCAGGTCAGCGGCCGCCTGCGCGAGCCGATCGGGCTCCCCGGCGGCGCGCTCGTCTACGTCGACGCGCTCGAGTTCTTCGTCGCGGAGTCGAGCCCGGACCTCGCGATGCGGTTCGCGCGGTGGCTGGTCACGGAGGTCCAGGAGCACGCCGGCGGCCTCATCGTCTCCTACGACCCGCGGGCGCTCGTCCTGACGGACGTCGGGCGGCTCGAGCGCCTGTTCGGCGAGGTCGTCAACCGCTCCCCCGCGGCGCCGCTGTCGCCGCCGTAGCGGGCGAGGGTCGGGCTCGAGGGGCGCGTGCGGATCGCCTACTTCTCCGACTCCTACCCGCCGATGCGCGACGGCGTCGCGCACGTCGCGAGCGACCTCGCCCGCACGGTCGCCGCGCAGGGCCACGAGGTCCGCGTGTACGCCCCCCGGCCCGGTCCGAGCGACCGGGTCCCGCGCGAGGAGGTGAGCGACGGCGTGACCGTCCGCCGCCTCGCGTCGCTGCCGGTCCCGCTCTACGGCCAGTACCGCTGGCCGGTGTTCCCGTTCCGCGTCGTCCGCGAGGCCGCCCGGGACGCCGAGGTCGTCCACCTCCACACGCCGGGGCTGCTCGGCACGAGCGGCTTCCTCGCCGCACGCCACGCGCGCCGGCCGCTGGTCGGCACGTTCCACACGAACCTGGACGCGATGCGCGCGAGCGTCCCGCGCAAGCTGCTCGTCCCGCTGTTCTTCCGCGTCGCCTGGTGGTACAACCTCGGGACGTACTACCGCTGCACCGTCACGACCGCCCCGAGCGAGGCGGCCCGCGCGACGCTCCTGGCGAGCTCGAGCAAGCCGTTCCGCCGCCCGGTGGAGGTCGTGCCGAACGGGATCGATCTGGACCGCTTCCGTCCGGGGGCGGCGGTGCCGGACTGGCGCTCGCGCTGCGGGCTCGGCGGCGGTCCGCTCGTCACGTTCCTCGGCCGGCTCACGGTCGACAAGGGGGTGCTACGGTTCCTGGACGGGTTCGCGCGCGCGGCCGAGGAGACCGACGTCGTCGGGATCGTCGGCGGCTCCGGCCCCGAGGAGGCCGCGGTGCGCGCGCGGATCGCCTCCGACCCGCGCCTCGCCGCCCGCCTGCGCTACGTCGGGCCGGTCGCCGAGGAGGAGAAGGCGGCGCTCCTCGGCCAGTCGGACCTGTTCGTCCTCCCGTCGACGAGCGACACGTCGAGCGTCGCCCTCCTCGAGGCGATGGCGTGCGGCGCCGCGGTCGTCGCCCCGAGCGAGGGGGGCGCCTCCGAGGTCGTGCAGGACGGCCGGACCGGCCGGGTCGGGAACGCCCGCTCGGCCGACGACCTCGGGCGGCTGCTGGTCGAGCTCGCGGGGGCGCCGGCCGAACGCGCGCGCCTCGGCCGCGCCGCCGCCGCGTGGGTCCGCGAGAACCGCTCCCTGGAGGCGATGGCTCGGCGCTTTATCTCCCTCTACCGCTCGGTGCTCGAGGAGCAGGGTCAGCGTGGCCACGGTCTCGTCGGTTGAGCTCCAGGGCGTCGCCCGTCGCCTCGCGGCCGAGCGGTTCGACGAGCACGCCGAGCGCGGGCTCGCGCGGGCCTACGAGGAGTTCGTCGGCCGCCGCCGGCGCGCCGTCGGCCCGATCTCGCTGACGGTCGACGGCCGACCGTTCCCGAACCTCTACGCCGTCCTGGCCGACCCGACCGCGAAGTTCGCCACCGGCGAGCTCCGCTTCGAGGGTCGGTCGGTCGCGCCGTCCGACTGGGAGTTCCTGCCGACGTTCGAGCGGGTCGTCTTCCATGACGACGGCTCCGCCGACCTCGTCCCGGCCGACGGCTCGGCCCCCCGGCGGGCGATCGCCCGCGTGCTCCTGCGGGAGCACTATCTCGTCCGCTCCCGCTCCGAGGACGCCCCGGAAGGGCCGACGGCGGCGCCGAAGGTCCCGAGCCTGGTCGGGACGCTCCAGCAGGGGACCGCGATCTGTCGGGCCGCGGGGGTCCTGCCGTTCGCGGTCGCGCTCCTGCTCTACCTCGCCGAGGAGCGGGCGCGGCTCGAGATCGACATCGTCCACGGCGAGCTCCTCCGCGACCCGAGGGCCGGGCGCCTCGCCGCGGCGCGGCGGGTCCCCCGCCCCTCCCGGCTCGCCTGGGGGCTCGACCGGAAGCTCGGGCGCGGCCACCTGTCGCTGCTCGCGGCGCGGTCGCTCGAGGTGCTCGTCGAGTCGAACGGGCTGACGAGCGTCGACCTCGCCCACGTCTTCGGGGGGGTCCGCGAGCTGGTCGACTCGGCGCTCCAGGCGCTCGTCCAACAGCGCCTCGCGACGTTCGACGGCCGGACCGGCATCTACCGCGCCCGGCTCGAGGCGTTCTCCCCGGCCGCCGAGGAGACCGGGAGACCGATCGCGCCGGTCCGGCCGGAGCTCCGCTCGAGCGTGCAGGAGCTGCTCGCCGCCGCGGACGCGAAGGCGCTCTGCCCCCTGTGCGGGATCCGCGTCCCGACCGGTCCGAGCTACCTGCTCTGCGACGAGTGCGCGAGCAGCGTCGGTCTCCCGTAGGGTGCGGGCGGGCCTGTCGGGAGTTCCCGTCCCGGGGCGCGCGTCCCCGGGACCTTTGAACCCGAGATTGCTGGCTTAGAAGGCCAGTACTTTGTCCAGGCTAAGCTACAGGCCCGCGGCCCTCGGAGGGAGGACGAACCGTAAGAACCTGCCGGGGGAGCGGCAGGGGCGTCGGCCGCCGGCGGGGCGGGCCGGGTCTCCTCGCGCGCGTGCAACGACGCCGGGTCCGTCGGGCTACCGCCGGTTCGGGTTGCTCCGGCGCCGGGGAGCGCGCGGTCGCCCGGTGCGGGAGGAGCCTCGGCGGTCGGACGGAACCGGCACCGTCCGGCGCCCCGGGGCGGCGGAGGAGGCGACGAGGTGGGCGAGGCGGAGCGGCTCCGGCCAGAACCCGCGGGCCGCCGCCCGGCGGAGCAGCCACGCCGCGTCCTCCGCGCGGCACCCGGCGCTCGCCGCGAGGATCGGCTTACCGCCGGTCGGCACGGGCGCGAGCCGGTGCGCTCGGAGAAGGCCGAGACGCGCCTCGGCGCTCCGCGGGAACCAGCGACGGAGCGCGGCGGCGATCCTCGAGAACTCCGGCGGGCGCCGGGTCACCGCGACGACCGGTAGGCGAGTCGCCTCGTGCAAGAGATCGAGGTCGAGGACATTGAACCCGCCGACGACCGCGCCGTCGAGCAGGAGCGCCCGCGCGCCTTCGAGCGGGCCGAGGGAGCGGACGAGACGGAGCACCTGGCGGGTCCCGTCGGTCCCATCGACCCGCACCCGGCCGACGCGGGCCGCCTCGAGACGCTCGGGGAGGCGCACGACGACCGCGGCGATCGGGGCGTAGACGTCCCCCCGGCGGAACGCCCCGTCGTCGACCGCGACGACCGTCGGATGGGGCTTGGCGAGCGCGCGCCGCAACGCTAAGACCCCGGAGCCGGTTCTCGGGGGAGGATGGGAGCGCCGACGGCCTCGATGCGGTGCCCGCGCTGCGGGACCCCGCTGCGCGCCGCGCTCGCCCCGGCGCCGTCGACCCAGTGGTTCCCGTGCCCGCACTGTCGGACGCCGGTCCCGTTCCTCGTCCCGCGGGACCTCCCGGCGCTGTACTCGTGGGAGGTGCTGCCGGGACTTTACCCCATGGTCTCGGTCCCGCGTCGCCCCCGATGGTCGTGGAGGCGGTCGGTCTCGGTCGCGCTCGTGGCGGCGGCGGTCCTCGCGGCCGTCGCCGCGGCGCTTCTCGCCGAGGCCGGCGTGACGGGGTCCGAGCCGACCCACTACGTCGTCTCGGGGATCGTCTACGAGCACCTCGCCAACGGCCACGTCGCCCGGGCGGTCGGGGCGAGCGTCGTGCTGAGCACGGACGACAACGCCTCGGTACGTCGTCTCGTCACCGGACCGAACGGCTCGTTCACGTTCGCGGGCGTCCCCGACGGCGGGATCGAGCTGAACGTCACCGCCGCGAGCTTCGCCCCGACCGTCGTCTACACGTTCGCCTCGCGGGCGTACGCCGACCCGACCCGCGGGTTGAACGTCAGCCTCTACCCGGCCCCGGCGAACACGACGTACGACGTCCTCACCGACTTCCCCGACCTCGCGAGCTTCCTCGCCTACGCCGGAGGGGCCGCGACGCTCGTCGGGATCGCCGCGGTCGCCGCGAGCGTCGGCGCCTATCTCGTCCGACGTCCGGAGGGGACCGTCGCGGCGGTCGTCGGGAGCGCGGCCGTGATCACGGTCCCCGCGATCGTCCTGCTGTTCTCGCTCGACCAGGCGTTCCCGCTGGTGACCGCCGTGGGCTCGCTCGCCGGGGCGTTCGGCGCGTTCGCGGTCGTGCTCGCCGCGGCCGACCTCGCGAACGGGACCGACCGCCACCCGCGTCCGGTCTAGCCGCTCAGCCCGGCTCCGGCGCGTCGGACGCCATCGACCGCGCCCGGGACGGGAGCGGGCGGCGGCCGGCGAACCCCGACTCGAGGGTGTGGTAGAACCCGACCTCGCCCTCGTCCAGGCGCCAGCAGAGGTAGACGAGCTCGCCGTCGAGGAGCCCGTAGAAGTCGACCAGCCCGCTCTCGAGCTGTTTCACCTCGATCCCCTCGGCGGCGAGCGCCCGTACCGACTCGTCCAGCCGTCGGGTCAGGTTGCGCCACTCCGCCTCGAGGCGCTCCTTCAGCCCGTGGTCGGGGTGGTCGCGCGCGCCGAGCTCCTCGCCCCAGAAGCGGGCGAGCCGGGCGAGCTCCCCGTGGACCTCGGTAAGGCGGCCGGCCCAGGCCCGCAGGTTCGGCAGCAGCTCCCGCAGCGCGGGCAGCCGCGCGTTCGCCTCCTCGGCGGTCCAGAGCCGTCCCGGCCCGTCGCTCGTCTCCCGGCGAGCGGCGGGTGTCCCCCGCGCGGGCATCCCGTCCGTCCGATGCCGGAGCCGGTATTTAGGCGCGCGATGGCCGCCGCGTAATCGCCCAACCGTTAAAGACGGACCGGGGCTCGCTCGGCGACCATCGTGCAGGCCGTCGTGAAATCGCGCCGCGGCCCGGGCGGGGAGATCCGCACGGTCCCGACGCCCAGCCCCCAGGAGGACGAGGTGCTCGTCCGCGTGCGGGCCTCCTCCGTCTGCGGGACCGACGTCCACCTCTGGGACTGGAACCCGTGGGCGGAGGCACGCGTCCGCCGTCTCCCGCTGATCCTCGGCCACGAGCTCAGCGGGGAGGTCGTGGAGCTCGGCCGCGCCGTCCGCAGCCTCGCGGTCGGGGACCACGTCTCCGCCGAGACCCACATCGTCGACGGGACGTGCTACCAGTGCCGGACGGGGCGGATGCACGTCTGCGAGAACGTCCAGGTCCTCGGGGTCGACCACGACGGGGTCTTCGCCGAGTTCGCGCTCCTTCCGGAGCGGAACGCCTGGAAGAACGACCCGGCGCTCGAGCCGGAGATCGCGAGCGTCCAGGAGCCGCTCGGCAACGCCGTGCACTCCCTCCTCCCGGAGGACACGGTCGAGGACCTCGCCGGCAAGCGCCTGCTCGTCACCGGCTGCGGGCCGATCGGCCTCATGGCGATCGCCGCGGCGAAGACGTTCGGCGCGGAGACGGTCGTCGCGACGGAGGTCAACCCGCTGCGGGCCGAGCTCGCGCGCACGATGGGCGCGGACGCGGTCCTCGACCCGACCGAAGAGCCGGCGGGGCTCGCCGAGCGCGTCCGCGCGGCCAGCGGGGGCCGGGGCGTCGACGTCGCGCTCGAGATGAGCGGGCACCCGGCCTCGCTCGCGCTCGTCTTCGAGGCGCTCACCGCGGGCGGCCGGGTCTCGCTGCTCGGCCTGTTCGACCGCCCGGCGACCCTGGACGTCGACAACGCGCTCGTCCTGAAGGCCGCCCAGGTCCACGGGATCTTCGGTCGGCGGATGTTCGCGACGTGGTACCAGGTCAAGAGCCTCCTCGCGCGCGCGGCGTTCCGCGAGAAGGTCCGCTCGATCATCACCCACCGCGTGCCGATCCCCGAGGTCGGCCGCGCGATGGAGCTGATCGCCTCGAAGCAGGCGGCCAAGGTCTCGCTGGAGGCGCGCTGGTGACGGCCGCGCGGCACCCGACCGACTTCCTCGCCCGCGAGTACCGCGAGCTCGTCGACGCCGACCTGGACTGGAAGCTCCGCGTCCTCTCCGGCCCGAGCGTCCCGTCGTGCACCATCGACGGCCGGACGGTGCTGATGCTCTGCTCGAACAACTACCTCGGCCTCTCCGACCATCCGAAGCTGAAGGCGGCGGCGATCGAGGCGGTCCGCACGCACGGCGCCGGTTCGGGGTCGGTGCGGCCGATCGCGGGCACGATGGACCTGCACGTCGAGCTGGAGCGGCGCCTGGCCCGCTTCAAGGAGGCGGAGGGCTCCCTCGTCTACCAGACCGGCTTCGCGGCGAACGCCGGCCTCATCCCGCAGCTCGCGGGCGAGGGGGACCTGATCGTCAGCGACGAGCTGAATCACGGGAGCATCATCGACGGCGTCCGGCTCGCGCGCGCCGAGCGGGCGGTCTTCCGCCACGCCCAGCCGGACGACCTCGCGCGCGTGCTCGGCGAGGCGGAACGGCACGTCCCGGCGTACCGCCGGATCCTCGTGATCACGGACGGGGTCTTCTCGATGGACGGCGACATCGCGCCGCTCGACCGGATCGCCCCGCTCTGCTCCGAGCACGGCGCGATGCTCTACGTCGACGACGCGCACGGCGAGGGGGTCCTCGGCCGGGGCGGCCGGGGGATCGTCAGCCACTTCGGCCTCTCGCGCGAGCTCGTGCACGTCGAGATGGGAACGTTCTCGAAGGCGTTCGGCGTCGTCGGCGGCCACGTCTCCGGCTCGCAGGACCTCGTGCGGTTCGCCCTCAACAAGTCGAGGACCTGGCTGCTGAGCGGCTCGCACCCGCCGGCGGTCGCGGCGGCGTGCACGGCAGCGATCGACGTCCTCGAGCAGGAGCCCCAGCACGTCGAGCGCCTCTGGAGCCTCACGCGTCGTTTCCGCTCCGCGCTCCAGCAGCGGGGGTTCGACACCGGTGGCAGCGCGACCCCGATCGTCCCGGTGATCATCGGCGACAGCGCCCGGGCGAAGCGGATGAGCCAGCGCTTGTTCGAGCTCGGGGTCTTCGCCCTCCCGATCGTCTTCCCGATGGTCGCCCGCGACCGGGCGCGGATCCGCACGATCATGAACGCGGCGCTCACCGACGAGCAGCTGGGGGCGGCGATCGACGCCTTCGGCCAGGCCGGGGCCGAGCTCGGGGTCGTGTAGGGCGGACCGCCGGTCCCTCTACGCGCGCGTTCGGGAGCCCGCCGACCCCGCGCGCGCGGACCGGGCCGTTCCCTCTCGGAGAAACGTCGAATTTATCCGGGCCGTTATATACCGAACCTTTCTCCCCCGTCCCCACCTGAAGGGGGGGACCCCTATCGACCCATGGCACGACGTCACCGACCGAGGCGCGGCTCGCTGGCGTACTCGCCGCGCTCGCGCTCGGTCCGGCCCGTCCCCCGCATCCGCTCCTGGCCACCCGGCCCGAAGGCCCCGGCGATCGAGGGGTTCGCCGGCTTCAAGGTCGGGATGACCCACGCCTTCCTGGTCGACTACCGCAAGCGGTCGACGACCGCCGGCCAGGAGGTCGCCGTCCCCGTCACCGTCGTCGAGGTGCCGCCGCTGAAGGTCGTCGGCGCCCGCCTCTACGCCCGGGCGCCGTACGGTCTGCGCATCGTCGGGGAGGTCTGGAGGGAGGACGGCTCGGCCGAGCTCGCGCGCCGCCTGCCGCACCACCCGAGCTCCTCGGCGGAGGCGGTCGCGCGGTTCGGCTCGACGGTCGGGGACGAGGTCCGCCTGATCGCTCGGACGCACCCGGAGCACGTCACCGGCGTGCCGTCCAAGACCCCGACGCTCTTCGAGCTCCGGGTCTCCGGCGAGGCGTTCGCGGACCGCCGCTCCTTCGCCCTCGCCCAGCTGGGCGAGGAGCTCTCCGTCGACAAGATGGCGCACGAGGGGGAGTTCGTCGACGTCATCGGCGTGACGAAGGGGTTCGGCTTCCAGGGCCACATCCAGCGCTGGGGCGTCAAGCTCCAGCCCCGAAAGAACTCGAAGCACCGGCGCATGATCGGCACGCTCGGGCCCCACAACCCGAGCTTCGTCACCTACCGCATCCCCCAGGCCGGCCAGCAGGGCTACCACCGAAGGACGCAGTTCAACCTCCGCGTCCTCAAGGTCGTCCGCGACCCGAAGTCCGACCCGATCACCCCGGCGGGAGGGTTCCCGCACTACGGCGAGGTGCGGAGCGCCTGCGTCGTCCTCCACGGCTCGATCCCGGGTCCGGCGAAGCGCCTGCTTCGGTTCCGCAGCCCGATCCGCAGCCGCGTCGCCTCCGTCGAAAAGGTCGACGTGCGCTATCTGAGCACGCGCTCCAAGCAGGGAGGATGAGCCCCGCACGCGCACCGGCGGGGACGCCGCCGGCCGAGCCGACCTCGCCCCACCACCGGGCGCACCTCCTCGGGCTGGACGGCAAACCCCGCTCGACCGTCGCGCTTCCTCTCGCGTTCTCCCAGGCGTTCCGCCCCGACCTGATCGAGCGGGCGGTCGTCGCCGCGCAGTCGCACCGGCGCCAGCCGTACGGGACGAGCCCGACGGCCGGGCTCCGCCACTCGACGGAGTGGAGCGGCAAGGGCCGCGGCGTCGCCCGAACGCCGCGCCTGATGGGCTCGATGCGCGGCGCGCAGTCCCCCAACACGGTCGGCGGCCGCCCTGCCCACCCGCCGCGCGTGGAGCGGATCTGGGGCAAGAAGATCAACCGCACCGAGCGCCGCCTCGCGTTCGCCTCGGCGCTCGCCGCGACGCGCGAGCCGAAGCTCGCGAGCGCGCGGGGCCACCTCGTCCCCCACGGGACGAGCCTTCCGCTCGTCCTGGACGACCCGGTCGAGGAGCTGCGCTCGGCGAAGGACGCCCGCGAGCTCCTCCAGCAGCTCAAGCTCTGGTCGGACGTCCAGCGGGCCCAGGACGGCACCCATCTCCACACCTCCGGTCGGGCCCGGCGGCGCGGGCGGGTGCGGCGCACGCCCCGGAGCCTGCTGGTCGTCACCGGAGCGCCCGGCAAGGCGCTCGGCTTCCGCAACCTCGCCGGCGTCGACGTCGTTCCGGTCGGCCGCCTCGCGACCGAGGACCTCGCCCCGGGCGGGGTCGCCGGCCGCCTCACGCTGTTCTCCCACGCCGCGGTCGAGCGGCTCCGCGCCCGCCTCGGGGAGGCGAGCCCGTGACGCAGCTGCAGCACCGCATCATCCTGCACGCCTACGTCACCGAGAAGTCGATGGACGAGATGGAGCGGCAGAACAAGCTCGAGTTCGTCGTCGACCGCCGCGCGAACCGCGCCGAGATCCGGCGCGCCGTCGAGGAGACGTACCAGTGCAAGGTCGCCAAGGTGACGACCAAGACGGTGCAATCCGGCAAGATCGCGACCGTCCGCTTCTCGAAGGGGTTCTCGGCCGAGGACATCGGCTCGCGGGCCGGGGTGTTCTGATGGGAAAGCGGATCGGCTCGCGTCGCCGGGGCGCCGGCAGCGGCGCCTGGACCTCCCCGAGCCACCGGCACCACGGGCCGGTCTACCATCCCGGCCCGCAGCTGGTCGGCGAGGCGCGCGTCCTCACGATCTCGCCCGCGCCGGGACGGACCGCCCCGGTCGCCGAGCTCGCGACGCCGGACGGCGGCCGCCTCCGCATCCTCGCCCCCGCGGGGCTCGCGACCGGGGACGCCGTCTCCCTCGGCGAGGGGCGGGTCGACCGCGGCTCGATCCTACCGCTCGCGCGCATCCCGGACGGGACGCTGGTGTCCAACCTCGAGGTCAAGCCGTTCGACGGGGGCCGGCTCGTCCGCGCCGCCGGAACGAGCGCGCTCGTCGTCGCCCACACGGGCGCCGAGGTCACGGTCCAGCTGCCGAGCGGCTCGTTCAAGCAGTTCCTCGCGACCTGCCGCGCCGAGGTCGGCGGGATCGCCGGCGGGGGCCGGCACGAGCGCCCGATCATCAAGGCCGGCAAGAAGGTCTGGACGACCCGATCGCTCGCGCGCGCGCCGTTCAAGGTCCGCGGCGTCGCGATGAACCCGGTCAACCACCCGTTCGGCGGCGGGGCGCACCAGCACGTCGGCCGCCCGAGCACCGTGAAGAGCGGGACGTGGCCGGGGGCGAAGGTCGGACGGTTCTCGCGCTCCGCGCGCAAGAAGCGCGCCGGGAGGCGCTAGGCGATGGCGAAGGCGCGGCGGGCGAAGAAGGTCGAGGCGCGACGCAAGCGCGAGTTCAGCTACCGGGGCAAGTCGCTCGAGGAGCTCCGCGCGCTGAGCCTCGAGCAGCTCGGCTCGATCCTCGGGGCGCGCGCCCGACGCTCGATCCGTCGCGGGTTCAACACGGAGACGAGCCGCTTCTTCGAGCGGATGGCGGCGACGCCCACCGAGAAGGTCGTACGGACGCACTGCCGCGACGCGCTCGTGCTGCCGGCGCACGTCGGGCGCCGGGTCGCGATCCACACGGGCAAGGAGTTCAAGGAGGTCGAGATCCGGCCGGAGATGATCGGCCACTACTACGGCGAGTTCGCCCTCACCCGCCGGTTCGAGAAGCACTCGGGCCCGGGCGTCGGCGCGACGCGCTCCTCCAAGTTCATGCCGCTCAAGTAGGGAGGTGGCGGTCGGTCGATGCGAGGCTACACCTACGCGGGGGAGAGCGGGGTCAACGTCGCCCGCGCCCGCGGCATCGAGCTGCCGATCTCCCCGAAGAAGACCTACGAGCTCCTCAACGCCATCCGGGGCCTCCCGGTCGAGAAGGCGCGCACGCTCCTCGAGGAGGTCGTCGCGCTGAAGCGTCCGATCCCGTTCCGCCGGTACAACCAGGAGACCGCCCACCACCGCGGGGCCGGACCGAGCCGCTACCCGAAGAAGGTCGCGCGCTCCGTGCTCGCCGTCCTGAAGAACGCCGAGGAGAACGCCGAGTACGACGGCCTGGACGCCGAGCGGCTGTTCGTGAAGGTCGCCGCGAGCGGCCGCGGGCGGATCCGCGAGGCGTCGATGCCCCGCGCGCACGGCCACGGGGACCCGTGGAACGAGCAGACGACCAACGTCGAGATCGTCCTGGGCGAGCGGGAGGTCGGCTCGTGAGCAGCGAGCGCAAGGTGATCCAGGAGCGGATGCGGCGCGTCCTGCTCAAGGACTACCTCGTCCAGGAGAGCGCCCGCGCCGGCTTCGGCGGGCTCGACATCGTCCGCACCCCGATGGGCACGCGCGTCACGCTCGTGTGCGAGCGGCCGGGGATCCTGATCGGCCACCGCGGCGAGCTGATCAAGCGCCTCACGGAGGACATCCAGGCCCGGTTCGCCCTCGACAACCCCCAGATCGAGGTCCAGGAGGAGCGCCAGCCGAGCCTCAACGCCCAGCTGATGAGCGAGAAGCTCGCCTCGACCCTCGAGCGGGGCTGGCACTTCCGCCGCGCCGGTCACTCGACCGTCCGCCGCATCATGGAGGCGGGCGCGCGGGGCTGCCAGGTGATCCTTTCCGGGAAGCTCACCGGCGAGCGGCACCGGACCGAGCGGTTCAAGGCCGGGACGATCAAGTACTGCGGTGAGGCGGTCCATCTCTGGATGGACAAGGGGTTCTACCAGGCCCGGCTCAAGCCCGGGGTCATCGGCGTCAACGTCTGGATCATGCGCGCGAGCGCGAAGCTTCCGGACGAGATCGTCGTGAAGGGCGCGGTGCCGGCGGCCCCGCCGGCCGAGCCACCGGTCGTCTCCGGCCCGCCGCCGCCGGCGGACAGCGGCGCCGCGGAGGCGGTGTGACGCTCCTGAGGATGCGCGAGCTGCGCAGCCTCTCCGACGAGGACCTGCGGAGCAAGATCGCCGACGCCGAGAACGACCTGCTGCGGGAACGCGGGGTCGCGGCGATGGGCGGCGCGCCGCCCAGCCCCGGGCGCATGCGCGCGCTCCGCACGAACGTCGCGCGCGCGCTCACGGTCCTGCGCGAGCGCTCGCTCGCGTCGACGGCCTCCGCGGTCCGGGGGCGCCCGGAGGGGCCGAGGTGAACCGGTGGGGCGCGCGCACTCCGAGTCTCCAATGCTCGAGCTCTCCCCGGCCGAGCGCCTCGCCCTCGCCGGGGAGCTGATCGGCGCCGGCGTCGCGCTGCCGGCCGGGCCGGGACGCGCGGGCCCCGTCTCGGGCACGATCGTGGACGAGACGCTCGGCACGTTCGTCGTCCGTCTCGCCGGCTCGCGCCGGCGGGTCCGGATCGGCAAGAGCGGCCTCTCCGGCGCGCTCGCCCTCGGCGAACGAGAGTTACCGTTAAGAGGCGACCTCCTTCGCGTGCGTCCCGAGGACCGGACCAAGCGGCTGCTCGCCGGAGGTCCTCGGAGGATCCGATGACCCCCGCACGTACCGCGAAGGCTCCCCGGGCCCGGGACATCGGCCTGGACGTCCGCGCGCCGAAGGCGCGGTGCGACGATCGGCACTGTCCGTTCCACGGCCGCCTGCCGGTCCGGGGCCAGTCGCTCGAGGGGGTCGTCGTCTCGACCGCGATGCAGCGGACGGCGGTCGTAGAGCGGACGCTCCTGCACTACGTCCCGAAGTACGAGCGCTACGAGAAGCGGCGACGGCGCTACCTCGCCCACAGCCCGCCGTGCCTGAACGTGCCGGTCGGCCACCGCGTCCGCATCTCCGAGACCCGCCCGCTCTCCAAGCTCGTCGCCTTCTGCATCGTCGCCGACCTGGGGGAGGCGGCGCGCCGCGTCCAGGGCGAGGAGCCGGTCGTGCGCGCGGAGCCCGCCCCCGAGGCGGCGACGGAGGGCTCGACGTGAAGGGCCTCGCGGGCCGACGCGGCCGGGGGCTCCCGAAGGGGGCCCGGCTCGACTGCGTCGACAACACCGGAGCGAAGGTCGTCGAGATCATCGCCGTCCGCAACTGGCACGGCACGCACCGCCGCTACCCGCGCGCCGGGATCGCCGACCTCGTGATCGTCTCCGTGAAGAAGGGGACCCCCGAGATGCGCCGGCAGGTCCTGCACGCCGTGATCGTCCGCGCGCGCTCGCCGATGCGCCGTCCGGACGGCACCCGCCTCCAGTTCGAGGACAACGCCGCCGTGATCACGACGGAGACGGGCGAGATCAAGGGCTCTCAGATCAAGGGGCCGGTGGCGAAGGAGGCCGCCGAGCGCTGGCCGCGCATCGCGGCCGCCTCGTCGATCATCCTGTAGGAGGAGCGATTTCGGTGCGCGCGTCCCCCCACTCCCCGCGGCGTCAGCGACGCGCCGTCTTCACCGCCACGACCGCCGAGCGCCGCCGGCGCATGACCGTCCTGCTCTCCCGCGAGCTCCGCCGGCGGTTCGGTCGCCGCAACGTGCCGGTCCGCAAGGGCGACACCGTCCGCGTCCTCTCCGGCAGCTACGCCGGCCGCGAGGAGCGGGTCGCGAGGATCTCGCGCCGGGACTACTCCGTCACGCTCGACAACGTCACCCTCAAGACCGCCGAGGAGAAGCTGAAGCCGCTCGCGCTCCGGCCGGCGCACCTCGTGATCACGCGGCTGAACCTCGCCGACCCCTGGCGCCGCCGCTCGCTCCGCGTCCGCGAAGAGGACACCACGGCCGAGGAGCGGGGCGAGAGCCCCGAGCCGGCGGAGGCGACGACCCCGGCCGCCGCGCCGCCGGAGGCCGCCTCCCCGTCGACGGAAGAGGGGCCGGACGAGCCCGAGGGCTCGGAGGCGGACGCCGAGGAGCCGCCCGCGCCGAAGCGCCGTCGTGCGTCCCCCCCGGAGGCGCGATGACGTTCCGTCTCAAGCGGCGGGCCGCCCCCCGCGCCTGGACCGTCCCGCGCAAGGGAACGAAATGGGTGCTCCGCCCGCGTCCCGGTCCCCATCCGACCGACCGGTCGATCCCGCTCCTGCTCGTCCTGCGCGACCTGCAGCACGTCGCCGCGAGCGCCCGCGAGGCGCGCATCCTGCTCCGCGGCGGGGCGGTGAAGGTCGACGGCGCGGTCGCGGACGACCTCGCCCGCGGCATCGGGCTCATGGACACCGTCTCGCTCGCCGCGCCGCTCGACCGTCACTTTCGGCTCGTCACGGACCGGCGCGGCAAGCTCGTGCTGGCGTCGATCCCGTCGACCGAGGCCGGCGTGAAGATCGGACGGATCCGCGCGAAGCACTCGGTCCGCGGCGGCAAGGTCGAGGTGACGCTCCACGACGGCCGCAACCTGCTCGTCGAGCGCTCCTCGCCGTACCGGGTCGGCGACTCGCTCAAGATCGAGGTGCCGGGCCAGAAGGTGCTCGAGCACTTCGTCCTCAAGCCCGGGACCCTCGCCTACGTCGCGGGCGGCTCGCACGTCGGCGAGCTGGGGCGCGTCGAGCGGATCGAGGTGCGCAACTCTCCGCAGCCGAACCTCGTCCACTTCAAGGAGGGGTTCTCGACGATCAAGGAGTACGTCTACGTGGTCGGCGAGCAGGCGCCGGGCGTTACGCTCGGCGAGGGGATGGACCGGTGAGCGCCCCGTCCCACAGCGCCGCCCCCCCGAGCGGTTCGGCGACCTCCGAGAACCCGCTCCGCGCGGTCCGCGTCCTCAAGGCGGTCGTCAACGTCGGGGTCGGCGACTCCGGCGAGGCGCTCTCGAAGGCCGAGAAGGTCCTGCAGATGGTCACCGGCCAGAAGCCGATCCAGACGCGGGCGCACTCGACCAACCGCGATTTCGGCATCCGCAAGGGCCAGGCGATCGGGGCGAAGGTGACGCTCCGCGGCCCGACCGCGGTCGAGTTCCTCGGGCGGGCGTTCGAGGCGCGCGACCGTCAGCTGGACGGCGACTCGATCGACCGCAACGGCAACTTCTCGTTCGGCATCGCCGACTACACCGACTTTGCCGGGATGAAGTACGACCCGGCGATCGGGATCCACGGGATGGACATCGCGGTCGAGATCGGCCGCGCCGGCTACCGGGTCCGCCAGCGGCGCCAGCAGGCCCGGCCGCTCCCCCGCCGCATGCACCCGAGCCCGGAGGAGACGCGCGAGCTGCTCGTGCGCGCGTTCGGCGTCACGGTCGTGGAGTGAGGGGGGGAACGCGGTGAAGCCGAAGCGCCATTTCGGGAGGAAGGAGGGCTGCCTGCGGTGCGACCGCAAGCGCGGCATCGTCCGGCGCTACGGGCTCCACCTCTGCCGGCAGTGCTTCCGCGAGGTCGCCTTCGACCTCGGCTTCCGCAAGTACCAGTAGGGGAGGACGATCATGGTTCGCGACCTGCTCAACGACGCCCTGACGACGCTCCGCCACGCCGACCGGGACGGACGTCCGAAGGCCGAGATCGCCCCGACCTCCAAGCTGATCGGCGAGGTGCTCGCGCTGTTCCGCACCCACGGCTACCTCTCGGAGTTCGCGTTCGTCCCCGGCGCCCGTGGCGGCAAGTACGACGTCGCCCTGTCGCGCCGCATCAACTCGTGCGGGGTCGTCAAGCCCCGCCTCGCCGTGCGCTACGACGACCTCGAGCGGTTCGAGGCACGGTTCCTCCCCGCGCAGGACTTCGGCCTGCTCGTCCTCTCCACGAACCGCGGCGTCATCGGCCAGGCCGAGGCCCGCGAACTGAAGATCGGAGGTCGGCTGCTCGCCTATGTCTACTGAGGCTCCCTCCCAGGCCGAGGTCGAGGTCCCCGCCGGGGTCCGCTTCTCGGTCGCGGGGCGCACGCTCACCGCCGAGAGCTCCCGCGGCAAGGTCGTCCGGCCGTTCCCGGCCGACGTCCTCCGCCTGACGATCGCCCCCGGCAAGCTCTCGCTCGAGCTGCTGCTGCCGCCCCACCGCAAGAGCTCGCGCGCGCTCCTGCAGACGTGGGCCGCGCACCTCCGGAACATCGGCGGCGGGCTGAGCCGCGGCGTCGAGGCCCGCCTCAAGGTCGTCGCCGCCCACTTCCCGATGAAGGTCTCGGTGAAGGACGACCAGCTCGTGATCGAGAACTTCCTCGGCGAGAAGTACCCGCGCTCGACGCGCCTCACCGCCGGGACGACCGCGAAGGTCGACGGGGAGTTCGTGACGATCGAGGGCTACGACGTCGAGCACGTCGGCCAGAGCGCCGCCGCGATCGAGCGGACGACGCGGATCCGCGACTACGACCCGCGCGTCTTCCAGGACGGCATCTACCTGATCGAGCGCGCGCACCTCAAGGAGGCGAGCTAGCGATGGCGGAGGAGGGCCCGACGCCCGCCGAGCCGAGCGCGGAGAAGCCCGCGGCCCCGAAGCGCCGCCGGTCGGCCCCGCCCGCCGCGCCCGCCGCGACCGAGACGAAGACGGCCGCCCCGGCTCCGGCGAAGGCCCCGGCGAAGCCGGCCCCCGCCGCGAACGACGAGCCGGCGGCGAAGGCGCCCCGGCGCGCGACGCTCGCCGCGGAGCTCGCGGTCCTGCTCGCCACGCGCCGCTACCTGGACGACAAGCGCCCCCGCTTCGTCCGCCAGGCGGCGCATCGGTATGCCCGCATCGGTCGGGACGGCGCGTGGCGCCGGCCCCGCGGCCTCCAGTCGAAGCAGCGGCGCCACTACGGCTACCGTTCCCAGATCGTCCGCGTCGGCTACCGCTCGCCGGCCGCGGTCCGCGGCCTCGTCCCGAGCGGCTTCCGCCCGGTGCTCGTCCGCAACCGCGCCGACATGGACGGGCTGGACGCCCGCCGGGACGCCGCGATCATCGCGCGGACCGTCGGCACCCGCCGCCGCCTCGTCCTCGAGGAGGAGGCGCGCCGCCTCGGGATCCGCGTCCTGAACCCGGTCGTCAAGGGCGAGGAGAGGTAGCGTTCGATGCCCGACCTTGCGAACCAGCGCCGGCTCGCCGCCGCCCTGCTCCGGTGCGGCGAGGGGCGCGTGTGGATCGACCCGGCGAGCCAGGAGGAGCTCGAGGACGCCGTGACGCGGGCGGACATCCGCAGCGCGATCAAGTCCGGGGTCATCCGCCGCAAGCCGGTCCGCGGGACCTCGCGCGGGCGCGCCCGGCGCCACGCCGCCGAGGTCGCCCGGGGGCGCCATGCCGGTCCGGGCTCGCGCCGGGGGACGCCGTCCGCGCGGCTCCCGCGCAAGGACCGCTGGATGCGCCGGATCCGCGCGCAGCGCCAGCTCCTCCGCGAGCTCCGCGACGGGAAGAAGATCCCGGTGGCGGTCTACCGCGAGTTCTACCGGCGCGCGAAGGGCGGCATGTTCCGGAGCCGCTCGCACCTGCTCGTCAACCTCCGCCTCGCCGGCCACCTCCCGGAGGGCGCCGCATGAGCACCGGTCCCCGCTATCGGGTCCACTTCCGCCGCCGCCGCGAGGGCCGGACCGACTACCGCGTCCGGCTCGCGCTGCTCTCCTCCGGCCGCTCCCGGGCCGTCGTCCGCGCCTCGGGCCGCCGGGTGCGCGTCTCGCTCGTCGACTTCGAGCCGGGGGGGGACCGCGTCGTCGCCGCGGCGGACAGCGCGGAGCTCGGCCGCATCGCGTTCCCCCCGGTGAGCCTCGCGTCGACCCCCGCCGCCTACCTCACCGGCTACCTCGCCGGCCTCCGCGCGAAGGCGCAGGGGACGGAGGAGGCGGTCCTGGACGCCGGGCTGCACCGCCCGACCGCCGGGGGCCGCCTCGCCGCCGCGCTCAAGGGCCTCCTGGACGCGGGGGTCGCTATCCCCCACGGGGGAGAGCAGTTCCCGTCCGCCGACCGGCTCGGCGGCGCGCACCTGCCGAAGCCGCTGCCGGAACCCCTCGAAAGCTACAAGCAGAAGCTCCCCAGCCTCCTCGCGAAGGAGGCGAAGGCATGAGCGCCGCGTTCCCCGCGCCCCGCCCCGGCCCCGAGGGGGGCCCGTCGGTCCCGGCGGCGCCGGTCTGGGTCCCGAGGACGGAGCTCGGCCGCAAGGTCGCCTCCGGCGAGATCGCCTCCATGAGCGAGGCGCTCGCGACCGGGCTGCCGCTCCGCGAGGCGCCGATCGTCGACAAGCTCCTCCCCGGGCTGCACGACGAGGTGCTGGACGTCAACATGGTCCAGCGGATGACCGACTCCGGTCGGCGGTTCAAGTTCGCCGTCACGGTCGTCGTCGGCAACGGCGACGGGTTCGTCGGTCTCGGGCGGGCGAAGGGACGCGAGGTCGGCCCGACGATCCGCCGCGCGATCGACCGCGCCAAGCTCGAGATCGTCGAGGTCCAGCGCGGGTGCGGCAGCTGGGAGTGCGGCTGCGGCCGGCCCCACACGCTGCCGTACGTGACGAGCGGCCGCGCCGGCTCGGTCGACGTGACGTTCAAGCCGGCGCCGCGCGGCGTCGGGCTCGCCGTCGGCGACGTCGCGAAGCCGATCCTGCGCTTCGCCGGCTTCACGGACGCCTGGGGGTTCACCGAGGGCCACACGAAGACGACCGTCAACTACGCCCAGGCGGCGTTCGGCGCCCTCGTCCGCCTCTCCGAGCTCAAGGTCCCTCCCGAGGACGCGAGCCGGCTGAAGATCGTCCGCGGCCCGACCGGCACGTCGATCCTGCCTCCCAAGGAGGAGGGCGCGCCGCGGCCGATGCGCGGCGGCCGCCGCCGGGGCCCGCCGCCCCGCGGGGGCCCGCGCGGTCCGCCCGGGCGCGGCCCGCCCGGAAGGGGCCCGCCGGGACGGGCGCCGCCGGCCGGGGGTCCGGGTCGGCGATGAGCTGGGTCGTCGTCCGCGTGCGCGGGGAGATCCACGCGAAGCGCGAGATCGCCGCGACGCTGCGGTTCCTGCACCTGACGCGCGCCAACCACGCGACGGTGATCCCGGAGGAGCCGTCGTTCCGCGGGATGCTGATGCGCGTCCAGGGCTACGTCACCTGGGGGGAGGCGGAGGAGGCGACCGTCGCGCGCCTGATCTCCGCCCGCGGCAAGAGCCCGGACGGCAAGGCGCTCGGGCCGGCGGACGGCGCGGGCGCCGCCGCCGCTCCGACGCCCGAGGTCGCCGCGCTCGCGAAGACGGTCCTCGAGAACGGCCTACCGGCCTCCGGCGCCCTGCGGCCGCTGTTCCGCCTGAAGGCGCCGACCGGCGGCTGGCGGTCGACGAAGAAGCCGTTCGCGCTCGGCGGGGCGCTCGGCTACCGCGGCCGGGCGATCAACGACCTCGTCCAGAGGATGCTGTAGGGGGATCGGAGGATGCCGTCGCGCACGCGGAAGTTCCGGGGGCTTCGGACGCACGGTCGGGGGATCAAGGCCGGCCGCGGCGCCGGCAAGCAGGGCGGCCGCGGGAACGCCGGGCTCCACAAGTACAAGTTCAAGTCGATGCTGATCTACGCGCCGGACCACTTCGGCCGCCACGGCTTCGTGCGGCCGGACGCGGTCACGGAGCGTCCGACCTCGCTCAACGTCGGGGAGCTCGAGGCGTTCGTCCCGACCCTCGAGGCGGCCGGCGCCGTGGCGCGCGACGGCGAGACGTTCGTCGCCGACCTCACGAAGGCCGGGGTCGACCGGCTCCTCGGCGGCGGCGCCCCCGAGCGGCCGTGGAAGGTGAAGGTCGGCTACGCCTCGCGGCACGCCCGCGAGAAGGTCGAGGTGCTCGCCCCCGACGGCGCGAAGGCGCCCGCGGCCTAACGCCCCCGCCGGCCTACAGCTTCGTCAGGATATCGTCGATCTCCCGCGCCGCCGCCTCGAGCTCCTTGGCGGCGCGGCGCGCGGCGGCCTGGGCGGAGCGCTTCGGGTCCTTCGCGATCCGCTCGGCGTGCTCCAGCACGCGGCGGGCGAGCTTCGCGCTCTCGCGCGCGAGCTCCTGCGCGGCCCGCTTCGCCTCTCCCAGCGCGGCGTCCAGGCTCTGCTCCTCCATCGTCGTCCTCGTCGTCGGTCCCCAGCCCGCGGGCGGGCTTAGGCCCTGCGGGGGGCCCCCGCGACCGGCCGGGACGCCGCGTGGGGATGGCGGTGGCCCGTCCGGCCCCCGGCGACGCGCGGGGTCCCGACCAGGTAGTCGCCCTCGACGATCCCCTTCACCCCGCGCAGGTCCTCGGCGGCCGCCTCGACCTCGGAGCGCCTCCCGGCGAGGATCAGGACCTCGAGGCAGGCGTCCCCGCGCAGGTGGAGGTGCGTCGAGAAGCGGAGGTGCTCGCCCCAGCGGTGCTGCGCGGCCGTGAGGCGGCGCAGGACGTTCGGCGCGGTGTGGCGGTAGAGGAGCATGACGACCCCGACCGCGTCCGCGTCCGGGTCGGCGAGCGCCGTCTCGGAGAGCTCCTTGCGCACGAGGAACCGCAGCGCCTCCGAGCGGCTCGGGGAGTTGCGCCGCTCGACCCAGCGGTCGAGCGCGGCGAGGAGCTCCGGCTCGAGGGAGACGCCGAGACGGACGACGCGGTCGGTCATCCCTCCGCGCCCCCGGAGCCTCCCGGCGGAGGCGGCGCGGCGAAGGCGAGCTTCTCGTAGCCCTTCCACCGATAGATCCCGAGGGCGATCGCCCAGCAGCCGAGGAACAGGAGGACGACGCCGATCCCGAGCGACTCGAAGTCGAGGCCCTGGAGGGCGGCCCAGAACGGTCCCCCCCAGCCGAACTCTCCCGCGAGGACCTGCAGCAGCTCGACGCCCCCGATCGCGAACGCGACCAGGACGGAGATCACGGTGAGGGTCAGGTTGTAGAAGATCTTCCGGATCGGGTGGCTGAACGCCCAGCCGTAGGCGTACCGCATCGAGACGCCGTCGGTCGTGTCGGAGAGGACCATCCCGCACGTGAACAGGGCCGGCAGGAACAGCACGGCCCACAGCGGGACGCCCGAGTACGCCGCGCCGACCGCGAGCCCGATGAGGAGCACCTCGGTCGCCGTATCGAAGCCGAGCCCGAACAGCACGCCGACCGGGTAGATCTGCCACGGCTCCTCGATGACGCGGAAGAGCCGGCCGAAGTAGCGGTAGAGGAACCCGCGCTTGTTCATCTGCTCGTCCAGCGCGCGCTGGTCGAGCGCGCCGCTCCGCAGCCCGCGGAACAGCCGGTAGACCTCGAGGACGATCAGGACGTTGACGATCCCGATCAGGAACAGGAACGTCCCCGAGATCAGCGTCCCGAGGACCGCGCCGACGGAGGCGAACGTCGCCCAGGTGCGGCTGATGAAGTCGACGGCGACCACGAGCGCGACGATCATCGCGCCGACGATCGTCGAGTGTCCGAGCGAGAACCACGTCCCGACGGTCAGGGGCCGCTTGCCGTCGTGCAGGAGCTTGCGCGTCGTGTTGTCGATGGCAGCGATGTGGTCGACGTCGAAGCCGTGCCGGAGGCCGAGGATGTAGGCGGTGAGCGCGAGCCCGGTGAAGACGAGCGCTCCCCCCGCGACCTGGCCGGAGTAGTGCGCGGGCAGGAAGCGGTAGGCGCCATAGAACGACGCGAGGGTCGCCGCGGCGATCAGGCCGTAGATCAGCCCCAGCCGGAGCTGCTCCCCGCGGGAGAGCGCGAGGTCTCCGGGCGGCCGCGGGGAGCTCATCGGCCCCGGCGCGGACGGCCGGGGGGTGGATAAGGTATGCCCTTTTTTGGATTCGTAACACGGGGGCGTCGCGGGAGCCGCCGGGCGGGAGGCCGAGCGGGGCCCGGGGGCCGGGTCGGGCCGGCCACGGCCGGCGGCCGCCCAAAGACTATATAATGCGGGCTCAGGCTGCGCGCCCTGCCCGATGGCGGACGAGGAGATCCCCCGCGACCCGCGGTGGGCGGTGCCGCTCGCGATCCTCGGCGTCCTCATCGTCGGGCTCGTCTGGTTCTGGGACAAGCCGACCTACCTCGCCCTCGGGCTGATGGCGCTCGGCGTCTTCGTCGTCCTCGGGCTGATCTACCTCGGGCTCTCCTACGACGGGCCGAAGTCGCGGCTGTACGGGCTGAAGCCGATCACGGGCCGGATGCCCGCCGTCTCCCAGCCGAAGGGCCACGTCCACTTCCGGACCAAGCTGTTCTGGACGATCGGTGTCCTGCTGATGTACTTCCTGCTCGCGAACATCTACCTCTTCGGCGTCGACCAGGCGACGGTCATCGACCTGTTCGCCAGCTACCGCGCGATCCTCGCGGGGGCGCAGGGGACGCTGATGCACCTCGGGATCGGGCCGATCGTCACCGGCTCGATCATCATGCAGCTGTTCACGGGGGCGAAGATCATCGACCTCGACCTCACGGACGACGAGGACAAGGGGATGTACCAGGGGACCCAGAAGGTCCTCGTCGTCGCGATGATCTTCGTCGAGGCGATCCCCCAGGTCTTCGGCTACCTGACCCCCTCCGCGACGCTCGTCACCCGGCTCGGCGCCTCCTCCGCCGGCAACGGCCTCCTGCTCGCCAACAGCGTGATCGTCGCCCAGCTCGTCTTCGGCAGCTACCTCGTCTTCCTGATGGACGAGGTCGTCTCCAAATGGGGGATCGGCAGCGGGGTCTCGCTGTTCATCGCCGCGGGCGTCTCCCAGCAGATCATCCAGGGGACGCTCAATTGGGTCCCGGGGACCCCCGGGAGCCCGCTCTCGGCGCAGAATCCGCCGAGCGGCACGATCCCGAAGACCCTGTGGTTCCTGACCCACTACAGCGCGCAGCAGATGGCCAGCGGCGGCTGGGAACAGGTGCTCTTGCGTCAGCCGAATCCGGTCGTCGCGCTCGTGGGGACGGCGGCGATCTTCTTCCTGGTCGCGTGGACCGAGTCGACCCGCATCGAGCTGCCGCTCTCGCACGCCGAGGCGCGCGGGGCCCGTGGGCGCTACCCGCTGCGGCTGATCTACGCGTCGAACATCCCGGTCATCCTGATGAGCGCCCTGCTCGCCAACGTCTCGATGGTCTCGATCCTGCTCTGGTCGAACCCCACGCTCTCCCGCTTCCCCCTCCTCGGGCACCAGTGGTGGGTCGGTTCGTACTACAGCGCCGCCCAGTCCGTCGCGAAAGGGGGCGTGAGCCAGACGCAACCGATCACCGGCGGAGCGTTCTACCTGTCGACGCCGAGCGGGCTCGAGTCCTGGCTGCTGCCGATCCTCAATTTCCAGCAGTACGGGTCCTACCTGTACGGCCACACGTGGTGGGAGGGGCTGATCCATGTCGGGGTCTACTTCGGCGCCATGGTCGGCGGCTCGATCCTGTTCGCCAAGTTCTGGATCCAGACGACGAACATGGGACCGGAGGCGGTCGCGCGCCAGATCGAGGCGACCGGCATGCAGATCCCCGGGTTCCGGCGCGAGCCGAGGGTGCTCCGTCGCGTCCTGGAGCGCTACATCCCCGTCATCACCGTGATCAGCGGTGCGGCCGTCGGGGCGCTCGCCGCCGGCGCGGACCTCATCGGTACGCTCGGCAACGCGAGCGGTACCGGGGTGCTGCTGATGGTCGGGATCATCATCAACCTCTACGAGGCGATGGGCCGCGAGCAGCTGATGGAGATGAACCCGCTCCTGCGGCGTTTCCTCGGCGGCGAGGGCTGAGGCGGTGCCGACCCCCGAGGACGATACCCCCCTCGCGAGCGAGGCTCCGCCCGCCGCGGACGACGACGACGAGGAGGACGAGGACGACACCCCGGCGCCCGTGCCGGACTCGCCGCGGCCCCGTCCCCCGGCGCCGACGTTCAGCTGGACGGCGTTCATCTACGTCTTCCTCGGCCTCCTCGGCATCTGGATGCTGTTCGACACGACCCTCCGCAACACGATCGCCGGGGGGCTCGGGATCAATCCCGCGAGCACCTGGTTCTACGGCACCCCGGGGCCGCTCTACGACGCGATCGGGTTCAGTTCGGACTACCTCTTGCTGACGATGGCGCTCGCCGGCGCCATCGAGATGGCGGTCACGTCGCTCGCCTACAACTTCACCACCGACTGGATCAAGGCGGCGAAGGTCCAGAAGTGGAACGCCGCCTTCCGCAAGGTCCAGATGGCGGCGATCCGCTCCGGCAAGAAGGACCGCATCGAGGCGCTGAAGCCCCACCAGGAGCGGCTCGCCCGGCTCTCCGGCTCGGTCTCGATCGGCCAGTTCAAGGGGATGGCGATCACCTACTTCCTGCTCATCCTGATCTACACGTGGGTCGGGCTCGTGATCGCCCAGGCCCCGCTCGCCTCCCAGACGCTCCACCTCAACGGCTCGACGATCATCCTCACCCAGCGCGTCATCCACGCGCTGCCAGTCGCCTGGTGGTTCCTGATCTTCAGCGTCTACACCATCCCGTTCTCGATGGTGTTCCGGCGCGTCCTCAAGCACTGGTGGCTCCGCCGCTACCTCGAGGAGCACCCGCCGGTCCCTGGCGCTTCCGCCCCGGGAGCGGCCGGGGGTACGGCGTGATCCCGGCCGTCGTCACCCTCGAAGGGCCCCCGGGGAGCGGCAAGTCGACCGCCGGAAGGCTGGTCGCCCAGCGGCTGGGCCTCGACTACCGTTCGGTCGGGGAGGTGTTCCGCGAGGAGGCCCGGCGGCGCGGCATGAGCCTCGCCGAGTTCGGACGGTACGCCGAGGCGCACCCGGAGGTCGACCAGGAGCTCGACCGGTCGATGCAGGCCTACGCCCGCCCGGGGTTCCTGCTGGACGGCCGCGTGCAGGGGGCCCTCTGCCGACGGCGCGGGATACCGGTGATCGCGATCGAGGTCACCGCCGACGAGGAGGTCCGGGCCCGGCGCCTCGCCGGTCGGGACCAGCTCAGCGCGGAGGCGGCGCTCGAGGCGCTGCGGGAGCGCGAGGAGAGCGAGGCGACGCGCTTCGAGCGGTTCTACGACATCGACCTCGACCTCGAGGAGCCGGACCTCCTGGTCGACGCGACCTCGCGCACCCCGCAGGAGGTCGCCGACGCGATCGTCGCCTTCCTGGAGCACCCGCCCCCGCGAGCGCCGGCGTGAGCGCGTCGGTCCCCCCGCCCGCGGTCGTGGAGCGGATCGCCCAGGGGGCGTTCCTCCTCGTCGACAAGCCGCGGGGACCGACCTCCCACCAGGTGACGGCGTGGGCCCGCGACCTGCTCGGCGCGGCGGTCGCCGGCCACGCGGGAACGCTCGACCCGAACGTCTCGGGCGTCCTCTGGGTCGGGGTCGAGAAGGCGGCCCGGCTCGTGCCCCTCGTCCTCGAGTTCCCGAAGACCTACGTCGGGGTCCTCACGCTCCACGGCGAGGTCTCCGCGGCGCGGCTGGGCGACGCCCTCGCCGAGTTCGTCGGTCCGGTCTTCCAGACCCCGCCCGTGCGCTCGGCGGTCAAGCGGGAGCGACGGGTCCGCGTCATCCGCGCGCTCGAGCTCGTCGAGCGGGACGGGACGCGGCTCCTCGTGCGCGTCGTCGCGGACTCCGGGACCTACGTCCGCACCCTCGCGGTCGACCTCGGGGACGCGCTCGGGGTCGGTGCCCACCTCGAGGAGCTCCGCCGGACCGCGACCGGCCCGTTCGACGAGCGGGGGGCCGTCACGCTCTCGGAGCTGGCCGATGCGCGATCGCTCGCCGCCGCCGGCGAGTCGGCCCCGCTCCTGCGTCTCCTGCATCCGGCCGAGGAGGTCTGGCGCGAGTTCCCGACGCTCGTCCTGAAGGACCCGGCGGCGAGCGCCGTCGTCCACGGCGCACGGCTCGCCCCCGGGGGCGTCGCCTCGGCGTCCCGCCCGTTCGACCGCGGGGAGCGCGTCGTGCTCGTCTCGCGCCACCGGGAGCTGCTCGCGGTCGGGCTCGCGCTCCGGGGCTCCTCGGAGACCGGCGCGCCGGCCGACGACTGGCTCGTCGGCTCGACCAAGGTCTTCGGCGACCCCGTCCGCTTTCCCCCCCGCTGGAAGCGCTCCGCTCCCACCCCCGTCGCTCCGCGCGAAGGCTAGGGTTATCCCCCGGCCGCTTCCCGGGAGGCCATGGCCGTCGGCCCGGGCCGGCACCGAGGCGAGCCCCGGACGCCGCGGTTCGGGCGGCTCGGCGCCGCGGTCGTGCGACGTCCGATCGTCCCGGTCGTGCTCTGGATCGTCCTGGTCGTCGTCGCCGTGCCGTTCCTCTCCCGCCTCGGCTCGGTGACGACGAGCTCGACCGAGACGCTCCCGTCGAACGCCCCGAGCGCGGTCGCCGACGCGAAGTTCGCCCAGCTGTTCCCGAACGAGTCGGGAGGTTCGTCGACGATCCTGCTGTTCACCGGGGCGGGGATCGAAGGGCCCGCGGGGCAGGGGCTGGTGCTCAACGTCACGGCGGCGCTCCTCCGCGACCGCGGGCTGGTCGACGTCGCCGCGATCGCGAGCGTCTACACCGCCTACGCCGCCTACCTTGCGGGGGAGACGACGCTCGCCGGGGCGGCGATCGGCGCGGCGGAGGCGGGCTCTCCGAACGTCACGTACGCGGTCAACGCGACCGCCGGACTCCTCTGGGGTCCGCCGGCGCGGTTCCTCGTGACGTGGGAGGGGCTCGTCAACGCCTCCGGTCCTCCGGCCTCTGCGTCCAACGCCCCCGCGTTCAACGCGACCGTGGCGGCGCTCGCCGGCTCGCCCGAGGAGGTCGCGGTCCTTGGGGCGTTCTACAACGGCTCGACCGGCTTCAACGGCAGCGCCGCCGCCTGCGCCTCGCTCTACCCGTCGTTCGCCGCCGTGCGGTCCTGCGCCGACACGAGCGCGCGCACGAACCTTCCGGGCCTCTTCCCGAGCCTGAGCGGGCTGAACGGCACGGTCGCGCGGGCCTCGCTCGCCGGTCTCGGGAGCGGCAACGCGTCCGAGCTCAGCAGCCAGCAGGCGGTCGCGGCGGCCCTGGTCGGCGCGAGCGCCGGTCTCTCGGCCCGGTGGGTCGGTACGGTTTGGGCGTGGGAACGGGCGCAGGCGATCCCGCCGGGCGCTCCGACCGCGGCCGAGGCCGGCGCGTTCGCCAATGCGAGCGTGGCCTCGACCACCCTCGCCGCCGAGCCGCTGCCGGTGCCCCCCGCGCTCGCCGCACCGTTCGTCAACGCCGCCGGGACGGCGAGCCTGATCAGCGTCTCGTTCACGGTCGCCGACGACGCCACCAACGCCTCCGGCGGAGCGCCGGTCGACCACGACCTCGGGGCGATCGACACGGTGGTCCGCGGGCTCCTCTCCGCGGACGGGCCGCCGGGCCGGTTCGCCTACTACCAGACCGGACCGGCGCCGCTGGACGAGCTGTCGAGCTCGTCGGTGAGCTCCTCGCTCGCGCTCGTCCTGCCGCTGACGGTCGGCCTACTGCTCGGGATCACGATGCTCTACTTCCGCTCGCCGCTCGCCCCGCTGGTCGCCTTCGCCGGGCTCGGGATGGCGCTGCTGCTCGGCCTCGCGGCGACCGTCCTGGTCGGGACCCTCGTGACCCACGTCGACAGCACGGCGATCGTCCTCGAGGAGGTGTTCGTGCTCGGGGTCGGGACCGATTACTCGATCTTCCTGATGGCCCGCTACCGGGAGGAGCTCGTCCGGGGCCGCAGCTCCGAGGAGGCGATCGTCGCCTCGGTGACGTGGGCGGGCCAGTCGATCGCGACGAGCGGCTCGACCGCGATCATCGTCACGGTCGCGCTGGCGCTGAGCGGGGTCGCCCTCCTCTCGCAGTGGGGGATCGTCCTGTCGATCGCGATCCTCGTCACGCTCCTGATCTCGCTCACGCTCCTGCCGGCCCTGCTGCGCTGGTTCGGTCCCCGGATCTTCTGGCCGACGACCGGCGAGCGGTTCGCCCGCGCGGCGCGGTCGGCCAACGCCCGGGCGGCGAGCGGCTCGACGTACTTCTACCGCGCCGCGCGCGCCGCCGAGCGGCGACCGGCGGTCTTCGTCGCGGCGATCGTCCTCGTCTCGCTCCCGCTCGTCGCCGTCGCCCTGCAGACGCCGGTCTCCTACGACTTCTACGACCAGCTGCCGAGCGGCCACGCGGCGACCGAGGGGCTCGCCGAGCTCGGGAGCAGCTTCGGCGAGGGATTCGCAGTCCCGTCCTACGCCCTCGTGACGTTCGCGAGCCCGCTGGTCGTCCACAACACGAGCAACGCGGCCGAGTTCACCGACCTCGCCGCCCTGGACGGCCTCGCGAACGGGACCGCCGGGATCGCCTCCGTGCACTCCCCGGTCGGGCCGTACGGGGCGAGCCTCTCGGCGTGGCTGGGCCTCGCCTCGGCACCGCCGGCCGAGCGCGCGAACCTCCGGGGGGCGCTCGCGCCGTACGTCGGGACCGACGGCCGCACGGTCCTCTTCCAGCTCCAGACGAGCGCGACCGGCCTCTCCTACGGGGCGGTCGCGGCGATCGACCGCGTCCAGAGCGCGTTCGACGGCTACGCCGCGGAGCACCCCGAGATCGCGGGGACGACGTTCGGCGGGGGCGCGCCGACGATCCACGACCTCGCCGCCGAGACCGAGCTGGCGACCGACGTGATGCTGGTCGCGGTCTCGGTCGGCCTCGTCCTCGTGCTGCTGGTCGTCCTCCGCTCCTGGATCATCGCGCTGATGGCCGTCGCGACGATCGGGCTGTCGATCAGCTGGGCGTGGGCGGTCAGCGACCTCGTCCTGCAGCAGCTGCTCGCCACGCCGCTGTTCTTCTACGTCCGCACGGTCCTGATCATGCTCGTCCTTGGGCTCGGCATCGACTACAACATCTTCCTGCTCACGCGCGTCCGGGAGGAGCGTCTGCGCGGCCGGACCGCGGAGGCGGCGACAGTCGAGGCGGTGGGGCGGACCGGCGGGATCATCACCGCCGCCGCGATCATCCTTGCGAGCGCGTTCGCCGCGCTGCTGGTCGGCGACTTCACGCTCATCCGGGCGATCGGCTTCGCGGTCGCGACCGCGGTCGCGCTGGACGCGATGGTCGTGAGGACGTACCTCGTCCCCGCCTCCCTCCAGCTGCTCGGGGAGCGCGTCTGGACGCTCTCCGGCCGCCCGCCGCCGTCGCCCCTGTCCGGGGGGAGCGAACCCGCCCCCTAGCCGAGCATCGCGGCGCGCGCCCGGTCGACGTGCCCGGCCGCCGAGGAGGCCTCGACGACCTCGAGGACCTTGCCGTCCCGGCCGATCAGGAACGTGACCCGCCGCGCGCGGCCGTGCGGGTTGAGGACCCCGTAGCGACCGGTGACCTCCTTCTTCGTGTCGGCGACGAGGGGGAACCGCAGCCCGTACTTCGTCGCGAACGCCTTCTGGGCCGGACAGTCGTCGACGCTCACGCCGACGACCCGGACGCCCTTCCGCTCGAATTCGGCCAGGTGCTCCTGGAACCCCTTCGACTCGATCGTGCAGCCGGGCGTGTCGGCCTGGGGATAGAAGTACAGCACGACCGGGGAGCCTCGCAACGACGAGAGACGAAAGGGGGTCCCGTCCTGGTTCGGCGCCTCGAAATCCGGTGCCAGCTCGCCCGCAGCGACCATCGGGGGCCCACGGCGGGCGCCGTATTTATCGGGACGAGGCGGCCGCCGCGCTAGCCGGAGGCGACCGTCACGAGCGTCTCGGTGCCCTTGATGCCGGGGATCCGCCGGATCTTGTGGACGACGACGTCCAGCGCCTGGGTGATGTGCGGCGCCTCGACCTTGACGATCAGGTCGAACGGTCCGGTCACCGCCTGCACCTCGGTCACGCCGGGGACCGTCTTGAGGCGACGAAGGACCTCGTCCAGCTTGCCGACGTCGGTCTCGCAGAGGAGGTAGATCGTCTCCATCCGCCGCCGTCCCGACCGGCGGAGCGCTCTTCAGGTTGACGCGGACGCCGGGGCCCCCCCCCGAGCGGCCGATGAAGCTTCCGCCCGACCGGCGGCCGGGCAACGGTTATGCGGGGCCGGCCGCCGGTCCGCGCGATGCCTCTCCGCCTGGTCGACTCGCTCTCGGGGCGGCGACGCCCGGTGCGAGCGTCGCGCGGACGGACCGTCGGGCTGTACGTCTGCGGGCCGACCGTCTACGACGCCGCGCACGTCGGGCACGCCCGGACCTACCTCTACTTCGACGTCGCCCGCCGCTTCCTCGAGTCGTCCGGCCTCGTGGTCCGCCACACGATGAACGTCACCGACCTCGAGGACAAGATCGACGTCCGCGCCGCCTCCCTCGGGATCACCTCCCGCGAGCTCGCCCGGGCGGAGGAGCGGGGGTTCTTCCGCGACCTGGGGGCGTTCGGCAACCTGCCGCCCCGGTTCGTTCCGCGGGCGAGCGAGTACGTTCCCGAGATCCTCCGGGTCGCCCGCTCGCTCGAGCGCACCGGCCGGGTCCGCCGGGTCGGGGACGAATGGCGCTACGAGGCCCCCGAGCGCCGGGAGGGGGAGAACTTCGCGACGAGCGCCGACCTCGCCCGGCACGCCGTCGAGGAGCCCGGCCACCCGTTCGACGGGGCGACCGCGGAGGCGCGTTCGTTCGTCGTCTGGAAGCGCCTCTCCCCGCCGCTCCTGTCGTGGCCGAGCCCGTGGGGGCGGGGGGCCCCCGGCTGGCACCTGCAGTGCTTCGCGATGGCGTCGGACCTGGTCGGCGTCCCGGTCGACCTCCACGGCGGGGGCCGCGATCTGGTCTACCCGCACCACTTCGCCGAGAACGAGATCGCCCTCACGCTGCGCGGCCGGCCGTTCACGCCGGTGTTCCTGCACGCAGGGCTCGTCCTCCAGGACGGGGCGAAGATGTCGAAGTCGACCGGGAACCTGCTGCCGCTCCGCACCGCGCTGCGGGAGGCCGGCGCGCCCGCCCTGCGGTGGTACCTGCTGGGGCGGCCGTACCGCGAGCGGTTCCCATGGGAGGCGCGGGGCCTGGTCGCCGCCGGCGCGGAGGTCGGGCTCGTCCGTGCGACGCTCCAGCGCTGGCTCCGCACCGACGGGGGCGCCGGCGTCGGCGCGGTCGCGGCGGAGCGCCTGGCGCGGAGCGTCCGGACCGCTCTCGCCGACGGGCTCGCGACCGACCGTGCCCTCGAGGCGATCCGGGGCCTCGCGGCGGAGGTCGGCCGACGGGGAGGAGGCGTCCCCCGCGGCGACCGCCCCCGCGCCCGCCGGGCGCTCACGGACGCCGGCGCGCTGCTCGGGATCCCGCTCGCCTAGGGGGCGTCCCGCTCGAGGACGAGGGAAAGGCCGTTCCCGCCGCCCATGCAGAGGGTCGCGAGCCCGAGATGCCCGTTCGACCGGGCGAGCTCGTAGGCGAGCGTCACGACGATCCGCGCCCCGCTCGAGCCGATTGGATGCCCGAGCGCGATCGCGCCGCCGTGCACGTTGAACCGGTCGTCGCGGAACCCGAACGCCCGCTGGACGGCGATCGACGCGCTGGCGTAGGCCTCGTTGTGCTCGACGCGGTCGAACGCCCCGGCGTCCAGGCCGGTTCGCGCGAGGTGGCGCCGGACCGTCGGGATCGGCGCCTCCATCACGTCCCGGGGGGCGACGCCGCTCTCGTCCGTGGAGTGGACCCACGCCAGCGGCCGGACCCCCCGTCGGGCGACCTCGCGCTCGCTCGCGAGGAGGAGCGCGGCGGCGCCGTCGGCGAGCTTCGAGGAGTTCCCCGCGGTCAGGAGGCCGTTCGGGGCGAACGCCGGCTTGAGCCGGGCGAGACCCTCGACGGTCGTGTCGCCGCGCGGGGCCTCGTCGCGCGCGAGCCCCGGCAGGGCTCGGGCCGGGTCGGCGGGCACGGGCGCGACCTCCGCATCGAAGACCCCGGAGGAGACCGCCTCGGCGGCCCGGAGATGGCTTCGCAGACCGAAGCGATCGACCTCCGCGCGCGAGAGCCCGAGCTTCGCCGCGATCCGCTCGCCGGTAAGCCCCATGAGCTCGTGCTCATCGTAGGCGTCGACGAGCGAGTCGCGCTGCATCGCGTCGTCCAGGACGCGGGGACCCGGACGGACCCCCCACCGCGCGCCGGCATCGACGAGGAACGGTGCGTTCGACATGCTTTCCATCCCGCCGACGAGGACGCGGTCGAAGTCCCCCGCCCGCAGGAGCGCGGAAGCGAGGTGGATCGCCTTCATGCCGGAGCCGCAGACCATGTTCACGGTCACGGCCCCGACCTCGTCCGGGACCCCGACCCCACGGAGCACCTGGCGCGCCGGGTTCTGACCGACGCCCGCCTGGATCGCCTCGCCGAAGACGACCTCCTCGACCTCGTGGGGGGCGACGCGGGCGCGCTCGAGGGCCGAGCGCGCGGCGACGACCCCGAGCGCGGGCGCCGCGTAGCCCCGGAGCGAGCCGCCGAACCGGCCGATCGGCGTCCGGGCGGCGCCCAGGATGGCGATGCGCGAGCCGCTCGAGGCGACCATGGGCGCGGGCAGCCCCGGGAACGGTCAAAACGTTCACGCCTCGCCGGCCGCGACGGGGCGGGGTCGGGGCGCGCTAGTCTTCCTCGACGCGCGGCGCGAGGAGGTAGCGGGCCTCGCCCCGTCCCATCCCCATCGCGAACTCGATCTTGAGCGGGTACTCGTTGCCGACGTGGAGCGTCGCCTCGTCCGCGCCGATCGCCTTCACCATCGCCGAGAAGAAGTCGAGGGGGTACATGCTCTTCACCGGCTCCTTGACCTCGAGGCGGGGCAGCGACTCCTTGGGGATGCGGAGGTCGAGGCGGTCGGTGTCGCCCTCCGAGTGCATCGTGAACGCCTCGGGCTCGAGCGTGAGCGTGACGTGGTCGGTGAAGCTCTCGCTCCCGCGGATCCCCTGGCGCATGTCCTCGGTCTTCACGACGACGGTCGCCGGCGGGTTGACGTTCGGCACCTTCGGGTCGGTGATGCTCGCCGGGTCGACGACCGCCATCTGACGCGTGACGCGCCCGACGCTCGCGACCAGGCGGTTCTTCCCGTCGAACTGCAGCTCGAGGACGTCGCCGGGCTTGGAGAGCCGCAGGACCTCCTTGAGCTTCTCGGCGTCGACGCCGATCTCCGTGGGCTCCCCCGTGAACTCCTCGAACGCCGCCTTCTGCAGCTTGAGCACCAGCATCGCGACGTGGGACGGGTCGACCGCCTTCGCTTCGACCCCGTCCTTGGAGATGGAGAGCTTGACCTCGCTGACGAGCGTCGAGACGATCTCGACGACCTCGCGCAGGACCTCCATCTTGATGCGGAGCTTGAACACCGGGAGGCCTCGGCGGCCCACATCGGTCCCCTCTAAAAGGATTGCCGCAACGGCGGTCGGTCGCAGAGCGTTTTTCCCGCCGGCGGCTCGGCTGCTGACGTGACCGAGCTCGCCTACCTCACCACGATCGACGACGCGTACGTCCGCGCGTTCCGCGCCCGCGTGACCGCTCTGCCGCCGGGGGGTGTCGTGCTCGAGCGGACCTACTTCTACCCGACCGGGGGCGGCCAGCCGAGCGATCTCGGGACGCTCGGGGTCGACGGCGCGCCGCCGCTCGCCGTCGTGGACGTCAGCAAGTCCGGCCCGAGCGTCGTGCACCGCCTCAAGGGCGGTGCGGCCGTGCGCGGGGCGCTCCAGGTCGGCGAGGAGGTCGCCGGCGCCATCGACTGGGAGCGCCGCCACCGCCACATGCGCCTCCACACCGGCCAGCATTTCGTCAGCGGGCGCGTCTTCGCGCGCACCGGGCGGCGTACCCGCAAGGCGAGCTTCTCCGGTCGGCGCGCGGTGCTCGAGCTGGACGGTCCGCTCGCGGCCGAGGTCGTCCCGGAGCTGAGCGAGGACGTCCGCTCGGTCGTCGAACGTCCGCGACCGATCGCCATCCGCCACCTGGCACGCGCCGAGTGGGACCGCCATCCGCTGAGCGAGCGGAGCGGGCTCGTCCCGCTCCCTCCTCAGGTCGACCCGGTACGGGTCGTCGACATCGACGGACTCGACCTCTGCCCCTGCGGCGGCACCCACCTGCGATCGACCGGGGAGATCGGACCGGTCGCCTTCGAGCCGCCGCTGCCGCTCGGCGACGGCGGCTGCCGGCTGGTCTTCACGCTCGGGGAGGCGCCGGAGCGCCCCGCTCCGATCGGATGAGCCCGTAGACGAAGACGTCGTGCCACCGACCGTGGTGGTACAGCGCCGAGCGAAGCGTCCCCTCCCGCCGGAACCCGACCGACTCGAGGAGACGGTACGACGGGACGTTCTCGACGTCGCACGTGGCGCCGACCCGTTCGAGCACCGTGATCGCGAAGAGGTGGTCGACGAGCAGTCCGACCGCCTCCCGTCCGTAGCCCTTCCCCCGGGCGGCCGGTCGTCCGAGGACGTACCAGACATCGATGTACTCGAGCACCGGGTGGGGTCGGTAGTGCCCGACGACCCCGACGACCTCGGGAGGGTCGCCGACCTCGACGACGTACCGCGGCCCGAGGGCCTCCGGTGCGCTCCGGGCCTCCTCGACGGAGCGGGCGAAGTCGTCGAACGTGTCGACCGCGAACCGGTCGTACGGCGCGACGAGCTCCGCGTCGTTGTACCACGTGAAGATCCCTTCGAGGTCGCTGGGCTCCGGCGGGCGGAGACGGACCGTCCGCCCCTGCAGCACCGCCATCGCCGGTCAGACGGTCGGCTCGGCGCTACCGTCCGGAGGGGGAGGGGCGGCGGGCGGGAGGCCGGTCGGCCGCCCGCCTTCCGGGGCGGGGGCCACGCCGCGATCCCCCGCTCCCGGCGCCTCCGTCGACCGCACCTCGAGCGCCATCCGGTGGCCGCTCGGGGTCAACGCGTAGACGTGCTTCGGCTCCGAGTAGCCGACGACGTACTGGGTCCGTCGGTAGACCATCCGGCCCATCTCGAGCGCCCGGAGCGCGCGGCGAAGGCTCTCCGGCGGCTCGTCGGCGAACCGCCGGACGATCCCGAACTCGGTGACCCACTGGGACGCCTCGAAGCGGACCTGCTGGCCGTGGTGCTCGAGCAGGTGGAGCAACAGCATCCGCTCGACGCGGTCGAGCTCGCTGTGGGGCAAGGTACGACCGCCCGTTACGAGATCGTCGTGATCTCGTAGCTCACGTCCAGACCCTTGAGACGCTCGTGCATCTGCGTCGTCAGGCGGACGACTTCCTCGATCGTCGTGCGATCCTTCCACTTGTAGACGAAGTCATGGATCCCCATTGCCTCCTCGAAACCGAGGCCGCGCATCGCGTCGAGCACCTTGAGCGGGCTGGCCCCTTCCGAGTGAAAGGTCATCCGGACGTACGTTCGCATCCGTTCACGTCCGGAAGCGCCGGCCGCGAGAGAAAGTTGGTCCTTCGGGTATATATGCTTCTGCCGCTCGTTGGCGGCTTTCCATGACCGAGCCCGCGCGCGACGCGCCGGTCGTCGTCACCGGCGGTGCCGGAGCGATCGGCTCCGTGCTCGTGCGCCGGCTCCTGGACGCCGGCCGCCGCGTCGAGGTCCTCGACAACTTCTCCACCGGGCGGCCGGAGGCGCTGCCGCGGGACGCCGCCCGGCTCCGGGTCACCGAGTGCGACCTCGCGACCGACCCGCCGGAGGCACCGTTCCGCGGCGCCGGGGAGCTCTGGCACCTGGCGGCGAACGCCGACATCCGCCGCGGCTCGCGGGAGCCCGAGACCGACCTGACGAACGGCACGCTCGCGACGTTCCGGGTGCTCGAGCGGGCCCGTCGCGCCGACATCCCGCGGGTGCTGTTCTCCTCCTCGAGCGTCGTCTACGGGCTCGCGAAGACCCAACCGACGCCGGAGGCTTACGGACCGCTGCTGCCGGAGTCGCTCTACGCGGCGGCGAAGCTCGCCGCCGAGGGGCTTGTTTCGGCCTACGCGCACTCCTACGGCCTGCGCGCCTACGTCTTCCGCTTCGCCAACATCGTGGACGGCCGGATGAACCACGGGATCCTGTACGACCTGTTCGCGAAGCTCGCCCGCGACCCGAACGAGCTCGAGGTGCTCGGCGACGGGCGTCAGGCGAAGAGCTACCTCCGGACCGAGGAGTGCGTCGACGGGATGCTCACCGTCGCGGAGCGGGCGAGCGAGACGGTCAACGTCTACAACCTCGGGGCGGTCGACCGCATCTCCGTGCGGGAGATCGCCGAGAGGGTCGTGGCGGCCCACGGCGGGCGGGCGACGATCCGCTACACCGGCGGTGCGCAGGGCTGGGTCGGGGACGTCCCGCTCCAGCTCCTCGCCATCGACAAGGTTCGCGCGCTCGGCTGGTCGCCACGCCTGACGAGCGCCGAGACGATCGACCGCACGATCGCGGAGCTCTCCGCCCGAGCGTCGGCGGGGTCCGCATGAGCCGGAGCGCTCCGGGCGTCGGCGCGTCGCGGACCCCCCCGGGGCGAGGCCCGGTCGTCGTCGAGATCGCCGTGAAGGACGACCCCCGGCTCCTCGCCGCGATCGACTCGCTCGCCGCGCAGACGCGGCGGCCGGACCGCGTCCTGATCGCCGGCTCGCCGAAGACCCCGGACGACCTCGCGGCGGCGGCGACCTCCCGCCAGGCATCGCTGCGGGTGGAGCTCGCCCGCCTCGAGGGAGGACCGGTCGACGCCCGCGTGAAGGCGATGGGGATGCTCCGCGAGCCGACGACCGTCTTCCTCGACTCGGACGAGGTCGCGCCCCCGGAGTGGCTCGAGCGCATCGTCGCGCCGATCGAGGACGGGCGCGCCGTCTACTGCGGCGGACCGACCCGACCGCTCCGGCCCCCGACGCACCCGATCCAGCGGTACATGGAGATGATCGAGGAGTCGATCTACGACGACCTCGTCCCCCGCAACATCGCCTACCTGCCGCTCGGCAACACGGCCTGGAGCACGGCCGTGCTGCAGCGGTACGGCTTCGACCAGCGCGTCACCGCCGAGGACCACGACCTCGAGACCAGGGTGCTCGCGGACGGCCTGCCGGCCCTCTACCTTCCCGAGGCCTGGGTCTTCCACGACAAGAGCCTCGAGACGAGCTACCGGCGCTGGGCGCAGAAGCGGTACGTCTGGCTGTTCCAGATGGCGGTGTCGCTGCTCAAGAACGGCAAGATGCGTGACCGGTGGCAGGAGCGGCGCCGCCCGATCCCTCACCCGCTCTGGTACGTCGAGCAGGCGATGAAGCCGATCGCCCTCGTCCACGCCCGCCTCCACTGGTCCGAGGTGAGCGTGCACGGCATGACGTCGGACGCGAAGCTCCGGCCGCCGTAACCCGCGACCGGCGGCGGCCGGCGGCTCTCCGCCGAACGTCGCGGCCCGGCGGGAGGGGTTGCGGCTAGTACCCCCACCCGGCGATGCGGTGCTCCACCGAGCCGTGGTACGGCTTGGAGGCGATCCGGGCCGTCGCGGTGTCGAGCGCCTCTCGCGCCGCCGCGATCAGCTCCGCCGAACCGGCGTCCGGCGCGAGCTCGGCTGCCCGCACGTCCCGGAGCGGCCGTTCGGCACGGTAGAGGCGGCTCGTCCCGAGCTCGCTCGCGACGGCCTTGCGGTCGGCGCGGTAGGCGGCGATCTCGAGCCGGTCGAGAAATCGAAGCCGCTCCTCGGGCACGACGCCGACCTCCGCCTTCGGGATCCCATCGGTCATCGCGTAGACCGTGCGGTCGGGTCGGTCGTCGGTCGCCTCGAGCAGCGAGCGGGCGCTCGGGTCGCCGAACGACGGCCGGCCGGCGAGGGAGGCGATCGTCCGTGGGACGTCGATCAGGCTGACCCATCCGTCGCTGGAGAGCCCCGGGGGAGCCCCACCGGGAGGCCGGACCCAGAGGGGGATGCGCACGATCGCCTCGTCCACGCGGAGCCGGTGGTAGAGGGTCTCGAGCTCGAGGAACGCCTGCCCATGGTCGCTCGTCAGAACGAACAGCGTCTGCGACCAGCGGCCGTGCCGCTCGAACGTCGCGACCAGTTCCCGGATGCGCCGGTCGATCGTGCGGAAGGAGGCGTCGTAGTTCGCTCGCAGGCTGCGCAGCTCGCGCTCGGTCGGACGCCACCGACCCTGCACCCAGCGCGCCGGGTCCTGGCCGGAGCGCGCGTACTCGAGCCACCGCCGGGTCCCCACGACCTGGCCCGAGTCGGCGAGGTACGGCTCGTGCGCCTCGAAGAGGTTCACGAACGAGAACACCGGTCGCTCCGGGGGCTGGTCGGCGAGCCACCGGTCGAGCTCCGGGACCATCCAGGAGCAGATCTCGGGCATCTCGCGGTCGTACGTCCCGAGGAGGCGCCCGCCGACCCGGTTGAGGCCGTCCCAGACCGCCGGCAGGCGCGTGAACGAGTTCATCGCGAACTCGCGCAGAGGGGACGGCGGCGCCTCCCCGTGCACGGGAGGGAGCCAGACGAGCGCCGGACCTCCGAGGTTCGGGCAGGTCGGCCGGTCGATCCCGAGGAACCGCAGGTAGAACTCCCGACCCCCGCCCCAGCTGCACGCGCGGAAGCCGCGGGTCAGGCCGGTCGACGCCTGCACGTAGGCGTTCCCCGACATGAACGAGGTCGCGTAGCCGGCCCGCGCCAGGCACTCGGCGAGCGTCTCCGGCTCGGCGGTCAGGATCGGTCCGTTCCGGTAGTGCGCTCCGTGGTCCCAGGGATAAAGCCCCGTGAAGAGGCTCGCGTGGCCCGGGATCGTCCAGCTCGAGGGGCTGACCGCCCCGGAGAACGCGAGGACCTCCGGCCGCAGCCCGGCGAGGAACGGCATCGCCCCCGGCCGGGCGAGCTGGGCGTCGAAGACGTCCGCGCGCGCGCAGTCGAGGACGATGAGGAGGACGTTGGGGGGTCGCCGCTCCGCGGCGGTCACGTCGCGGGCTCCCCCGGCGCGCCAGAGCGGTCCATACCGACCGGACCGCCTCGTCCCACCTCAAAGAAAACCTTATTCCCCCGACCCTCTCGGCGGGGCGCATGACCTCCAAGGAGGGCGCGGGCGACGCCGCCGCGAGGACCGGCGAGCTCGTCCGGCTGGAGTACGACCTCTGGGCCGAGGTCGCCGACCGCCGCGAGCTGATCGACACGACGCACGAGGAGGTCGCCCAGGCCGCCGGGGTCAAGGCTCCCCCCGGGCGCCCGTGGGGGCCCCGCCCGCACGAACTCGGCGGGGACGCGTTCCCGGCCGGCATCGAGAAGGCGCTCCTCGGCCTCCCGGTCGGCGAGGAGGCCGAGCGCCAGTTCGCCCCCGGCGAGGCGTTCGGGGAGCGGGACCCGAACCTGATCCAGCTGTACACCATGCACGAGATCGAGCGGCTCCCCGAGATGCGCCGCGAGGACGCGCACCTCGACCTCGGCACGATCCTCACGATCGACGGCCGACGCGGCCGCGTCGTCACGCTCACCGCCGCCCGCGTTCGCGTCGACTTCAACCCGCCGTTCGCCGGGCGCAAGGTGCACGCGAAGCTTCGCATCGCCGAGCGGATCACCGACGCCGCGGAGAAGGCCCGCGCGCTCGTCGAGCTGCAGTACGGCTTCGGCAGCGAGTTCCACGTGGAGCACCGCGAGAAGACGTTCACGCTGCGCGTGCCGGACCGGACCAAGTTCGACCCGTACTGGTTCGCTGCCAAGGCGCGCATCGTCGAACGAATCCGCTCGCAGCTCCATCCCGAGACGATCCGTTTCGTCGAGGAGTGGGCGACCCCCGCCGAGGCGAAGTCGGCCGAGACCTCCCCGAAGGCGTCGGAGAGCCCGGCCGCCGCCGAGGCCCCCGAGAAGCCGGCCCGGGCCCCGTCCAAGCGCGCCCCGAGCGGCGCCTCCGCACGCTCCGGCGAGCCCGAGCCGCACCAACCCTGAGCGGATGAACTCGGGGAGGGTCGAGCTGACCGTGGCCGCTCCGAACCCCCGGCCGGAGTTTCCGACCGTGTTCGTGGTCGCGACGTTCGTCCTTGCGGCGGCCGCCGGGGCGCTGATCCTCTACTTCGGGATCACGGGCCAGCTCGGCGCCTCGATACCGTAGCCTCCGGTTCGAAGGCAGGGCAGATAAATCGCGGGGGCGCTCGGTCGTCCGTGGCGGCGAGCGCCTCAGCGCGCGACGACGACGCCGGGCTGCACGCGGGCTGGATCGCCGGGGCGCTCGTCATCGCCGGCGTCTTCGCCGTCGGCGCGTTCTTCTGGTTCAGGTACCACCCGTAGCGGCCCCGGCGACCGCCTCCGGCCAGCGGTACAGGTAGACGTCGGTCGCCCGGTCGTGCGCCGCCGCGGTCCATCCCGGTATCGGGTGGCAGTGGCTGACGACGCGAGCCCCCGGACGCAGCTCGGACTCGAACTTCGGCCGCAGGCGGGCCATCGCCCCCGGCCAGAGGAACGTCGCGACGACGGTCGCCTCCGCGAACGAGAGGTCGAACAGGTTGCCCCAGCGGAGCCGGACGCGCTCGGGGGACGCGCCGAACGCCCGGCGGGCCTTCAGGATGAGGTAGCGCAACGGTTCCACCTCGACCCCGAGGGCGTCCGCCCCGTAGAGCCGCGCGGCGCGGAAGACGAGCGCCCCGGTCCCCGCTCCGAGGTCGTAGAGCGTGTCCCGGGCGGTGAGCTCGGCCAGGACGAGCATCCGCAGGGCGGCGGCCCGGGGGGTCGGCTGGTAGCCCGCGCCGAAGAGGAAGGAGGCGAAGACGAAGTAGGCGAGCGCCCCTGCCAGGACCGATAGCCCGACCCCGAGCTCGACCGACGCGGCGACCATCCTCCCCCTAGCGCGGACGGAGCCGGTCGGCGGCCGTCCTCGGGTCGATCTCCCGGGCGACGACGCGGTCGACCAGTCGACGGAGGGCCGGCTCGGCCCCGAGCCGCTCGGCGAACTCCGCGGTGACGAGGTCGCGCACCCGCCCGACGATCTCCTCCTCCAGGCGACGGCGTTCCTCGGCGGCGTGACCGGGCGACGCGGCGACGAACCGCTCGTGCGCCTCGACCGCCTTCCAGAGCTCGGGGATCCCGCTCGGCGTCACCGTCGACGTCCGCACGATCCGCGAGCGCCAGCCGTCCGGGGCGGTCCCGAGCGAGGCGAGGTCGGCGAGGTCGCGCTCGGCGACGTCCGCGCCCGGGAGGTCGGACTTGTTGATGCAGAAGACGTCCGCGATCTCGAACAGGCCGGCCTTGAGCGTCTGCACCTCGTCCCCGAGATGCGGCACGAGGACGACGATCCGCGTGCTCGCGACGTCCCGGATCGCGACGTCGACCTGGCCGCTCCCGACCGTCTCGACCAGGACGACGTCGAACCCGGCCGCCTCGAGCAGGCGGGCGACGTCCCGGGTCGACGCGGAGATGCCCCCGGCGGCGCCCCGGCTCGCCATCGAGCGGAAGAAGACCCCGGGGTCTCCCGGGCGGCGCTCGAGGCGGATCCGGTCGCCGAGGACCGATCCCCCCGAGAACGGGCTGGTCGGGTCGACGGCGACGATCCCGACCGACCTCCCCTGCTCGCGCAGATGGGCCACGAGGAGGTTGATGAGGCTCGACTTCCCGACCCCGAGCGGGCCGGTGATCCCGACGACCGGGACCTTGCCGGTCCGGCGGAAGACGGCGCGCAGGAGAGCGTCCGCGGACGGGTCGCCGACCTCGACGGCGGTGATCGCCTTCGCGAGCGCGCGCCGATCGCCTGCGACGATCGCCCGGGCCGGGTCCGGCGGCGCGGGCCGGCTCATGCCCGGCGGTGGACGAGCTGCTGGGCGGTCTTCACGATCTCGGCGAGCGAGGCTCCGGGCCCGAAGATCGCCCGGATCCCGACGTGGCGCAGGCGGCGCGCGTCCTCGTCGGGGATGATCCCGCCCGCGAAGACCGGGATGCGGCCGCCGCCCTCCCGCTTCAGGAGGCGCGCGACGCGGGGGAGCAGGGCCATGTGAGCGCCGGAGAGGATCGAGAGGCCGACGAGGTCGACGTCCTCCTCGACCGCGGCCCGCACGATCTCCTCCGGCGTCTGACGGAGGCCCGCGTAGACGACCTCCATGCCGGCGTCGCGGAGCGCCCGCGCGACGATCTTGGCGCCGCGGTCGTGACCGTCCAGCCCGGGCTTGGCGATCAGGACGCGGATCGGCGCCTTGCGGGACTTCGCCGGCAGGTCGATTCCCCCGGGGTTCGAGCGGGGGGCGAGAGAAAAGCTTTCGGAGGGAACGCCGGCCGGCGGCTCAGCCGACCCCGCGCCCCCGTGCGCGCCGCGGGCGGGGGCGGCGGACGGAGCGGCGGAGATCCCGCTCGAGCAGCACGGCCACGATCACCGCGACGCCGAGGAGGAGCTCGGCGGAGGCCGCGAGCCCCGCCGGCGGGAGGGC
>DATJUZ010000060.1:0-39324 GCA_035502035.1 Thermoplasmata archaeon
ATGAGCGCGAGGCCGAGCGCGACGACGCTGCCGCGGAGCTCGGCGAGATACGTCGGCAGCAGGTACAGGAGTGCGAACGTGAGGCCGTCCGCGAACCCGAGCGGGACGAACACGGCGACCACGGGCCCGAGGTCGAGGAACGGCACGACCGCGAGGATCGCACCGGAGACGACGCCCCAGCCGACGAGGAGCCGACGCATGTCGCGGGAGCGTTCGCCCATCCGTCCCCCCACCGGACCCCCGAGCACCTCGACCGCGATCATGACGGTCGGGGCGGCCGCGGCGAGGGCGAGGCTCCAAGCCGGATGGACCGCGTGCGCGAAGTTGACGAAGAACTGAGCGGCGATGTAGAAGCCGCCCCACAGGCCGCTCCCCCCGAGCGCGATCGCCCAGAGCCCTCTCGAGGTCAGCACCGGTCGGGCGGTGCGCGCTAGATCCCTCGGTCTCGCGATCCGCGTCTCCTCCCCCCGGGGGACCAGGATCGGGGCCGGTGCGGCCACGGCGAGGAGCAGCGCCCCTCCCAGCACGAGCGTCCAGCTCCACCCGAGCTCCGGACCGATCCAGGCGCTCGCGAAGAGGCCGATGCCGGAGCCTACGCTGAAGGCCGCGTTGTAGGCCCCGATCATCAGCCCCCGGCTCCCGCTCGGATAGTACTCGGTCACCAGCCCGAGCGCGGGCGCGAAGAAGAACGCTGCCCCGGCCCCGGCGCCGAACCGCAGGACCGCGAGCACCACCCAGGTGGGAGCGAACCCCGAGGCGAGCGCGAACGCCCCCATCAGCGCGAGCGCCCCGAGGGATGTCGCGCGATTCCCCCACCGCATCGCCGCGAACCCCGCGGGAAGCTGGAAGACCGCCGCCCCGGCGAGAAAGCTCGCGAGCACGACCCCCTGCTCGACCGTGCCGATCCCGAAGCGACCGCCGACGAGCGGCAGCACTCCCCCGATGTCGTACCAGTTGTAGGCGTAGGCGGCACGCGCGAGGAGCAGCGTCCACGCCGCGGCGGCTCGGCGGCGCGGGTCGAGCGGCACGGTCAGGTCGCCGCCGGGAGATCTCCGTGCGTCCGGAAGTAGCGCAGGAACCCCTGCGCGGCGAGATCGTAACCGGAGACGAGCGACGCGAGCTCGGCGTCAGCCGAGCCGGCGTCCATCAGGTCGAGCACGCGCAGCCGCTCGGCGATCCACGTCGGGTCCGGCCGGTCCCTCGCTGCGTCCAGGGCCGCGTCGCGCCAGCGTTCGACCGTCGCCCGGTAGCGCCCGAGGTCCTCGGGCCCCCGGGGGGTCGGTCCGAAGTGGCTCAGAAGCACCGTGCGCGCGCCGGAGCGGTGCAGGCGTTCCAGGCTCGCGAACAGCTCGGCGAGGTCGAGGTCCGGCGGCGGGACGGCGGGCCGGATCGTCGACGAGCGCTCGAGACGGACCCCCGCGGCGTCCCCCGCGAACACCCCCTGGAGCCCGGTATCAAGGAAGGCGAGATGGTGGCGTGCGTGACCGGGGGTCGCGATCACCTCGAGCCGTCCCCCGGCGAGCGGGAACACCTCTCCCCCGCGAAGGGGATGCAGGCGACCGGCCGGCGCCGGGAGGACCGGTCCCCACAGCTGGTCCGAAGCCGCGCCCCAGGCGCGCCGGGCGCTCTCGACGAGGCGGGTGGGGTCCACGAGATGGGGCACGCCGAGCTCGTGCGCGTGGAGCCGGGCGGCGGGCAGGTCGGCCGCGAGCGCCCCCAGCCCGCCCGCGTGGTCGAGGTGGATGTGGGTGACGAAGACGTCCCGGATCTCCCGCCGCTCGACCCCGGCCGCGTCGAGCGCCGCGAGCAGCGCCGACCGGCAGGACGTCGGGCCGGTCTCGACCAGCGCCCAGCCTTCCGGCTCGGGAAGAAGGTAGGCGGCGACCAGCCCCTCGGTGTCCCGAAAGTCGAGGTCGAGCATCCGGCGCTCCGAACCGAGGTCCACGACCCGAGGACGCGTCATCGAGCCTCGCGGTCTACCGGCCAGCCAGCGCGAAGTAGTGGAACGGGGTCCCGAACGTCTCGAACGAGAAGACGGCGAGCAAGCTGACGACCGTCACCGCCCCCGTGAAGACGATCGCCGCCGCCCAGAGCCCGACGCTCCACCGGACGACCTTGCGGCCGTCCAGCGGCCCGACCGGGATCAGGTTGAACGTCCCGAACCAGCCGTTGATCCAGCCGAGGTAGAGCAGCGGCAGGGCGAGCGACGAGGCCAGGCGGAACGCCGCGAGCCCGGCGCCCAGGAAGGCGAGGCCGAACGCCACGTTCGTCAGCGGGCCGGCGACGCTCGTTCGTCCCCAGTCGGCCCGGTTCGTCTCGGGCATGCCGCCGACCATCGTGGCGCCCGGGGCGCCCCAGAGGAACCCGATGAACGACATCAGCAGCGAGAGGAGAAGGCCGGAGGGCCACATCCGGAACTCCGCCCAGTAGCCGCGCCGCTCCGCGACGATCTTGTGCGCGAGCTCGTGCGCGACGAACCCCGTGAACGCGGCCGTCGCGGCGAGCGCCGCCCAGCCGACCGTGAACCCCTGGAACAGGCCGGTCGCCGGAGCCCCCGAGAGGAACGTGCCGCCCGCAAAGATCAGGACGAGGTCGAACGTCAGGACGGCGTAGGCGATGCCGATCTGGGTCACCTCCCGAGCGGAGGTCGTGACCTTGCCGCTGCGGGGTCGGGGCGCGACCGTCGAGTAGTAGTACTGGATGCCTCCGCTCACGCCGCGACCTCCGGAGGGGTCCATCGGACCGCGGGCATCGGGTAGGCCCGCGGAGCGCCGCCGAGGAGCCCGTCCAGCAGCGCGACGCCGTCCGCCAGTCGCGGGCCCGGCCGGCTGAAGTACGCCTCGTCGGCGACCCAGACCCGCGTCGTGCGCGGGAGCGAGCCGACCGCTCGGCCGAGGGGGCCGTCCCTCAGCTCGGCGAGCGAGCGCTCGATCGGGAAGCTGCACGGGCTCAGCACGACGAGGTCGGGGGCGAGCTCGGCGAGGTCGGCCCAGGAGGTCCGACGCCCGTCCTCGCCCGGCGGTGGTCCGAGCGGCTCGGCGCCCGCGGCGCGGATCATCGACGGGGTCCAGAGCCCCGCGAGGATGGGAGGATCGAGCCACTCCACGACGGCGACGCGGCCTCGACCCCGGGGGCCCCCGGGGGCCGAACGCTCGCGCAGTCGCGTCGCGAGGCGCTCGGCGATGTCGCTCTTCCCGATCGCGGCTCCGATCCGCTCGATGCTCTGCCAGACCTCCTCGAGCGTTCTCGGGGAGACCGACAGGATCGACGGCCGGATCCCCGCGGCGGAGCACGCGGCCGCGACCTGGTCGCCGGTGACCGAGCAGACCCCGCACAGGTCCTGCGTCAGCAGCAGCTCCGGATGCAACGTGCGGAGACGGTCGACCTCGAGCGTGTAGAGACTCTCACCGGCGGCCCGGCTCTCCCGGACGCGGTGGTCGATCGCGGCGGAGGAACCGTTCGCATCGATCGTGCGGGCCCGCATCACCACCGGGAGCGCGCGGACCTCCGGCGGGTAGTCGCACTCCTCGCTGCGGCCGACGAGCTCGGCGCCGGCCCCGAGGGCGCATACGATCTCGGTGGCGCTCGGCAGGAGCGAGACGATCCGCACGGGGTCGGGCCCTCTCGGTTCGACGCGAGGGGCGCCTACTTACGTTTGCGGGCGGCGCGGGCGCCGCGGGTCGTCGTACGCTTCCGCTTGGTCTTCGCGGGGGGAGGTCGTGGCGCACCCGGGCGTGCGGCCCGGCCCGTCCGGGAGGGAGCCGACGGCGCGCTCGGGGCCGCGCTCGGCTCCCCGAACGCCCCCGGCGCCGGCCGCGGGGGAGGAGCGAGACCGAGGTGCTGGCAGAGCGCGACCTCCCGCTCGTAGGAAAGCCCCAGTCGACGCGCTTCGTCCCGGTCCGCCGCGCCGAGGGCGGTCGCGCCGGTCCGTTCGAGCGCGACGCCGTGCAGGAAGCGCAGCTGGGGGTCCTCCGGGGTGCGGGCCAGCATCGCCTCGATCTCGACGCGGGCGCTTGCCCAGTCCCCGAGGTCGACCAACGCCGCGACCAGGTGCGCGCGGACCTCCGAGCGGGCTTCGTCCTCCTCGAGGAGCTGGCGGTAGAGCGCCACCTCCTCCTTCGGCCGCGCCCGGGCGCCCAGGACCGCCGCCTTGCCGAGGCGGGCCTCCACGTCCTGCGGATGCGTGGCGAGGATCTCCTCGAACTGCCGATCGGCGTCGTCGGTCAGCCCGAGGGCGAGCAGGGCCCGTCCGACCCCGGCCTTCGCCGGCAGGAACTCCGGTTTCAGGTCGATCGCCTGACGGAAGAACCGCAGCGCGAGCGCCGGCACGCCCCACTCCAGCCAGACGCGCGCCCGATGCATGACGTCGTCCAGCTGTAGGGCGCTCGGCAGCAGCCGGCGCTCCTCGGCGGGCCGCGCCCGGGGCTCCTCCCCGAGCCAGCTCCCGAGACCCAGCTGGCGCGCGAGCTCGGCGAACCGCGCCCCTTCGACCAGGGTCGCTCCCGCCCGCCCGATCTCCTGGGTGAGCAGCGGCGGCAGCCGACCCGGGGTGAGGACGACCAGGCGGCTCGGACCGGCGCTCTCTACGGCGGTCAGCCGTCGGACGACGCCGAGCGAGACGTTCGATGGGTCCTCGAGGAAGGCGAGCAGGAAGCCGTCACCGGTCCGGAGGATCAGCCCCTCGTCGGTCGGCTTGGCAGCGTCCAGTCGCTGGCCCATCGCCTCCACGAGCGCGGAGGCGAGCTGGACGAACGGCGCGGAGGCCATCGTCGGGTCGAAACCGGTCCGCGTTAAATACCGATGGCGTCCAAACGCAGCGCCGTGGAATTCACCGCGCTCGCCCGTTACCTGCCCGCCGTTGAACGGGCGCTCGGGGGCGCCTACGACCGTCGGGTCTCCGAGGTCCCCCGATCCGTCCGGCCCTACGTGGCCCTGAACCGCGAGTTCTCGCTGCGCGGCGGCAAGCGGTTCCGCGCCCTGCTCGTCCTCGCCGGCTACCACGTCACCTCCGGACGCCCCCCCGCGCCGGCCGTCCCCGCCGCCGCCGCGCTCGAGCACTTCCAGAGCTGGATGCTCGTCCACGACGACATCATCGACCACGCCGAGCTGCGCCGGGGGGGACCGACCGTGCACCGGGAGGTCGGCGCCCTCCACGCCCGGTCGGGCGGGGTCGGGTCGAGCGACGACTACGGCACCGGCGTCGCGATCACGCTCGGGGACCTGGAGGAGCCGTACACCCTGGACGCCCTCCTCAGCGTCCGGCTGTCTTCCGATCGAAAGCTCGCCGCGCTCGCCGAGCTGGTCCGGATGACCCGGCTCACGGCCTACGGGCAGCTGCTCGACCTGCGGAACGGCACCCTCTCCCCGGGGCGGGTCCGGGAGGAGGACGTCCTGGAGGTCCACCGCCTGAAGTCGGCGATCTACACCGTCGTCGCGCCGCTGCGGATCGGTTCGGTCCTCGCGGGCGCCGCGCCCGCCTCGCTCGGAGACCTCGAGGCGATCGCGACCGACCTCGGCGTCGCCTTTCAGCTACGGGACGACGTCCTCGGGGCCGGCTTCGACGCGGCCCGCATCGGCAAGAGCGCGAACGACCTCGTCGAGGGGAAGCGGACGCTGCTGGTCGTCGCGGCGTGGCGCGAGGGGACCCCGTCGGAGCGACGGGCGATCGAACGGGTCCTGGGCCGCGCCTCCGCCACGGTGAAGGAGATCGCCCGGGCGCGCGAGGCGTTGCGCTCGAGCGGCGCGCTCGACTACTCGGAGCGGCGCATCGCGGCGCTGACGCAGCGAGCCCTTCGGCGGTTGCGGCGGAGCCGCCAGATCCCGTCGCGGGGCAAGCCGCTGCTCGAAGAGGTCGCCGACCGCCTCACGCGTCGCGCGAGCTAGGCTCGCCCGCGCCCTAGCTCTCGGCCCCGTCGCCCGACTCCGGGGTGACCCCGGCGGCCTGGAGCTGCGCGGAGAGGTCCTGCTGCATCGACGTGTAGCGCTCCTTGAGGTGGTTCTCCTGGCGCTCGACCGCCTTCTGGCGCACCTCGAGCGTCTCCTTCTCCTCGGTCAGCAGCTCCACGACCTCCTTGCGGGACTTCGCCCGGACGAGCAGGCCCCCGACCGGCCGATAGATCGTCGCCTCCTCGGCGACGGTCTGGAGCTCCTCGAGCGTATGGGTGATCTCGCGGAGGCGCAGGTCGAGCTGCAGGCGTTGCTGCTGGACCGAGCCAAGCTCCTGCTGCAGCCGCTGGAACTGCTTGAGGTCGTTCTGCAGCTTCGCCGGGAGCGCCACGTCCGCGCTCACCGGGAGCGGGAGATAACGGCTTCGGCGGCCGGAGCTGCCGGCGGCGGCGCGCCGCGCGCGGCGTCCAGCGTCGCGAGCGCGAGAGCGACCCACCCGAGGAACGTGTTCAGCGCCGCCCGCATCGCCCCGGCGTCCGACGCGCTCACGGCGAGCTCCAGGGCCGAGCCGCTCCGGTAGATCTCGGTGCGCGCGCGGGGGACCTCCCGGCTCGCCTCCGGCGCGAGCGCGCGCTCCAGCCACCGCGCGACCTCGCTCCGCCCGAGTTCGACGTGGACCCGCGCGGTCCAGGGCGTCTTCGCGACCGTCATCGCGCCAGGTCGTGCTCGACCGCGACCAGGACCCGGTCCGTCTTCTCGGCGGCGGCGCGGACGTAGCTGGCCGGGTCCAGGATCCGCTCGAGCTCGGCCGGGGGGAGGAGCCCGCGGATCGTCGGGTCCGCGCGGGCGCGCTCGATGAGCGGCGCCGCCTTCGAGCCGCCCCGCGTGAGCGCGCGCAGCAGTTCGTGCGCCTCGTGGCGGGCGAGGCCTTTCGCGGTGAGCGCGAGCATCAGGTTCTCCGTCATCGGAGCCCCTCCGCCGTCGGCGACGGCCCGGGCCATGCGCTCGGTGTCGACCTCGAGCCCCGCGAAGACCTCCGCGAGCTTGCCGAGCATATCGTCCAGCAGCAGCACCGCGTGGGGGAGGACGATCCGCTCGTTCGCGGAGTTCGAGAGGTCGCGCTCGTGCCACTGGACCATGTTCTCGAGCGGCGGCAGCGCGAGCGCGCGCACGAGGCGCGCGAGGCTCGTGACGTTCTCCGTCTGCTTCGGGTTGCGCTTCTGGGCCATCGTCGAGCTGCCGACCTGGGTCGCCTCGTCGAACGGTTCCGCGACCTCCGCGATCTCCGTGCGCTGCAGGTTGCGGACCTCGGTCGCGAGCCGCTCGGCGGTCGCGGCGACGAGCGCCAGGTAGTTCGTGAACTCGGCGAGCCGGTCCCGCCCGACGAGCTGGGTCGGGGCCTCGTCCGCGCCCAGCTCGAGACGTCGCATCGTCGCAGCCTCGACCTCCGCGGCGTGCTCGCCGAAGCCGGCGCCGGTGCCGACCGCCCCCGCGATCTTCCCGACGAGCAGGCGAGGACGGAGCTCGCGCAGACGAGCGCGGTGGCGCACGACCTCCGCGGCGGCGACGGCCATCTTGTAGCCGAACGAGAGCGGAACGCCGTGCTGACCGTGGGTCCGGCCGACCTCGGCGCTCGCCCGGTGGCGCCGCGCGAGCTCGACCAGGGCCTGGCCGAGCCGGACGAGGTCGCTGTCGAGGATCGCGACGCACTCCTTGAGCTCGAGCGCGAGCGCGGTGTCGGTGATGTCGGCGCTCGTCGCGCCGAAGTGCACCCAGCGGCCGGCGGCGCCGGACGCCTCCGCGAGGGCCCGCGCGATCGCCATGACGTCGTGCTGGGTCTCTCGCTCGATGGCGTCGACCCGCTCGAGCGCGACGTGCTCGAGCGTTGCGGCCCGGTCGATCGCCTCGGCCGCCTCGCGTGGAACCATGCCGACCTCCGCCTCGGCGAGGGCCAGCGCTGCCTCGACGCGCAGCGCCCGGCGGAGACGGGCGGCCCGCGAGAAGAGCCCGCGGACCTCCTCCCGCCCATAGCGGAACTCGAGAGGACAGAAGAGCGACGAACCGTCGTCCGTCACGACTCCGAAGCCCGGGGCGGCTATTTAGCCCTGCGCCGGGCCGAGCTCCGGGGTAGCGCGGAACGAGCTCTTGGGCTCGCCGCCACAGGTTCTTTCCGCGCCGACCGCTGAGGACGGGGGGATGGCGGGGCTGCTCGTGGCGCTCGGCGGCAACGCGCTCCAGCGCGCGGGCGGTCGGGGCTCGTGGTCCGAGGCCCGCTCCCAGATGGCGAAGGTCGCCCCCGTGCTGGCGGAGGTCGCTCGCACCGAGCGCCCGCTGGTCGTCACGCACGGCAACGGGCCTCAGGTCGGGGTGCTGCTCCGGCAGAACGAGCTCGGCGCCGCCGAGCTCCCCGCGCGCCCGCTGGACGTCCTCGGTGCCGAGACGCAGGGGCAGATCGGCTATCTCGTGCTCACCGAGCTGACGCAGGCGCTGCACGAGGCGCACGTGAGCCGGTCGGTCCTCGCGGTCGTCAGTCGCACGGAGGTTCGGGCGAACGACCCGGCGTTCCGACGGCCGACCAAGCCGGTCGGCCGGTTCTATACCGAGGCCGAGGCGCGAGTGCTCCGCAAGAGCTCCGGATGGGTCATGGAACGCGACGCGGCCCGCGGGGGCTGGCGTCGCCTCGTCCCGTCCCCTCGACCGGTCCGCTGGCTGGAGGGCCGGGCGGTGCGCCGCCTGCTCGAGAGCCCGGACGGCGACCGCTGGCTCCCCGTCGTCGCCGGGGGCGGAGGGATCCCGGTCGTCCGTCGGGCGCACGGCGCCTACGAAGGGGTGGAGGCGGTGATCGACAAGGACCTCGGGGCGGCGCTGGTCGCCCACGAGCTCGGGCTCTCCCGGCTCGCGATCGTCACGGACGTCCCGGGGGTCGCGGTCTCCTACGGGCGATCGGGGGAGCGCTGGCTCGGCGCGACGGGTCGAGAGGAGCTGGCGCGCGCGTTGGAGGCGGGGGAGTTCGGAGAGGGAAGCATGCGCCCGAAGGTCGAGGCGGCGCTCGGGTTCCTCGCGGACGGGGGGCGCGAGGTCGTCATCACCGACATCCCCTCGCTCCCGAGAGCCCTGCGGGGCGAGGCCGGAACGCGCCTGCGCTAGGCCGCAGCGGCGGAGCGGCGTCGGCGCCATCGGGCGACCCCGCTCCCGTACTGGATCGCCTTCTTGGGGGCGTCGGCGAGCGCCGCGGGCAGGCCCCGGTGTCGCGCGAACTCCCGGAACCATCCCTTCGGCAGGACCCCCGGCATCCGCATCTCGACCGGGACCGCGCCGGCCGCCTCCACGAACCGCCGATCGAGGTACGGGCAGTCGACCTGTCGCCCCTGTTCGGCCGCCAGGGCGACGAGCGCCGGAGCGTCGCGGTCGAGCAACTGCTGCAGGTCGGCCCGCGACCGGACCTCGGCGGCCTCGGTCGACAGGCCCCGGAAGTGGGCGTAGCCGAGGAACAGCTCGTCCGCCCCCTGCCCGCAGACGAGCCGGCCCGGAGGGGCGGCGATCATGGCGGCGGCGAGCGCGACCAGCACCGAGCGTCGTGCGCTCGGGAGGTCAGGGAGAAGGTGCTCGACCAGCGCCTCCGCCTCCCCGAGCAGCGGCTCGTCCAGTCGCCGCGAGCTCCACGGCAGTCCCACCAACGGGGCGGCGGCCGCCGCCCGTGCCAGGTCCGCGCTGGGCGGGAGCCCGACCGTGAACAGTACGGTGTTCCCGCTCCTCCGAAGCTCCCACGCCAGCAGTCCGGAGTCCACCCCGCCGGAGAAGAGCACGACCCGAGGAGCTCCAGCGCTGCGCAGCGGACCGAGCGCTGCGTCGAGCGCGCGATCGAGGGGTCCGTACGGCCCGCTTTCGGTGTCCATTACCCTCGCCCTCGCGGCGGCCGCCCGGCCGAACCGTTAAGGCCCGAGGGGGCTCGTAACGCCGATGGGTCCGACCGGCGGGGCCCGCGGGGATCCTCCGCTCGCTCGCCGGGCGTTGTTCGTCGATCGCGACGGGACCCTCATCCCGGACCTTCACTACCTGAAGGACGCCGAGCGGCTCGAGCTGTTCGCGGGGGTCACCGAGGCCCTGATCCGGGCGCGGCAGCACGGCGAGCTCGTCGTCTGCGTCACCAACCAGTCCGGCATCGAGCGGGGCCTCTACACCACCGGCGACGTCGAACGGATCCATGCCCGGCTCAACGAGCTGCTCGGGCGCTCCGGCGCCCGGGTCGACGCCTTCTACTTCTGCCCGCACGTGCCGGAGCGCGGCTGTCGGTGCCGCAAGCCGGGGACCGAGCTGTTCGAGCGAGCCGCCCGCGACCTCCACCTCGACCTCGCCACGTCGGTCTTCGTCGGGGATCGCCGGGTCGACGTCGAGGCCGGCCGTCGCCTCGGCATCGTCACCGCGCTCGTCCGCACCCCGGGACACGAGGCGGCCGTCGACCGAGAGCTCTCCGACGCCGGCCTCCGGGCCGACCTGGTCGCCGACTCGTTCCTCTCCGCGGTCGAGCGGCTGCTCGCCTGGTCGTAGCGGCGGCCGCGACCCCGCGCCCAAGGCTTATCCAACCCCCTCCCTCGGCCCGAGGGGTCCGACGTGCTCGGAGCCATTCCAGCGATCATCGGCATCGTCGCGACCGTCGGCCTCGCAGGGGCGGCGGTCGTCGCCCGCGCGCTCACCGCGGCCGCGGCGGTCGTCGCCTCGGCGTTCGGGATCGCGGTCGTCCTGGTCGCCGGTTTTGCGTTCCTGATCCTGCTCGTCGTCTTCGTCGTCGTCAGCGCGCTCGCGACCCGCTACCGGTTCGAGGAGAAGGTCCGCCGCAACGTCCAGGAGGGGCGGGAGGGGGAACGCGGGGTCTCGAACGTCCTCGCGCACATCGTGCTTCCCACGGCCCTCGCGCTCGCCGGAGGACTGGGCGGGCTGCCCCTCCCCGTGGCCGCGGTGCTCTTCGCGAGCGCGCTCGCCTTCGCGGCCGCGGACACGCTCGCGAGCGAGTTCGGGGTGCTGCTCGGCTCAGCGGTCAGCATCCTCAGCCTGCGGGCCGTCACGCCGGGGACGAACGGAGGGGTCTCCTCGGTCGGGGAGATGTTCGCGGTCGCGGGAGCCGTCGGGATCGCGCTCGTCGGCGGCGGCCTGTTCGGCCTCTTCGGTACGCCGGACGGCAGGGTCTGGCTGTTCCTCGTCGCGGTGGGGCTCTCCGGGTTCGTCGGCTGCCAGGTCGACTCGGTCCTGGGCGAGACGCTCGAGAACCGGGGCCTCCTGACGAAGGGGACGACGAACTTCCTCGGCATGCTCAGCGCCGTCGGGCTCGCCGCGGCGGTCATGGCGGTGGCCGGGGTCCGGCTGTGAGCCCGAACGGAGGGTGCGTCGTCCTCCTCTCGGGGGGGATGGACTCGGCGACGTGCCTCGCGCTCGCACGGCGACGTCACCGGCTCGTCCACGCCCTCTCGTTCGCCTACGGCCAGCGGCACCGCCGGGAGCTGCGCGCTGCGGCGGCGCTCGCCCGCCACTACCGGGTCACCCGCCACCGGATCGTCCGGCTCCCGCTCGGCACGCTGGTCGACTCCGCGCTGACGCGACGCGGGCGCCCCCTGCCCCGGGCCGGCCGACGCACGGGGGGGATCCCCGCGACGTACGTTCCGGCGCGCAACACCGTCCTCCTGGGCGTCGCGCTCGGCTACGCCGAGTCCCACCGCCTCGGCACGATCTACTTCGGGGCGAACGCCGTCGACTACTCCGGTTACCCCGACTGCCGACCGGCGTTCGTGCGCGCGTTCAACGCGCTCGCCGCGCGGGCGGTGCGCGCCCCCCGAGAGGGAGGGCTCCGCGTGCGGGTCGCCGCCCCCCTCCTCGAGCTCTCCAAGGGAGAGATCGTCCGGCTCGGGAGCCGGCTCGGCGTGCCGTGGGAGCTGACGTACAGCTGCTACGCGGGGCGCGCCCGACCGTGCGGCCGGTGCGACGCGTGCCGGCTGCGCGCGAGGGGATTCCGGGCCGCCCGGCGCGCGGACCCCGGGCTGGGGCCGGCCTAGCTCGCGGGCGCGGCGAGCGGCGTCACCGCCGACGTGCAGAACGAGCAGCGCTTGGCGGCGAGGGGGATCGCCGAAAGGCACTCCGGACAGTTCCGCGTCGTCGGAGCGGCCTTCGCCGCCTTCGCGGCCTTGCGGTCCATGTAGCGCTGGTACGGGAGCGCGATGGCGAAGAAGACGACGAGCGCGACCGTCACGAACGAGATCAGCGCGTTGATGAACGCACCCTGCTGGAACGTGCTGTGGTTGATCGTGTAGCGCCAGCTCGAGAAGTCGAAGTCGCCCGCGACCCCGATCAACGGGGTGAAGATGTCCGCGACCAGCGCGGTCACCAGCGCGGAGAACGCCGCGCCCATGACGAACGCGACCGCGAGCTGCACGAGGTTCCCTTGCCGGATGAACTTCCCGAAGTCCTCTCGGATCGAGGCCATAGCTTCCCTGACGAGGGGACCGGGAGCAGATATTTCGACCTTCCGGCGGCGGCCGGGCTCACATCGACTCGAGGGGGGCGATGCCAAGGAGCCGCAGGGCGTTCCCGAGCGTCTGCCGGACCGCGGCGACGAGCGCGAGCCGGCTCGCCCGTGCCTCGCCGCCGGTCAGCACCGGCACGGCGTGGTAGAAGCGGTTGAACCGGTCGGCGACCTCGTGCGCGTAGCCGGCGAGCGCGTGGACGTGCGCCGAGCGGGCGACGTAAGCGACCGTCCGCGGGAACCGGGAGAGGACGCGGGCGAGGGCGAGCTCCTCCTCCCCCGCGAGCTGCGCAGCGTCGAACGGGTACGGAGGGGCCGCGGCGTCGCCCTTGCGCAGGACGCTCGACGCCCGCGCATAGGAGTACTGGACGAACGGGCCGCTCCGGCCCTCGAACGACAGCGCCTCCTCCCAGCGGAACTTGACCGGCTTCTCCGGCGCGATGCGGACGACGTGATAGCGGATCGCCCCGGTGGCGACCGCCTCGCTGATCGCGTCGACCTCGGCCGTCGCGAGGTCGTCCCGCCGCTTCAGGACCTCGACGCGCGCCCGCTCCCGGGCCTCCGCGAGCAGGTCGTCCAGCCAGACCGCTCGGCCCCCGCGCGTTGACATCCGTCCCCCCTCCGGGGTCGTGAGGTCCTGGTAGACGACGTACGTCGGTCGTCGGGTCTCCCCGAGCTCCGTGAGGAGGGCGTCCAGGGTCCTCGCGTGGAGCTGATGGTCCTGGCCCAGGACGTCGACGACCCGGGCGAACCGGGAGAACTTCGCAAGATGGTAGGCGATGTCGCGGGTGACGTAGAGGCTCGTACCGTCCGCCCGCTGGACGACGACGCGGTCGCTCTCCTTCGGCAGTCCGTAGGTCGTCGCGTCGACCGACCAGGCGCCGTTCTCCTCGCGCACGGCGTGGGGCGCCGCACGCAGCCGCTCGAGGACCCGGGCGACCGAGCCGTCCCGAACGAACTGTGACTCCCAGACGAACTCGTCGAAGCCGATCCCCAGCCGCCCCAGGGAGGCGAGCATGCCGCCGAGGACCTCGCGCGCGAGCGCGAGGTGCTCGGGAGGGGCGTGGCCCTCCTCGATCTGGCGGACGAGCTCGGCGATCGAACGGGCGGTCTCCGGGTCGTCCTTCACCCGAGCGCTGAGCGCGGGGTACGGCCGCCCCCTCCGGTGGTCGGGCTTCTCGTCCGGCCGGTCGGCGCCGGCCGCCGCGCGCACCGGTTCAGGCCACTCGGCGACCGGTCGCGTCCAGAGCCAGGTGATCATCGTCGACTGGCGTCCCATGTCGTCGATGTAGTACTGGGTCGTCACCGAGGGTCCGGCCGCCCGGATCGCGCGCGCGAGGCTGTCGCCGATGATCGCGTTCCGCACCCGGCCGATGTGGAACGGGCCGGTCGGGTTGGCGCTCGTGTGCTCGACGCACACCGTCTCCCCGGTCGGCTCGCCGTGCCCGTAGCGCTCGCCGCGGCCGAGGGCGAGCGACAGGGTGGCGCGGATCAGCTCGGCCGGGTCGATCTCGAAGTTGACGTAAGCCCCATCCGCCCGCACGGCGCGGAACGCCGGGCTCCTCGGGAACGCGGCGGCGAGCCCGGCCGCGAGCTCCTCCACCGGCAGCCGGGCGTGCCCGGCGAGCCGGTGGGTCGGGTAGGCAAGGTCGCGCCCGGACCCCGCCCCGAGCTCGAGCAGCGCGTCGACCGCGGCGGGGTCGGTCGGCGCGCCGCGCGCGCGGGCAGCGTCCACGAGCCCGGCGACCGCGGCGGTCGTCCACGGCGCCCACGGGTCGGTGCCGTTGCTCGGGGGGTTCGTCACGGTCCGGAGGCGCTTTACGAGGGCCGCCGTCTTAACGGTGCGTCATGGCGGCCCTGCTCCTCGTCCGGTACGGCGAACTGGCGCTGAAGTCGGCGCCGGTCCGGCGCGAGTTCGAGGCGACGCTGCGGCGGAACATCGTCCAGCAGTTCCTGCACGCGGGGCTCGCGCTGCAGCTCCGCTCCGACCGCGGCCACCTCTACGCCGAGGTCGACGACCCGGAGGAGGGGTGCCGGATCCTGCGGCGCGTCTTCGGCGTCACCTCGGTGAGCGTCGCCCACGAGGTCCCCACCGAGCGCGGCGCGCTGCGCGCCGCGCTCCTCGAGCTCGCCTCCCCCCGGCTCTCCCCCGGGGTCTCGTTCGCCGTCCGCGCGCGTCGCACCGGGACGCACGACTTCACGAGCCAGGAGCTCGCGCGGGACCTCGGCTCCGACGTGCTGGAGGCGTTCCCCGATCGACGGTTGCACGTCGACCTTCGGACCCCGACGGTCGAGCTGTTCGTCGAGGTCCGCGGGCCCCGCACCTACCTCTACTTCGACCGCACCCGAGGGCCGGGCGGGCTGCCGCTCGGGGTCGCCGGGCGGCTGGTGGCGCTCGTCGACGGGGAACGGGGGGCGCTCGGCGCCTACCTGATGATGAAGCGGGGGTGCCGGGTCGCCCTTCTCCGCCCGCCGGCGGCGGCGCCGCTCGTCGACGGCCTCCTGCGACGCTTCGACCCCGGCGTGCGGATCCAGGAGCTCGCCGAGGTCCCGGAGAGCTGGAGCGCAGCGCTCGGCGCGGCCGTCGCCTCGCTGCACGCCGACGGGGTCGTCCTTCCCCTCGCGGTCGAGCAGTATCCGGACGCCCGGGCGACCTGGGGCGAGGTCGTCGTCTTCTCGCCAACGGTCGGCCTCGGGGATGACGAGGTGGGGGCCCGGTGGTCGGAGATCGCCGACCTGGCCGGGGCGCCCGACGCCGTCGCGGCGGGGCCCGGCCAACGGCAGGGTTAAAAGGGGAGCCCGGGTGCGCCCGCCCGGAGGCGTTCCGTTGCCGAGCTACCGCGTCGCCGGTGCGTTCCTCGCCCGTCGAGGGTACTGGCAGCCGTTCACGAAGGAGCACGACGCGCCGACCCCGGAGCTCGCCCGCGAATGGGCGTACTCCGAGATCGGGGGCTGTCACGGCGTGAAGCGCCCGCTCATTCGCATCGACTCGGTCGCCCCGACGGCGAACGCATGAGCACGCCGGCCCCCGCGAGCGCCGAGCGCCAGGTCGAGGAGGACCTCGTCCGGCTGGACGCCTACCGCAACCAGCTGAGCGGCCTCGTCCAGCAGCGGCAGATCCTGCTCGCCTCGCGCCAGGACCACGCCCGCGCGCGCGAGAGCCTCGAGGGGATCGACCGCGCGGACGCCGCGACGGAGTTCCTCGTCCCCCTCGGCGGCGAGGCGTACGTCCGGGGATCGATCGACCGCGCCTCCGGGGTCCTCGTCGGGCTCGGCTCGGGCGTCGTGGTCGAGCTCGAGCGGCCCAAGGTCGCCGAGCTGCTCGCCCAGCGCCTCGAGCGTCTCGAGCAGGCGGTCCGCGACCTCGAGGGCCAGATCAGCAGCGTGGACGAGCGGATCCAGCTCGTCTCCCAGCGCCTGGAGAACGCCTCGCGCTCCTCGGGGACGTCGCGCGATGTGGGCCGCGCTTAAGGCCCGGTTCCGCCGGCAGGCCGAGGAGCAACCCTCCGAGGCGCCTCCGCCCGCACCCTCCCCCTCGCCGCGCGTCGCCCCCGCGTCGACCGGGGGCTCTGGGACGCGACGGTCGCCGGCGGCCGTCGCGCCTCCCGCCCCGGTGGCGAGCCCGGAGGTGTTCGCGGACGGCTTCTTCGGTCAGCGCCTGACGGAGGAGAACCTGGACGAGATGCTCGACACGCTCGAGATCGGTCTGCTCGAGTCGGACGTCGCGCTACCGGTCGTCGAGCGCCTGCGCCGGGACGTGCGCAAGGAGTTCGTCGGCCGGAAGCTCCGGCGCGGCGTGGACGCCGAGACGGTCGTGCGCGAGACGCTCGAGGCGAGCGTGCGCCAGATCCTCGCCCAGCCGCCCCTCGACCTCGCCGGGGCGATCCGCTCCGCCCCGAAGAAGCCGTACGTCATCCTCTTCGTCGGTGTCAACGGCACCGGCAAGACGACCACCGTCGCGAAGATGGCCGTCTGGCTGCGCGACGCTGGCTTTTCGGTCGTGCTCGCCGCGGGCGACACCTACCGCGCCGGGGCGATCGAGCAGCTGCTCGTGCACGGGGAGCGCCTCGGGGTCCGCGTCATCCGCCAGCAGGAGGGGAGCGACCCGGCGGCGGTCGGCTACGACGCGATCGAGCACGCGCGCGCGAAGGGGGTCGACGTCGTGCTCATCGACACCGCCGGCCGCCAGCACACGAACGAGAACCTGATCGAGGAGGCGAAGAAGATCCGTCGAGTCACCTCCCCCTCGCTGACCCTGTTCGTGGGCGACGCGCTCGCCGGCAACGACGTCGTCACCCAGGCGCGCCTGTTCGAGCAGGCGATCGGCATCGACGGCCTCGTGCTCACCAAGCTGGACGCCGACGTGAAGGGCGGCGCGGCGCTGAGCGCGACGTACGTCACGAAGAAGCCGATCCTCTTCGTCGGGGTCGGACAGGGTTACTCGGACCTGCGGCCGTTCGAGCCGGAGTGGATGGTGCGACGGCTGTTCGCGGAGGAGGCGGCCGTCTGACCGCCGCGGTCGACCTGGTCCTCGTCCGTCCGAAGGAGGACGGGAACGTCGGGGCGGTCGCGCGCCTCGGACGGAACTTCGGCGCGCGTCGGCTCGTCCTGGTCGCGCCGCGCGCGCGGATCGGCCCGGAAGCGCGACGGCGCGCGATGGCCGGTCTGCCGCTCCTTTCCGCCGCGACCCGCGCCGCGGACCTCGGGGAGGCCGTCGCCGACGCCGGGATGGTCGTCGGGACGACCGACCTCTCCCTCGGCCGCTCGAGCTCCTACCTCCGTCGGTCGATCAGCCCCGAGCGGCTCGGGGAGATCGTGCGGAGCTCGGACGGGAGCGTCGCGGTCGTCTTCGGCCCCGAGGACAACGGGCTCTCGCGGGAGGAGCTCGGGCGCTGCGACCTCCTCGTCCACGTCCCGGCCCGGCGGGAGTTCCCGACGCTCAACCTCTCCCACGCCGTCGGGATCGTCCTCTACGCGATCCACCGGGCGCGCGGGACGGCCGACCCGGAGTCGACCCCGGCCCCCGAGATCGTCGAGCTCAACGGGCGGGAGAAGGAGCTGTTCCTGGGGCGTCTGGGCGCCGTCGCCGCCCGCGCGGCCTACCCGGCGCACAAACGACGGGGTTTAATCCTCCAGTTTCGTCGCCTGCTCGGCCGGTCGACGCCCACCGAGGCGGAGTACCGGATGATGCTCGGCCTTCTGGCGAGCATCGGACGAGCGTTGGAACGTAAGGACCGGCATGGGCGAAGGCAACGGTGACTGGCTGAGGGTCCGTGGGATCGGCCGCGAACGGTTCGCCGGCTACCTCGGCGACTACCTCGCGACCCTGGGCTACGCCGTCCAGCGCGACGACCTCGCCGAGCGGAACGAGAGCCGGCTCACCGGCCGGCTCGAGCGGCCGAACCCGGCGGTGCCGCCGAGCGCCGCGGCGCTCGAGTTCCGCTTCTACCCGACGAGCGGCGGCGCCGCGGTCGTCTGGGAGGCGCCGGCGGAGATGCCGACCGACCAGCGCGGTCGCATGGACCGGCTCGTCCGGGAGATCTCCTCCCATCTCGAGCGCGCGATCTCGACCGAGAGCCACGCCGCCGCCAAGGTCGTCCGTCCGTCGACCTCCCGCCTGCCGTGGGAGCCCGCGCCCCCGAACGGCGGGGCGACCTCCCACGCCGGCCCGACGGCCGGAGCTCCCTGACGGGAGCGACCGGACGCGGCGCGTCCCCTCTCGGGCTCCGCAGGCATTATAACGAGGACGCGGGTCGAGGCGCGACCTTCCATGACCGGGTCGATGTACCGCTACGTCGCCCATTCGTTCCGGGCGACGCTCGGCGACGAGGGCGCGGCGCTCCGCCACGAGCGCCTGCTGACGTGGCGGCGGGAGCACACGGTGACCCGTCTGGAGCGTCCGACCCGGCTCGACCGCGCCCGCGCGGTGGGCTACCGGGCGAAGGGCGGCTACGTCGTCGTGCGCGTCCGGGTCCGGCGCGGCGGCCAGCGCAAGCGCGCGATCATCGCGGGGCGTCGGCCGAAGCACAAGGGTATCCTGCGCATGACGCTCGCGAAGAGCCTCCGCCGCATCGCGGAGGAGCGGGCGCAGAAGCACTACCCGAACCTCGAGGTCCTCAACTCCTACTGGGTCGGAGAGGACGGCGTGCAGAAGTTCTACGAGGTGATCCTGGTCGACCCGGTCCACCCGGAGATCCTCGCGGACCCGAAGATCGCCTGGATCGCCGACCCCCCCCACAAGGGCCGCGTCTACCGGGGCCTCACGAGCGCCGGGACCGAGGGCCGGGGCCTCCGGTGGAAGGGCACGGGCACCGAGCGCTACCGGCCGTCCCGCCAGCGCAACCGCCGGGAGATCCGGCGGACGCAGACCAAGGTCATCCCGTAGGCCGCTCGGCGGTCGGGCCGAAGAGGCGCTCGAGCGACTCGCCGCGCCGCTCGGCCTGGCGGCGGGCCCACCCGAAGAGCCCCTCCACATGCGTCAGTTCCCCGCGGAGGATCCGCGCGAGCCGGCGGCGGTAGTCGAGGTCGAGCTCGACCCGCTCCGCCTCCAGGAAGTCCCGGAGGCGATGGGCGAGGTGACCGCCCTCCTCGTCCCAGTCGGTGAGCACGATGATCTTCGCCCCCGGCGCGAGCAGCCTCTGGGCGGTAGCGGAGAGCGACTGGCCCCGGTGCACCAGCACGATCGCTCCGTCCCAGCCGAGGCTCCGGATCGCGCGCCGGTCGCGCTCCCCCTCGACCACGACGATCGCCGCCGGGCCATCCTGCTCGGCGAGCAGCGCCTCCCACAGATCGACGAACGCCGCGAAAGGGTCGAGCGGCTCCGGAGCTCCGAGACCGCGCACCGGGACCGGACGGCGCGAGCGCCGTCCGCGCGGGCGCGAGACCGCGCAACTCCTATAGGGCTAGCGGGCGGTCCCCGACGCCCCCATGCCGGACCCGTTCTCCCAGCTGCTCGAGTGGCGTCGACAGGAGGCGAGCGGCCGTGTCCTCTCGAAGATCGCCCCCGAGTTCTACTCGGGGACGGCGAAGTACCTCGCCGACCTCCGGCGGTCCTACGAGGTCGACCTGCGCGAGAACCCGTCCGGACGCAAGGGCGACATCTCGCGCCAGACCTACCAGCGCGCGAGCCAGGTCGCCCGCGACATCCTCGAAGCGCGCACCCAGAAGCTGCTCTCCGCCGCCTTCCAGGCGAGCGTCGGCGGGGCGCGCGACCTGCCGAACCTCCTGTCCGAGGAGCGGGCGCTGTTCGACCAGATGCTCGCGACCCTCCTCGAGTTCCGCCGGGCGAGCGCCCCGTACCTGGACGCGGGCACGCCCGCCGCGGGGACGCCGCCGGCCCCGGCACCCGCCCCCGTTCCGGCCGCCGCCGCCACCCCGGCCCCGCCGCGGCCCGCCGCCCCTCCCGCGCCCCGCGCTCCGCCGGTCGCGACGGCCTATGTCCGCATCGTTCGCACGACGCGTCCCCTCGAGCTCGGCGCGGAGACGGTCGACCTCCGGGAGGACGACGTCCTCTCGCTCCCCGCCGAGGCGGCGAAGCTGCTCGTCGACGGCAAGGTCGCCGAGCCGCTCAGGACGACCCCGCCGGCGAAAGCGACGTGATCCGCGCGAGCGCCGCCGCCCCGGTCGGGGTGGCCAGCTCGAGGACCCGGAACGTTCCGAAGCCGAACAGCAGGTTCTTGGCCGCGAGCCGGAGCCGTACCTCCTCCTCCGCGCCGGTCGCCGCCGCCAGCGTCCGCCGAAGCTCGTTCTCGAACCCCCAGGCCCCCAGCGCCTCGGCCTGGCCGCGGTAGGCGAGCTCGACCCAGCCGGCGCGGCGGGCGGCCTCTCGGACCCTCGAGAAGTCCACGAACGTCGAGAGGTCGCTCGCCCCGACCGCCGCGAGCGGCGATCGCCCGGCCCGGTGCCCGCGGACCGCCTCGAACGTGCCGTGCGGGTGCGCGGCGCGCAGCTCGGCGCCCTCGGCGCCGTAGTCGACGACGATCAGCACGCCCTCCCCAAGGTGGTCGGCGACCTCCCGGACGATCGCCTCGGCGGCGGGCGCGAGCTCGACGACCCGGCCGGCGTCCTCCCTCCGGAGCTCCGGAACGGGCGAGCCGGGGACCGAGGCGCTGGCGGGCCGCGCGGCAGGGCTCCATCCCTCCGGGCCGAGGAGAACTCCGAGCTCCTCCCAGCGATCGCCGTCCCATCGGAGGCGTCGTGCGGGCTGGGCGTCGAGCAGCTCGTGCGCGACGACGACGCCCCGGCACGGCCCCAGCTCCGCGAACGACCCGACCGCCCGGATCCGTGGGGACGAGGCACTCTCCTCCCGACGCGCGGGCGAGCGGTCAACGGCGACCAGGTCGAGGTCGGTCGGGAGGGCTTCGGCGAGCCCCCGGAGCAGCAGTCCGTCGCCCGCGCCGAGGTCGACGACCGCGAACGGCCGTCGTCGACCCAGGGCGCGGTCGATCTCCGCGACGCGTGCCGCCAGGGTCCGGGCGTAGAGCGGGCCGACCCTCGGGGCCGTGTAGAAGTCGCCCCCCGGGCCGAACGGGCTCCGCGCGCGAGCGTAGTAGCCCACGCTCGCCGCGTAGAGCGCCACCTCCATGAAGCGGTCGTTCGGCACAAAGCCGTCCGGCTCGGCGCGCCGTCGCAACGCCGCGAGCACGGCGCTCCGCTCCTCGACGGGGGGCTCGGCGCCCGGCGAGCCCGGGTCCGGCACCGGCCGGTCCGCCGCGCTAGCCGATGTAGCCGAGGTCCTCGCGGGAGGCCCCGCTCGGAGCCGTCGACATCTCGGAGCCGCGCTGCTCGGCGTCGTGGATCCGCTGGGCGATCTTGTCGATCTCCTTCGCCTTCTCGTCCAGCGCTGCGAGGTTGAGCTCGAGCTTGAGGACCTTCGCGAGCACGCGCAGGACCGCACCGGCGCTGTGCGGGTCGACGAAGTAGCCGCTCGTCTCCCCCATGAGGCAGACCCCCTCCATCCCGAAGAGACGGCCCAGGCCGAGGAACAGCCCGCTCGCGCCGATGAGGCCGCCTCCGGGGTCGTTGCGGGAGAAGACGACCCCGAACTTCTTCATCGTCTCGACGAGCTGAGGCGTGGTCGCGGCGCCGAGGACCTTCGGCTCCTCGACGACCCGGCCCTGCGCGAAGCCGGCGAGCGTGAAGACCTGCTTCACCCCGAGGACGGCGCAGTAGTCGAGGACGCGCTCGGTGATCTCGTACTGCCCCTCGGGGCTGATCCCCTGGTAGTCGCCGCCGAGGACGAGGAGGTCGTGCGGCGCGGCGGGCGGCGCCCTCCAGTAGGCGAGCTCGTTGGAGACGAGGCGGACGATCCCGTTCTCGTTGACGTAGACCTGCGGCGGGAAGAACTTCGCGTAGATCGTCGCGAGCGGCTTCGCCCCGAGCTGGTCGCGGAGGTAGTCGGCCGCGAGCTTCCCGACGTTGCCGACCCCGGGGAGCCCCTCGACGAGGATCGGCTGCCGGAGCTCGACCTTCTCCAGGGTACGGATGAGGACGTCCTGCACGTTCGCTCCGCCGCTCCGAGGCGAGGCCGGGGCGATAAAGGTTCGGTGGCGCGCGGGTGCGCTACTGGGGGCGCTTGACGGCCGCCCCGTCGGAGAAGCCCCAGCCGGCGTCGCCGAGCCGCATGTGCACGATCCGCGACAGGTCGGGTCGGTAGCCGACCTTCTCGACCAGGAGCGTCTGTTCGAACCGGTCGCCGCGGGGCTCCGCCCGGACGTCCATCACGAGGTCTGCGAGGTCGACCAGGAGGCCGCCGATCGCCCCCTCGTTGCGCGGGGCGTGGACGGCGAGGAGCGCCTGGCCGCCGACGGTCCGGCAGCAGTGACGGACCTCCCGGGCGACCTTCATCACGTCCTCCGGCCCGAGGACCTCGAAGAAGAAGTCCATCGAGTCGATGACGAGCCGGAACGGCGCGTCGATGCCGGCGAGGTCGGAGAGCATCCGGTCGGCCAGGCGGTACGGGCCGGGGGCCCGGCTCCGCCGGGGGTCCGCGGCGAGGTCCTCGAGGGTGATCCCGCGCTCGCGCACGCGCGCGACGTCCAGGCCCCGCACGAGCACCCGCTCGTAGTACTCGTCGGCGAGGTTGACGATCGTCAACGCCTCGGGGTCCGCCCCGATCTCGCGGAACGCCCGCTGCAGGTCGTCCGAGCGGTCGTAGGTCGTGTAGTAGCGGACCGGCACGCTGCCGACCGCCGCCCGCGCGAACTGCCGGGCGAGGATCGGCGCGCCGCTCGCGGTGCTCCCGCCGAGGATGGCGAGGAACCCGGGCGGCAGGGCGTTCGAGACCGGCTCGTCGAACTCCGGGATCCCGAAGACCTCCGCCCGATCGCTCACGTCCCTCACCTTCCAAGGCGCGCGACGTCGATCGTCTCGTCCACGACCAGGTTGAGCAGCTGCTCGACGCTCGCGGCCTGCTCGTCCGACGTTTCGAGCACGAGCGTGAGCGTCTGCCGGCCCTTCAGGTTGTTCAGCAGGACGTGGAGGAACTCGCTGAGCAGCTCGGGGGGGTTGTGGATCGCGAGCGAGTTGACGCTGTCGATGACGATCACCGGGCGGGGATGGGGGAACCGGCGGAGGAGGTATTCGATGCGGAGCATGATCTCCTCGAGCGCGCGGGGGCTCTCGACGTACGTCGCGTTCGGCATCGCGTCGTGGAACCGCATCATCAGGTGGCTGATCGCGTCCACGAACGAGATGCGGCTCGCCGGCACGTCCAGCGCCTGCGCGAGCGACCAGACGAACGACGCCGGGCTCGTCACCGCGACGTAGATCGTGTGGACGTCCGTCTCGCTCCCGAGGTCGCGGAGCGTCGCGTTGAGGAACGCGAAGTAGTGGTCGGCGTACTCCCGGGCGTCCAGCTTGATCGCGACCGCCGTGCCGGCCGGCAGGGCCCGGATCCGCTCCCCGATGTCAGCCTGGGGCATCGGTGCCTACTCCCCGTACGAGCGTCCGCCCTTCAGGTGGGGCGCGAGCAGGATGCCGATCGGCGTCAGCTCGAGCACGTAGAGCGCGCGGGAGTGCGGCGTGCCCCGCATCTTGACGACCTGGAGGACCCGCAGGATGTCGCCGAGCCGGCGGATGTTCCGCAGCAGGATGATCCCGTCGACGATCGCCTCCTCGACCCCGCGCGTCGAGTAGCGGCCGGGCTCGGGGGCGATCTCCGAGACGATCAGCGCGGTGCAGTCCGCCTCGGCGAGCAGCTCGCCGAGCCGCAGGAGGAAGTCGCGGATCTGCTCCTCCCGGGGGATACGGTAGCCGAGGGACGTGATCGAGTCGAGGACGAGGCGGCGCACGCCGAGGTTCTTGACGAGGTCGCGGATCGTCCGGAGCAGCAGGTCGAGGTCCTCGTGGGAGAGCTCGTCGCGGTCGAAGCCGAGCCGCGCGGTCACCGCCGGCAGGTCGACCATCACGAGCGAGCCGTCCTCGATGAGCGACGTCTTGAAGAACTCGAACGACGCGACGTTCTGGACGAGCTTCGCGCTCGCCTCCGTGACGGAGAGGAACAGCGACCGTTCCCCGCGCTCGGCGCCGCGGATCAGGAACTCGAGGGTCAGGGTCGTCTTGCCGGTCCCGACGCTGCCGGCGACCAGCACCATGTTGCCGCGCGGGATCCCTCCGGCGAGGATCGCGTCCAGGGCCTCGATGCCGGTCTCGCAGCGCTCCAGGACCCCGGAGGCCCCGACGGCCGGGGGCGAGGCCCCCGCGGCCGCCGGCGGCGCGGGCCGAGACGAATCCATCGTCCGTACGAGCCGCTCCCTCGCTAAAGGTGTTGTGCTGAGCTGGAATCGGGAGGGGACGGCAACGGTCTTCCTCGCCGCAGCGCGGCGAGCCGGCGGCGTGAGACCCACCAGACCGACCCGGCGGCGCCCGTGCCGGAGCGCACCAGCGCGCCCGCCCTTCCGAGCCGTCCCCCGAGGCGGCGCAGCGCGGCCTCGTCGCCGGGGGCCCGCTCCCGGAGCGCGGCGAGTGGGACCGCGACGAGGTCGTCCGTCCCCGACGCAGAGACGAGGCCGGTGAGGGTCGAGGCGAGCACCTCGTCCGAGACGCTCGCCGGCTCGGTCGGCCGCACGACCCCAGGGGGTTCGCGCGCCGGGACCGGCTCCGGCGCTCCCGGCTCCGGGACGGCCCGGGGCTCCGTTGCGGCGACCGCGTCGGCCGCTCGTGCGGCCCCGGGCGGGAGCCGTGCGGTCCGGACCCACGCTAGCCGCTCCCCCTTCCCCAGGACGACGGCGGCCTCCCCCCGGCGGAGGGCAGCGAGCGCTCCGGCCGTCACCGCCGGCAGCGCCCGCCCGAGTTCCCGCGCCTCCTCTGCTCCGGTCCGGAAGACGATCAGGTCGGCGACGTTGGTCCGCACCGCCTCCTGGACGTCGGCGGGGAGCGACGCGAGGCTCTGGCTGGCGATCCCGAGGTGGACGTTCGAGCGTCGGGCGAGGCGCAGCAGCTCGGCCAGCGCCTCGTTGGCAAACCACTGCGCCTCGTCCAGGAGGAGGAACGTCTTCGCCCCGGGGGGACGTTCGACCAGCCGCGCGCCGAGCAGCGCGAGCCAGCAGGAGAGCAGGTACCGGGCCGCGGGCGCGCCGACGCGGGGAGCTTCGCCGGAAAGCAGCACCACGCGACCCGGCCGCAGGAGCTCTGAGAGGCGGACGGTGGGGGCACGGCAGCAGAGCATCCGGGAGAGCATCGGGTGGGAGACGACCTCGTAGAGGAGCCGGCGGGTCCCCTCGACCTCCTCCGGACGAGCGCGCACGCGCTCGGCGAGCTCCCGGAGCGCGGACCGACTTTCGGGCGGGACGACGACGCGCTCGACCCCGGCACGGCCGAGCAGCTCGTAGGCGTCGGCGAGCGTGCCGGCCGGTAGCTCGACCGCGAGCCGGAGCGCCCGCGTCAGGGTCTCTTCGAGCCGCGGACCCCAGTACGCCGCGTCGCTGAAGCGGCCGGCCCGCACCCTCCGCAGCGTCTGGGCGACCGCGGCGATCCCCTGCTCGCGTCCGACCGGGTCCGCCGCCGACAGCTCGCGGACCTCGTCGAGCAGGTTCATCCCGACGCGGGGGTCTCCCGGGCCGAGGCGAACGTAGGGCCGGCCGGCGCGGTCGAGCTCGCTCCCGACCTGGTCGACCGTCTCGCCCAGGGGGTCGAGCAGGACGACGCCCGCGCCGTCCCGGGCACGAACGGCAAGGGAGGCGAGGAGGGAGCTCTTGCCCATTCCGGTCTCGCCCAGAATGACGAAGTGACGCCCCTGCAGGGGCTCGGTCGGCAGCCCCACGAGCGCCCCTTCCGCGGTCCGGCCGATCGGGACGCACGAGCGCGCGTTGCCCTCGGAGAGGGCTGACGGGGTCGGAGCCGTCGCCCCCGGCAGGAACAGGAGGAGCTCCTCCTCCCGAAGCCAGCTCGTCGGCGCCCAGAGGCGTCGGGCCGCGGCAGGTCGGAAGACGAAGCGGCTTCGGTCCAGGCGGCCGAGGACCCCGGCGACGGCCACCCCGAGCCTCCCGGCTGCACCCCGGTCGCCCGCAGGTCCTACCCCCAGCTCGAACTCGGCCGACCACAACGGGACCCGCTGTGGAGGACCGTCCCCCGTCGCGGGAGCAGGACGGTAGCTCCCCCGGAGCCGCGGCCCCAGTCCCTGCGCCGGCCCTCTCCGCTCCGGGGACGGCCCATCGAACCAGCCCGCGAGCGACTCGAACCGACCGCACGGCGCCGGCGCTGCGCAGATCCGGAGCTCGGCGGGACCGGGGTACGATCGCAGCACGTCGTCCAGGCAGGCGAGCATCCCGCCGACGGGCCAGGAGGGGTCGGGCGGCGCCGAGGGGAGGCCGAGCCGTCGTCCGGTCCAACGTACGACCTCCGGGGGACCGCATCGCGGCGGGGAGCGGTGCCACGAACCGATCGGGTACGTCGCAAGGAGCGTTCGCTCGATCCACGCCCTCGAGCGAACGTCGTGCCCCTCGAGCACGAGGCGCGCGTCGGACGCCGTCCCGACCCCGACCGCGAAGCGGAGGCGAGCAGCGTGGGCGGAGCGCAGCGCCCCGACCAGGCGGTGGCGCCAGGCCGGCTCCCATTCCCGCGGCGGGCCGGCCGGGGCGATCGGGTGGACGGCGTAGCGCCCGGACGGAGACGACGCTGCTTCCGACACGGTGCGGCAACGGCTCCGGGAGGAGGTCGGAAACGTCGCCTCGCCGGACGGTGAACGCCGGGGGCGGTCTCGGCAGCCTCAAGTACGACGCCGCCCCGGCACGCCCCGTAGCCGATGTCGTCGCTCGAAGAGCAGATCACCGAGGTCGAAGAGGAGATCCGGACCACCGCCTACAACAAGGCGACCCAGCTCCACATCGGGCGTCTCAAGGCGAAGCTCGCGGTGCTGCGCCTCGAGCGCGAGACCCGGGCGAAGGGGAAGGGCGGAGGGGTCGGCTACGGCGTCCGCAAGAGCGGCCACGCGACGGTCGGCCTGGTCGGCTACCCGTCGGTCGGGAAGTCGACGCTCCTGAACCGGCTCACCGCGGCCGAGAGCGAGACGGGCGCCTACGACTTCACGACGGTCTCGATCATCCCGGGGATGCTCCGGTGGGGCGGCGCGTCGATCCAGATCCTCGACATGCCCGGTCTGGTCCCCGGCGCCTCCAAGGGACGGGGACGGGGTCGGGAGGTCCTCTCGGTCGTCCGCTCGACCGACCTCGTCCTGTTCCTCATCGACCCCGAGCACCGGGACGTGCGGGCGCTCGTGCGGGAGCTCGAGGGGGCCGGGGTCCGCATCAACGAGCGACCCCCGCGGATCGTCATCACCCCGACCGACCGCGGCGGGTTGACGGTCTCCAGCACGGTCCGCCTCAGCCATCTCGCCGGGGGCCTCGCTCTCCCGATCGCCCGGGAGTTCGGGATGCACAACGGCTCGATCGTCTTCCGCGAGGACGCGACCGCCGACCAGCTGATCGACGCCCTCGCGGGCAACCGGGTGTACGTTCCGGCCCTTTTCGTCGTCAACAAGGCCGAGCTCCTGACCCCGGAGGGCCACGCGCAGCTCGTGCGCGAGCTGCGGCCGGTCGAGCCGATCTTCGTCTCGGCGAGGGAGAAGCTCGGGCTGAGCGAGCTGGTCGAGAAGCTCGGGCGCACGCTCCGGTTCATCCGGATCTACGTGAAGCCTCCCGGGCGCCCGGCCGACCGCGACGAGCCGGTGATCCTCCGGCAGGGCGACACGATCGCCGGCCTCCTTCGCCGCCTGCCGTCCGACCTCGGACGGACGTTCCGGGCGGCGCAGGTGTGGGGGGCGAGCGCGCGGTTCCCGGGTCAGACCGTCGGCCGGGAGCACCTCTTGGCGGACGAGGACGTCGTTACGATCGTCGTCGCCCGGGGCGCGGTCCGTCCGCTCGCGTAGTCCGCGTGGACCCGGACCGGTCGGACCCTCGCCCCCCCGGGGAGCCCCCGGTGCGCCCGCGGCCGGGGGCGGCGCCCGCGCGCCCCCCCAGCAGGAAGTGGGCTCGATAGAACGGCGCGAGTCGCAGCGGCGGAGCCAGCGCGACGAGCGCGCCGAGCGCCCGCTCCGCCGCCTGCACGTGGGCGGCCGCAGCCACGCCGCGTCCCATGCTGGAGGTCTTGAGCGCCACGAGCAGCGCCCCCGCGCCGTCCCTCAGGAACAGCCGCGCGTTCCGCGCGACGAGCCCGGACTGGTCGGCCTGGGCGACGTCGGCGTAGATCCCCTCGACGATCGGCACCCGGTCGGCGTAGGACTCCGGCTCGGTCGCGTCGCCGAGGATCGGCAGGAGGTTCGGCCATCGTTCGGCGAGGGAAAGCAGACGGGCGAAGCTCCGGGGGCTCCGCTCGACGGCGTAGAGGCGTCCGGTCGGCCCGAGGAGGTCGGCGACGTGCGAGGCGGTCGTTCCGCTCGCCGCCCCGAGGTAGAGCCACCGTTCGCCGGCGCGGGGGAGCGGCTCCTCCCAGCCGGCGGCGAGCGCCGCCGCGAGCTTCGACCGGGCCGGTTCGAACGAGCGGACGGCACGGCCCTCGGCGGCCTCCCACCGTTCTCCGTAGACCGGGGGCGGGGCGCCGACGGTCTCCGTCCAGAGCTCCTGTCGCTCTCCGAGCCGGCGGACGAGCAGCCTCGACGAGCCCCGGAACGGGGCGAACCTCGAGGCCCGCCTCATCCTCCTCCCCGCCGACGCAGCTGCTGTCGGCGGGCCTCCCGGCGGCGGACGAGCACCCCGGTGAGGTCCGCGCCGGTCAGGGCGTCCGCGCGCGCGGCGATCGCGGCGAGCGCGGCGAGGCTGCGGGCATAGGCGCCGCGGCGATCGGCCGGCACCGAGTCCGCCCCCTCGGCGAGATAGAGGACGCCGAACCGGGGGCCGTGCTCCGGGTCCGGCCGTCGGCGGGCCCCGAGGAGCTGGAGCCGGGAGGCCGCGATGCGGGCGAGCGGCGCGAGGCCACCGGCCGCGGCGACGAGGCGCGCCGCGGTGCGCGGGCCGAGCACGGCGCTCAGGTTCGGCGCGGTGCTCCGGACCTCCGCCTCCAGGCGACGCAAAAGGAGCGCGTGGTGGCCCGCCATCAGGTCGCGGGAGCGCGTCCAGTCCGCGGCGTGCTCGGCGAGGACGGTGCCCCGAAGGGCGACGAACGCCTCCGCGGCCCGACGTTCCCGTCCGAGGGCGCGCTCGAGCCGCTCCTCCTCTCGGGCGAGACTGACGAGCACCTCGACCGGGGAGCGCAGCGCGGCGTCGAGGTCGCTCCGAGCCCGCGCGAGGACGCGGGCACGTTCGGCGGCCGCCTCCGGCGCCGGGAGCGCCACGAGAGCGCGGTGCCATTCCTCCGGGGTCGCCGCCCGCGTCGGCCGGCCGAGCCGGCGGGCGAGCTCGGCGGCGAGCGCCGGGCCGCCGGCGACCACCGGGCGCTCGGAGCCCCGGCGGCGGAGCTCCTCGACGATCGACTCGCTGAGACGGCCGGCGCTGGGGCCCTCGTCCGCCGGGAGGGGGGCGAACGCGCGCGCGCGGCCCTCCGGGTCGACGAGGTAGAACGTCCCGCCGTGCGCGACGACGAGCGTCGCCTCCACCGTCTAGAACTCCGCGAGCGACTTCTGGAAGCGGTGGCGCTCCTCCGGGACCTCCACCGGGTACTTGCCGGTCAGGCACCCGAGGCAGAGCTGGCCCTCGGGGAGGCCGACCGCCTCGACCAGCCCCGCGATCGACAGGTAGTGGACGGAGTCGGCGCCGATCGCGGTGGCGACCTGCGCCTCGTCGCGCCCGTGCGCGACCAGCTCCTTGCGCTCCTTCATGTCGACCCCGAAGTAGCACGGGGCGCGGATCGGCGGGCAGCCGACGCGCACGTCGACGCGGCTCGCCCCGGCGCCGCGGACCATCTGCACGATCTCCCGCAGGGTCGTGCCGCGGACGATCGAGTCGTCAACGAGGACGACGCGCTTGCCCTTGAGCAGCCCCGGCACGGGGTGGAGCTTCACGCGGACCTCGAACTCGCGCCGACGCTGGTCGGGGAGGATGAACGTACGCTCGACGAACCGGTTCTTGATCAGCCCCTCTGCGTAGGGGATCTTCGCGACGCTCGAGAAGCCGAGCGCCTGGGGCCGCGCCGAGTCCGGGACCGGAACGACCAGCTCGGCCTCCGCCGGCGCCTCGCGGGCGAGCCGCTCGCCGATGCGGTAGCGCACGTCGTAGACCGGCCGGCCCTCGGCGATCGAGTCCGGCCGCGAGAAGTAGACCCACTCGAACATGCAGTGGGCCCGCTCGCCGCCGTTCGGCATCGACGTGCTCTTGAGCACCTGCCCCCGGTCGAGGACGACGACCTCGCCCGGCTCGACGTCGCGCAGCGCGCGTCCTCCCATCAGCTCGAGCGCGACCGACTCGCTCGCGACCGCCGCGCCCCCGTCGACCGTCCCGAGGACGAGCGGCCGGATCCCGAGCGGGTCGCGGAACGCGTAGACCCTCGAGCCGACGAGCAGGACGACCGCGTAGCCGCCGACGATCTCGGCCGACGCGCGCCGGATCGCCGCCTCGAGCTCGCGCGTCCGCCCGTACTCGACCGCGATCAGCTGGGCCATCGTCTCCGTGTCGGCGTTGCCGAGCAGCTCGACGCCCTGCGCCTCGAGGCGCCGGCGGATCCGCTCGAAGTTGACGATGTCGCCGTTGTGCGCGATCGCCGCGTCCTGGTCACGGACCTTCACGACGATCGGCTGGGCGTTCTCGAGGTCGCTCGAGCCGGTCGTCGAGTAGCGGACGTGGCCGATCCCGACCGGCCCGCGCAGCGTATCGAGGAGCTCTTGACCGAAGATCTCGTGGACGAGGCCCATCCCCTTGCGGTGGAAGAGCGTCCCGTGGCTGGTCGTCGCGATGCCGGCCGACTCCTGGCCACGGTGCTGGAGGGCGCGCAGCCCCCGGAACAGGTACGGCGCCGCCCCCTTGCCCTGGAGCGACACCCCGACGACGCCGCAGTGCTCCCGTGCCGGCATCGCTCGCGGGGCCTACGCCGGCCTCACGCCGGAGGGAGCGGAGGCCGGCACTTAACGGGAGCGGCGTTCGCGCCGCTTTCCGACTAGCCGAAGAGCGCGCTGAGCCCCTCGGCCGCCTCCTCTTCGGAGACGCCCTTCTCCTCGGGCTTGGCCTCTTCCTTCTTCTCGCCGCCCTTGCCTTCCTTCTTGTCCGAGGGCGCCGCCGCCGCGCTCGGCGCGGCGAACGTCTCCGCCTTCGCGATCAGCTCGGCGAGGTTGACCCCCTCGAGCGACGCGAGCAGCGCCTTGAGGCGCGCCGCGTCCGGGGCGACCCCGGCGGCCGATAGGACCCCGCCGAGGCCCTTCTCGTCGATCGGCTTCTGGGCAGCGTTCAGCAGCAGGGCTCCGTAGACGTACTCCATCGTCGTTCCTCCTTGGATTCTCTCGCGGTGACGCGAAGGACCGTGACCCCTAGTTCCCGACGGCGCGCCCGACGCTCGCCGCCTCCTTGATCGCCTGGACGAACATCGGTTCGATCGTCTCCGGCGTCGGGAAGCCGGCGGCGATCGCAAGCCCGAGCGCACGGCGGTGCGCGCGCTGGACCAGGAGCGGGACGCTGGAGGGGGTAAGGTAGGCGAGCTCGACGGCGAGCCCGAGCGCCCGGCGGGCCGCCCGGCCGATCTCCTCCCGCTGGGCGTCCAGGTCGACCGCGAGGACCTCCGGCGGGTAGAACGTCTCCCCGTCGACGAGCCCGCGGACGGCGAGCCCGACCTCGAGCGGGCGGATGTCGAGGCGGGTCAGCAGGCCGGCGACCTCGCGCGAGATCGTCGCGCCGGCCTTGACGATCGTCGTGTCCTTCTTGAGCACGACCTTGCCCTTCTCGATCGCCGCGGGGAAGCCGGCGTGCTGCAGCTCGCCGACGATCGGGCCCGGCTTGAAGCTGGTCGTCCCGGCGGGGACGAGGATGTCGTGAGGGGCGACCTCCCCGCCCCGCGCGGGGGTCGGCGAGCGCGTGCGGGAGAACTCGTCGAAGATCGCGAACGGGTTCCCCTCGGCGGCGAGGAGCGCGGTCTGGTCGTCGAGCCGCTCGAGCAGGGGGGCGAGCGCCGGCCGCTCCTTCGCCGCCGTCGCGAGGGCGTGGCGCAGGGCGCTGTTGGTCGCGACGACGATCGGATGGCCCCGGGCACGGAGCTCCCGGCGCATCGACTGGAGGGCCGAAGCCGGGACGCCCCGGACCCCGACCAGCGCGGTGACGGGTCGGGCCAGCACCGTCTGCGCGAGCGCGCCGACGCGGGCGAGCTTCTCCGGTCGGACCGCCCCTCGTCCCGGCATCGCCCGTCCCCGTCCTACCAGAGCCGGACCGCCGGGCCCATGGTCGTCTTGACGTAGACCGACTCGATGTTCGAGCGGCCGCGTTCGAGCTTGCTTGTGATGCGCGCGAGCACGGCGTCGACGTTCCGGGCGATCTGCTCCGGAGGCATCGCCCGGGTGCCGACCGGGGCGTGGAACGTCCGGTTCCCCTTCGAGCGGATGCGGACCGACCGCTGGAGCGAGCGGATCAGGTTCGTCGGGTCGGTCCCCGGCGGGACCGGCCGCGGCATCTTGCCGCGCGGACCGAGGACGACGCCGAGCCGCTTACCGATCGTCGGCATCAGCGGTGCCTCGGCGAGGAAGAAGTCGATCGTGTCGACCGTCTTGCGGGCCCCCTTCGCGAAGTCGTCCAGCTCCTGGCCGGAGACGGTCAGGTCGGCGACGCCCTTGATCTTCTGCAGCAGCTCCGGCGAGCCGATGACCGCGACGCGCGCCGGCTCGCCCCGGCCGTTCGGGAGCGGGACCTCCTCCTCGATCCGGTTCTTGGGTACGGAGAGGTCGAGGTCCTTGAGGTTCACCGCGATCTCGACGGTCTCCGTGAACTGCCGCGCCGGGGCCTTCTCCAGGACCTCGGCGACGACCTCTGCGGAAGGACGATCGGGCATCGACGACCTCGAGACGAGAACGTGCGGCGCCGAACCAAGCCTCCCTATTTGAGCCTTCGCCGAGGCGGAGGAGGCCGTTCGCCCTCGTGCGGCGGTGTGGGTCGGGGCCGATCCGGCCTCGACCCAATCCGTATATAGGGGACACCCTTCGCGGGCGGCCGATGCACTATCCTAAGGTCGTCTCGACGTACTGCCCGAAGTGCAAGTCGCACACCGAGCACGAGGTCGAGAAAGGCAAGAAGCGCCCGGCCTCCGAGCTGAGCTGGGGGCAGCGGCGGTTCCGACGGGCGACCCGCGGCTACGGGGGGTTCCCGCGCCCGAAGCCGGAAGGGCGCGCGAAGGCGGTCCGCCGCGTTTACCTGAAGTACCGATGCAAGAAGTGCCAGTACACCGTCCAGCCCGCGAGCTGGCGCGCGAGCTCCCTCGAGCTCGTGGAGAAGCACTAGGGGGGTCGACGGTCGTGCGGGGTCCGGCGCCGTTCTGGGTCGTCAAGTGCCCGGACTGTTCGACCGAGCAGACCGTCTTCAGCCGGCCGTCCACGGTCGTGAGCTGCTCGGTCTGCGGGGCGACCGTCGCGACGCCGACCGGCGGCCAGGCGAAGCTGCGGGGCGAGCTCGTGCGCTCGCTCGGCGCGTAGCGAAGGACCGGTCGGTCGGATGCCCCTCCGCGCCGAGTATCCCGAGGAAGGCGAGCTCGTCCTCGGCACCGTCGCCTCGATCCGCAACTTCGGGGCGTTCGTCACGCTGGACGAGTACAACAAGCGCGAGGCGTTCATCCACCTCTCCGAGGTCGCTGCGGGGTGGGTCAAGTACATCCGCGACCACGTGCGCGAGGGCCAGAAGATCGTCGCGCGGGTGCTCCGCGTCGACCTCTCGAAAGGCCAGATCGACCTCTCGCTGAAGCGGATCAACGACCACCAGCGGCGCGAGAAGGTCCAGGCGTGGAAGAACGAGCAGCGCGCGCTCCGCCTGGTCGCCCAGGTCGCGACGGAGATCGGCAAGACGGCGGAAGAGGGGGTCGACCTGTTCGGCCCGACGCTCGTCGAGCGGTACGGCTCGCTGTTCGCCGCCTTCGAGGTCGCCTCCGCCGACCCGAAGCGATTCCAGAAGGAGAACGAGAAGGCTCCCTGGGCGAGCGCGGTCCTCAAGGTCGCCGGCGAGAACATCGTTCCCCCGCGCGTGACGATCCTCGGTACGCTCGAGATCAAGGACCTCCAGGCGAGCGGCGTCGACCACGTGCGGGCCGCGCTCCTCGCCGCGGAGAAGGTCGACCCGGAGGCCGTCGAGGTCCAGTACGTGGGAGCCCCCCGCTACCGGGTCCGCGTCCAGGCCTCGCAGTACAAGGTCGCGGAGGAGACGCTCCGCAAGGCGACCGACGCGGCCCTGAAGTCGATCAAGGCGGCCGGCGGCGAGGGGAGCTTCGACCGGGCATGACCGAGTCGATCCTCCGGCGCTGCGCCGCCTGCTCCCGCTACACGCTGGCGGCGAGCTGCCCGGCGTGCGGCGCGGCGACGCGGACGCCGCATCCGGCCCGGTTCGACGCGACCGACCGCTACGGCCGCTACCGACGCGAGCTCCTCGCCGCCGTCCGCGCCGAGTCGGGGTAGGGAGCGATGGCGGCAGCGATCCATCGGATCAAGGTCATCAACGACGTCAGCGACCTCGTCCCGATCCTCCGCGCGGTCGGGACCCCGCTGCGCCTGAAGGTCGTCCAGCGGCTGGGGGAGGACTGGCTGACCCTGGACGACGTCGAGCGGGAGTTCGGCGAGGAGGGCAAGAAGGCGCTCGCGTTCTTCGAGAAGCTGCGCCTGATCGACACGCGGTGGGTGGCGCGGGAGGGCCGCCGCCAGCCCGAGAAGAGCTTCCACTTCTACTACTCGACGATCAACGTCAACACGACGAGCCCGCTCGCCGAGATCAGCGAGGTGCTCGCGATCGCGACCATGCCGCCCCGGGAGTACGAGCGCCTCGAGGCCCGGATCCACGCGGCCGTCGGCACGGAGGGGCGGTTCTTCTCGGACGTCGCCGAGGAGCTGAAGATGAGCCCGACGCGGCTGAAGGCGCTCGTCAAGCGCTCGGAGAAGCTGGAGTACCGTGGGCACCGGATCGAGCGGTTCCGCGGCGACGCCTGACCGGCGGGGCCGGCCCCGGATCCGGGTGCTGCGGGTCGGCCACCGGGCCGGACGCGACCCCCGGCTCACGACGCACGTCGCGCTGGTCGCCCGCGCGTTCGGGGCGGAGGCGATGTACCTCCACCCGCCGGACGACGGCGTCGCCCGTAGCCTCGCCGGGGTCCGCGAGCGCTGGGGCGGAACGTTCGAGGTGCTGCCGGCGCCGAGCTGGAAGGAGGTGCTCCGCTCCTCGAGCGCGCCGGTCGTGCACCTCACGATGTACGGTCTCCCCCTCGCCCGCGCGCTCCCCGCGCTGCGGCGGGAACGGGAGCTGCTGGTCGTCGTCGGGGGGGCGAAGGTGCCCCCGGCGCTCTACGGCGCCGCGACGTACAACGTCTCGGTCGGCAGCCAGCCCCACAGCGAGGTCGGCGCGCTCGCCGTGCTGCTCGCGGAGCTGCGGGGGCTCCCCGGGCCCCGCCCGCTGCCGGGAGCCCGACACCGGATCGTCCCCTCGGCGCGGGGCAAGGCGGTGGTGGTCGCACGCGCCGGCTCCGGGCGATGAGCGACCTCGCACCGATCCCGGCGCGCCCGTGGCCGTGCTCGGCCCGGGCCCCGGGGAAGTGCATCCTCTTCGGAGAGCACGCGGTCGTCCGGGGGGCGCCCGAGCTCGCCCTCGCGATCGACCTCCGGACGCAGGTGATCGCCCGGCCCGCGCCACGGCTGCGCCTGAACGCCGACCCCGACGCGGCGGGGCACAATCCGTACCTGCGCGCGGCGCTCGCGGTCGACGCAGCGACGACGCCTCCGCTCGACATCCGCTCGGTGAGCCGGGTGCCGAGGTCGGCCGGCCTCGGATCGTCCGCGGCGTTCGTCGCCGCGCTCTGCGCGAGCCTCGCCGCCGCCCGTGGCGGGATCGAGCGCGCGGACCTCGCCCAGCGCGCCTTCGCGGTCGAGCGCGCGGCCCAGGGGGTCGGTAGCCCCGGCGACACCTCCACGAGCGTCGCCGGCGGGTACGTCAGCCTGAACGAGCCGGGATCGCGGGGGACGCCGCTCTGGAGCGTGCACGCCGGCGACGAGCGCTGGGAGGTCCGCCGGGAGCAGGACCCCGGCTGGGTCTGGGTCGTCGCCTACAGCGGGATCCCCCGCTCGACGGTCGAGGCGGTCCGCGCCGTCGGCGATCGCCTGGAGCGTCCGGACGGACCGGCGCTGCTCGAGGAGTTCCGGCGCGTCGCGCGGCAGGGGATCGACGCGGTCGGCCGCGGCGAGCGGGAGGAGGTCGGGCGCCTGCTCGCCCGCAACCAGGAGCTGCTCCGCGAGGTCGGCGTCTCGCATCCGCGCCTCGAGGCGCTGCTCGAGGCCGCGGCGCCCGTCGCGGCCGGCGCCAAGCTCACGGGGGCCGGCCGCGGGGGCTCGATCGTCGTGCTGCCGCTCCCCGGTCGGGAGGTCGAGCTCCTCCGCCGCCTCGCCCGCGCGGGCGCCGCCGCCTTCGCGGTCCGCCCGGCGGCCGGCGTCGAGCTCGTGGACGCCGAGCCCCTCGGGGACCCCGAGCCCCGGGCCTAGTGGCGTGCGACGAAGCGGAGGACCGCCCCGGCCTCGACCGGGTGGTCGGCCGCGAGCGCGCGATGGGTCCGTCCGTCGATCGCCCGCACGAACTTCTCGCCGAGGTCCGTGTGGACCCGGTAGGCGACCGCCCGCACCGGCGTGCCCGCCGGAACGAGGAACGCATCCGGCAGCACCCGCCCTCGCGAGTCGGTCCAGTGCTGCTCGTCCTCGACCGGGAAGACGACGACCCGGCGCAGCCGGTCGAAGACCATGCGCTCGAGCGCCTGCTGCACGCCGGTCGACCCCCAGGCGGCGAGGAGCCGGCTCAGTCCGTCGAGCGCGGTCCGCTGGGGCCCGCTGAGGCTCGCCCCGTCGCGGAGGCGAAACGCCGCCTCCCCGGGGCGGTAGTCGATCAGGCCGGCGCGAGCGGCGCGCCGCAGCGTCAGCTCCGCGTCGGCGGCGGTCGGGACCGCCGGGACGTCCCCCAGCCTCTCCTCGAGGGCCCGGAGGTCCTCCGGGGTCGCCCGGTCGAGCTTGTTCGCGGCGACCAGACGGGGTTTCGCCGCACGGAGCAGCTCGAGCGCGAGGCGTCGGCGGTCCTCCTCGGACCAGCGGGTCGGGTGGGCGAGGTCGACCGCCCCGGCCCGGAGCGCGGAGCTGATCGCCGGGGCGGGGATCGATAGACCGGTGAGGCGCGCACCGAGGAACTCCTCGACCTTGCGGCCGTCCAGCTCCATTCCCCGGGCCTCTCGCTCGAACCCCCGGCCCAGGATCTCCGCGATCCAGGCGACCAGCTCGCTCTCGAGCCAGGTCACCTCGAGCGACGGGTCGTGCGAGCGGGGCGGGACCGGCCGTCCCTCCTCGTCGGTGGCGCCGCTCAGGTCGACGACCTGCAGGAAACCGTCCGCGGCACGGAGGTCGTCCAGGAACTTGTGGCCGAGGCCCTTGCCGGCGTGGGCCCCGGGGACGAGGCCGGGGACGTCCACGAGCGCGACGGGGACCCAGCGCGTGCCGTCCACGCACTTCGCGTTCCCCGGCGTGCACGCCGTGCCCTTCTCCGCGTGGGGGCAGGGGACACGGACGGCGCCGACGCCCCGGTTCGGCTCGAGGGTCGTGAACGGGTACGGGGCCATCGGAACGTCCAGCAGGGTGAGCGCGTTGAACAGGGTCGACTTGCCGACGTTCGGCTTACCGACGACCCCGATCTCCATCGGCCTCCGAGCCTAGACGTCGTAGTCCGGCGGGACCTCGGCGACGCCGAGGGCGGCGTTCGCCGCGAGCGCGAGGGCGAACAAGAGGTCCGACAGTCGGTTCGCCCAGGCGAGCAGCTGCGGGTCGAGCGGCTCCTCGCGGTGCAGCGTCACCAGCTCCCGCTCGGCCCGGCGGGCGACCGTCCGCGCGAGGTGGAGCGTCGCGGCGGCCTCCGAGCCGCCCGGCAGGACGAAGCTCGTCAGCGGCGGATGGCGCGCGTCGAACCGGTCGATCTCCCTCTCGAGCCGCTCGACCTGGCGGGCGGTGATCACCTGCTTCGGCCGGCCGGCCGCCGGCGCGCGGGCGAGCTCGGCCTGGGCGACGAACAGCTCATGCTCGAGGCGCCGCACCAGCTCCCGTACCTCTGCCAGCTCCGGCGGGAGCCGGGCGTGCAGCAGCCCGAGCCAGGCGCCGAGCTCGTCGTAGGCACCGTAGGCCCTCAGGCGGGCCGAGTCCTTCGCTACCCGCGCGCCACCAGCGAGACCGGTCGTTCCCCGGTCGCCCGTACGGGTGTAGAGACGCGGGATGCTCTCGCCTCCGGCCGTCCGGGGAGCTCGTCGAGGGGAGAGCTCAATCCGTGGACGGGGCAGAATGAGATGTGGAGCACCTCATTATGCTTGGCGTCCTGACGGCACAGTCGGCAGATGAACCCGCTCCGCTCGCTCCAGGCGATCGCCATCGCATCCATTGCAACCTTCCCCTTGTTCGGGAGCTAGCGCCGGAGGAGCTCCCGACCCTCCCGAGTCGCCCGACGCCGCCGGTCGCCGCGGTCGCGGAGCTCGCGCGCGTGGCGTCGGAGCTCCTCGAGACCGTCGCGATGGTTCGCGACCAGTTCGCGGAGCCCCGCCTCGAGCGCGTACTCGACCGCGCCTTCGACCGTCGAGAAGTATCCGTTCTCGACGAGCTCCTCGAGCTCCCGAAGCCGGGTCGCCGGCAGTTCCGCCGTCCGGCCCTTCGGCGCGGCCGCGTCCCGCAGGAGGGCGCGGATCGCCTCGGATCGGTTCGGCAGCTCGCGCTCGCTTCGGAAACGCTCGAGGTGGGCCTCCTCCTCGGGGCTGAGACGCACCCCGAGGAAGCGGCCGGCCGACGGGTCGTGCGGTTCTGGCACTTCGTTTAACCAAGATTAAACATATATTTAATAATACTGGCAACTTGTTTTACGACAGGGGGCGGGGCGTCTCGAGACCGCGCTACCCAGATCGGGCCCGGAGCCCGACCCCTCGGAAGGTCGCCGGCCCTCGTTGGCGGCCGGGGCCGCCGACCGCACCAGAGCGGTAGTCCTCCGAGACCCGCCCCAAACCTCACCGCGCGCGGGACCCCTCCTCTCCTCGTCCTCGAGCACGGCCGCATCATCGAGCCCTGCCCAGGCTGGGACGCTTCACCGGATCGCCCGCCCCCGGAGGGTTCCGTTCACGACCCGTCCGTCCGGGGAAGGCGACGGGGCCGGCCGGGGTCAGCTCATCGGCGCGCCCGGTCCGGGGAGGGGGAGGAACCGGGCCGGCGGCCCAAGAAAGGGATAACCCGACCCAGTCGATCCCGCTGCTGCCAGACCCCGCGAGACGGGCAGCCCCGCAGGGTAGGAGGGTCGCGGTCGATGCTGCGCGCGGGGAGGGGAGCGGTCGTCGTCGGGATC
>DATJUZ010000061.1:0-7098 GCA_035502035.1 Thermoplasmata archaeon
GCCGCCGAACAGCAGCATCCCGTGCATGTTCGCGTCGTAGTCGAGGGCCGCGTACTCCCGCACCGGGGGGTCGTCGCGGTGGGCCGTCACGTTCGCCCACGTCCCGTTCGAGAAGAGCCAGGTCTGATTGTCGGGGCACGGACCGTGGGCGAGGCAGCCGCCGAAGGCGACGGTCGTGTGCGAGGCGGGGTCGTACGCCGACGCGACCCCGGCGGCCCCGGGGGGAGCCGCGTGCGGGGCGGCGCTGGTGACGTTGACCCAGGTCGGGTGTGGGATGATGATGTGGATCGCCGGGGCGACCTCGGGCGTCGCCGGTCCGTCGCCGAGCGCCGATCCGAGGGGCGCGCGGGCCTCAAGCGTTCGGGGGCCCGGTGACGCAACCCCCGCCCATGCCGACAGTCCGACCAGGACGGCGAGCACGACGGCCGCCGAGAGTACGGCCAGCGAGCCCGGCGAGCGCGCCACGGCACTGACGCTCACGGTCGCCCCCCGGACGTGTCGGCGGGCGGAGGAGGGGCCGCCGGGCCGCCCGCGCCTCCGGGCGGAACGACCGGGGGCGATCGTCTCCGGCGGGTCAGGATGGCCACGACCGCTAGGAGGGCGACCACCGCGCCCGCGGCGATCGCGAGGTCGACCAGGTAGCCGCCGGTCGGGTTCGGGGCCGGCGCCCCGGCGCCGACCTTCGGACTCCCCGGGACGGGGGCCAGCGCGGCAGCGAGCTCGGCGAGGGAGAGCGTGACGGTCGGCTGGTCCTCCGTGCCGTTCGTGGAGAGCGCGTAGACGGCGATCGCGTTGCCGTCCTGGACGATCCCGTAGGTGGTGACCGGACCGCGGTCGACGGCCGCCGGGCCGGTGAACACCCCGCCCCGCTCGCTCCACGCCTCGATGCCGTCCGGGGTCCGCACGAAGACGTACGTCGTTCCCCCGCTCGCGAGCGCCTCCGCCTCCGAGACGTTCTCCCCGAGGCTCAGCGTCGCGCCGACGAGCTTGCTGGAGGCGTTGTAGAGGACCAGCTGGGCGCCTCCCGGGCCGGTGTACAGGAGCGCGAGCTCGTCCGCCGAGCCGACGGCGAACGACGACGCGTTGAGCGTGAAGCCGGGCGGCGGGCTGTAGGCGATCGGCACCGCCGCGCCCGTGGCGAGGTCGACCAGAACGTAGCTGTCGTGGGTCCCGGTGAGGACGGCGAGGCTGGGGCCGGAGCGCACGGAGAGGATCCCGGTGACGCCGCTCACGCTCACGTTCGCGAGGACCGCGCCAGTAGCCGCGTCGTACTCGACCAGGCGCTCGGTGCTCGTGTTCGTCAGGAGGGGCGTGTTGACGAGCAGCTCGACGACCGTGGGGGTCGGGCCGGTCGCGTCGACCTCGGCGGCTCCGGCGAACGCGTGCGAGCTGAACGTGCGTACCGGCCCCCATCGGTCGGTCGCCGGGTCGAAGACCGCCCCCTGGAGCGCGATCGACGTAAGGTCGGTCGGGTCGGAGACGGTCGTCTCCGCGAGCGGAAGGGCGTCCCAGACGACCAGGTCGCTGCCGTTCGGCAGGGTCGTCGCGTGCGGGAGGAAGGCGACGTAGCCGGGGTCCTTCGGCGAGCCCTCGGGGACGAGCGCGTTCGTCGTCCGGTCGAGGCGGACCGCGGAGACCTCGAGGCCGTCGTGGACCGGCTCGGAGACGTTGTCGTTGGTGAAGAACAGCGTGGCGCCGTTCGGACCGGCCGCCGCGCTGACCTCGGTCGAGGGGTAGATGTCGTCGATCGCCGGCCCGGAGGTCGCGCCGGGATCCCAGACGCGGGCGTCGTAGCCCGAGCCGTTGTAGTAGCGGTCGTCGACGACCCAGGGGACCCCGGTGCCGTTGTCGAACGCCGGACGCACCACGAGCGCCGGCCCTGCGGCGGGCGGAGGGTCCCCCTGCGCGATGGTGCCCGAGAGCACGTACCAGGTCTTCGACCAGAAGAGGAACGACGCCGAGGCGAGCACCGAGCCGTTCAGCCACCAGTGCGAGATCTCGAAGTTCGGATGCGTGCGGAAGGCGAAGGCGACCCCGACGCCGACCCCGAGCCCGACGGAGGCGATGAGGATGGAGAACTGCGCCTCCGCCCGGATGCCGATCGCGAACTCCCCGAGGATGTTGGCGAGCTGGAGACCGACGCCCATGAGGTCGTGGGAGCTTGACGGGGCGAGGATCAGCTGGAGCGCCGCGGAGGCGTTGATCGTCACCTGGAGCGTGAGGCCGATGCAGACGCCGAGGATGCAGAACCCCCAGATCGGCACCGAGAAACCGAACGACGCGACGATCGCGATCCCCGCGGTCGCGTTGACCCACTGGACGGTCGAACCGACGACGTCGAAGACGCCGTGGAGCGAGACGATGACGGAGAGGTTGAACCCCTCCCCGCCCATGTCGAACGAAGGGGTGCTGATCGGCACCGTCGCGTTCGCGTACAGGCCGCCGAGCGACGTCAGCAGGAAGCGGACGGTCATGTTCGGCAGCAGGTCGAACGTCGAGCTGAACAGCGAGTCGATCGAGGGCAGGCTGAAGCCGGAGCCGCTCCCGAGGTCCCAGGAGAACGTCTCGGCGATCGAGTAGGTCTCGTTGAACGGCCCAGCACCGTGGGTGTGGACCGTCTCGTTCGCCCCGCTGCCGGACCAGACGCTCGCGAGCCAGCTCGGGAACGAGATCATCGTGACGTTGAGCGTCGCGTTGTCGGTCCAGGAGCCCCAGCTCCCCTCGGCGTGGAAGATCGCGCCCTTGGGGACCGAGCGCATGTTCACGCTCACGGTCCAGTTGTCCGGGGAGCCGGAGACCTGGTGCGGGGTGTAGGCGTGGCCCCCGAAGCCGACCGTCATGCTGGTCGCCGCCGCGTTGGCGACCTCGGCGAAGATCGTGAAGGTGTTCGTGAAGCTGACGTTCTGGTAGAAGTACTCGCTGTACTGCGAGTGGACCGCCATCTTCTCCTGCGGCAGGACGGTGTACGTCCAGCTCGCCGCGGCGTGGTCGGACGGGGTCTCGAGGTCGGTGACGGTCAGCGAGAGACGGTAGACGTTGTAGTTGGCGTCTCCCGGAGCGCAGTAGAACCGCACCGTCCCGTTCGCCGGGAGCGTGCGCGCCAGGGCGTAGAACTCGGGGCAGGCGCCCCCCGTATCGAGGGAGTTGCCGTTCTTGAGCCCACGGGCGCTCAGGACGTAGCTGAGGTCACCGGAGCCGCCGTAGCCGACGACGACGAACGGGATCTTGATGAGGTGGATCGATAGGCCGGTGTTGTACTCGAGCGGGCCGGTCAGCTTCGCCCGCACCGGCTCGAAGAAGCGGTACGTCGAGTTGTAGTACGTCGGCGCGCCGACGCCCCCGAAGATCTCGAAGTAGTCGTCCGTGAAGTCGCTCGCGTAGCCCATGTCCAGCCGCTCGACCGGGTCGCCGGAGTCGCCCGCGTTGCGCCACAGGAACCCGCCGCCCGAGACGTTGTCGTAGAGCCAGGTGTCGTTCTCGTAGCCGACGGACGCCGTGCAGAAGTTCGCCGACTTCTTGTCGGTCGAGCCGTACCCGCCGTAGAGGGCGAACTGGTTGTTCTTCGGGCTCCAGCCGAGCGCGGCGCCTTCCCGGCCGCACGGCGGGGCCGTCGACAGCGCGCTCGTGTCCGGCGACGTCGACGACGTGACGTTGGCCGGCTTGGGCGGCGGCGGCGGGGCGCACGGCCCGAGCTCGGTGTCGCCCCAGCCGTTCATCGGCGACCAGAGACCGTCGTGGAACCACCAGGCGACCGTCTGGTTGCCGAAGCTGTAGTAGTCGCCGTTGTTGCACGAGTTCTCGATGATGGCGAACTTCGCCCCCGAGTCCTCCGAAACGACCCCCCCGAACAGGAGGACGTAGCCGTTCGGGCTGTCGGCGATCGACGCGAGGCCGCGCGGCTCGGGCGCCTTCAGCGAGGTGTAGCCGCTCGCGCCGCCCTCCTTGGACGTGAGGTTAGACCAGGTCGTCCCGAGCGACCAGGTGTCGCCGAGGGTGTCGTAGTTCGGGGCGAACCCCCCGAACAGGAGCACGTAGTCATCGGACGGGTCGTAGCTCATCGCGGCGAAGTAGCGCGGCGACGGCGCCGAACCGACCTCGGAGGTGATGTTCGTCCACGCGCACGCGGTGGGGGTGCTGCAGCTGAGCAGCCAGGTGTCGTTGAAGACCACCTGCTTCGGGGAGAACACGGCCCCGCCGAACAGCACGACCCCGCCGAGGACCGGGTCGTAGGCGAGCGCCGCGGCGGACCGAGCGGACGGACAGGCGACGCTCCCGCACTCCGCCGTCGGGATCAGGTCGGTCCAGACGCCGCTCGAGAATCCCCACGTGTCACGGAGGGCGACGTCGCCGCCTCCGAGCGGGCTCGGCCCGTACCCGCCGAAGACGATCACGTCGTGCGCCTGGGGATCGTAGACCTCCGCCGGCTGGTCGCGCTCGGACGGGCTCGGCTGCGGGAGGGCCGGGGTGATGTTCGTCCACGACGACGGGTCGCCGCCGGACGGCGCGACGCTGGACGCCACGGAGGGGAGGCTGGAGGAGCACGCGGTGGCGACGCCGAGCAGGCACCGCCGCTCCGCCGAGAGAGGGGCGGGGCCGGTCGGGTCGGAGATGCTCGGGGGGTGGACCGACGAGAGCGCCGCAGGCGACGGCGAGGCGCTCGGGGCGGTGGGCGGGGCCCGCGCCGGGGCCCAGAGGGCGGGAGAGGGAACGCCCGAGAGCAGCATCACGGCTGCGAGAACTACCGCGGCGGCCGCCCCGACGGTGCCGGGACGTGGGGATTGAGCTCCCCCCCCACTGGCCCGTCGCAGGGATCGTCTCCTCACTGAAGTTAAGAACGGTTAGGGGAAGCGGGTTATAGAACTGTCGCGACGCGTTCTGCGCGTCGCCGCCCGCCCGATACGGGCACTTTCGGCGCTCCCGCCCTACCCGAAGCGGGCGATCGGTCGACCCTGCATCTCGGCCGGGACCTCGACGCCGAGCTGGCGGAGGATCGTCGGTCCGATGTCGATCAGACGCTCCTCGGGTCCCAGCCCCGGCGGGGCCGAGCCCGGTCCGCGGTAGGCGTAGACGCCGCCGAACGCGTGCACCGAGTCGTCCGGACCCGTGTCGTTCTCGGCGAGGTAGAGGGTGTCGTAGCCGAGCGTCCCGGCCGAGCGCCAGGTCGCGTTCCGGAAGTAGACCATCAGGTCCGGACTGTCGCCCTTCACCTGGTGGTAGATCGCCCGGGGGACCCGGACGTCGACCTCGAGCGACCGCCCGTCCGGCCCGACGATGCCACGCAGGTCGTTCGAGAGCCGTGCCTCGAACGCCGGGAGCTCGGCCGCCGGGACGATCCCCTCGGGCTCGCGGCCCTTCACGTTGTAGAAGATGCGGGCGTAGTAGCCGCCCGCCCCCCACGCGCGGGTCTTCGACCAGTCGATCGTCGCCTTCTCGAGCGGCGTCCCCGCCGGCGGACGCGGGCCCCGGAGCGCGAGGTAGCCCTTCTGGATCAGCCACTCGTTGATGCAGAAGCACCCCTGCATCGCCTGGCTCCCGTGGTCGGAGACGACGTACACCCGGACGTCGTCCGGGATCTCGTCCAGCCAGAGCCCGAGGTCATGGTCGAGGCGACGGTAGTACTCCTCGGCGAACTCCCGGAACGCCCGGTTCTCCTCGTAGCGCGGATGGGACGGGTCGAAGTACTTCCAGAAGGTGTGATGGACGCGGTCCGGGCCGATCTCGTGCAGCGCGAAGAAGTCCCACGCCTCCTTCTTCCACAGGTGGCGGGCGACGGCGAGGTGCTGCCGTGTCATCTCGAGGAGCTCCCGGCCGACCCGGTCCCGGTCGTCGGCGCGGAACGTCACGTCGAACAGGTAGCGACCCCCGGCGACGCGGTTGATCTCGTCCTTGAGCGACGCGGGGCTGACGAAGTCCTGCGCCCCGTCCGGCGTAAGGAAGTCGGAGATGTAGACGCCGTTCACCGCCGGCGGCGGGTAGCCGGGCGGCATCCCGATCACGCAGACGCGCTTGCCGACGCGGGAGAGCCGATCCCAGACCATCGGCTGCAACAGGGTGCGGGACGACGGCACGTACTGGTCCCAGTACGTCCCCGGCCGCCGGTGCCGGAAGCCGTAGATCCCGAGCGTGCCCGGGTCCATGCCCGAGAACATGACGGCCCACGCCGGAACGGTGATCGGGGGGTCGACCGTGCGCAGCGTGCCCCGGGTCGAGCGCTCGAGGAGCGCGTTCAGGTGCGGGGTGAACGGCCGGAACCGCTCGAAGACGGTCCAGGGCGAGCAGGAGTCGAGACCGATGACCACGACGCGCGGTCGCGACGGCGGCACCGGCCGCCGAGCATCGGGCACCGTATAAACCGCCTTCGGCGAGCGCGCGGGCCGTTGGCACCCCCCGCGGCGGGCGACGCAAGGCGGATAACCCCCTCCCTGTTGCGCGCGACCATGCCCATCGCCGCGCTCCGCGCAAACGCCAGTGCCACGATCGAAGCGACCATCACCGCGATCTCGCCGGTCCGAGACGTCACGACCGCCCGGGGACCGTCCCGCGTCGCCGACGCGACCCTCCAGGACGAGTCCGGCACGATCACGCTGACCCTCTGGGGCGACGAGACGAGCCGCTACTCCGTCGGCCAGAAGATCAAGATCACCGACGGCTGGGTGAAGGACTTCCGCGGGAAGCTCCAGGTCTCCGCGGGCCGTTCGGGTACGATCACGGTCGTCGCGTAGGCCCCGAGCGAACTGCGCCCGCGGACCGCCCCCGACGTCCTCCGAGAGCCGGGGTCCGGCGCGGCGCGCCGGGAGCCGCCGGGAGGAGTCGGGACGATGACGCAGGGGCGCTCGGGCCTCGGCCGGGTCCTCCGCCACGCCCAGTTCCGCTGGTACCTCGGCTCGTGGGCGGCCGCGAGCACCGGCTACTCGGTGTTCGCGATCTCGATCGTCTGGGTCGCGCTCCAGTCGTTCCACAGCCTCTGGGTCGTCGGTCTCGTCCTCGCCGTGGAGCGGGGCGCCTTCGCGCTGACGTTCGCGGTCGCCCCGATCGCCGACCGCGTCCGCAACCAGCGGTCGATCTTCCTCGCGTCGTACCCGCTCCAGGCGATCGCCG